>JAWKVR010000013.1:0-78716 GCA_041397945.1 Geminicoccaceae bacterium
CAAGAACCATTTCGGCGAGCTTCTGATGGAGGCGCAGAAGGCGCCCGTGACCATCGAGAAGAACGGCAAGCCGGTGGCCGTGCTCTACTCGATGGAGTGGCACGAGGCGGCCGAGGAGGCCAAGCTGGACTGGCTGAAGCGGGCGGTGGCGGAAGCCAGGGCCGAGGCGGATCGTGGTGAGCTCGTGGAGTTCAACGAGGAATTGATTGCGGAGCTTTTCGCCGACGGTCCCTCGAGGTTCGATGACCCGCGCGAATGAAGCGACCCCAGCGAGCGCTGCTCGCCCATGCGGCGGCCCGCGACCTGCGCCGCATCCGTGCCTGGATCGTCGCCGATTCGGGCGTCGATCGGGCACGGGACGTGCTGCGCGGCCTGTTCGATGTGGTGGAGCGGATCGCCGAGCTGCCGGCTCTGGGGACGCTTCGCCCGTCTTTCGGCAAGGGGGTGCGGTGCTTCGTCCGACGGCCCTATCTCGTCTTCTACCGCGAGCTCGATGAGCGCGTGCAGATCCTGCGCATCATAGACGGACGTCGCGATCTCCAGACCGCCTGGCTCGAGGACAAGCCTGCTCCATGACCGACCTCTCGCACATCCGCAATTTCGCGATCATCGCGCATATCGACCACGGCAAGTCGACGCTCGCCGATAGGCTCATCCAGAAATGCGGCGGTCTCGCCGATCGCGAGATGCAGGCGCAGGTGCTCGATTCGATGGATATCGAGCGCGAGCGCGGCATCACCATCAAGGCGCAGACCGTGCGGCTGCGCTACACGGCGAAGAACGGGCGCGACTACGTCTTCAATCTCATCGACACGCCGGGCCACGTCGATTTCGCCTACGAGGTCAGCCGCTCCCTGCGCGCCTGCGAAGGCTCGCTGCTGCTGGTCGATGCGACCCAGGGCGTGGAGGCGCAGACCCTGGCCAATGCCTATCAGGCGATCGAGGCCGACCACGAGATCGTGCCGGTGCTCAACAAGATCGACCTGCCGGCCGCCGAGCCCGACCGCATCAGGCAGCAGATCGAGGACATCATCGGTCTCGAGGCCGACAACGCGCTGATGATCTCGGCCAAGACCGGGCTCGGCGTCGACACGGTGCTGGAAGCCATCGTCGAGCGCCTGCCGCCGCCGCAGGGCGAGGTGGCGGCACCCCTGCAGGCGCTCATCGTCGACAGCTGGTACGACGCCTATCTCGGGGTCGTCACCCTCATCCGGGTGCGCGAGGGTGTCATCCGCAAGGGCAGCCGCATCCTGATGATGGGCACGCGCGCCGCGCATCAGGTGGACCGGGTCGGCGTGTTCACGCCGAAGCCGCTCCTCGTCGACGAGCTCGGCCCGGGCGAGGTCGGCTTCATCACGGCCGCCATCAAGGACATCGCCGACGCCCGGGTGGGCGACACGATCACCGAGGAGAAGCGGCCGGCTGCCGAGCCCCTGCCCGGGTTCCGCCCGTCGCAGCCGGTGGTCTTCTGCGGCATGTTCCCGGTCGACGCCGCCGATTACGAGGATCTGCGGGACAGCCTCGGCAAGCTCAGGCTCAACGACGCCAGCTTCGAGTACGAGCCGGAGAGCAGCGGGGCGCTCGGCCTCGGCTTTCGCTGCGGCTTCCTCGGCCTGCTGCATCTCGAGATCATCCAGGAGCGGCTGGACCGCGAGTTCGACCTCGACCTCGTCATCACGGCACCCTCGGTCGTCTACCGGCTGCATCTGACCACCGGCGAGATCCTCGAGCTGCACAACCCCTCGGACTACCCGGACCCGACGAAGATCAAGCTGGTCGAGGAGCCCTGGATCAAGGCGACGATCCTCGTGCCCGACGACTATCTCGGCAAGGTGCTCGAGCTCTGCACCGAGAAGCGTGGCGTCCAGCTCGACCTCACCTATGTCGGCACGCGGGCCATGCTGGTCTACCGCCTGCCGCTCAACGAGGTGGTCTACGACTTCTACGACCGGCTGAAGTCGGTGAGCCGCGGCTATGCCAGCTTCGACTACCAGCTCGACGGCATGAGCGAGAGCGACCTCGTGAAGCTGTCCGTCCTGGTCAATACCGACCCGGTGGACAGCCTGGCGCTCATCGTCCACCGCTCGATGGCCGAGAAGCGCGGCCGCGCCCTCTGCGAGAAGCTGAAGGAGCTGATCCCGCGGCAGATGTTCAAGATCGCCATCCAGGCGGCGATCGGCGGCAAGGTCATCGCCCGGGAGACGATCTCCGCCTTTCGCAAGGACGTTACGGCGAAGTGCTACGGTGGTGACATCACCCGCAAGCGCAAGCTTTTGGAAAAGCAGAAGGCCGGCAAGAAGCGGATGCGCCAGATCGGCAATGTCGAGATACCGCAGGAGGCCTTCCTCGCCGCCCTCAAGATGGAGGGCTGAGAACGTGGCTCATGGGCCGGGACACAGCCATGCAGGGTGACGACCGGGAGCCCGGCGGCGGGGCGATGCCCCAGATGCGCACCCAGCCGCACAACCTGGAGGCCGAGCAGGCGCTGCTCGGGGCGGTTCTCGTCAACAACGAGGCCTTCCACCGGGTCAGCGAGTTCCTGAAGGCCGAGCATTTCTTCGAGCCGGTCCACCAGCGCATCTTCGCCGCCTGCGCCGAGCGCATCGGGCGGGGCCAGCTCGCGGATGCACGCTCGCTCTTCCACCTCTTCGACGAGGACCCGGCGCTCAAGGAGCTGGATGGCGCGCAGTATCTCGGGCGCATCGCCCGGGCCGCGGAAACGATCATCAACGCGGTGAGCTTCGGCCAGATCATCCACGACCTGGCGGTGCGGCGGGGGCTGATCGGGGTTGGCGAGGAAATGGTGCTCCGCGCCTACGACCCGCAAACGCCCGAAGCCGCGTCCGAGCAGATCGAGATCGCCGAGCAGCAGCTCTTCGGGCTCGCCCAGGAGGGCGAGATCAGGAGCGGCTTTCGCGCCTTCCCGACAGTCTTGACCAGCACGATCCGGCTGGTCGAATCGGCCTATTCGAAGGTCGGCGAGGTGACTGGCGTGCCGTCGCGGCTGGACAGCCTCGATCGGATCCTGGGCGGGCTCCAGCCATCGGACCTCCTGATACTCGCCGGTCGCCCGAGCATGGGCAAGTCGGCGCTGGCAGTGACCATCGCCGCCAACGCGGCGACGCAGAAGGCCGTCGGCACCGATGGCGAGCGCCTCAAGCACGAGAACTACACGGCCGGCATCTTCAGCCTCGAGATGTCGGCCGAGCAGCTCGCCATGCGCCTTTTGTCGGCCGAGGCGCAGATCGGCTCGGACGAGCTGCGCCGCGGCCAGCTGCGCGACGATCGCGAGTGGCAGCGCGTCGTGGCGGCCAGCCAGGCCCTGGCGGCGCGGCCGATGTTCATCGACGACACGCCGGCACTTTCAGTGGCGGCGCTGCGCAGCCGGGCGCGGCGGCTGATGCGCATGGAGGGCCTGTCGCTCCTGGTCGTCGACTACCTGCAGCTGATGCGCGGCTCGAGCGCCTATGCCGGCACCAACCGGGTGCAGGAGATCTCGGAGATCACCCAGGCGCTCAAGGCGATCGCCAAGGAGCTGAACATCCCCGTGCTCGCCCTCTCGCAGCTCAGCCGTGCTGTCGAGCAGCGCGAGGACAAGCGGCCGCTGCTCTCGGACTTGCGCGAATCCGGCTCGATCGAGCAGGACGCGGATGTGGTGATGTTCGTCTATCGCGAGGAGTATTACCTCTCGCGATCCGCACCACAGCAGCGCGAGGGCGAGAGCCTCGAGAAGTTCCAGCTGCGCCACCGCGAGTGGCTCGACCGCTGCGACCGGGCGCACAACAAGGCCGACATCATCATCGCCAAGCAGCGCAACGGGCCGATCGGCACCGTGCAGGTGCAGTTCGACCCGGCCTTTGGCCGGTTCCGCAATCTCGAGACCGCCGAATACATCGAGGGTGGCTGAGCGGCGATGCCCGAAGCCGCCCTGCTCGTCGATCTGGACGCGATCGCCGCCAACTACGCCAGGCTCCGGGCCGAGGCCGGTGGCTGCCGGGTCGCAGGCGTGGTCAAGGCCGACGCCTACGGGCTCGGCGCCGAGCGTGTCGCGAGCCGGCTATGGGCTGCCGGTTGCGAGGAGTTCTTCGTGGCACGACTCGCCGAAGGCGTGGCGCTGCGGCGTCATGTGCCCGAGGCGCGGATCTTCGTGCTCGAAGGGCCGGGGCATGGCGAGGTCGAGGATTTCGTCGTAGCCTCCCTGGTGCCGGTGCTGAACACGCCGGGTGAGATCGAGCTCTGGGGCGAGGCCGGGCGGCGCCTCGGGCGGCCTCTGCCGGCGGCCCTGCACCTCGATACGGGCATGTGCCGGCTGGGGCTCTCCGTGGCCGAGGCGGCCGAACTGGACGCGGATCGGCTGCGTGCCATCGATGTGGCACTGGTCATGAGCCATCTGGCCTGCGCCGAGGAAACGGCGAACCCGATGAACGCGCTCCAGGCGGCCCGCTTCGGCGAGATGAGCCGCGGGCTGCCGGGGGCACCGCGGAGCTTCGCCAACTCCTCGGGCATCTTCCTCGGCCCCGCCTATCACTTCGATCTGCTCCGGCCCGGCGCCGCCCTCTACGGCATCAACCCGACGCCGGGGCGGGCCAACCCGATGCGGCCGGTCGTGCGCATCAGGGCGCCGGTGCTCCAGGTGCACCGCCTTGACGCTCCCGGCACAGTGGGCTACGGCGCCGCTCATGCGACGAGCAGCGGCTCACGAATTGCCACGGTGGGCGTCGGCTATGCCGACGGCTACATGCGCGCAGCGGGCGCCGGCAGCGTCGCCATGATCGCCGGCCGTGAAGTGCCGATTGTCGGGCGGATATCGATGGATCTGATGACACTCGACGTGACGGCGCTGGATGAGCACGAGGTCGAGGCCGGCACGCCGGTCGAGCTGCTCGCCGGGCCTGGCGGTATCGACCGGGTGGCGGAGGCCGCCGGCACGATCGGCTACGAGCTACTTACTCGCCTCGGGCATCGTTTTCGCCGCGTCTACCTGGAATCGACCGGCGCATGATCAATCCCCTGCAGGCGACCGGTGCTGCGTTCATCGGCATCGCGAGCACCGTCGGCCGCATCAGCCTCTTCGCCGGGGCGGCGCTCACCAACGGCTTTGTCGGCCCGTTCTACTGGCGCCAGCTCTGGCGACAGATGATCGAGATCGGCTTCTACTCGTTGCCGGTCGTCGGGCTCACGGCGATCTTTACCGGCATGGTGCTGGCGCTGCAGAGCTACACGGGCTTCTCGCGGTTCGAGGCGGAAGGTGCGGTGGCCACCATCGTCGTGCTCTCGATGGTGCGCGAGCTCGGGCCGGTGCTCGCCGGGCTGATGGTGGCGGGCAGGGTCGGGGCCGCGATGGCCGCCGAGCTCGGCACCATGCGGGTGACCGAGCAGATCGACGCGCTTACCACGCTTTCCACGGATCCGCTCCGCTACCTCGTCTTCCCGCGCCTGATCGCCGGCTTCATCACCCTGCCGCTGCTCGTCGTCGTGGCCAACGTGATCGGCGTGATGGGCGGCTATCTGGTGGGCGTGCACAAGCTCGGCTTCGGGCCGGTCGAGTACCTGAATCGGACGTTCGAGTATCTCGAGATGCAGGACGTCGTGTCCGGCCTCGCCAAGGCCGCCGTCTTCGGCTTCATCATCGCCCTGATGGGCTGCTATCACGGCTACAACAGCGAGGGCGGAGCACAAGGTGTCGGCATGGCGACCACCCGGGCAGTGGTCAGCGCCTCGATCCTGATCCTCACCGCCAACTACTTCATCACCGAGGCCTTCTTCAGCCGATGAGCAGCCCCGCACCGAAGATCCGCATCCGCGGGCTGCGCAAGAGCTTCGGCTCGAACCATGTGCTGCGCGGCCTCGACCTCGACGTGCCGCAGGGCCAGTCGGTGGTCGTGATCGGCGGCTCGGGGACCGGCAAGTCGGTGCTCCTGAAGTGCATCCTCGGGCTGCTCGACGCCGATGCCGGCTCGATCCAGGTCGACGGCGAGGAGGTGGTGGGCGCCGGCTCGCGGCAGCTGACGGCGCTGCGCAAGAAGTTCGGCATGCTGTTCCAGGGGGCGGCGCTCTTCGACAGCCTGCCGGTCTGGGAGAACGTCTCGTTCGGCCTGATGGCGGCCGAGCGGACCGAGCGGCCGCAGGCACGCGAGCGGGCCATCCAAACCCTGGCGAAGGTCGGCCTGAGCCCGGCCGTGGCCGACCAGTACCCGAGCGAGCTCTCGGGCGGCATGAAGAAGCGGGTGGGCCTGGCACGCGCCATCTGCACCGCGCCCGAGATCATCTTCTTCGACGAGCCGACGACCGGCCTCGACCCGATCATGTCGGACGTCATCAACGACCTGATCCGTGCCTGCGTCTCGGAGCTCGGCGCCACCGCCCTCTCGATCACCCACGACATGGGCAGCGTGCGCAAGATCGCCGACCGGGTCGCCATGCTCTATGACGGGGCCATCATCTGGGAAGGCCCGGTGGCGTCGATCGAGGACAGCGGCAATCCCTATGTCGAGCAGTTCATCCGGGGGCACGCCGACGGGCCGATCGATGTCGGGCAGAAGGTCCCCGCAGGTGGGTGACCCCGTGACTGCCTGATGGCCGGCACCCGGGTCCAGTTCGTCTGTCAGAGCTGCGGCAGCGTCCAGCCCAAGTGGAGCGGGCGCTGTGACGGCTGCGGTGCCTGGAACACGCTGGTCGAGGAGACGTCGGAGCCGCTCGCCAAGGGTGCGCCGGTCAAGCGGCGCTCGCGGCGCGGGCTCGACCTCGTCAGCCTCGAGGGCACCGGCCAGCCGGTGCAGCGGCTCGTCACCGGGATCGGAGAGCTGGACCGGGCGGTGGGTGGCGGCCTCGTGGCCGGCTCCGCCATTCTCGTCGGCGGCGATCCCGGGATCGGCAAGTCGACCCTGACGCTGCAGGCGGCCGCCAGGCTGGCGCTCGATGGCAAGCGCGTCGTCTATGTGAGCGGCGAGGAATCGATCGAGCAGATCCGCATGCGCGCGGAGCGCATCGGCCTGTCGAAAGCGTCGGTCGAGCTCGCCTCCGGCACGTCCGTGGACGAGATCCTGGGCACGCTAGAGACCGGCCCGCCGGTCGACCTCCTCATCATCGATTCGATCCAGACGGTCTATCTCGAGGCGCTGGACCCGGCCCCCGGCACGGTCACGCAGCTCCGCGCCTCGGCCCAGGCGCTGACCCGCTTCGCCAAGCGGCGCGGCGCCGCGCTGCTGCTGATCGGGCATGTCACCAAGGAGGGCCAGATCGCGGGGCCCAGGGTGCTCGAGCACATGGTCGACACGGTGCTCTATTTCGAGGGCGAGCGCGGCCACCAGTTCCGTCTGCTGCGCGCCGTCAAGAACCGCTTCGGCCCGGCCAACGAGATCGGCGTCTTCGAGATGCGCGAGAGCGGGCTGGAGCCCGTGGCCAACCCCTCCGCCCTCTTCCTCGCCGGGCGCGACGCCGATGTGAGCGGGGCTGCCGTCTTCGCCGGCATGGAGGGCAGCCGGCCCGTGCTGGTCGAGATCCAGGCGCTGGTGGCGGCGAGCCCGCTCGCCACGCCGCGCCGGGCCGTGGTCGGCTGGGACGCCGGCCGGCTGGCCATGCTGCTGGCGGTGCTCGAGGCGCGGTGCGGCCTGTGATGGGCAACCGCGACGTCTATCTGAATGTCGCGGGTGGCCTGCGGATCACCGAGCCTGCGGCGGATCTCGCGGTGGCCGCGGCCCTCATATCCTCGCTCGCCGATCGGGCCGTGCCGCGGATGACGGTGTTCTTCGGCGAGGTCGGCCTCGGTGGTGAGGTGCGGGCCGTCGCCAACAGCGAGGCGCGCATGAAGGAAGCAGCCAAGCTCGGCTTCGAGCGGGTGGTCGCACCGCGCAGCCGGCGGGGCGATGCCGGTGCGGGGCTGGCGATGGACGAGCTGTCGCGGCTGGACGAGCTTCTGGCCGTCATGAACTTTTTGCCGCCGGAAGCGGGCACTGCATGAACGATCTTCCCATCACGCTCTTCGATATCATCGTCGCGGGCATCATCCTGCTCTCGACCCTGCTGGCGCTCAGCCGGGGCGCCGTGCGCGAGATCCTGGGCCTGCTCAGCTGGATCGGCGCCATCGTCGTCGCGGTCTATGCCTTCGCGCCGGTCAGACCCATGGTCACCGACGCCATCGGCAACGAGCTTTTGGCCGATGCGGCGACCGTGGCCATCGTCTTCTTCGTGCCGTTCCTCGTCCTGAAGATCGTCACCGGCCTGATCGGCCGGGCGGTTTCCGGCAGCTTCCTCGGGCCGCTCGACAAGCTGCTCGGCGTGGTCTTCGGTGCGGCGCGCGGGGTGCTGATCGTCTGTGCCGCCTATCTCGTCGGCACGGCCATCATCGCCAAGGAGCAGCAGCCCGACTGGATCATGGACGCCAAGCTCCAGCCTTCGGTCGCGAACGGCGCCGACTGGCTGGCGCAGTTCCTGCCGCCGGGCATTCTCGATGGTTCGAAGGCAGCCGCCACCGAGGCGGCGGCACGGGCGGCGGAGGAGGCGCGCCGGGTGCGTGACGGGCGGAACGGCGGCAGCGCCGAGGGTGGCAGTGGCGAGACGGGTTATGGGGAGCTCGTTCGCCAGGGCATGGATGCGCTGATCCAGGGCAAGGCCGAATGAGCGGCGCCGGTCGGAGCGACGCCGCCATGGACGCCGCCATCGACACCAGGGATGATGCCGACCGGTGGCGCGAGGAGTGCGGCGTCTACGCCATCTACGGCCATCCCGATGCTGCCGCGCACGCCATTCTCGGCCTGCATGCCCTGCAGCACCGGGGGCAGGAGGCGGCCGGGATCGTCAGCTTCGACGGCGCCCATTTCAATGCGTTCCGCGCCACCGGCCTCGTCGGCGACAGCTTCAGCGACCCGCATGTGGTCGACGGCCTGCCGGGCCATGCCGCCATCGGCCACAACCGTTATGCCACGACCGGCGGCTCGGTGCTGCGCAACGTGCAGCCCTTCTTCGGCGATTTCGCCTTCGGCGGCCTCGCCATCGCCCATAACGGCAACCTCACCAACGCGCTCGGCCTAAGGCGGCGGCTGGTCGAGGCCGGCTGCCTCTTCCAGTCGACGAGCGACACCGAGGTTCTCGTCCACCTGATCGCGCGATCGGGCCAGCGGAGCATCGTCGAGCGGCTGATCGACGCCCTCCACCAGGTCGAGGGCGCCTATTCGCTGGTGGGCGTCTACGACGACGGCATCATCGGCGCGCGTGACCCCCTGGGCGTGCGCCCGCTGGTTCTCGGGCGCCTCGGCGACGCGCTGATCCTCGCTTCCGAAACCTGTGCGCTCGACATCATCGGCGCCGAGCTGGTGCGCGACGTGCTGCCGGGCGAGGTGATCCTGATCGACAAGGCGGGCCTGCATTCGCTCTTCCCGTTCGCCCGCACGCCGCGTCGGTTCTGCATTTTCGAGTATGTCTATTTCGCCCGGCCCGACAGCCTGGTGGAGGGGCGCGGCGTCTACGACGTGCGCAAGGAGATCGGCCGGGAGCTGGCGCTCGAGGCGCCGGCGGACGCCGATGTGGTCGTGCCCGTGCCGGACAGCGGCGTGCCCGCCGCCATCGGCTTCGCCCAAGAAGCGGGACTGCCCTTCGAGCTCGGCATCATCCGCAACCACTATGTCGGCCGGACCTTCATCGAGCCGACCGACAACATCCGCCACCTCGGCGTGCGGCTGAAGCACAATGCCAACCGGTCGACCCTGGCCGGCAAGTCGGTGGTGCTGGTCGACGACAGCATCGTGCGCGGCACGACCTCGACCAAGATCGTCAACATGGTGCGCGCAGCGGGCGCCACCGCGATCCACATGCGCATCGCCAGCCCACCGACCATGAACAGCTGCTATTACGGCGTCGACACGCCGGAACGCAGCAAGCTGCTCGCCGCCCAGCACACGCTGGACGAGATGGCCCGCCTGATCGGCGTCGACAGCCTGGCATTCCTGTCGATCGAGGGCCTCTACCGGGCGGTCGGCGAGGCCGGCAGGGACCCCGCCCGGCCGCAATATTGCGACGCCTGCTTCTCCGGCGACTACCCGACCCGCCTCGCCGATGCCGAGGATGGCGGGCGCGACCGGCAGCTGACCTTCCTCCAGCATGAGCGCTGACGTTCCGCCGATGGACGGGCGGGTCGTCCTCGTGACCGGTGCCGGGAGCGGGCTCGGCCGGGCGGTGGCGCTGGCCCTGGCCGGGGCGGGGGCGCAGGTCGTCGCCACCGGGCGGCGCCGGGTGCGGCTCGAGGAGCTCGATGACGAAGTGCAGGCCGTGAGCGGCCGGCCGGCCACGCTGGTGCCGCTCGATCTCGCCGACACGGACAAGCTCCTGCCGATCGGCCCTTCGATCTACGAGCGCTTCGGGCGGCTCGACGGGCTGGTCCACTGCGCGGCACTCCTGGGCAAGCTGATGCCGACCGCCCAGCTCGACACGGCGAGCCTGCGCCAGGCCATGGAGGTCAACGTGCTGGCGACGCAGGCGCTGATCGCGACCCTGGCACCGCTGCTGGTGGCGGCCCCGGCCGGGCGTGCCCTCTTCCTGACGGATCGCCTGGCCGCCCGCGGCCGGCCCTATCTCGCCACCTACGCGGCGACGAAGCAGGCGATGGAGGCGCTGGTCCTGGCCTTCGCCGCCGAGGTCCGCCAGACTCCGCTCAGGGTCCGCCTCGTGGCGCCCCCGCCCATGCGGAGCGCTATGCGGGCGGCAGCGTTCCCCGGCGAGAGCAAGGCAGCGCAGACGCCGCCCGAGACGATCGCCGGCCGGATCCTCGACCTGCTCCGGGCGGAGACCCTGCCGGAGGGGGACGTCCTCGACCTGTAGACCGAAAGATCGCGGCGGTAGTTTGGCTTGACGCCGAATGGGCCCGACAGCAGAAGTCATAGCCGGATACTTCATCGCGGGGAGGTGACATGCGTTCCGTCCTGATGGCGTCGGCCCTGGCGCTGGCGGTCGCCGCCGGGTCCGCTATGGCCCAGGAGTTCGGCAGCGCCGACGAGGCGCGGGCGATGCTGGAGCAGGCGGTCGTAGCGCTCGAGGCCGACGAGGCCGCAGCACTCGCCGCCTTCACGGCTGGCGAGGCACCGTTCAAGGACCGCGACCTCTACGTCTTCTGCGGTGGCCCGGACGGGCTGATGAGCGCTCATGGCGCCGATCCCGGGCTGGTCGGTCGAGATGTGCGCGAGCTCACCGACGTGGCGGGCACGAAGTTCGGCGTCGCGTTCTACGAGAGTGCGGTCGAGGGCGAGTTCAACACCGTCGAGTATCTCTGGCCCCGCCCGGGCGGGACGGAGCCGCTGCCGAAGGCGTCCTACGTGACGCTGGTGGGCGGGCAGATGTGCGGTGTGGGGTACTATCCGTAAGGTGCCGGAGGGTCGGCGCGCGGTTGCGGGGATGACGCCGGCTCCCGTTCTCTGACGTCCGGGGGCAGCGATGGGCACGATCCTCGTCACGGGCTACGAGGCCTACGGCAACACACCGGTCAACCCGGCCGAGGCCGTGGCCAGAGCGGCTGGACGGCCGGCGGTTCGGCGATGCGGTGATCGCGAGCCGGATCGTGCCGAACAGCTTCTTCGTCTCGATCGAGAGCACCGTGGCGGCCATTGGCGAGCTCGATCCGGAGGTCGTCGTGATGCTCGGCGAGTTCACCGGCCGGGCCATGGTCACCGTCGAGCGGATCGCGCAGAACCTGAACGACGGCACGCGCTACGGCCTCCTCGACAATGCCGGCGTCGCCATGCAGGGCGAGCCGACCGCCCCGGACGGCCCGGCGGCCTACTATGCCACTCTGCCGATCCGCGCCATGGTGCGCGCCATGCGCCGCGCCGGCATCCCTGCCGACATTTCCGACGCGCCCGGCACGTTCTGCTGCAACCACCTGATGTACGGCGTGCTGCACCACATCGCGACCCGAAGCCTGCCCATCCGCGCCGGCTGGATCCACCTGCCGGCCTTGCCCGAGGTCGCGGCCCGCGACGAGAACCTGGGTCTGCCGAGCATGTCCGCCGAAACCGCGACGGCCGGGGTGACGGTGGCGATCGAGGCCATCCTCGCCAACCCGACGGATATCACGGAGCCGGTCAGGTCGCGGCTGCAGGTTTGAGGGAGGGCGTGGGGGCGTTGCGATTTGCGCGTGAATGCAACAGTTACAGTCTAGTTTAGTGGATGCGAAAAGTGCCGGCGCCTTCTTCTTTGTCCCTCTGGCTTACACATTTTTGTAGTTTGATGGCCAAATTCAGGCAGCAAGTCATGAGAGATGCGGCGGACTGCCTGCCAGCGAGGCCTTAATCGATGAAATTCGCGCTTTGGATCGGGGTGCTGACAGCCGTCGTTGCAAATAGTCCGTTTGCAGCTGCGAGCGAGTTCTGTGATGAATTTGCGAGAGGATACATTACTGGTTACAAGCAAACATCAGGCTCCAGTCGCGATCCGCGCATGCCGAGGTGCCCACGTCAACCACGCAAGCAAAGAAATGACCCGCAAAACGATTTTGAGCGTGGCTACATCATCGGTCTGGCCGATGATAAAATAATGATAAAATAAGAGACCGATAGAATTCGTAGAATAAATAGATGAGATGATTTATTGGTTTATGGTAATCAAGATCAGATGAGGATTGGGTGGCAGAGTTCTATGTTCTATGGTTGATGAGAAGATCGAGGAAGTCCCGTGGCGTGACGATGTGGATGCCCGCGTAGGTACCGATAGGCAGCAGGTGGCGGCGGTCGCCGGTGACGAGGTAGTTGGCGCTGGCGGCGACGGCGGTCGCGATGATCATGTCGTCCTTTGGATCGAGCGGCACGACACGGAGGTCAGGCAGTTGCTCCTCGACGCATTCCGCGACCCTTAGGAGCAGATCGCAGTAGCGAGGTCGCCTGCTCGGGTGCATAGCGCAGTCGCACTCGATGACGATCGCGCATGAGAACGCCGCGTGTCTCCTCGAGGATTTCCTGGGAGAGGCACAAGGTGAACGCACCTTCGCTGGCGTGTTCGAGCAGATGGGCGGAGGTGCTGTTCGGCGAGAAGAAGGCGCTGACCAGCACCGAGCTATCGAGAACCGCCTTCATCGGATTCCGCGCGCCGGCGGTGGACGTCGTCGTCGATCATCGCCAGGAGGTCGTCCTCCGACAGCTCGGGGCCGACCCACTTCTTCTCCTGCACGATCTCCTTGATCTCGTTCCAGGCACTGGCGCGGTCGATTACCGTTTTGGGCCGCAGCACGACGGCGCCCTCGACGATCTCGGCTTCGAGGTAATCGCCTTCCTCGACGCGCAGCTTCTTGCGGATCGCGGCCGGCAGCGTGACCTGCCCATGCCGGATCACCTTGACCAGGGACATGGCCTGCGTCCTTTCGACGATGAGTCCCACGGAAATTACGTGATTACGTAACCATGATATCATGGCAGGGTGGAGTTGCGAAGGGTCGCACTCTGGCGTGCCGATCGGTCACGGCAGCAGCCGCAAGCCCTCCGGCCCCGCCGCCACATAACCCCGGTCCGTCAGCTTCAGGTGCGGGATCACCGGGAGCGGCAGGAAGGCGAGCTGGAGAAGGGGCTCCTGGAGGGTGCAACCGATGTCGCGGGCGGCTTGGCGCAGCGCCACGAGGCGTTCGTCGACGAAGGCGAGGTCCTGGTCGGACATGAGGCCGGCGACGGGGAGCGGGAGGTCGGCGAGGACATTGCCGTCGCGGACGACGACCGCACCGCCCTGCAGCTCGATCAGGTGGTTCGTGGCCTTCGCCATGTCGGCGGGGTCGTCGCCGACGGTGATGAGGTTGTGGCTGTCGTGGCCGATGGAGGTGGCGATGGCACCGCGGATGGGGCCGAAGCCTTTGACCCAGCCCTTGCCGATATTGCCGTTCACGCCGTGGCGCTCGAGGACGCAGAGGCGGGCGATCTCCTTGTCCTCGGCGGGGATGGCTTCGAGGTGGTCGGTGAGGAGGGAGAAGGGGAGAGCACCGATGACGTGCGTCCGCCGGCTGCCGTCGAGGGCGAGGTCCGTGGCGGTGACGGGCTCGCGGCGGACGCTGCGGTAGCCGGGGGCCGTGGGGTGGGTGCGGGGCTCGGCCAGGGCGTCGCGGGCCAGACGGCCGCCGACCACGACCTCGGCGACCCGGACCTCCTCCAGATCGTCGAGGATGACGAGGTCGGCGCGCCTGCCGGGGGCGATCAGGCCACGGTCGCGCAGGCCGAAGGCCAGGGCAGCGCCAAGCGTGGCGGCGCGGTAGGCGGGGATGGCGGGTGTGCCGGCGCGGATGGCGAGGCGGATGGCGTGGTCGATGTGGCCTTCCTCGCGGATCTCGAGCGGGTTGCGGTCGTCGGTGCAGAAGGCGCAGCGCGACCAGGTGGCCTCGGTGATGACGGGGGCGAGGGTGGTGACGTTCTTCGCGATGGAGCCTTCGCGGAGCAGGATGTGCATGCCCTTGGCGAGCTTCTCCTCGGCCTCCTCGAGGCTGGTGCACTCGTGCTCGGTCAGCACGCCCGTGGCGAGATAGGCGTTGAGCTCGCTGCCGCGCAGCAGCGGGCTGTGGCCGTCGATATGCTGGCCGTGGAAGCGCTCGAGCTTGGCCAGCATGCCGGGGTCCTTGTGGATGACGCCCGGGAAGTTCATGAGCTCGGCGAGGCCGATGACGGCGGGGTCGGCGAGCAGCGGCAGGAGGTCGTCGGCCTCCAGCCTGGCGCCGGCGGTCTCGAGGTCGGTGGCGGGGACGCAGGAGCTGAGATTGACCTTCATCGTCATGGCGAGCTGGCGGCTCGCCTCGATGAAGTAGGTGATGCCCTCGAGGCCGATGACGTTGGCGATCTCGTGCGGGTCGCAGATGGCCGTGGTGGTGCCGCGGGGCAGGACACCCCGCTCGAACTCGGCCGGCAGGACCATGGAGCTTTCGACGTGGACGTGGGTGTCGATGAAGCCGGGGGCGACGATGCGGCCGGCAGCGTCGATCTCGTGCAGGCCCTCGTAGACGCCGTGCGTGCCGACGATGGTGTCGCCGGCGATGGCGATATCCATCGGGCCCTCGATCCGGCCGGTGGCGGTGTTGAGCAGGCAGGCGCCGCGGATGACGAGGTCAGCGGGCTCCCTCGCCAGGGCCTGGTCGATGCGGGCGGCCAGGGTCTGCTGCAGGACGGACATGGGCAAGGGCCTCCGGTGCGCGGGCACCGGAGGGTCATATCAGGCGATCAGGCGGGCGTCATGGCTTCAGCGGTGTCGATGGCGCAGGCGACGCCGGTGCCGCGGAGCCCGCAATAGCCCATCGGGTTCTTCGCCAGGTATTGCTGGTGGTAGTCCTCGGCGAAGTAGAACGCGCCGGCGGGGGCGATCTCGGTCGTGACCCGGCCCATGCCGGCAGCGGCGAGCTTCTTGCTGTAGGCGGCGGCGGTCGCCCTGGCGGCCGCGAGCTGGGCCTCGGTCGTGGTGTAGATGCCGGAGCGGTACTGCGTGCCGACATCGTTGCCCTGGCGCATGCCCTGGGTCGGGTCGTGGCTCTCGAAGAAGACCTTGAGCAGGGCCGCGAAGGGGAGGACGACCGGGTCGTAGGCCACCAGCACCACCTCGTTGTGGCCGGTGAGGCCCGAGCAGACCTCCTCGTAGGTCGGATTGGGGGTCGTGCCCGCGGCATAGCCGGCGGCGGTGGTCCAGACCCCCTCCTGCTGCCAGAAGCGGCGCTCGGCACCCCAGAAGCAGCCCATGCCGAAATAGGCGACCTCGATGCCGGCGGGGTAGGGCGGCTCGAGCGCGTGGCCGAGCACGGCATGGCGCTCGGGAACGGCGTAGGCGCGGGCGGCGCGGCCGGGGAGGGCCTGGTCAGCGGTCGGCAGGTCGGCGGGTTTCTTCTTCAGGAGCCACATGGGCGGGCCTCGCTAGCGAGTGCTTCGTTGCACAAGAGATGGCGCGCCGCGCGGCCGCGTAAAGGGGCAGGCCAAAGCGGCCGGCGACGCTCAGCCCATGCCGAGCGAGCCTTCGCCCCGCTCGATGAGCAGCGGGATGACGAGGTCCTCCTCGTCGTCGAGATGGCGCAGGAGGCGGTCGAGAAAGGCGGGGAGCGTCGTGGCGAGGCCGGCGATGGCGCCCGGCCGGTCGTCGGTGGTCGAGGCCAGGGCACGGAGCAGGGTGTCGCTGGCGGTGCCCAGCTCGGCGATCGCCCGGTCGATGGTGTGGTGATCGGCGTCGAGGACCTGAAAGCCCCGGGCGAGGCGCGGGTCCGCCGCCTGGAAGACCGGAAAGTAGTGGAGATCCTCGATGCGGTGGTGGCCGTGCAGCTCCTGCAGGAGGAAGCCCATGCGCGGGCGAAACCAGGGCACGAACCGGGCGGCGTCGACGCGGCCCTCGCGCAGCTCCCGGGCGGCCATGTCGAGTGCCCGGGTGAGCTCGCGGAAGAGGTCGTGGCGCTGCAGCCAGAAGCGGCCGGTGGGGCCGATGCCGCCGGCGGTGGGCCAGGACTCGCGGGGGTGGCGGTCGAGGAGGACGCAGAGCTCGGGCGGCCAGCCGGTGCGGTGGTCGAGGTCGAGATCGGTCAGGGTCGGCTCCTCATGGCGGGGTGTTGGCGCAGTCGAGGAGCGGGCCGAGCTGGCCGACGCGTTGCTGGATGACGCGGCCGCGCTCGTCGGCATAGGCGCCGTGCGGGCTGCGGTCGCGGGGGGCGGGGAGGATGACGGCGAGGCGGGCGGCCTCGGCGGGCGAGAGGTCGCTGGCGGGCTTCGCGAACCAGGCCTGCGAGGCGGCCTCGGCACCGTAGATGCCGGGGCCGAGCTCGACGATGTTGAGGTAGAGCTCGAGGATGCGCTCTTTGCCGAGGATCAGCTCGAGCTGCGGCGCCAGCCAGGCCTCGAGCAGCTTGCGCAGCAGATCGCGGCCGGGCCAGAGGAAGAGGTTCTTCGCGGTCTGCTGGGTCAGGGTGCTGGCACCGCGCGGCCGCTCGCCGGCGAGTGCGCGCTCGACCTCGGAACGCAGCGCGGTGAGGTCGAAGCCCAGATGCTCGCAGAAGAGATTGTCCTCGGATGCGATCACCGCCCGGGCGAGATGCGGGCTGATCCGGCCCAGCGGTCGCCAGCGATAGTCCAGGCCCTCGCCTTCGACGAGCCGCAGCAGCATGAGCGGCGTGGCCGGCGGCGGCAGGTGGCGAAAGGCGAAGAGGGCGAGGGGCGGCAGGACGCAGAGCAGGAGGAAGAGCCAGAGGGCCGCGCGGCGCAGCAGCCGGGCGAGCCACGAGCGGCGCTTCGGCTTCGTGGCGCCGCGGTCGCGGGTCCTCGCCACGGCGCTCAGAGACGGCAACGGCCGGTGACGTCCAGCATGGATTCGGCGCTGCCGCGGAGCGTGTTCAGCAACTGGCGGGTGATCGCCTCGTCGTTGCAGCGAAGCGTCACGGTCTCGGGCGGGTCGGTGGCGAGGCGGATCTCGATCGTGTGCTCGAGAGCACCGCTGCGGGTGGCCGTGGCGCGCGCGATGCGGCTGCGGTCCAGCATCAGGAAGACCGTGCCCGACTGGTTGCCCGGAACGAGCTGCTGCAGCAGCAGGAGGTCGCCGGCCCGGGCGGTGCCCGCGGGGCTCCAGGCCGCGAGGAGGCCGAGGCCGAGAACGCCCAGCGCGGTGCGGCTCGTCAGGAAATGGTGCATCGGTCGTTCCCCCAGGGCGGCATCATGCTATATCCTTGCGCGGCTGCCAGCTACCCGGCGCTCGGCGCCGCCCGTTCGGGGCATCTACTTGCGGGATCGAACGCAGGCAACAGGACCGGGACGAGGGAGAATGCCACATGAGCTCGCGCAACGTGCTCATTGTCGTCGCCGTCATCGTCGTGCTGGCGATCATCGGCTTCCAGCTCGGCTGGTTCGGTGGCGCCGATGCGCCGCCGGCCGAGGCACCGGCGACGACCACGAACTGAGAACGGGGACGAGCGGAGGACCGGCGACGGGGTCGAGAGCACGGCCCCGTCGCGGCGGCCTCCGGGTGTCTCAAGCGAGCTCGCGGACGTCCGTCAGGTGGCCGGTGATGGCGGCTGCCACGGCCATGGCTGGGCTCACGAGGTGGGTGCGGCCGAGCCGGCCCTGACGGCCCTCGAAATTGCGGTTGCTGGTCGAGGCGCAGCGCTCCTCGGGGGCGAGCTGGTCCGGGTTCATGCCGAGGCACATGGAGCAGCCGGCCTCGCGCCATTCGAAGCCGGCCGCCTTGAAGATCAGGTCCAGCCCCTCGGCCTCGGCCTGGTGCTTCACGAGGCCGGAGCCCGGCACCACCATGGCGCGCACGGATGCTGCGATGTGCTTGCCCTCGATCACCTTCGCGGCGGCCCTGAGATCCTCGATCCGGCCATTGGTGCAGGAGCCCAGGAACACGCGGTCGACCTTGACCTCGCGCATCGGCGTGCCGGGCTCGAGGCCCATATAGGCGAGGGAGCGCTCCATGGCGGCCCGCCGGCCGGCATCCGCCACCTTTGCGGGGTCGGGCACGGCGCCGGAGATGCCGATCACGTCCTGCGGGCTGGTGCCCCAGGTGACCTGCGGCTCGATATCCTCGGCCTTCAGGCTCACCTCCTTGTCGTAGCGCGCACCCTCGTCGGAGGGCAGCAGCCGCCAGGCGGCGACGGCCTGCTCGAAGGCGCCGGCCTTGGGCGCCATGGGGCGGCCCTTGATGTACTCGAAGGTGATCTCGTCCGGGGCGATCAGGCCGGCCCGCGCACCCGCCTCGATCGACATGTTGCAGACCGTCATCCGGCCCTCCATCGAGAGCCCCCGGATCACCGAGCCGGCATATTCGATGACGTGGCCGGTGCCGCCCGCCGTGCCGATCTTGCCGATGATGGCGAGGATCACGTCCTTGGCGGTGACGCCGAAGCCGAGCTCGCCGTCGACCGTGATCCGCATGTTGCGGGGGCGCTTCTGCAGCAGCGTCTGCGTTGCCAGGACGTGCTCGACCTCGGACGTGCCGATGCCGAAGGCCAGCGCCCCGAAGGCGCCGTGCGTCGAGGTGTGGCTGTCGCCGCAGACGATGGTCGTGCCGGGCAGGGTGAAGCCCTGCTCCGGGCCGATGATGTGCACGATCCCCTGGCGGATGTCGTTCACGTCGTAGAGCTCGACGCCGAATTCCTGGGCGTTCCGCTCGAGGGTCTCGACCTGGATGCGCGCGGTCTCGTCCTTGATGCCGAGCGCCCGGTCCGGGTCGGTCGGCACGTTGTGGTCGACCACGGCGAGCGTCGCCTCGGGCCGGCGCACCCGGCGGCCGGCGGCGCGCAGGCCCTCGAAGGCCTGCGGGCTGGTCACCTCGTGAACCAGATGCCGGTCGATGTAGATCAGGCAGGTGCCGTCGTCCTGCTCCTCGACGAGATGCGCCTGCCAGATCTTGTCGAAGAGGGTCTGCGGGCCGTTCACTGCCATCGGGTCGGTTCCAGAGGCTCGATTATGGGTGGTGACGCAAGCCGTTCAGGCTTCGCTGCCGGTCGCTTCGGCGGTCGCCTCGGTCTTCGCGGCGAGCCGCTCGGTCCGCCGCTCGGCGATGCGGGCCGACTTGCCGCGGCGGTCGCGGAGATAATAGAGCTTGGCACGCCGCACCTTGCCGCGGCGCACGACGTCGACGCTGTCGATGCGCGGGCTGTAGAGCGGGAAGACGCGCTCCACGCCCTCGCCGTAGGAGATCTTGCGGACGGTGAAGGACGAGTTCACGCCGCGATTGCGCCGCGCGATGCAGACACCCTCGAAGGCCTGGACGCGCTCGCGGTTGCCCTCGATCACGCGGACATTGACCCGGAGCGTGTCGCCCGGGCGGAACTCGGGCACCGCCCGCTCGGCGGTGAGGATCTCGATCTGCTGCTGCTCGATCTGCTGGATGATGTTCATCGGGTGGGCTCCGGCTGGGCGAAGGGGCAATCGGGTTGGGGTTGGCCGGCGGCCGCCGCCAGAAGGTCGGGGCGGCGCCGGCGGGTCAGGGCCAGGGCGGCGGCCTGCCGCCAGGCGTGGATCTCGGCGTGGTGGCCGGAAAGCAGGACGGGCGGCACGCTGCGCCCTTCCCAGCTCTGCGGCCGGGTGTAGTGCGGGTATTCGAGGAGGCCCGAGGCGAAGCTCTCATCCTCGAGCGAGGCGCTGCTGCCGACGACGCCCGGCAGCAGGCGCACGGTCGCATCGAGCAGGGCCATGGCGGCGATCTCGCCGCCGGTCATGACGAAATCGCCGAGCGAGACCTCCTCGAAGCCGCAGGCCTCGATCGCCCGCTCGTCGACGCCCTCGTAGCGGCCCGAGAGGATGACGGCCCCTGGGCCCCCCGCGAGCCGGCGCGCCTCGTCCTGGCTGAAGGGTGCGCCGCGCGGGCTCATGTAGAGCAGCGGGCGCGCATCGCCGGGCCCGTGCACCGCGGCCACCGCCGCCGCCACCACGTCGGGCCGCATGACCATGCCGGCCCCGCCGCCGAAGGGCGTGTCGTCGACGCTGCGGTGGCGGTCGGTGGCGAAGTCGCGCAGATCGACCGCATCGAGCGACCAGATGCCGGCCTCGAGCGCCCGGCCGAGCACCGAGCAGCCGAGCGGGCCCGGGAAGAGGTCGGGGAAGATGGTGAGCACCGAGGCGCGCCAGGGTGTCGTCATGCGGCGGCCTCCGCCCCGGCGGGCAGGGCAGCGCTCGCCACCACCACGCGGCGCTGGTCGAGATCGACCGCGGGCACATGGGCCAAGGTGAAGGCCACCATCTGGCTCGCCCCGGCCGCGTCGACAAATTCCAGGACGTCGCCGGCGCCGAAATCGTGCACCGCCACGACCCGGCCGATCTCCTGGCCGGCCTCGGTCACGACCGCGAGGCCGATGAGATCGGCATGGTAGAACGTGTCGTCCTCGGTCGCCGGCAGGCGGTCGCGCGGCACGTAGAGCCGCAGGCCGCGCAGCGCCTCGGCGGCGTCGCGATCGGTGATGCCTTCCGCCGCGACGATGATCCCGCCCTTGCACGGGCCGATGGCCCGCACACGGAAGAGCTCGTGGCCCGCCGCGTCGCAGAGCGCCCCGTAGCCGGCGACGTTCCCCGGCTCCTCGGTGAAGCTCTTGAGCTTGAGCGCACCGCGCACGCCATGCGCCGCCGCGACCGCGGCGACGCAGACGAGGTTGGGGGAGGAGTGGGCGGTGCCGGGCATGAGCGGGGCGGTCCTGGGCCTTGGCCTGGTCAGGCGCTGGCGGCCTCGGCTTCGGCCTTCGCCTTCTTCGCGGCGATCGCCTCGGCCTTCTTGCCGGTGCCGCGCAGGCGCGTGGCGCCCGGCACGATGCCGGCCTTGTCGAGGAAGCGGGCCATGCGGTCGCTGACCTGGGCGCCGTGGCCCAGATAGTGGCGGATGCGCTCCTCGTTCATGACGATGCGCTCCGGGTGCTCGTCGGGCAAGAGCGGGTTGTAGTGGCCGAGCTTCTCGAGGAAGCGGCCGTCGCGGGAGTAGCGCGTGTCGGCGGCGATGATGCGGTAGTAGGGGCGCTTCTTCGCACCCCCTCGGGCCAGGCGGATCTTGACGGCCATGAATCTTCCAGACGGTTGGAGTGGGTTGAACGGGTCTCGGTCGGCTCGAAGTCGGCTAGCGGGGCAGCATGCCCGGTGGCATGTGGCGGCCGAGGAACTGCTTCGGCCCGCCGGCCTTCTTCATCTTCTTCATCATGTCGTGCATCTGGCGGTGCTGCTTGAGCAGGTGGTTGACCTCCTGCACCGAGGCGCCGGCGCCGGCGGCGATGCGCCGCTTGCGCGAGGCCGCGATGATCTCCGGGCTGCGGCGCTCGAGGCGGGTCATGCTGTCGATGATCGCCGACTGCCGCAGGATGATCTTCTCGTCGATATTGGCCTCGGCCAGCTGCTTCTTGATCTTGCCGACCCCCGGCAGCATCCCGAGGATGCCGCCCATGCCGCCCATCTTGCCGACCTGCTTGAGCTGGCTCTGCAGGTCGTTGAGATCGAAGCGGCCCTTGGTCATCTTCCGGGCGAGCTTCTCGGCCTCGTCCTTGTCGACCAGCTCCGAGGCCTTCTCGACCAGGCTGACGACGTCGCCCATCTCGAGGATGCGGCTCGCCATGCGCTCGGGGTGGAAGGCGTCGAGGCCACTCAGCTTCTCGCTGGTGCCGACGAACTTGATCGGCTTGCCCGTGACCTCGCGCATGCTGAGCGCGGCGCCGCCCCGGGCGTCGCCGTCGAGGCGGGTCAGCACGATGCCGGTGATGCCGATGCGCTCGGCGAAATGGCGGGCGACGTTGACCGCGTCCTGGCCGGTCAGGCTGTCGGCGACGAGCAGCGTCTCGTGCGGCCGCGCCAGGTCGCGCACCTCGGCCAGCTCGTCCATCAGCGTGTCGTCGATGTGCAGCCGGCCGGCGGTGTCGAGGATGAGCGTGTCGTAGCCTTCGCGCCGCGCCTGCTCCAGTGCCCGGCGGGTGATGGCGAGCGGGCTCTCGCCCGGCACGATCGGCAGGCTCGCGACCCCGGCCTGGCCGGCCAGCACCTCGAGCTGGTGCTGCGCTGCCGGGCGCTGCACGTCGAGCGAGGCGAGGAGGACGCGCTTCTTCTCCTTGTCCTTCAGGCGCAGCGCCAGCTTGCCGCTGGTGGTCGTCTTGCCCGAGCCCTGCAGGCCGACCATCAGGACGATGCCGGGCGGGCCGCCGAGCTCGAGCGCGGCGCTGGCGCCACCCAGCAGCTCGATCAGCTGGTCGTGGACGATCTTGACCACCATCTGGCCCGGCGTGACCGACTTGATCACCTCCTGGCCGACGGCGCGCTCCTTGACCCGGGCGACGAAGCTCTTGACCACGGGCAGCGCCACGTCGGCCTCGAGCAGGGCGATGCGGATCTCCCGCATGGCCTCCGCCACATCGGCCTCGCCGAGCGCGCCGCGCTTGCGCAGCCGATCGAACACGCCGCCCAGACGCTTGGTCAGGCTATCGAACATGTCCCGCACCATGGACGAGGAGCCGGGCCGGTCGCCCGTTGCACCAGGTCGGTTCCTCGTGAAGAAGTCATTGCGCAACAGCGCTCGCCGCGCCCTTGCGGGAGCGTCGCGAAGGGGCTTTCTAGGCGGTCGGGCCGGCCAGCGTCAAGTCGGATCGGGTATGGCCGGGCCCGACGGGCAATTGCGTTCGCCGCCGCTTCGCCTTATGCCGCAGCGCATGATCACCTTCCTCAAGATGCACGGGCTCGGCAACGATTTCGTCGTCCTCGACGGGCGGCGGGATGGTCTGCCGCTCGACGCCGATCTGGTGCGGCGGCTGGGCGACCGGCATCGCGGGATCGGCTTCGACCAGCTGGCGCTCCTGAGCCATAGCGAGATCGCCGACGTGGCCGTGCGCTTCTACAACCCGGACGGCTCGGAGGCCGGCGCCTGCGGCAATGCCAGCCGCTGCATCGCCGCCCTGGTCGGCCGCGAGCTCGACCGGCGCCAGGTGACGCTGGCGACCGCGGGCGGCGCGCTGCCGAGCCGGAGCCGACGACGTAGATCGCCGTCGACATGCCGGCCCCGCGCCTCGCCTGGCAGGGACGTCCTGTACTCGCCGGGCTGGCGGACATGCTGGCCTCATCTGGCGGCGTGGCCGGCCTGTCGCCGGCAGTGGCCCTTTCGATGGGCAACCCGCATGCGGTGCTCGTCGACGATGTAGACCTCTGCCGAGCGGCACGGGGCCGCGCTCGAGCGGCACTCGTCTTTCCCGAGCGTGCGAATATCGGCTTTGCCCGCGTGCTCGGGCCGGAGCGGATCCGGCTTCGGGCCTCGAGCGGGGCACCGCCGGACGCTCGCCTGCGGCAGCGGCGCCTGCGCCGCCCTCGTGGCGGCGGTGCGCCGGGGCCTCGTGGCCGGGCGGGCCACCATGGTCCTCGACGGCGGCGAGCTGGAGGTCGCTTGGGCCGGGGAGGGGCCGGTCCGGATGACCGGGCCTTACGCCATCAGCTCCGGCAGCTTCGATCCTGCCACCATCGGCCGCTTTGCCGAGCGGGATCGACGTCACCCGGCCGCCGCCCCAACATCTTCGAATCCGAGGTGATGCGCCGCCACGCCGCCGAAGCGGGGCTCGGCGATGTCGTCATCGTCCACACCTGCGCCGTCACCGCCGAGGCCGAGCGCCAGGCGCGCCAGGCGATCCGCTGGGCCAAGCGGCGCGGCCTGAGGCGCGGATCGTGGTCACCGGCTGTGCTGTGCAGATCACGCTCCGACGCCTATGGGCTCGCCGAGGTCGACGATCTGGTCGGCAACGACACGAAGTTGCGCCCGGAGACCTGGCTGGGCCTGCCCGGCCTGAGCCGGCGGCCTCGGTGGTCGGCGACATCATGGCGCTGGAGCGGACCTCGGGCCAGATGGTCGAGGGCTTCGAGCAGCACACCCGCGTGCTCGTCCAGGTGCAGGACGGCTGCGACCATCAGCGCACCTTCTGCGTCATTCCCTTCGGCCGGGGCAACAGCCGGAGCGCGCCCGCCGATGACGTGCTGGCGCAGGTGCGCAAGCTGGTGGCGGCCGGCTACAAGGAGGTCGTGCTGACGGGTGTCGACCTCACCTCCTACGGGCGCGAGCTGGACGGGCCGGCCGCCGCTCGGCCGGCTGGTCGGCCGGATCCTGGAGGGCAGGCTGGCGCTGCCGCGGCTGCCTCTCCTCGCTCGACCTGGCCGAGATCGACGAGCTCTTCGCGTTGCTCAGCCAGGAGCCGCGCCTCATGCCGCACGTGCATCTGAGCGTGCAGGCCGGCGACGATTTGATCCCTGCCAGGATGAAGCGGCGGCATCTGCGCCAAGACGTCATCGAGCTCTGCGGGCGACTGCGCGGCGGCGCGCGCCTGGGCATCGTCTTCGGCGCCGACCTGATCGCCGGTTTTCCGACCGAGGACGAGGCGATGTTTATGCACCATTGCCTCGTCGAGGAGGCCGGGCTCACCTTCCTCCACGTCTTTCCCTATTCGCCCCGCCCCGGCACGCCGGCCTCGCGCATGCCCCAGCTGGCGAAGCCGCTCGTCAAGGAGCGCGCAGCGCGCCTGCGGGCCAAAGGCGAGGCGGCGCTCGATCGGTTCCTCGCGGCCGAGGTCGGCCGCAGGCGCCGGGTGCTGGTCGAGCGCGGCGATCGCGGCCACACCGAGGAGTTCGCGCCCATCCGCCTCGCCGGGCCGGTGCCGGGCGGCACGCTCGCCGAGGTGGCGGTGACGGGCGTGGATGGCGGGCTGCTGGTGGGGCGGGCGGACGCCATGAGCGGAGTTGTGTCGGCTTGAGCGAGCAGGAGAAGAAGGGCTGGTTCGGCCGGCTCTGGGGTGGCGACAAGCCTGGGGTAGAAGCGCCTTCCCAGACTGCCGAAGCGGCGCCACCCGCCGTCGAGCCGCCACCGCCCGCCCCGGAACGGGCGCCGCAGGGCTGGCTCGGGCGGTTGCGGCAGGGGCTGGCGCGGTCGTCCAATGCGCTCACGGGCAGCATCGCCGGGATCTTCACCAAGAGGCGGCTGGACGACGAGACCCTCGAGGAGCTCGAGGAGGCGTTGATCATGGCGGATCTGGGGGTGGCCACCGCCGGGAAGATGGTCCAGGCGATCGCCAGGGATAGGTTCGGCAAGGAGGTCACGGATACCGAGATCCGGGCGGCACTCGCGGTCGAGATCGGGCGGGTGCTGGCGCCGGTGGCCGCGCCCTTGCCCATGCGCGAGGCGCTGCGGCCGCAGGTGATCCTGGTCTGCGGGGTGAACGGGGTCGGCAAGACGACGACCATCGGCAAGCTCGCCAAGCAGCAGATGCTGGCCGGCCGGCGGGTGCTGCTCGCGGCCTGCGACACGTTTCGCGCGGCGGCGGTCGAGCAGCTCGAGATCTGGGGCAGCCGCAACGGCTGCCCGGTGATGAAGGCCAGGACCGGCGCCGATGCGGCGGGGCTCGCCTATGACGCGCTGGCGCGCGCCCGGCGCGAGGGCTTCGAGGTGCTGCTGATCGACACGGCCGGGCGGCTGCAGAACCGGACGGAGCTGATGGACGAGCTCGCCAAGATCATCCGGGTGATCAGGAAGCTCGAGCCGGAGGCGCCGCACGACGTGCTCCTCGTGCTCGACGCGACGACCGGCCAGAACGTCCACAGCCAGGTCGAGATCTTCCAGGCCATGGTCGAGGTCAGCGGCCTCGTCGTCACCAAGCTCGACGGCTCGGCCAAGGGCGGGGTGGTGGTGGCCCTTGCCGAGCGCTTCGGTTTGCCGGTACACGCGGTCGGTGTCGGCGAGGGGATCGACGATCTCAGGCCGTTCTCGGCCGACGCCTTCGCCCGCGGCCTGCTCGGCCTCGAGCCGGCCGCGCGGGATGCGGCCTGAGCGCCGCCGCCACCCAGCCGGAGACTGGTGCGCATGAAACGGAATGTCGTCGAGAGCCTGCTCGGGGCCCTGGTCCTCCTGGTGGCCGTGGGCTTCTTCGTCTGGGCCTATGCGCGCGCCGATGTCGGCGATCCCGGCGGCAACGTGCTGAGCGCCAAGTTCGACCGGATCGACGGGCTGGATGTGGGCGGGGCGGTGCGGATCAGCGGCATCCGGGTGGGCCAGGTGCTCGAGCAGCGCCTCGACCCGGTCTCGTTCCGGGCCGAGGTGCGGTTCAGCATCGACCGCTCGGTCGAGCTGCCGTCCGACAGCACGGCGGCGGTGGTCAGCTCGGGCCTGCTCGGCGGCAAGTACCTGGCGATCGTGCCGGGCGGCGACGACATCATCCTGGCCGACGGCGACGAGATCACCTTCACCCAGTCGTCGGTGAACTTCGAGGATCTGCTCGGCCAGTTCATCTTCAGCCAGACCAGCGGCGGCGGCGCCGCCGCCACCGAATGAGGCACGGGCCCGGTCTCGCCCTGGCCCTGCTCCTCGCTGGCGCGGGCCCGGCCGCCGCCGAGCCGACGCTGGAGCACGGCGTGGTGGTGCTGCAGGGCCTCGACAAGGTGACCGCCCGGGTGAGCGTGCTGGAGCTTCGGATCGGCGAGGAGATCCGCTTCGGCAGCCTCGCCATCCGTGCCCGGGCCTGTCTCGAGACGCCGCCGACCGAGCCGCCGGAAAGTGCGGCCTTTCTGGAGATCGACGAGGTCGAGGCCGGCGACGGGCCCGAGGCGGTCTTCACCGGGTGGATGTTCGCCTCGACGCCGGGCATCTCCGCGCTGGAGCATCCGGTCTACGATGTCTGGGTGATCGACTGCGCCGAGCCGCTCGTCACCGACGACCCGCCACGCTGACCAGCACCAGCCCTAGATAATTCCGGCCCCCGTCAGTACCGGCCGCCGGCCGGCACGCAGAAGGCATAGTCCCGGTCGAGATAGGCCAAGGGTGCCGCCGCCTCGTGATCGGTGGTCGCCAGGACGCGGCCGATGATGACGTCATGCGTGGCGACGGTCAGGCGCTGGGTGACCCGGCAGTCGAAGGCGGCGCAGGCGCTCGCCAGGATGGGCGCACCGCTCACCAGGGTGAGCCAGTCGGCCGCCTGGAACCGGGCCTCGCCCTCGATGCCGAGGCGCCCGCCGAAGCGGTCGGCCAGCGCCTCCTGGCCATGCGCCAGCACGTTCACGGCGAAATGACCGGTCGCGAGGATCGTGCTGTGGGTCTCCATGCCGCGATTGGCGCAGACGAGGAGATGCGGCGGCTCGGCCGCGACCGAGCAGACGGCGGTGGCGGTGAAGCCGTTGCGGCGCCCGGGCGGCCCGCTGGTCACGATGGTGACGCCTGCCGGCAGGAGGCGCATGGCGGCGACGAAGGCTTCTGGCGTGGCACTCACGAACGACGACGCTTCCCGGGCTCGGCGGGACGACGCGTCCCGGTCGTGCTCGTCAGTAGGCGTTCGGGTGGCTGAAGCCGACGAGCAGGGTCATCAGGATGATACGGAGATCGAGGGCCAGCGACCAGTTCTCGATGTAGTGCAGGTCGAACTGGACCCGCCGCTCCATCTTTTCCAGTGTCTCGGTCTCGCCGCGCAGCCCGTTGACCTGCGCCCAGCCGGTGATGCCGGGCTTGACCCGGTGACGGGCGAGGTACTCGTCGATGAGCTGGGCGTACTGCTCGTTGTGGGCGACCGCGTGCGGCCGCGGCCCGACGATCGACATCTCGCCGCGCAGCACGTTGAGGAACTGCGGCAGCTCGTCGAGGCTGGTCCGCCGGAGGATGGCGCCGAAGGGCGTGATGCGCGGATCCGTGCGCCGCGCCTGCTCGACCGTGCCGAGCCCGGCCTGGGCGTGGTCCGTGTACATCGAGCGGAACTTGAAGACCTCGATGATCTCGTTGTTGAAGCCGTAGCGCTTCTGGCGGAAGAACACCGGCCCCGGCGAGGAGAGCTTCACCCCCAGGGCGATGCTCAGCATGAGGGGCGAGACGAGCAGCAGGATCAGGCAGGCGAGGACGCGGTCCTCGATCGACTTCACGATGCCGTCCCAGCCGGCGATCGGCTTCTCGAAGACGTTGAGCAGCGGCACGCCACCGATATGCGACACGCCCCGGTGCGGCAGATGGAAGCCGATGACGTCCGGGCAGAGGCGGATGTCGGCCGGCAGGCTCTTCAGCTTCTTGAGCCAGCCGAGCAGGCGCTCCTCCGCCCCCCAGGGCAACGCCACGACGACCTGGTCGATGCGGTGCTGGCGGGCGAAGACCAGCAGGTCGTCGATCGTGCCGAGCACCGGGTAGCCCGCGATGTAGTCCGGGATGCGGTCGCGCCGATCGTCGAAGAGGCCGATGATGTTGACGTGCCGCTGCTGGCGGCGGAGATGCTCGATGAAGCGGCGCCCGTGCTCGCCGGCGCCGATGACCGCGATGTTGCGGGTCAGCCGACCGGCCCTCGCCCAGCGCAGGAGCTGCATCCGGGTAAGGCAGCGCAGGCCGAAGAGCGCCACGAAGCCCGTCAGCAGCCAGAGGGCCACCCAGCCGCGCGAGACCGTGTCGAGCAGGCCCGCGGCGAAGCCCAGGAGCAGGAGCAGGCCGAGCACCAGGGGCCAGGCGAGCAGCAGCCGGCGCGCCTGCTCGGCGAGCTGGGTCAGATGCTGGAACTGGTAGAGGCCGGCGAACTGGAAGGCGTTGAGCGAGACCAGGGCACCGATCGCCAGGCTGTAGGTGGTGAAGGTGTCGATCTCGAGCGTGCCGAAGCGGAAGACGAAGGCGGCGAGGCCGCTGAGCAGCACGAGCACCACGTCGCCGACCCGCAGCATGCCGGTCACCACGTTCGGCGCCAGCCAGTCGACGCGCCGCTCGACCTTCGGGCGGCGGACGTCCTTGTCGTGATCGAGGATGAGTTGCACGAGATCCTGCCGCTTCATTCCGGCCGACTGCTGTCAGGTCGAGGCCCGCCATCAGGGCCCCTGACGCTCTTCTTGCCACGCAATCCTTAATGGGGCGTTAAGCTGTCGGCAGGAGATGTATCACTTAACGATAGAATAATCTTTAAGATTTTAACCTTATGAGGGAAATCGGCGGAGCAGGATGGCCAACATCGGCTGGGCGAAGCGCCGGCTGCCGTCCGCCCCGGGCCGGCCGAGCCCGGCGAAAAGCCCGGTGATCGCCGGCAGCGCCTGCGCCACGGCCGCGGCACGGCCCGGATCGGCACGGGTGAAGGCGGCGACGACGGCCGCCACGTCCGGGTAGTCGAGAGCCGTCTGGTACTGCACCCGCTCGACGGGCACGAGCAGGTCGCGGGGGCGGCGTCGATGGCGGCGAGCGCGGCTGCCCGCACTGCCGTCTCGTCGTCGAGCGGTCGCAGGAGCTCGAAATAGCTGCCCGAGGCGAGCGGCTCGATGATCAGGAGATCGCCGCCCGGGCGGAGCACGCGCGCCGCCTCGGCCAGGGCCGCACCCTGCGCCGGCGGCTCGACATGGTGCAGGCTGTTGAAGAAGAGCGCGGCGTCCGCGCTGCCATCGGCGAGCGGCAGCGCTTCGGCCCGGGCCGCGATCCACCGGTCGTTCCGGCTCTCCCCCGAAGCGTCGGAGGCGCGGGCGAAGGCGGTGCGCAGCGGTGCGATGTTCGGCTCGATGCCGATCGCGAAGCGCCCTCGCGGCGGAGCCAGGCGGTCAGGGCGCCGGTGCCGCAGCCGATGTCGAGGATCCGCCGGCCACCGGGTCGCAGCGCCTTGCGGATGATCTCTTTGGTACCCAGGCGGTCCGTGGCTTGGGATGTGCCTGCCACCTTGCTATGCTCGGGGCAGACTGTCGGCCCCGATCCCGGAGACCCGGACCTTGCGCGGCACCATCCTCGTCATCGTCGTGCCCTCGGCCTGCTCGCCTCGCCAGCGTGCTGGCTTACGACACCTGGCAGTCCCTGAGCGAGACCGAAATCAGCTTCATGGGATGGTGGCGCTCGGTGCCGGCGTCGGGGTGACCCTGCTGCTCGGGGTCGGCCTGATGAGCCTCGTCTATTTCAGCCACCGGCGCGGCTACGACGACGAGGCCGGGCGCGACTGAGCTTTTGGCGCCGCGCCTCCGGCCGCTGCGCAGGAAGTCGCGGAGGATGGCCGGCACGCTCGAGGGCGGTGCGGTGGGCGGCGGCCCCGATCGTCGAGCGCTGCCCGATCAGCGCGCGAGATCGCCCGGATCGGCGCAGACGCGAGCGGCAGGATCGCCCCGAGCCGCTCGGCGAAGCGGCGCTGGTCGTTGGCCGGGTGGCGCCGGCTGATGACGCTGCGGCGCGGCATGAGCACGATGCGGCAGCCGGCGCGGAGCGCGTCGCCGATCAGGCCCATGCCGGCATGGCAGACGGCGACCTCGCTCTGGCGGAGCCGTGCCGCCAGCTCGTCTGGCTCGAGGAAGCGGGCATGCACCAGGTGGCGCGGCACCACCCGCGAATGGCCGATCTGGGCAAAGCCCGCGATGCCGAGCCCGGCCGCGGCACGGTCGGCGGCGGCCACCAGCTCGTCGAAGCCCTGCGCGAAGGTGCCGACGCCGACGAAGATCAAAGGAGCAGGCCCTCGGCCAGGACGGCCCGCGGGAAGCGGCGCAGGCGGTCGGGCCACTGGACGATGAAGAGATCGGCGAAGGGATAGACGAGGCGGCCCGCGAGGGTGGGCGCGTCGCTGCCGGCGGTCTCGATGAAGATCACCCGGGCACCGAGGCATCTGGCGAGCAGCAGGAGCGGGACGGCGACGTCGGCGCCGGTCGAGACGACGAGGGCGGGCCTCTCACGACGGAGGATGCGGAGGCTCTGCCAGGCGTTCAGCAGCGTGCGACCGAGCGAGCGGCGCGGGTGGCAGACGAGATGGCGGCGGTGGCCGGCGGGCAAGGGCGACGGCGGGCGGCCGTCGTCGAAGGTGACGTGGCAGGCATCGAGCAGGCGGATGCCGGTGAGGGCACGGTCGAGCTCCGCCTTGTGGCCGCCCGGCGAGTAGGCGAGGCAGACGCGGCGCGGCTCGACATGGACCGCTTCGGCGGGCAGCTCGCTCACGGCACCCGGACCAGCTCGCGATTGGCGAAGCCGCGGCAGAGGCGCGCCTGCCGGTCGAGGACGAGCGCCAGGGGCTCGGTCTGCTGGAAGCGGCGCAGCTGCGCCGGGTGGTCGTAGGCATAGAGGTCGAGCGGCAGGCCGACGCAGAAGGCCCAGGCGCGCAGCTCGAGGAGCAGGAGGTTGGTGCGCAGCCAGCCGCCCCAGCCGGGCGGGAAGATCAGCCGGAGATCGATGTCGGAGCGCGGCCCGGGGAGCGAGCGCAGGCGTGCGGCCGAGCCGATCAGCACGGCTTCGTGCAGCCACGCGCAGCGGCGCACGCGCCGGATCAGGGCCCGGGTCCGGGTGGCGAGCACCACCGGGTCCTGCCTGTAGGAAGGGCAGTAGCGCAGGCAGACCCAAAGCTGACCGTTCAACGTGAAGTTGATCGAATGCGCCATGCCGAGGCCGAGCAGCAGGGCCGGGCCGGGTGTCCCGCCGGCAAGAGGGCCGGCGACCAGCGAGGCGGCGATGAGGCCGGTGAGCCCGCCGAGCAGCAGCAGGCGAAAGCTCAGCTCCTTGGGGTCCATGCCGCGCATGCCCTGGGCCAGCCAGTTGACCGCCAGGATCACGAGGCAGCTGTGCGTGGTGAACCAGGGCTCGACCGAGCTCGCGCGGAAGCGGAATGTCTTGGCTTTGGGTTGCATCGTCCGGTTGCATCGACCCTGGCTGAACCGCTAGAACATCAACTTATAATTGAATTCTCCCACGGAGGACAAGATGCGCGTTGGCCGCTCGGGAGGGGCCGCTGCCGGTGCCGTCCGACTGGCCTTTTTCGCCACGTTGGTCATGCCGGCGCTCTCCGCCTCGACCATCGCGGCGCTGGGCTTCGCCGATCTGCGGATCGTCGTCTTCGTCGGTCTCTTCGCGCTGCTGGCGATGGGTGCGATCCTGCGGCGGCCCCATCAGGGCCGGCGCCAGCGGACGGTGCCGCTGGTGGCGCTCTGGCTCCTCGGGCTGATCGCGGCGGCGGGCCAGGGCAGCACCGGCGAGCTGCTCGACTACAAGATCCTGCTGCCGATCCTGGCCCTCCTCGTCGCACCCAGCCTGCGGGCGGCGCTCGGCGACCTGGCGATCGTGCGGGTCGTGCTGCGCGCGGGCGGGGTCTATGTGCTGGCAACGGCGGCGGTGGCCATGTTGGCGCCCTCCGCTGCCACGCTCCGCAATGTCGCCGAGCACGTGCGCATCGACCTCACCGGCTCGGTCGTGCTGCATGCCAGCCTCTGCACGATCGTCGCCGTGGCGGCCTTTGTCGGCTGTGCTGCCTGCCGACGGCCGGGGCGGCGGCTCCTGCTGGCCCTCGTGGTGGTCGCCGCCGCGTGCATGGTGCTGCTCACCGGCACGCGGACGGCGCTGGTCACGCTCCTCTTCCTGGCGGTGCTCGCGATCCGGTCGGGCACCTGGCAGCCGCTGGCGCGGCCACGCCTGCTGTTCCTCTGCCTCGCCGTCCTGGGCGGGCTCGTGCTGCTCTCGATGCTCGTCGGCGACACGCTCTGGAGCCGGCTCGTGGAGCTCGATCGGGCGGATTACTCCTCCGGCCGGTGGCCGTCGATCGGGCACTGGCTGGCGCTGAGCGGCGGTGCGCCCTTCGGCCTCGGCATGGGCACGATCCGCGCCACGCTCGCCGACGGCCGACCGCTGATCGGCGACGGGCAGCTGCTCGAATGGCCGCACAACGAGCTCGTCCGCTTCTATGTCGAGGCCGGGGTGCCGGGGGTGGTGCTGGTGCTCCTGCTGCTCGGCGAGGTCACGCGTCTGGCACTCCGGCAGGCACGCATTACGGGCGACCCGGCCGAGCGCGCCCTGCTCCTCGTGATCGCCGCCGACCTCTGGGCGCAATGCCTGTTCCAGAACTATTTCAATGGCGTCTATCAGGCGACCGTGCTGATCCTTCTGGTCGGCGTGCTCGCGGCCGGTGGCGCCGGCCGCGAGCCACGCCCGGCGGCGGGGCCACCGGGATGGCCCGGGGCGACCCCTTTGCCTTGATCCGCAGGCCCGGCCGGGACAGTTTCAGACCGCTGGACGGGCCGCCGACGGCCGTCGAACCATGATCGGGATGCGACAGAATGAATCGAGCTCTTGCCTTGCTGGCTGCGATGACGTTCACGGGCGTGCCGGCGCTGTCGGGCCATGCCGCCGCCGAGGTCAGCGGCAAGACGCTGGAATCGCTCGGTGCCCCCGACAGCGTCGACACGCGGATCGGCACGCTGCAGTTCGAGCAGGGCGTGCCCACGGCGGCGACTGCCGAAACGGTCCTCGACACGATCGACTTCACGCGGGCGCTCAACGTCTACAACAACAGCTTTCGCGGCGCCTCGGCGCTGGGCCTGAAGAAGGGCTTCGAGAGCGTCGGGGCGAAGAGCGGCGACATCGTCATCTTCTCGGAGCTCATGGATGCGAGCTCCTTGTTCCTGACCGCCAATGCCGACACCGTCTATTATGTCGGCTGGATCGATCTCTCGCCGGGGCCGGTGGTCATCGACCAGCCTGCGGACGGCCTCGGCACCATCAACGACATGTGGTTCCAGTGGGTGATCGACGTGGGCAAGCCCGGACCCGACCGGGGGCTCGGCGGCAAGTACCTGATCGTCGGCCCCGGCTATGACGGCCCGCTGCCCCAGGGCGGCTACGTGGTGGCGCACGCCCGGACCAACAGCGTCCTCTACGCGATGCGCGCCTTCATCGAGGACGGCAAGGACCCCGAGCCCGCGGTCGAGAACATCAAGCGGAACCTCAGGATCTATCCTTATGTGCCCGGCAGCTACGGCACGTCGATTGCCGAGGCGCTCGAGGGCGGGGTGCGGCTCAGGGGCGAGCCGGAAATACCGGAGATGACCTTCATCGAAGGCAGCGGGCTCGCCTTCAACACCATCCCGCCGAGCGACTACGGATTCTTCGAGCTGATCGACGAGAACGTGCAGAACGAGCCGGCGACCAGCTACGACGTCGAGCTGGCCGGGCAGCTCGCCGCCATCGGCATCGTCCACGGCAAGGACTTCGCGCCCGACGAGCGGATGCGGAAGATCCTCGACGATGCCGCTGCCGTCGGCCAGGCCTTCGGCCGCACGCTCAACTGGCGCTTCGCCGACAAGCATCCCGAATGGGCCTATTACGAGGGCTCGAGCTGGGGGAACATGCTGTTCGAGGGCGGGGCGCTGTTCGAGACGCCGCCGCCGGAATTCAGGGACGGCATGTTCGAGCCCAACCCGCCGACGGGTGCCCGCACGCTCGATTCGCGGACGGCCTTCTACTACGCCTACACGCTCGACAGCCCGGCCATGATCATGCGGATACCGGAGGTCGGGTCGCAGTACCTGATGAGCTTTCTCGATGCGGGCGGCGCGCCGTTCGACGGTGCGAAGACCTACCGGGTGACGCTGCCGAAGGGCATCCCGGCGGCCGCGTTCTGGTCCTTCACGCTCTACGACAACCAGACCCGCTCGATGCTGCAGACCCCGCAGAAATACCCGCGCGCCGGCAGCCAGAGCTATCCGTCACCGGCCGCCGAGGCCGCCGCCGACGGCTCGACCGCCGTCTGGTTCGCACCGGAGCAGCCCGCCGGCGTCGCCCGGGGCAACTGGATCCAGACCGACCCGGAGAAGGGCTGGTTCACCATCCTGCGCCTCTACAGCCCGCTGCCGGCCTTCTTCGACAAGAGCTGGCGGCCGAGCGAGATCGAGCCGGTGCCATGATCGCCGGCGCACCGGCCACAGGGATGCGCGACCCCGGCGCCATCGAGCCGAAGCCGGAACATTGCTGATGGAGCTCGACCCGGTCTTCCTCTCGCGCATCCAGTTCGGCTTCGTCATCACCTTCCACATCATCTTCCCGGCCTTCACGATCGGGCTGGCGGCCTGGCTCGCGACCATCGAGACGCTGCGCGTGATCACCGGCAGCCCGATCTATCGGCGGGTCTTCGATTTCTGGCTCAAGGTGTTCGCGGTCTCGTTCGGCATGGGCGTGGTGTCGGGCATCGTCATGGCGTTCCAGTTCGGCACCAACTGGTCGGTGCTGGCCGAGCGCACCGGTCCGATCCAGGGGCCGCTGCTCGGCTACGAGACCTTCACGGCGTTCTTGCTGGAGGCCAGCTTCTTCGGTGTCATGCTGCTCGGCCGCAAGCGGGTGGCGCCCTGGTTCTACGCCTTCTCGTGCTGGATGGTGGCGCTCGGCACCATGGCCTCGTCCTTCTGGATTCTCGCCAACAACAGCTGGATGCAGGTGCCGGTCGGTCATGCGGTGGTCGACGGGCTGCTCGTGCCAAACGACTGGGCGGCCATCGTCTTCGGCGCCGTGCAGATGGTGCGCTGGCCGCACATGCTGCTGGGCGCGTTCCTCACCACGGGCATGAGCGTGATCGCGACGGGTGCCTGGTACGTGCTGCGCGACGTCCATCGCCCCGAGGCCCGGGTGATGCTGAACTGGGGGCTCGGCCTCGTGGCGGTGCTGATCCCGGTGCAGATCTATTTCGGCCATCTGTCCGGCCTCTACGTGCTCGAGCACCAGCCGGCGAAGTTCGCGGCCATCGAGGCCCGCTGGCAGAGCGAGCAGCCGGCGAGCGAGGTGCTGCTCGCCTGGCCGGACGAGGCGGCCCGGGAGAACCGGTGGGCGATCGAGGTGCCGCGGCTCGGCAGCTTCATCGCCTCCGGCGACTGGACCTCGAGGGAGGTCGGGCTCGAGGAATTCCCGCCCGAGGACTGGCCGCCGGTAGCGATCCCGTTCTTCACGTTCCGGATCATGGTGGGCATGGGGCTCCTGATGCTGGCGGTCGCCTGGCTCGGCAACCTCCTGCGCTTCACCGGGCATCTCGAGACGGCGCGCTGGTTCCTCTGGCCGGCGTTCCTTTCTTTTCCGAGCGGCTTCGTCGCCGTGGTCGCCGGCTGGTACACGGCCGAGATCGGGCGTCAGCCCTGGGTGGTCTACGGCATCCTGCGGACCAGCGACGCGGTGACGCCGACCCTGACCACGAGCGACGTGCTGGTCAGCCTGGTGGCCTATGTGGTGGTCTACACGATCATCTTCGGCTTCGGCCTCTACTACATCTACCGGCTGCTCAGGGAGGGGCCGGCGGAGAGCACGGAGCCCACCCTGGCGACGGCGCAGCGGCCGATGGCGTTCGCCGGGGACACCCCGGCCGGCGAGGAGTACTGAGCCCATGGACGCGCAATCGCTCGCCTATTTCTGGGCCGCCATGATCGCCTTCTCGATCGTGGTCTATGTCGTCCTCGACGGCTTCGACCTCGGCGTCGGCATCCTCTTCGGGCTGACCCCCGACGAGGACCACCGCGCACCGATGATGCATGCCATCGCCCCGTTCTGGGACGGCAACGAGACCTGGCTGATCCTCATCGCGGCCAGCCTCTTCGCCGCCTTTCCTGCCGTCTACGCCATCTTCCTCTCGGCTTTCTACCTGCCGGCGCTGCTGCTGCTGATCGGCCTGATCTTCCGCGGCGTGGCGTTCGAGTTCCGCGAGCGATCGGCAGGGATGCGCCCGGTCTGGGACACCGGCTTCTGGCTCGGCTCGGCCGTCGTGGCCTTCGTCCAGGGGGCGGCGATCGGGGCGATGATCAAGGAGCTGCCGGTGGTGGACAGCCGTTTCGCCGGCGATTCCTGGAGCTGGCTCTCGCCCTTCGCGGTCCTCTGCGGCTTCGGCCTGGTCTGCGGCTATGCGCTGCTGGGCGCCGGCTGGCTGGTCCACAAGACCGACGGGCGGGTGCGGGAATGGGCCTATCGCCGGATCCCCTGGCTCGTGCTCGGCACGCTCCTCTTCATGGTCGCGGCCTTCCTGGTGACGCTCGACACCCATCTGCGCGTGGCCGATCGCTGGGCCGAGCGGCACTGGCTCTGGCTCTTCCCGATCCTGGGCGCGCTCGCCATCGGCGGCATCCTCGCCGGTGTGCGCCTGCGCCGGGACGAGCTGCCGTTCCGTGCCACGGTGGCGCTCTTCCTGATCGCGTTCGCCAGCCTCGCCGGCAGCTTCTGGCCCTGGATGATCCCCTACTCTGTGACCGTGCTGGACGCCGCCGCTCCGCTCCAGTCCCTGACCTTCCTCTTCTATGGCGCCGGGCTCGTGGTTTTTCCCGTCGTGCTCGCCTACACGATCGGCGTCTATGCGATCTTCCGCGGCAAGCTGCACGACGGCTACGACTGAGAGCCTGCGGCCCCGAGACCATTGACCTCGATGGCGCAGCGTGATTGTCACGATGCGAGATGACACAACAGAAGCAGGGAGCAACGACGATGGCGGCGAAAATCGGAACCCTCGGGATCGCGGCAGCGCTGGCGCTGGCGCTCTCGGCGACGGCGCAGGCGCAGACCACGCTCAGGGCCTCGCACCAGTGGCCGGGCGGCAAGGGCGATATCCGCGACGAGATGGTGCAGATCATCAAGCGCGAGGTCGAGGCGGCCGATGTCGGGCTCGAGGTCCAGGTCTTCCCGGGTGCCTCGCTGTTCAAGGCGAACGAGCAATGGGGTGCCCTGACCAGCGGCCAGCTCGACATGGCGGCGTTCCCGCTCGACTACGCCTCGGGCCGGGTGCCGCAGTTCTCGGCGACGCTGATGCCCGGCCTCGTGCGCAATCACGAGCGCGCCCGGCGCCTCAACGATTCGCCCTTCATGGACGAGATCAAGCGGCTGGTTGAGGAGAACCGGGTGGTGGTGATCGCCGATGCCTGGCTGGCCGGCGGCTTCGCCTCGAAGAAGAACTGCATCACCGGGCCCGAGAGCATCGCCGGCCAGGTGACGCGGGCGGCGGGGCCGGCCTTCGAGCAGATGCTGGCCGCGGCCGGCGCCTCGATCGCCTCGATGCCGTCCTCGGAGGTCTATACCGGCATGCAGACCGGCGTGCTGGATGCCGCCAACACCTCGTCGGGCTCGTTCATCTCCTACCGGCTCTACGAGCAGGTGAAGTGCCTGACGGCACCGGGCGAGAACGCGCTCTGGTTCATGTACGAGCCGATCCTCATGTCGCAGCGCAGCTGGGAGAGCCTGAACGAGGCGCAGCAGGCGGCCATCATGGCCGCGGGTGAGGTGGCCGAGGGCTATTTCTTCGAGGAGGCGAAGAAGGTCGATCAGGAGATGATCGATGTCTACAAGAAGGCCGGGGTCGAGGTGATCGAGATGACGCCCGAGGACTACGACGCCTGGCTGGCCCTGGCCCAGGACAGCTCCTACAAGGACTTCGCCGCCAACGTGCCGGGCGGCGCCGAGCTGATCCAGCTCGCCCTCGACGTCGAGTAGGCCTTCCAGCGAAGCATGCCGGCCGCGGGCGGCCCCGGCCCAAAGGCTGGGTGCCGCCCCGGCCGGTCCCGTTCGGGACCGACCTGCCATGCGGCTCTATATCGCGACCGTCACCGCCCTCTCGCGGGCCGGCGGTGTGCTCGCCATGCTTCTCCTGGCGGCGGCGGTGCTCGTCACCTGCCAGATGATCTTCGTTCGCTATATTCTGGGCGGCTCGACCGTCTGGCAGACCGAGTTCGTCATCTACGCCATCGTCGCTGCCACCTTCATCGGCTCGCCCGCGGTGCTGATCGACCGGGGCCATGTCGGGGTCGACCTCTTGCCCAAGGCCCTGGGCGGGGCCGGGCGTCGCTGGCTCGAGGTCATCGGTGCGGTGGCCGGGCTCGCCTTCTGCCTGCTGCTCGCCTGGTCCGGCTTCATCTACTTCTATGAGGCCCTGACCCGCGGCTGGCGGACCGCCACGGTCTGGCAGCTGCCGCTCTGGATCCCGCTCTTTCCCCTGCCGCTCGGCATCGGCCTGCTGGCGCTGCAATACGTGGCGGAGATGCTGAAGCTTCGAGACGGCGGCACGCTGCTCGCGGGCGAGGCGACGCATTTCGAGGAGCTCGAGTGATGGGGCCCTTCGCCTCGGGCTCGCTCCTGCTGCTCGGCCTGCTCGTGCTGCTCGCGACCGGCATGCCGATCGCCTTCGCGCTCGGGCTGGTCTCGATCGTGGCGCTCATCCTCTCCGGCGGCTTCGGCGTGATGGAGATCATCGGCGAGACCTTCTTCGGCGGGCTCGCCAGCTTCAGCCTCGTCGCCATCCCGATGTTCATCCTGATGGGCTCGGCCGTGGCCTCCAGCCCGGCCGGGCGCGATCTCTACGAGGCGCTCGACCGCTGGCTCAACCGGGTGCCGGGCGGGCTCGTGCTCTCCAATATCGGCGCCTGCTCGATCTTCTCCGCCCTTTCCGGCTCGAGCCCGGCGACCTGCGCCGCGATCGGCAAGATGGGCATCCCGGCGATGGTCGAGCGGGGCTATCCGAAGTCGATCGCCACCGGCTCGATCGCCGCCGGCGGCACGCTCGGCATCCTGATCCCGCCCTCGGTCACGATGATCGTCTACGGCATCTCGACCGAGACCTCGATCGGCCGCCTCTTCCTCGCCGGGGTGCTGCCGGGGCTGATGCTGACCGCCCTCTTCATGATCTGGACGATCATCTCCTGCCGGTTGGCGGGCTACAGCTTCGAGGCGATGGCCCAGCGCTTCACGCTCCGGGAGAAGCTGCAGGCGCTGCCCCGGGTGCTGCCCTTCCTCTCGATCGTCGTGGCCATCCTTTTCGTGCTCTATGGCGGCGTCGCGACGCCGTCCGAGGCGGCGGGTGCCGGGGCGCTCTTCTGCATCGTGCTGGCGGTGGTCATCTACCGGATGTGGCGGCCCGGGCCGCTGGTCGAGATCTTCCGCTCGACTTTACGCGAATCCGTCATGATCATGATGATCATCGGCGCTTCGGAGCTCTTCGCCTTCGCCCTCTCGTCGCTCTTCATCACCCAGTCGATCGCCATGTGGATCGCCGACCTCGAGGTCAATCGCTGGGTGCTGCTGCTCTTCGTCAACATCTTCCTCCTGATCGCCGGCTTCTTCCTGCCGCCGGTGGCGGTGATCCTGATGACGGCGCCGATCCTCCTGCCGATCATCGTCCAGGCCGGCTTCGACCCCTACTGGTTCGCCGTGGTGCTGACGATCAACATGGAGATCGGCCTGATAACGCCGCCGGTCGGCCTCAATCTCTATGTCATCAACGGGATAGCGCCGGACATCCCGCTGCAGACCATCCTCAAGGGTGCCTTGCCCTATGTCCTTTGCATGATGCTCGGCATTATCATCCTCTGCTTCTTCCCGGGCATCGCCACCTGGCTGCCCGGCCAGATGATGGGGGCGGCGCTTTGAGCAGCTACTTCTTCAACGACCTGCTCGGGACCATCGTCGAGCGCGGTCGGTCGATCATCGAGCGGGGCCATGGCCGCGTGGCGACCGACGCCGACCTCGCCGACCTCGCCGAGGCGCTGGTCGGCGGGCGCGGCGAGGCGTCCGGCGTGGCCGTGGCGGCGACGCTGCTCGATGACTATGCGGCACTCGACCGGGAGGCGCGTGCCGGCTTCTTCGAGATCCTGGCCGAGAATTTCGGTGCCCCGGCGGAGCCGCTCGAGGCAGCGGCCAGGGCCTTTCTCGAGCAGCCGGACGACGCCAACGCTCTGCGCCTGCACGACGCGTCCGAGTCGCGGCGGCAGGAGCTGATCCGCCGGCTGAACCGCGCACCTGGCGGCACGGCGGCGCTCGTTGCGATGCGCGCCGACCTCCTGCGCGAGCTGCGGCAGCAGCCGGAGCTGGCTGCCGTCGACCACGATTTCCGGCATCTGCTCTCGTCCTGGTTCAATCGCGGGTTCCTCGTGCTGCGCCGCATCGACTGGTCGACCCCGGCGGTCGTGCTCGAGAAGATCATCCGCTACGAGGCCGTGCACCGGATCAACGGCTGGGAGGATCTCAGGCGGCGCATCGACCCGGCGGATCGCCGGCTCTACGCCTTCTTCCACCCGGCCCTGGTCGACGACCCCCTGATCTTCGTCGAGGTGGCGCTGACCGGCGAGATTCCCTCGGCCATCGGGCCGATCCTCGCCGAGGAGCGCGAGCCGCTCGACCCGAAAAAGGCCTCGACCGCGGTCTTCTACTCGATCTCCAACTGTCAGGAGGGCCTGCGCGGCATCTCCTTCGGCCATTTCCTCATCAAGCAGGTGGTCGAGGAGCTGGCGCGCGACTTTCCCGGGCTCGACACCTTCGTCACGCTCTCGCCGGTGCCGGGCTTTCGGGCCTGGCTCGACCAGGAGCGCGGCAAGGAGGGCCCGGCGGTGCTGACTGCCGCCGATCGGGCGCTGCTCGACAAGCTGGACGATCCGAGCTGGGTGACGGACGAGGCCACGGTGGCGGCGGCCCGGCCCGTGCTCCTCGCCCTGGGTGCCGGCTATTTCCACCAGTCGCTGACCAGGCACGGCACGCCGACCGACCCGGTGGCGCGCTTCCATCTGGGCAATGGCGCCAGGCTCGAGCGGATCGACTTCCTCGCCGACGGCTCGGCCAAGGCGCTGGCGGCGTCGCACGGGCTGATGGTGAACTATCTCTACGACCCGAAGCAGATCGAGCGTCATCACGAGGCCTATGCGAACGAGGGCAAGATCGCCGTCTCGCCCGCCGTCCGGCGTCTCGTCCGCAAGCCCTCCCAACAACGCGAGCCAGTGGTTGCCAGTCATGCGTGACGATCTCTACAGCGCCCTCGAGGCGGCGGTTCCGGACCCAAAAAAGGCGCTCTTCGTCCTCGCGGACGGCAGCGAGGTCACCTATGGCGAGACCTTCGCGCTCGCCGGCCGGATCGCCAATCTCCTCGTGGCGCGGGGTGTCGTGCCGGGCGACCGGGTCGCCGTGCAGGTGGAGAAGCCCTGGCAGGCCGTCGCGGTCTTTCTCGCCACCCTGCGCGCCGGGGCGGTCTATCTGCCGCTCAATGCCGGCTACACGCCGGCCGAGATCGCCTATTTCCTCGGCGACGCCGAGGCGCGGCTCTTCGTCTGCCGGCCGGAGAGCCAGGCCACCCTGGCGCCGGTGGCGCGCGAGGCTGGGGTGGCAGCGCTCGAGACCCTCGGCAATGACGGCAGCGGCAGCCTGCTCGAGGCGGCGGCCCTGGAGAGCGAGGCGTTCGCGACCGTGCCGCGCGGCGCCGACGATCTCGCCGCCATTCTCTACACCTCGGGCACGACCGGGCGCTCGAAGGGGGCGATGCTGACGCATCAGAACCTCCTCTCCAACGCCGCCACGCTGGTCGATTTCTGGCGCTTCACCGACCGGGACGTGCTGATTCACGCGCTGCCGATCTTCCACACCCACGGGCTCTTCGTCGCCATCGACACGGTGATGCTGAGCGGCGGCACGATGCTCTGGCGGACCCGCTTCGATGCCGACGAGGTGATCCGCCTGATGGGCCGGGCGACGTCGCTGATGGGCGTGCCGACCTTCTACACGCGGCTGGTGGCGCACGAGGGGCTGACGCCCGAGGCGGCCCGTGGCATGCGCCTCTTCGTCTCCGGCTCCGCACCACTGCTCGCCGAGACGCACCAGGCCTTCTTCGAGCGCACCGGGCACCGCATCCTCGAGCGCTACGGCATGACCGAGACCTGCATGAACACGTCGAACCCCTATGACGGCGACCGCCGCGCCGGCACGGTCGGGCTGCCTTTGCCGGGCGTCGAGGTGCGCGTCGCCGAGGCGGAGACGGGAAGGGTGCTGGGCAAAGGCGAGATCGGCGTGCTCGAGGTGAAGGGGCCCAATGTCTTCAAGGGCTACTGGCGGATGCCGGAGAAGACGGCGGCCGAGTTTCGCCCCGACGGCTTCTTCATCACCGGCGACATCGCGAAGATCGCCGATGACGGCTATGTCTCCATCGTCGGCCGGGCCAAGGACCTCATCATCTCGGGCGGCTACAACGTCTACCCCAAGGAGGTCGAGAGCGAGATCGACGCCCTGCCGGGCGTGGTCGAATCGGCCGTGATCGGCGTGCCGCACCCGGATTTCGGCGAGGGTGTCACGGCGGTCGTGGTGGCCCGCCCCGGCGAGGCACCGGACGAGCGCTCCGTCATCCGGGCGCTCGAGGGCAGCCTCGCCCGCTACAAGCTGCCCAAGCGGGTGATCTTCACGGCCGAGCTGCCGCGCAACACCATGGGCAAGGTGCAGAAGAACGTGCTGCGCGACGAGCATGCCGGTCTCTACCAGACGCCGGGTGCTGCCTGACTCTGATGTCGATGTGCGGGCGGAGGTTCAGTCCGGCAAGCTGGATTTCGACCCGCCCCGTGTGGTCAGGAAGGTCGGCTGGCTGAACTGCGTGGGATGCGGCACCTCGTTCTTCTCGGAACTGGACAGTCACGCACAAACCGTTAAGGTTTTGTCAGTTTGAGACTTGAGGCGATGATTGGCAGATCAGCATGTTCGGTCTTGGCGACGAGGGCAAGCCGACCTCGGACCCCGAGCGGTTCGGCCGGCTGCTCGAGGGCCTGCGCAGGCATTGCCCCGGCATGATCGTCCAGTTCTCGACCGGCGGCCGGTCGGGGCGTGGCGAGGAGCGGGGGGATGCTGCCGCTTCACCCCGACATGGCGTCGCTCTCGACCGGCTCGGTCAATTTCCCGACCCGGATCTACGAGAACAGCCCCGACCTGGTGGACTGGCTGGCCGGCCTGATGCTCGAGCACGGGGTCAAGCCGGAGATCGAGGTCTTCGACCTCTCGATGCTCTTCAAGGCGGTCGAGATGGAGAAGGCGGGGCAGATCAAGGGCCCCTTGCACGTCCAGTTCGTGATGGGCGTGAAGAATGCCATGCCGGTCGATCGCGAGGTTTTCGATTTTTACGTGCGGACGGTGAAGCGCCTCGCACCCGACGCCACCTGGACGGGGCGGGCATCGGCAGGGACCAGATCACGCTGGTGCGCTGGTCGCTCGAGCAGGGCGGGCATTGCCGGACCGGGCTCGAGGACAATGTGCGCCTCGACAAGGAGCGGTTGGCGCCCTCCAACGCGGCGCTGGTCGAGCAGGTGGTCGCCCTCTGCCCGGAGTATGGCAGGCGGCCGGCGACGGTGGCCGAGGCGCGATCGCTGCTCGGCCTGCCGGCTCAGGCTTGACGGACCACCGCCTCGGCCTCGATCTCGACCAGGTAGTCGCCGACCAGCTTCGCCTCGACCAGCGAGTTGACCGGACGGTGGTCGCGGAAGTAGCGGCCGTGCGTGCGGGCCACGGGCTCCCACTGGGCGATGTCGCGCACGAAGACGCGGGTGCGGACGACGTCCTCGAGCCCGGCGCCGACGGCCCGGAGGCTCGCCTGGATCTTGTCCAGGACATAGGCGGTCTGCGCCGCCGGGTCGCCCCTGGCCACCACGTGGTCGGTCCCGTGCGTCGCCGTCGTGCCGCTCACCAGCACCCGGTCGCCGACGCGGAGCGCCCTCGTGTAGCCCGCGACCTCCTCCCAGACGCTGCCGCTCGAGACGCGGCTGCGGTCGCCGTCGGGCGTCGCCCGGAAGACCTGCGGCAGGCTGCCCAAATGGTGGCTGAGGTCGCCGGAGGCGGTGAGGAAGGGCGGGCGGCGATACTCGTCGCCGCAATCGCCGGGAACCGGGCGGCTGGCGGCGAAGGCCGCCTCGAGGCGGGCATGGTCCTCGGCGTCGAGCGCAAAGGCGAAGGTGGCGAGATTGGCTTCGCGGTGGTCGCGCTCGCCGGGCCGGGCACCGACGATAACCGCCGCCACAGCCGGCTGGTCGAGCACCCAGCGGGTCGCCACGTTGGCGATCCTGACCCCGTGCTTCTCGGCGATGGCGCCGGCGGCGGTGAGGATCCGCTGGAAGGCTTCCCAGCCGCCGATCGCCTCGATGAAGCGGCGGTACTTCATCCTCGACCAGTCGGCTATGGTCGCGGGCTCTTTGGCACCGAGCCAGCGCTCGTCCATGAAGCCGCCGGCGAGCGTGCCGTAGGCGAGGAGCCGGATGCCGTGCTCGAGGCAGAATGTGGTGAGCGGCCCGGCGGCCCGGCGATCGAGGAGCGAGAAGCTGACCTGGTTGGTGCGGACGGGTGGCCTTCGGCCATCAGGATGCGCAGATGCTCGGTATCGAAATTGGTGACGCCGAGCTCGCCGATCAGGCCCTCCTCGCGGAGCCGCGCGAGCTCGGCCATGGCGTCGAGATAGGCCGGATGCTCGTAGAGCCACCAGTGAAGCTGCAGGAGATCGAGCCGCTCGACGCCGAGGCGCTCCAGCCGCTCGGCGATGCCGGCGCGGACGACCTCCGCCGTCATCGGCCCGGGCTCGGGGCACCATTTGGTGAAGGCCCGGGGCTTGTGGCCCTTGTGGTAGCCGGCGAGCAGGCGGCCGGCGATCAGCTCGGCCGAGCCGTAGTGGTCGGCCATGTCGAAGCTGTCGAAACCGCTTTCGGCGTAGACGGCGAGGGCTTCGGCGGCGGCCTCCTGGTCGAGCGGCCGGCCGGCCTGGCGCTCCATGTCGGCGACCTGCCAGAGCCCGGTGACGATGCGGCTGATCTCGAGATCCGGAGCGAGGCGGTAGCGTTCGGGGCGGGTCGGGGCGGTGGACATCGGGCGTGTTCCTCGGCTCTGGCGGCGGCGGAGAGTAGGCCGTTGGAGGCCCGACCGTGAAGGGCGAAACGCCGAGGCCCCACTCGCCGATCTTGGGTCTGATCGTCAATCCCGTGGCCGGGCTTGGCGGGGCCGTGGCGCTCAAGGGCTCGGATGGCGCCGCGGTGCAGGCCGCAGCACTGGCCAAAGGCGCCGTGCCGCGCGCCGGCGAGAAGGCGGCGAGGGCACTCCTGGCCTTGCGCGAGCGCCTGTCCGATGTCGAGGTCCTGGCCTTCGGCGGCGGAATGGGCGATCCCTCGGCCACCCAGATCGGCGAGCCGGCCGAGCCGAGCAGCGGGCTCGACACGCGGCGTGCCGCCGTGGCGCTGCGCGATGCCGGTGCGGCACTCCTGCTCGTCGTCGGCGGCGACGGCACGGTGCGCGACGTGCTGGCCGCCGTGGGCGATGCGGTGCCGATCCTCGGCGCGCCGGCCGGCGTGAAGATGCAGTCGGCGGTCTTCGCCACGAGCCCGCGCCACGCGGGCGAGGTGGCGGCGGCCTTCCTCGGCGGCGACGGGCGGGTGCGGCTCGTGGCCCGCGAGGTCATGGACATCGACGAGGCGGCGCTGCGCGCCGGCCGGCTCGGCGCACGGCTCTACGGCTTCGCTATGGTGCCGGTGGTGGAAGGCCTCGTGCAGAACCCGAAGGCCGGGCAGGGGCCGGGCGAGGCGGCAGCGCTGGCCGGCCTGTGCCGGGCCATCGCGGCCGGGATGGCGCCGGGCCGGCTCTACGTGCTCGGGCCGGGCACCACCAAGCAGCAGATCCTGGAGGCCCTCGGCCTGGAAGGCACGCTGCTCGGGGTCGACGCAGTCCTGGACGGGAAGCTGGTCGGTCGGGACCTGGACGCGACGGCGCTGGAGGCGCTGGTCGAGGCCCGGCCCGCGACGCTGGTCGTCGCGGTCATGGGCGGCCACGGCTGCCTCTTCGGCCGCGGCAACCAGCAGATCGCCCCTTCGGTCATCGCCCGGGTCGGGCGGGAGAATATTCTGGTGGTGGCGTCGCTGGCGAAGCTCGCCGCACTGGGCCCTGCCGGGCTCTTCGTCGACACGGGCGACCCGGCGGTGGATGCGATGCTCGACGGCTTCATCAAGGTGCGGACGGGGCCGGCGACGACGGTGATGATGCGGGTGCGGGGGTGAGGGCAAAGCCTACAACATTGTCATTTTGTCGCTTATAGGCTACAAGAGGTTGAATGTACGAGATCGAGGAGTATACGACCGAGGACGGGCATACGCCCTTCAGCGAGTGGCTCCTCGGCTTGAGGGATCGGCGGGCGCAGGCACGCATCCTCTCTCGCCTCGACCGCGTGCAGCTCGGCAATCTCGGCGATTGGAAGGCGCTTGGTGGCCGGCACGGGCTGGCTGAGCTGCGCGACCCGTACGGTCCCGGCTTGCGGATCTATTTCGGCGATCATCGGCGGGCGTGTCGTCCTGCTGCTGGCGGATCCACCAAGCGGGACCAGCGCTCGGCCATACTGGCGGGCCGAAGTGCATCTCGATGACTTTCTGAGGAGAACGCGCCCATGAACGCTGTCAGCCGCCCCTTCGAGCGCACCCGGCATGCTCTCCTGCAGGATCCGGAGCTGGCGGCCCTCTATCTCGAGGAGGCGCTCGAGGCGGGCGACACGGAGGCCTTCAAGCTTGCGATCCGCCACGTTGCCGAGGCGCGGCCGGGTGGCATGGCCGGGCTCGCACGGGAAGCGGGACTCAATCGTGAGACGCTTTACGAACGCTTTCGAAGCGCGGCAATCCCACCCTGGAGACGCTGGAGCAGGCTGCTTCGCGCACTGGGCCTGAGGGTTGCGGTGCAGGTGGCGGAGCCGGTTCCTTCCGTGCCGAAGGCGGGTGCTACGGGCTGAGGACGCGTTCCGGCTTTAGCCCTCCGGCGGGTAGACCCGGTACTGCTCCGGCCGCAGCTTCAGGTCCAGGCAGTTGCCGAGCTCGTGGATGAAGTCGAGGCGGGGCTCGGTGTTCAGGTAGTAGTGGACGTCGCCCTCGAAGAGGCCGGTCTGCATGACGCCGATGCCCTTCTCGCGGTAGTCGGCGACGACCCGGTCCATGTCGGCGTCGGCGATCCTTTCCTTGATGTGGTGCAGGCCCTCGCCCTTGCGGCGGAGGTGGTCCTCGTAGATCGTCGGGCCGTGGACGGGCTGGATCAGCTCGATCTGGGTGTCGCCCATCCAGGCGAGGGCGAGGAGGAACTCGAAGGGCTCGGTGACGGTGCGGCCCTCGACCTTCAGGTAGGTGAGCGACCGCTCGGTGAAGGTGAGCACCATCCAGGGGCCGACGCCGAGATCGTCGATCCAGGCCTGCATGCTCCGCTCGAGATCGCGGGTGACGAAGGCGATCTGGTGAATCCGGCGCTTCGCGTTGCGCTGGCGCAGCTCCTCGTTGGTCACGTGGCGTCCCCCCTGGCTGGCGCCTTCGCCCTTGAGCGGGCGCCGTTGATCGTCGATAGTCGCACAAACGTTCGCCCAGCGCCCGGATCACGCCAGCCCCCGGGCTTACGGAGGTTGCGTGTCGGAGAACCAGGTTTCCACAGCCCATCCCTACATGGCGAATTCCGTCGCCGGCATAAAGCAGGCGATGCTGGATGCCATCGGTGCCGGCAGCATCGAGGAGCTGTTCGCCCAGATCCCCGCGGCGCACCGGATGAAGCGGCCGCTGGCGCTGCCAAAGGGCATGCGTTCCGAGGCCGAGCTGCGGCGGCACCTGGTGGGTCTCCTGGCGAAGAACCAGACCTGCGAGGCCAATCTGAGCTTTCTCGGTGCCGGCTGCTGGCAGCATCACGTGCCGGCGGCCTGCGAGGAGGTGGTGCGCCGGCGCGAGCTCCTGACCTCGGTCTTCGGCTCGCCGGCCTCGGATCATGGCCGCAACCAGGCGTGGTTCGAGTTCACGAGCCAGCTCGGCGAGCTGGTCGACTGCGACCTCGTTGGCCTGCCGGTCTATAGCTGGGGGGCCGCAGCGGGCCACGCGATCCGCATGGCGGAGCGGCTGACCGGGCGGCGCCGGGTGCTGGTGCCGCGGAACATCGACCCGGAGCGCCTCGGCGTCATGCGCACCATGGCCGAGCCGGTCGAGATGCCCCATATCGAGGTCGTCGAGCTCGACTGGGACGAGGCCACGGGCGGCATCAGCATGGCGGCCCTGGATGCGGCCCTCTCGGACGAGGTCGCCGCGGTCTATCTGGAGGTGCCGGCCTATCTCGGCGGCATCGAGCCCAACGCCGCGGCGATCGCGAGGAAGGCCAAGGCCAGGGGGGCCATGGTCATCGTCGGCGTCGATCCGATCTCGCTCGGCATCGTCGCCCCGCCCGGCGCCTATGGTGCGGATATCGTCGTCGGCACGCTGCAGACGCTGGGCATTCCGATGAACTGCGGCGGCGGGGTCGGCGGCTTCATCGCCAGCCGCGACGAGGAGCGGATCGCCCGGGAGTACCCGACGCTCTTCGCCAGCATCGCCGAGACCGTGCAGCCGGGCGAGCGCGGCTTCGCCCTCTCGCTCTTCCACCAGAGCTCCTATGGCAGCCGCGAGAAGGGCAAGGACTGGACCGGCAACTCGGTCTATCTCTGGGGCATCGCCAACGCGGTCTACATGGGCCTCATGGGGCCCGAGGGCTTTCGCGAGGTGGGCGGGTTGATCATCGCCCGGGCGCACTATGCGGCGCAGCGACTGGCGCGGGTGCCGGGCGTCGCAGTCAAGTGGCCCAAGGGCTTCTTCAAGGAGTTCGTGGTGGACTTCGCCGGCACCGGCAAGACGGTCGCCGGGATCAATGCGGCGCTGCGCGCGCATGGCATCTTCGGCGGCAAGGACCTCTCGGCGGATTTCCCCGAGCTCGGCCAGGCCGCCCTCTACTGCGTCACCGAGATCCACAATCAGGCCGATATCGACCGGCTCGCCGAGGCGCTCGAGGAGGTGGTGCGATGAGCGGCAACGAAACGCGGCTGCGGCGCTACCAGGCCCCGGTCTGGGACGAGCCGGTGATCATGGAGATGAGCAGCCCCGGCCGGCGCGGCCAGGTCTTCGCGGCACCCGAGCCGGTGGTGGCGGAGGCGGTGGGTGAGATCGCGGCACTCCTGCCTGCCGGCATGGCGCGGGCCGCACCGCCGGCGCTGCCGGAGATGAGCGAGCACGACGTGCTCCGGCATTTCCTCCATCTGAGCCAGGAAACGCTCGGCATGATGGGGATCAGCCTCTTCGGCACCTGCACGATGAAGTACAACCCCGCCCTCGGCGAGGCGCTGGCCTGGCGGCCGGAGATCGCCGCCCTGCACCCGCTGCAGGACGAGGAGACGCTGCAGGGCGTGCTGGCCATCGTCCACGGTCTCGACCGGCAGCTCCGGGAGCTCTCCGGCATGGACCAGTTCGTCTTCCAGGCGGGCGGCGGGGCGCATGCCGGCTACACCAATTGCTGCGTCACCCGGGCCTATCATGCATCGCGGGGCGAGCTGGAGCAGCGCAACCAGATCATCACGACGATCCAGTCGCACCCCTGCAACCCGGCGACCGCGGCGGCGGCCGGGTTCGAGGTGATCACGCTGATGATCGAGGAGAACGGCTATCCGTCCCTCGACGCGCTGAAGGCCGCGGTCTCCGACCGGACGGCGGCCCTGATGGTCGGCAATCCCGACGACATGGGCATCTACAACCCCGAGATCGCCGAGTGGATCAGGATCGTCCACGAGGCCGGCGGGCTCTGCTTCTGGGACCATGCCAATTTCAACGGGGTGATGGGCAGGATCCGGGCTGCCGAGCTCGGCTTCGACGCCTGCATGTTCATGCTGCACAAGACCTTCGGCGCACCCAAGGGCGGCAACGGGCCGTCGGTCGGCGCCTATGGCTGCACGAAGGAGCTCGCGAGGTTCCTGCCGAGGCCGATCGTCGTCGAGGAGGCGGGGCGCTTTCGGCTCGACCACGACCGGCCCGACAGTGTCGGCAAGGTGCGCGAGTTCTGGGGCAATGTCCCGCAGCTCATGAAGGCCTATGCCTGGACCTGTGCGATGGGCAGCGACGGCATCGCCGAGGCCGCGGATCTCTCGGTGCTCGCCAACAACTACATGGACGCGAAGCTCGGCAGGATCAGGGGGCTGAGCAAGTCGCACCCGCAGCTCACCGCACCGCGGATGGAGATGACCCGCTGGAGCCTCGGGCCACTGAAGGAGGAGACGGGCGTCGGCACGCTGGACGTGCAGAACCGCATGGTCGATTTCGGCGTCGATGCCTTCTGGCTCAGCCACGAGCCCTGGCTGGTGCCCGAGCCCTTCACCCCCGAGGCGGGCGAGCTCTGGTCGAAGGAGGATCTCGACTACTGGGTCGCGGTGATCGAGCGGATCAGCGAGGAGGCCTACAGCACGCCGGAGCTGGTCAAGTCGGCGCCGCACAACCAGACGATCCACCAGGTCAAGTATGACGGGCTCGAGGACCCGGAGCGCTGGGCGATGACCTGGCGAGCCTATCTGAAGAAGCGCGAGCGGCGCGGCGCGGCTGCCTGAGCGGCCGGGCGGTGTCCAACCGGGTCAGCCGGTGAGCTCGAACGTGACCACCCCGAGGGCATAGGACAGGGCGAGGTAGAGGAGCCCGGCGACGATCAGGGCGCGGCTCGAGGGCGACCATGCCCCGAGCACCGCCTCGACACCGCTTCTGGCATCGGCAATGGCGGCCGCGGCGGCAGGGTCGCCGGCCTTGCCACGGCGAAGGACCGTGGCGAGCCACTTGAGGCTGTCCTCCAGGAAGAACGGCAGCGCGATGAGGAGCGAGCCGATGATGCCGCTGGCGCCGGTGGCCCAGGCGGCACCCCGGGCACCCCGGCTCGACAACCAGACGAGCAGCAGGAGGACGATCGTGAAGGCGGCGACGGCGAACGCGCGCTTCACTCAGCCGCCGGCCATCTGCTGCAGCGCGGCGTCCACCACCTGCACCCGCGACCGGTCATCCGGGGCGAGCTCCGTGCCGTAGTCCCGCTGCATGATCTCGTTGAGGGCGTGCGCCAGCTCGTCCGCGCCGAGCGGCTCGCCGGGCGGTTCGATCCCGTTCTGTCGCAGCGTTTGCTGCAAAGCCACGACCTGCAACGTTGCCCGCTCGAGCTCCAGGCGCAGCACCTCGATCGCGCTCGCCGGCAGCACGGTGAAGGGCGTGCCGAGCGCCCGACCGAGGCGCGTCAGCAGGTCGATGCCGGGACCGCGTCGGCCACGTGCCCGCTCGATGGCGTTCAGATGCGGCTGGGTCGTCGAGGCTCGCCTCGCCAGCTCGGCCTGGGACAGCCCGGCAGCCTCACGCGCCGCCCGAATGGTCCGGCCGATGGCGATGACGGCCGCCTGGGCCTCCACTTCCATCGTCAACGCCTCGGCCCCACCGAGCAGCTCGGCCGGATCTATCGCGTTGTCGCTGCCGGCGGCGATCCGGCCGAAGCCGTTGCTCATGGCCGCCCGTCCGCGTGCCAGCGTTCCAGCCGATCCGTCATCATCTCGATGGTCTCCCGCCACGATGTTTGCGTGGTGCGCCGGATGAAGCCGAGCACGCGAACGTTGCAAGGCCCCGGCAGGTCCTGCGGCTCGCAGATAACGAATGCGACGAGCGCCCCGAGCCGCACCGTATCGAGACGGTCCGGCGGCACCCGGCCGTCCGGGACAGGGTCACCCGTCTCGGCCAGATCGCGGTCTCCCTCGGCAAGAAGCACGAGACGCGCCATGAGCGCCCTCGCATCCTCGGGCGCCTGCCGCGCGATGCCCGCCCATTCGGCGGATACGATCTCGGTCGGATCGATGTCACTCGGCCTGTTCCCCGAGAAGAAGATCATGCCCAGAGACATCATATGTTATTCCATATAACTGACTCAAGACCCACAAACGCCGGCACACGAGCTGAAAAATATCATTTGGTGTCGTCGGGCACATCTGGGGGCCGGCTCTTCCGTCGAGCGATTGTTACATCTTGCGACAGATGCCAGCTTGCCAGCCGACCAATCGGTGCGTACCGAAGCGGTCCTACCGGAGGCGGCATTGCCAATGCCCCTTCGGCAGCCCTCGCAAAAAAACGTTTGGTGGATGAATCCAACCAGAAGAAGGCTTTACGGCCTGATCGGCGCCGGCGGATTCGGGCGCGAGGTCATGCCCTTGCTCGATGCCTGCGTCCGCGGGCAGGGCTCGCTCCTGCCCGGCGGCGAGGCGGAGGTGGTGTTCGTCGAATCGCGGCCGGCGCTGCCCGAGGTCAGGGGGCGGCCCGTGCTCTCCCTGGCGGACTTCCTCGAGGCGGACGGCAGGGAGCGGCTCTTCAACGTGGCGATCGCCGACTCGCACATTCGCGAGGACCTGGCAGGTGCCTGCCTCGACGCAGGCGGCCTGGCGCTGACGCTGGTGGCCGGCGATGCGGAGATCTTTCCGGCAGTGACCATCGGCGACGGGGCGATCATCTGCGGGCGGACGATGATCACCGACAACGTGACGATCGGCCGGTTCTTTCACTGCAACATCTATTCCTATGTCGCGCATGACTGCGTGATCGGTGATTTCGTCACGTTCGGGCCGCGGGTGAGCTGCAACGGCAATGTCCGGATTGGCGATCACGCCTATGTCGGCGCCGGTGCCGTCATCCGCCAGGGCGCGCCCGGTCGGCCGCTGGTCATCGGCGAGGGTGCCGTGGTCGGCATGGGGGCGGTGGTGGTCCGTGACGTGGCACCCCACACCACGGTCGTCGGCAACCCGGCCCGGCCGCTGGACGCGGCACGGCTGGACGGGTCGGAGGCTCTCAGCGCCACCGGATGAGGACGGCGCCGGCAACCAGGCAGAGAGCACCCACGAGCTTGGTCCAGTCGAACGGGCGGGTCGCGAGGCCCATGAGGCCGAAGCTGTCGATCACCAGGGCAGCCGCGAGCTGGCCGCAAATGACGAGTGCGACCACCGGGGCACCCAGCCGGGGCGTGGCCATGAGGGCGATGGTGACGAAGGCGGCACCCATCGCACCGCCGAGCCAGAGCCAGGGCGGCACCAGGCGGAGATCGGCGAAGGACGGCACGGGCGGGCGGAGCGCGAGGGCGACCGCGACCAGGAGCACGGTCGCCGTGCCGAAGGAGACGAGGGCGGCGCCGAGCGGGTGGCCGAGATGGCGCGCCAGGCCGGCATTGAGTGTCGGCTGGATGCCGAGCAGAATGCCGCCGAAGAGGACGAGGCCGAGCCAGAGGATTGTCATGCGCTCGGCATAGCGGGCGGCGGGGCCGGTGGGAACGCCTGCCGCGTGCGGGTGCGGGAGAATCCGGGGTGGATGGCAGTGAAGTGACGGGCGGCGCCGCATCCGGCCCTGCCGGGCTGACGCCCGTCGAGCTCGCGCGGTTGGCCTCCTGCCGTGCTGCCGACCTCGACTGGCTGGTCGGGCTGGGCCTGATCCGGCCGGGCCCGGGCGGGCGCTTCGCCCATGGCGACATCTCGCGTGTCCGTCTGGTCCTGGCGCTCCTGAGCTCCGGCCTCGGCCGCGCGCAGCCGAGGCGGCTGCCCGGGCCGGGCAGATCTCGGTCGACTTCGCCGGTGACATGATCGCCGACGCGCCGGCGCTGACCGGCCAGACCCATGGCGAGGCGCTCGCGGCGCTCGGCCTCGACGCCGATGAGGCGGCGAGGGTCGCCCGGGCGGTGGGCCTGCCGGCAGCGGCCCTGGACGACCCGATTCGCGAGGACGATCGCGAGCTTCTGGCCGTGATCGCCGGCGCCCGCCAGGCGGGCATCGGCGAGGTGGCGCTCCTGCGCCTGCTGCGCGTCTTCGCGCTCGGCATCAGGCAGATCGTCGAGGCGCAGCGCGATCTCTTCCGGGAGAACGTCGAGGCGCCGCTGCTCGCCTCGGGCATGAGTCGGCGCGAGCTCCTGGCAACGACCGCCCCCATGCGCCCGAGGCTGCAGCGGCTGGGCTATCGCGCGGTCTTTTGATCCTGCGCCGGCTCCTCGAGCAGGCGGTCTTCGACAATGCGATGGCGCGGCTCGACGAGAGCCTGGCCGAGCAGGGCATCGTGCGGCCGGCGGCCGCGGACCGGGCCATCGTCTTCATCGATCTTTCCGGCTTCACGGCGCTCACCGAGACCGAGGGCGACGCCCGGGCGGCGACGCTCGGCAGCCGCTTCGTCGAGCTCGTCCAGGAGGCGGCACTCCATCATGCCGGGCGGCTGGTGAAGATGCTCGGCGATGGTGCCATGCTGCATTTCCGCCGGCCCGAGGACGCGGTCGCGGCAGCGCTCGCCATCGTCGCCGGCGCACCTGCCCACGGCCTGCCGCCGGCCCGCGCCGGCATTGCCACCGGCCCGGTGATCGGCCGCGACGGCGACTATTTCGGCCGCACGGTGAACGTCGCCGCCCGCCTCGCCGACGCCGTGCCCGCCGGCGGCGTCTGGCTCGACGCCACGACCGCGGCCCAGGCCGGCCGGCCCCTGCAGCCGGCCGGCCGGCGGGTGCTCAAGGGCCTCCTGGAGCCGGTCGAGGTGTTCGGGGTGGTCAGCCCTTGACGGCGCCCGCGGTGATGCCGGCGACGAGGTGCCGTTCGAGGAAGGCGTAGATCACCATCACCGGCAGGGCGGCGATGACCGTGGCCGCCATCAGCTCGTTCCAGTCGATGCGGTACTCGCCCATCAGGTTGGCGATGCCGACCGAGAGCACGAAGCGGCTCTGGTCGGTGGTCAGCACCAGCGCCCAGACATAGGAGTTCCAGGCGATCAGGAAGGTGAAGAGGGCGACGGCGACGAGGCCCGGGCGGGCCAGCGGCAGCATCACCCGGAAGAACACCTGCAGGCGCGTGGCGCCATCGATGATCGCCGATTCGTCGAGCTCGCGGGGGATCGCCGGAAGAAGCCGATCAGCATCCATATCGAGAAGGGCAGGGCGAACGAGGTGTAGGCCAGGATCAGCGCCGCGTACGAGTTGATGAGCCCGAGGTCGGCCATGATCTGGAAATAGGGGATCACGAGGAGCGTCTCGGGCAGCATCTTCGTGAAGAGAAGGAAGAGGATGAACACCAGCTCGCCGCGCACGAAGAAGCGGGTGAAGCCGTAGGCGGCGAGGGCGGCGAAGCCGACCGAGAGCAGGGTCGCACCCGTGGCGACGAGCAGGCTGTTGGCGAAATAGCGCAGGATGGGCCGCGTCTCGATCAGCGTCCGGTAGGCGTCGAGGGACCATGCCGAGGAGAAGAAGGTCGGCGGCGTCTGGAAGATCTCGTGGGCCGGCTTCAGCGACGTGTTGATCATCCAGTAGAACGGGAAGAGCACCACGACGAGGGCCGCGAGCAGGACCACCCAACGGAGCACCGCGCCGGCATCCACGGTCCGCGTCACGACTCCGATGCCCGCCCGGGCCGGGTCAGGAGGATGTAGACGATGGTGAGGGCGAGGACGATGACCAGCAGCGCCACGCCGATCGCCGCCGCCTCGCCGAACCGGTTGGCGAGGAACGCCCGGTTGTAGAGCAGCACCGGCAGGACCTCGGTGGCGCGCGCCGGCCCGCCCTGCGTCATCACCTTGATGATGTCGAAGTGCCGGATGGTGTTGATGAAGTCGAGCGTCGAGGCGACGATCAGGAGATAGCGCAGATTGGGCAGGGTGACGTAGCGGAAGCGCTGCGGGCGCGTGGCGCCGTCGATCTCGGCGGCCTCGTACTGCTCGCGCGGGATGCCCTGCAGGCCGGCCAGCATCAGCAGCATGATGAAGGGCACGCCGCGCCAGACGTCGACGGCGACGATGGAGCCGAAAGCGAGCGCCGGCTCGCCCAGCCAGATCTTGTACTCGCTGATGAGCCCGGCGCTGCGCAGCACGTAGTTGACGACGCCGAACTGCGGCTCGAGCAGCCACATCCAGATGATGGCGCCGATGGCCGGGGCGACCATCCAGGGTGTCAGGAAGGCGATGCGGATGGCGGTCTTGAGAAAGCGGACCTCGTTGAGAAGGAGGGCGAGGGCCAATCCGAGCGCCACATGCAGGGCGACGGCGATGCCGGTGAAGGCGAAGGAGATCGCGAGGCTGTCCCAGAAGGCGGGCTCCGCCAGGATCTTCTCGTAGTTGCCGAGTCCGATGAAGTCGATGCGCAGCCCGCGCGTGCGGTGCAGGCTGGTCTGGAAGGCGTGGATCAGCGGATAGAGGATGATCGCCGCGAGCAGCAGGAAGGCCGGGGCGATGAAGAGGTAGCCGTGGAAGCGCTCGCGGCGCAGGCCGGCACCGCGCCAGGCGACAGCGCCGCCGGCCCGCCCTGGGCGGGGGGCGACGCTGTCCTTCTGGCGGATGCCGGCAGCCATGCTCAGACGTCGTTCAGCTTCTCATTGAGCTTCGCGTCCAGGGCCTGGAAGATCTCCTCGACCCGTTCGGGCTCGAGCAGGGCCTCCTGCACCGCATCGACGATGTCGTTCGTCGAGATGTCGGCCCAGTGCGGGTGCGGCAGCGGGTAGGTCTTGGCGTAGCCGCCGATCTCGACGAACTTGCGCAGCATCGGGTTGCTCGCGATCTCGGGGTCGTCGCTGACGTCGTTGCGCAGCGGCATCCAGTTGGCCACCGTGGCGCGCTGCACCGCCCATTTGCGCTCGTTGTTGAATTTGATGAACGCCCAGGCCTCGTCCGGGTGGGCGCAGCTCGAGCTGATGCTGTCCGCGGTCATGGTGGCGACCGTCGCCTTCTCCTCGACGTTCATCGGCGGGTCGGCGACGAAGAGCTTGCCCTCGAGAGCCGGGTTGTCGCCCAGCACCTTGGCGACGCTCCAGTAGGCGTTGCGCATGGTCGCGATGCGGTTCTGCGCGAAGAGGTTGGTCTGCTCGAGATAGTTGATGGTCGTGGCCCCGGGGGCGGCGAGGCCCTTCGCCTCCAGCCCGAGATAGGTCTTGATCGCCTCGAGCGAACGGGGGTCGGCGGCGAAGCGCGACTCGGTCATGTCCGCGTTGAACGGCTCGCCGCCGTTCGAGTAGATCCAGGAGAGAAGGACGCGGGTGGTCGTGTCGGTGCGCCCGCCGAGGATGGCGGTGGCCCACTGGTCGTCGCCGGAGAGCGCCTCGGCCCAGGTCATGTACTCGGCCCAGGTCGCCGGCGGGTTCTCGGGATCGAGTCCGGCCGCCTCGACGAGGTCCCGGTTGTAGACCTCGGCGTAGACGCCGCCCCAGCTCGGCACGCCCCAGAGCTCGCCGTCCCAGCGAGCGGCGGAGAGGATGCTCTCGGACCAGGCTGCGCGGAAGCTCTCGGGCTCCGCATTCCAGTAGGCGTCGAGGGGCATCAGGTAGCCGTTATAGGCGGCCGTGGTGACGTCGACGGAGACGATGCACGGCGCCTGCTGCGCCAATGCCGGTGACGAAGCGCGTCCAGTGGTCGGCACGCGCGACGAGGATCGGCTCGATCTTGATGTCCGGGTGGGCCGCCTCGAACTCCTCGATGATGGCGTGCCAGACCGGCTCGAACTGCTTCTCGGTGAGATTGGCCGTCTGCCATTGCAGGGTCACGGTCTGGGCGGCGAGCGGGGTCGCCACGAGGCCGAGCAGGGTGGTGGAGAGGAGGGCGATCTTCAGGCTTCTCGATGTCATCGTGCTGCTCCCTGATAAAGCTCAGCGCCAGAGGGCGCCGTTGCGTTCGACGCGCGGTTGCTGCTTGAACGGCAGGTCCTTCAAGGCCTCGAGGTCCGGCTCGAGGCCGAGCCCCGGGCCTTCCGGCATGAGGAAGTGCCCGTCCTCGAAGCGGACGGCCGGGCGCGAGGCCAGGTCGCGGATGGCCCGTTGCGGCTCCATCTGCTCGAGGATGTAGAAATTGGGGATCGAGGCCGCGAGGTGCATGGCGGCCACCGTGCAGATCGGCCCGCCCGGGTTGTGCGGGGCGACCGGCACGTACCAGGTGTCGGCGAGGCTGGCGATGCGCCGCACCTCGGTGATGCCGCCGGCGTGCATCAGGTCCGGCTGGATGATCCGGCAGCCGCCATGCACGAGCAGCTCGCGATACTCGAAGCGGGAGAGGAGCCGCTCGCCGGTGGCGATGGGTGTCCTGATCTGCGCCTGCATCGCCGCCATGACGGCAGCGTTCTCGAACGGCACGGGCTCCTCGAACCAGCCCGGCCGGAAGGGGTGGAGGGCCGCATCGACCATCGGCAGCGTGCGCGGCGAGAAGAACTCGCTGCACTCGACGAAGATCTCGACGTCCGGCCCGGCCTCCGGCGCGCGCCGCCTCCATGAGCGAGGCGCCGCGGCGCAGCTCCGCCGCTTCGTCGCGGTGCAGCTGCTCGCGCCGGATCGGCGTGAACTTGAACCCGCCGAAGCCGCGGCGAACGGCTTCCTCGGCGCCGCGATGCGCGTCGTCGGGGCCCGCTGCACCTTGCAGCCAGTGGCTGGCATAAACCGGCAGGCGGGTGCGATGCGGGCCGCCGAGAAGGCGATGGACCGGCACGCCCAGCCGCTTGCCCTCGATGTCCCACAAGGCGATGTCGAGACCGGCGAGCGCGGACATGAAGACGGCGCCGCCACGCCACCGCCAGGCGTTGTAGAGGCGGTGCCAGTGCCGCTCGGGGCCGGCGGGGTCCTCGCCGATCAAGTGCCCGGCATAGTCGTGGATGGCGCGCTCGACGGGATCGATGGCGCCGTGCAGGGAGGCCTCGCCCCAGCCGACCAGACCCTCGTCGGTCGAGACTCGAACGAACAGCCAGTTGCACCAGTCGACCCAGACCTTGAAGGTGTCGACTGCCGTTATCCGCATGCGCCCCCCGTTGTCACCAGCGCCCGGCTGGGCGCAATGAATCGTTTCATTTATGGTATCATCATTGACCGAGGTTGCAATCCCGGAAATGCCGTTGTCGATGACCGCCATTCGCCCACCCGCCGTCCAGCCCCCCACCGTTCGCGCGCCGACCATTCGCGACGTCGCCGATCGCGCGGGCGTCTCGATCGGCACGGCGTCCAACGTTCTCAACCGGAAGCCGCAGGTCGGCGCGGCGCTGCGCGACAAGGTGCTCGAGGCGGCGCGCGAGCTGGGCTGGCGGCCGAACGGCGTCGCCCGCAGCCTGCGCCAGCGGCGCACGGGCGTGGTCGGGCTCTGCGTGCCGCTCACCGGCAGCGCCTATTTCGCCGCCATGGTCGAGGCCTTCGAGGAGGTGGCGGCGAGCCAGGGTCATGCGATCATGCAGGTGCTCAGCCACAGCGATCCCGCGCTCGAGCTCGCCCGGGTCGAGACGCTGCTCGCGCGGCAGATCGACGGGCTCGTGCTGGTGCCGAGCGCCATGCCGGCGCAGACGCTCGACACGATCGCCAGGAGCGGCGTGCCGACGGTCGTCGTCGACCGGCTGACCGACGACCAGCGCTTCGATACAGTGACGCTCGATGATGCCGGGGCGATGCGACGGGTCACCGAGCACCTGCTGTCGCTCGGCCACCGTCGCATCCTCTACTGCGTGCGCTACCCGGAGCTGGTCACGACCCAGGCGCGTATCCGCAGCTTCGAGGCGACGATGCGCGAGGCGGGGCCGGCCGTGCAAAGCCGCGTGCTGGCCCGGCCCGAGGACCCGCTCGCCTATGCCCACGACCTCTGCAGCGCGCTCGCCGGGCCGGCGCATCCGACGGCGATCATCGCCAGCAACAGCATCCTCGCCCAGTGGACCCTGCAGGCCCTGACCCGGGCCGGATGGCACTGGCCCGGCGACATCTCGGTCCTCGCCTTCGACGAGCCGGCCTGGGCCGAGCTCGTCACCCCGCCCTTGACCTGCGTCCGCCAGCCGGTCCAGGCGATCGCCCGCCATGCCTGGCAGCAGCTCCTCGCCCGGCTCGCCGGAGAGAGCGGCCCGCGCCGGCATGTCGTGCTCGAGGCGGAGCTGGTCCTGCGCGGCTCGACGGCGGTCCCGGCGGCCGGCTCCTGATCCGCCGGCCGGCCCCGCCTCAGAGCATCGATTCGAGCCTGGTGTTGACCACCAGCTCGGCGACGCTGGCGTTGTCGGGGAGGCTGAGAAGCAGGCTGACGGTCTCGGCGATGGTGGCGGGCTCGATGCGGCCGGGGCCGGGGACCGCACCCGGGACGTTTTGGACGAGCTCGGTCTCGACGGCGCCGGGGCACAAGGCGGTGGCGCGGAGCTGGTCGTCCCAGCCGGCGAAGCGGGTGGCGTGGGTCATGGCGACCAGCGCGTGCTTGCTCATGACGTAGCCGAGCGAGGCGCTGCGATCGCGCACGCGCTTGCCGTCGGTCGAGCAGATATTGACGACGCGGCCGTGGGGGGCGGCCCTGAGATGGGGGAGGGCGGCCCTGGTCAGGCGGAAGGGGCCTTTGACGTTGACCGCCCAGAGCTCGTCGAGGTCGTCCTCGCTGCCCTCGTCGAAGGTCACGGTTCGAAAGATGCCGGCATTGTTGACGAGGGCGTCGAGGCGGCCGAAGCGCTCGAGCGTGGCCTCGACCCAGGCGGAAGCGGTGGGCGGGTCCAGGGCATCGAAGCGATGGGTGAGGACGCGCTCCGGGTCGGCCGGCGGCGTGGGTGTCCGCATGCCGAGCGAGAGGCTGTGGCAGCCGTCGGCGAGCCGGTCGGCGATGGCCGCACCGATGCCACGCGAGGCGCCGGAGATCATGACGACCCGGCCAGCGGCGGGGAGGAGGGCCGGCATCTCAGAAGAGGCCCTGATAGACGCCGCCATCGTTGACGATGTTCTGGCCGGTCATGAAGCCGGCCTGGGCGCTGCAGAGAAAGGCGACGAGGTCGCCGCATTCCTTCGGGTCGGCGAAGCGGCCGGCGGGGCAGCCCTTCAGCCGGTCCTGGACGATGGCCTCGTAGGTCGTGTTGCCGCGTTTGGCGTGGCCGTGCAGGTTGGTGTGCAGGGCGTCGGTGTCGAAGAGGCCGGGGCAGACCGTGTTGATCGTGACGTTGCGGCCGATCAGGTCGCGGGTCATCGCGGCCACCGCACCCGAGAGGGCGAGGCGCGCCGCGTGGCTGTGGGCGAAGCCCGATTGCGGGAACTTGATGAAGCTCACCGACATGTTGACGATCCGGCCGAAGCCGCGCTCGGCCATGCCCGGCGCGCAGTGCTGGATGAGGTCGAGCGACGAGAAGCAGTGCGCCTCGAACCAGTGGCGCCATTCGTCCTTCGTTATGTCTGCAAACGGTGTTGGTGTCTGGCGCACGCCCGGGTTGTTGACGAGGATGTCGGGGGCGGGGCAGGCGGCGAGGAGCTTCGCGCGGTCGGCCTCGGCGGTGAAGTCGCCGGCTATGGCCCTGGCCTGCACCCCGGTCGCCGCGGCGATGGCATGGGCCGCCTCCTCCAGCGACTCCTTTGTTCGGGCCATCAGTGTGAGGTCGCAGCCGGCCTCGGCGAGGGAGAGGGCGCAGGCGCGGCCGAGGCCCTTGCTGGCGGCGCTGACGATGGCCTTGCGGCCCCGGATGCCGAGATCCATGGCTCAGGCCGCCCTTTTGCTCAGGAGGCCGAGCTCGGCGAGGCCGCGCTCGAGGCCGGCCAGCGGCTCGCCTTCGAGGCGGCGTAGCGGGGCGCGGGGCTCGCCGGCCCGCCAGCCGAGCATCTCCATGGCGGCCTTGGTGGCGGGGTAGAGCGTGCGGCCGCCCGAGGTGAAGAGGTCGGTGAGGCGGCGGCCGGTCGCCTGCAGGGCGGTCGCCTCGGCGCGGCGGGCGGGGTCCTTCGCCGCCGCGAAGAGCGCAAGCCCGCCCGGCAGCCAGACATTGGGGAAGCAGTCGATGACCCCGTCCGCACCCAGCTCCACGGCCGGCACGCCGAAGACGGAGGAGGGGCCGCAGAAGACCCGGAGGCGATCGGCAACGGCCAGATGGGTGCCGTAGTAATTGTTCCAGTCGCCCGAGCTCTCCTTGATCGCCACCACCTTGTCGAGCTCGGCGAGGCGTGCGGCCAGGGCCGGGGGGATGGCGTTCACGGCATTGCCCGGGATGTTGTAGAGGCAGACCGGCAGCGGGCTGGCGGCGGCAACGGCCTCGATGTGGTCGAAGATCTCGTCATCGGTGAGCTTCACGAAATAGGGCGGCAGGACGAGGACGCCGTCGCAGCCGGCATCGGCCGCGGCCCGGGCCGAGGCGATGGCGTCGGCGGCGAGGATCGCCCCTGTGCCCGCGAGGATGGTCCGCCCCTGGGCGACCTCGACCGCGAGCCGGAAGAGGGTGGCGCGCTCGGCCAGTGGCAGCGTCCAGAACTCGCCGGTGCAGCCGGCGACGACCGCACCGGTGGCGCCGTGCTCGAACTGCCGCTCGAGATTGGCGGTGAAGGCCTCCCTGTCGATCGCCCCCGTCGCGTCGAACGGGGTGATGACGGCCGGCATGGCACCGGACCAGGCGACGCTGTTGCGATCCATGGCTTCAGTCTTCCCTGTTGAGGCGCCGGCCGTCTTCGCCGGCGAAGAGATGCAGGTTGGCGGTGCGAAACGAGAGGGCAAGCGGCTCGCCGGCCCGCAGCGCCACCTCGGCGCCGACGCGGCCGGTGAGCTGGTGGCCGGCGATCTCGAACTGGACGATGGCCTCGTGCCCGGTGGGCTCGACCAGCTTGACTCGGGCCGGCTGGCCCGCCGGGTCAATGAGGATGTCCTCGGGCCGGATGCCGAGCGTGACGGCCCCGCCCGGCTGGTCGAGAGCGAGCCCGTCCAGCGCCAGCCGCCAGTCGCCGGCGACGAAATGGCCGTGCTCGAGGCGGCCCTCGATCAGGTTCATCGACGGCGTGCCGATGAAGCCGGCGACGAAGCGGTTGGCCGGGCGGCGGTAGATCATGGCCGGGGTGTCGAGCTGCTGCAGCCGGCCATTGGCGAGGACGGCGATGCGGTCCGACATGGTCATCGCCTCGAGCTGGTCGTGGGTGACGTAGACCATGGTCCGGCCGATGCGCTGGTGCAGCTCGATGAGCTCGGCGCGCATGTGCGCCCGGAGCTTGGCGTCGAGGTTGGAAAGCGGCTCGTCGAGGAGGAAGACCGCAGGATCGCGCACGAGGGCCCGGCCCAGCGCCACGCGCTGCTGCTGGCCGCCGGAGAGCTGCCGGGGCTTCCTCGCCAGGTAGTCCTCGAGATGCAGGAGCTTCGCCACCTCCGCCACCTTGGGGCCGCGCTCGGGCTTCGGGATGCGGCGCTTCTTCAGGGGATATTCAATGTTCTGCGCCACAGTCATGTGCGGGTAGAGCGCATAGGACTGGAAGACCATGGCGATGTCGCGCTTGCCCGGGGCGATGTCGTTGACCACGCGATCGCCGATACGGATCGTGCCGGAGGTCGGCACCTCGAGCCCGGCGAGCATGCGCAAGGACGTGGTCTTGCCGCAGCCGGAGGGGCCGAGCAGGCTGACGAACTCGCCGGATTCGATTCGCAGGTCGAGGCTCTCGACGGCGACCGCGGCACCGAACGCCTTTCGTACACCTTCGAAGACGACCTCGGACAGGGCTCTAGCCTTTCACGCCGCCCGCGCCGAAGCCGCGGGTCAGGTATTTCTGCAGGAAGGCGAAGGCGACGATCAAGGGCAGGCTCATCATGACGGAAGCGGCCATCAAAAGGGACCATTCGATGTTGAAGGCGGAGATCAGCATGGTCATGACGCCGGTCGTGAGCGGCCTGGCGCTGTCGGTGTTCACCAGCACCAGCGCGTAGAGATACTCGTTCCAGGCGAGGATGGCGGTGAAGAGGGCGGTCGAGATGATGCCGGGGAGCGCCTGGGGGAGGATGACGTCGATGAAGGCTTCCATGCGGCTGGCGCCGTCGACCAGCGCCGCGGCCTCGAGGTCGTCGGGAATGCCGGCCATGAAGGAGCGGAGCAGCCAGAGGGCGTAGGGCAGGGCGAAGGTGGTGTAGGCGAGGATCAGGCTCCAGAGCGTGTTGGAGATGCCGATCTTCACCATCAGCAGATAGAGCGGGATGATCAGCACGACCGATGGCAGGAGGTAGGTGAAGAGGACGAGCTGGGCCAGCCGCTCGCGGCCCGGGTAGCGAAAGCGGACGAGGCTGTGGGCGCCGAGCGTGGCGAGCGTGATGACGAGGAGCGTGGTGCCGAGTGCCAGGAAGATCGAGTTGCGCATGTAGGTGAGGAAGGGCGTCTCGACCAGGAGCCGGCGGTAGTGCTCGAAGGTGATCTCGGTCGGCCAGAAGCTCGGCGGAATGCGGAAGAGCTCGGTCTGCGGCTTGACCGAGGTCAGGATCATCCAGATGAGCGGGAAGGCGACCAGGAGGACGAGCGTCCATGCCAGGAGATTGAAGGCGATCCGGCCGGGAAGCGAGGTCCGGCGCATCAGGAATTGCCCTCGCCTCGGGCCGTGCGGCGCAGATAGAGGATCATGAAGACCAGCATGACCAGCATCATGAGGACGGCGACCGCCGAGGCACCGCCCATCTGGTTGAGCGCGAAAGCCTCCTTGTAGACCATGAGCGGCAGGGTCTGGGTCGAGATGACCGGGCCGCCGCCGGTCAAAAGATAGATCAGGTCGAACTCCTTGAAGTCCCAGATGGCGCGCAGCATGACGATGACGACGAGCACGTCGCGGAGCTGCGGCAGGGTGATGTCGAGGAAGCGGGCGATGGGCCCGGCGCCGTCGATCTCGGCCGCCTCGTAGAGCGCGTCGGGGATCGACTGGAGCCTCGCGAGCACAGCGATCACGACGAACGGGAAGTACTTCCAGGCGCCGACGAGGATGATGCTGAGCATGGCGTTCGGCATCGAGCCCAGCCAGTCGAGCGGCATGTCGAGCACGCCGACACGCATCAGCGTGTGGTTGAGGATGCCGTAGAGGTCGTTGAAGACCCAGCGCCAGACGAGGACGGCGACCACGGTCGAGACGAAGTAGGGGAAGAGCACGAGGCTGCGGGCGAGCGGGCGGAAGAGGAGGCTCTGGTTCAGGACCAGCGCCATGGCGACGCCGAGGACGATCTGCAGCGTGAGCGTGCCGGCCGTCCAGACCAGGGTGTTCCTGAGCGAGATCCAGAACTCGCCTTTCGCCAGGAGGCGCTGGTAGTTGGCAAGGCCCACCCATTCGCCCTGCAGGGTCGGCGTGTAGATCGAGAAGAGGCTGAGATAGATGGCGGAGAGCAAGGGATAGACGATGACCGCCGTGAAGACGAGGACGGTGGGCGCGATCAGCAGCAAGCCCAGGATGCTGTACTGGGTATCGAGGGAGAGACGTCGCGCAGGCGTGGCGCTGGCCATCGTCCGGTTGCTCAGTCGAGGCCGAGCAGGGCTGCGGCGTTGTCGTGGAGCACGCGCTCGAGCACCGATTCCCTGATGGGCAGGGCCAAAAAGCGGGCCAGATAGTCGTCGAGCGGGCAGAACGGATAGGCGGTGCCGAAAAGGAAGCGGTCGGCGAGGAAGCCGTTGATGGCGGTCACGTAGTCCGCCGTGCCGGGCAGGCCGTGCAGGTACATGTCCGGCGAGAGGTAGAGATTGGCGCGGCGGAAGGCCACGTGGATGATCTCCTGCACCCAGGGCCAGTTGCCGTGCGAGGCGACGATCTTCAGCGTCGGGAAATCGCCCAGCACGCGGTCGATGTGCTCGGGCGCGGTGTAGCTGATATCGGGTCCGGCAGCGCCGCCGCTCATGACGATGAGCACGATGCCCTGGTCCTCGCAGTGGGCGTAGATCGGGTACAGGCGGCGGTCGTCCGAGTGCAAAGGCGGTGCCGCGACGCCCGGCTCAATGTTGATGGCCTTCACACCGAGCGCCACCGCCTCGTCGATCGCCTGCATCGCCGCCTTGCGGTTGGTCGGGTCGATCGAGCCCACCGGCACGAAGCGATCGGGGTAACGGGCGCACATGGCGACGACGTCGTCGTTCGGGATGACGCCGAGCGTCGGGGAGTTGCGGCCCACGACCACGCCCCTGGCGATGCCCGCGGCGTCCATCTCCTCGAGCAGGAGATCGATCGACTGCCGCTCCGCCGAGGCCGGCGGCTCGAAGCCGAGCGAGCGTGTGTAGCGGTTGCGGTTGTCGGCAGCCGCATAGATGCGCGATTGCAGGAAGCTCCCGAGCGGCGGGCGCATCCGAAAGTCGATGATCTTCACCGCAGTCTCCAAGCAGCTCGGCCGAAGGATATTGCCAGGGTGACCGGCGTCAGCCCTTCATGATCTCGTCGATGCGCTGCGCCGTCTCGCCGACGACCGAGCGCGCATCCTCGCCGTTGACGCAGACGCGCTGCACCATCTCGGCGAGCACGAGGCTGTTGACGACCTCGCCGGCCTTGGCGTTCGGTTGATGGGCGGGCGATTCCCAACCGAGATTGTACCCCGCGGCGGCCGCCTCCGACATCAGCTCCACCTCCTCGGGATAGCGCTGGATGATCGGGTTATCCAGATAGCGCGGATCCTGGCCGATCGTCCGCAGGACCGGCAGCAGATGACCGGGCGCGCCATGCAGTTGCCTGATGTAGCCTTCGGGCTCGAAGAGGAAGGCGGCGAACAGCTTCGCTTCGGCCTTGTTGGGCGCGTCCTTGGGAATGAAGACGCTCGGGAAGCCGTTGAACGTCCAGGGCTCGACGTCGGTCGAGACCCGCGGGTAGGTGGCGCAGGTGATGGCATCGGCGATGGCGGGGTTCTGGGTCACCACGTTCTGCAGGACACGTCCCGCATAGATGGCGGTGGCACTGGCGCCGCTGACGAAGGCACCCAGGCTCTCGCCCCAGCTGTAGCCCGTGGCACCGGGCGGGCAGAGCTCGCGCATCGACTTGTAGAATTCGAGCGTGTTCTTTGTCGCGTCGCTGTCGAGCGCCACCTCGAGGTCGGGCGTGAAGATCTGCCCGCCGCCGAGGTGGATGAAGCCGATGATGGTCAGCGAGGTCATGCTGTTGGCGCCGAACGGCAAGGGCGCGCCGTAGATGCCGCCGCCCTGCATGGCCTGGCAGGCGGCCCTGAGCTCGTCCCAGGTCACCGGGATATCGGCGATGCCGGCCTTCTCCATCAGGTCCTTGCGCACCCAGAGCATGTTGGCGGCGCTGTTGCCGATGCCGGTGCCGGCATACTGGCCGGGGTCGACCTCGTAGATGCGGTTGGCGTCGGGGTAGAACTTCTCGGTCCCGATCGCCTCGATGACCTCGTTGAAGGGCTCGAGCAGGCCGTTGACCCAGTAGTTGGAAACGGCGAAGGACGGCAGGTGGGTGACGACGTTCGGCACCTCGCCGCTGGCGAAGGCGGCGGCTAATTGCGGCGCGTAGCCCTCGTCGGAGGTCTTCTCGAAGACGACCTTGACGCCCGGATGGAGGGCCTCGAAGGCGGCGATCTGGAACTCGTAGGCGGCGAGCTGCTCGGGCGAGGCCTGCGGCGACCACCAGCGGATCGTCACGTCCTGGGCGCGCGCCGGGCGCAGCGGCAGGGCAGCGGCGAGGCCCATGGCCGACGTGCCGGCGAGCATGCGGCGGCGACTGAACGGCGTTCCGACGATGGTCATCCTGTGGCTCCTCCCGGGGATTGGCGCGCAGCGATTTGCATTGCGAACAAGCGTTCGCAATTATCGGGGGGAGGATGGCCGTGCGCAACGGCAAAGAAGAGCGGGGATCGGTCAGGCTGATGGCAGAGAACGGCGACGATCGGGATTTCGTCAACTCGCTGGCGCGCGGGCTCGAGGTGATCCGCTCCTTCACCCGTGCCCGGCCCCGGATGACGCTGAGCGAGGTGGCGGCGGAGACCGACCTGCCGCGGGCCGCCGTGCGGCGGTTCCTCCTGACGCTGGTGCGCGAGGGCTATGCCGCGACCGACGGCAAGCTCTTCCAGCTCCGGCCGAAGGTGCTCGAGCTGGGCTATTCGGTGATCGCGTCGCTGAGCATCGTCGAGGTCGCGCAGCCGGTGATGGCGGACGTGTCGGCGCGGCTCAACGAGAGCTGCTCGGTGGCGGTGCTCGACGGCGACGAGATCGTCTACGTGGCGCGCAGCAACGCCAAGCGGGTGGTGAACATCGCCGCCACCATCGGCAGCACCTGCTGCGTATATGTCACCTCGATGGGGCAGGTGCTGCTGGCGGCGCTGGACGATGCCGCGCTCGACGTCTATCTCGCCCGGATCTCGCCCGAGAAGCTGAATGCCCGGACCGTCACGAGTCGGGTCAAGCTGCGCGACGCCATCCTCGAGGCGCGGCACAAGGGCTGGTCACTGGTCGACCAGGAGCTGGAGCCCGGGCTCTGCTCGATCGCCGTGCCGCTGAAGGACCGTACCGGGCGGACGGTGGCGGCACTCGCCATCGGGGCACCCTCCGGCCGGGTGGATGCCGCCACCATGCGCGAGCGTTTCCTTCCCGTCCTGCAGGAGGCGGCCCAGCAGATGGCCCTGGCCATGCCCGATTAGCCAGTGGTCAGATGGCCGTTGCCCTGGTGCGGAACCGGTCGGCGGTGTAGGGCTCGAGGTCGAGCTCCGGCCGGCGGCCGAGCATGTGGTCGGCGACGAGGCGGGCGACGAGCGGGCCGAGCGTGTAGCCGGCATCGCCCGGCAGCGCCACGAACAGGCCGGGCCGCCCGGGCACCGGGCCGAGCACCGAGCGGCCGTCGGTCGTCGTGTTGATGCCGGCCCAGGAGCGCAGCAGCCGGGCCCGCGCCACCTAGGGCACGATGTGCACCGCGAGGCCGAGATTGCCGGCGAGGCTGGTGCGCAGCACCTCGGGCGGGCGGCCCTGCCTGCCGGCCCGGGCCGGCCAGCCGCCGCCGATGACGAGCTGGCCCGTGGCGAGCTGCTTCATCGTGATCATCCGCTCGGCATGCTGGACGAGATGGCCGATGAGCGGGGCCGCGGGCTCGGTGACGTTCATGTGCAGAGGCTCGGCCGCGGTCGGCACGACGACGCCGAGCGGGACGAGGAGGGCGCCCGTCCCCGCACCGGCGGCGATCACCAGCCGCCCGGCGCGGACCGTGCCGGCCGTGGTTTGCAGCGTGTGGCCGGCCCCGTCCGGCGTGATGGCGAGAACGCGCGTGCCGCGCTGCAGGTCGACGCCGGCGGCCCGGCTCGCTGCCGCGATAGCGGTGTTGGCGGCGAGCGGATCGACCTTGCCCTCGCTGGCGCAGCGCTCGGCACCCACCACGGCCGGGCCGAGATAGGGGGCGATCCGGTCGAGGCTGCTTCGGTCGAGGATCTCGACCTCGAGGCCGAGTGCTCGCTCGCGGGCCGCCTTGGCGCGCAGGAAGTCGAGCTGCTCCTCGTCCTCGGCCACCATGAGGCCGCCGGTGAGCCGGAGGTCGATGTCGGTGGGCAAGAGCTTCGTCAGGCGCTGCCAGTGGCGCACGGCGAGCGGGTACATCGGCAGGGCCGCCTCGACCCCCGGCAGGAGCTCGGGAAGCGGCGGATGAGCCGGCTCTGGATCTGCACGTGCAGGCTGCCGGCATTGGCCGTCGGTGCCGGCGTTGCCGCCGTCGTCGAGGACCGCCACCTCGACCCCTTCCGCGGCGAGGAACCAGGCGAGGCAGAGCCCGACGATGCCGCCGCCGACGACGACGGTCTGGCAGTCGAGGATGGGCGGGCTGGCCACGCCCCCGGTCAGTCGGGCTCGAAGAGGTCGGGCTGCGCCCGGCGACAGCGCTCGAGCGCCATCAGCGCCCGGTCGCGCCAGGCGGTGCGCGCCTCCCAGGCGTCGAGCGGCAGGCGGGCGCGGCGCTCGGCCGCCACCCTGGCGACTCAACTCGGGCGTCCAGGGGTCGTCCTGGCCGCGCTCGGCCCCCATGCGGGCATAGGCCGGGCCCATGCGCCGGCTGTGCGCCTCGATGCCGCCGCGGATATTGAGGTCGGCCGTCTCGAACGGGCCGATCACCGCCCAGCGGCGGCCGAGCCCGGCGCGCATCACGGCATCGACGGCCTCGACCGAGGCGACGCCGTCGCGCACGCAGCAGGCATAGGCCTCGCGCAGCACGGCACCCTGGAGCCGGTTGAAGACGAAACCCTCGGCCTCCTTCGCCAGCCGCACCGGCACCATGCCGGCCGCCTCGAGCAGGTCGGCGGCGGCGTCCACGGTTCCGCTGGCGGTGAAGGGGCGGGGACCAGCTCGGCCACGGGCAGGAGATAGGGCAGGTTGCCCGGGTGCACGACGAGGCAAGCGTGCCCGGCCGGCGAGGCCGGCGGCGATGGCCGAGATAGGGATGGCGGAGGAGGCGCTGGCGAGCACGGCCTCGGGCGGTGCGAGCCGGTCGAGCTCGGCGAAAAGCTGGCGCTTGAGGGCCGCGTCCTCGGGCGCGCATTCCTGGACATAGGCGGCATCGGCCAGTGCTTGGGGAGGTCGGCCGTGCCGGCGATGCGGTCGGCAATGACGGAAGTCGGCTCGTCCGAGGAGGTCGAAGGCGGCGAGATCGGCGAGCCTCGCCTCGATCAGGCGGGCGGCCGGGTCGAGGCGGGCGGGATCCGCATCGTACAACCTGACAATATGTCCGGCCCGGGCGAAGACGATGGCGAAAGCGGTGCCGATGCTGCCGGCGCCGATCACCGCGATCGGTTGTGGTGCGATCTTTTCCAAGTGGCTGCCCTCGTCTAGCTTGGTGTTCGCAGAGCGCACGGTTGTGCTCTTCTGCGGAGGCCGGGCGGTGGCTGTCAAGCGGCGGCCTGCCGGGCAGGGGGATGCGGGAATGGGGCAGGACTTCACCGGCCGGACGGCGCTGGTCACCGGGGCCGCCACCGGCTTCGGCCGGCGGATTGCGGAGCTGCTGGCCGCGGCCGGGGCCAAAGGCGTCGCCTTCGACCGGGTGGCGCACGAGCCGCCGGCAGGCTTCGTCGGGGTCACGGGCGACGTCGCCCGCGAGGCCGATCTCACCCGGGCGGTCGCTACAGCGGTCGAGCGCTGCGGCAGGCTCGATCTCGTCGTCGCCAATGCCGGCATCGTGCCGCCCTGGCGGGAGACGGAGGCGCTCGACCTCGACGAATGGGACCGGGTCTTCGCCGTCAACGTCAAGGGAGTCGCGGCCACGCTCAAGCATGCGGTGCCGGCGCTCCGGGCGGCCGGTGGCGGCGCCATCGTCGCCATGGCATCGATGAATGCGGCGCGCGCCCATCCCCGGCAATGCGCCTACACGGCGAGCAAGCACGCGGTGCTCGGCATCGTCCGCGCCACCGCCCTCGATCTCGGCCGGCACGGCATCCGGGTCAATGCGGTGGCCCCGGGGCCGGTGGCGACCGCGGCCTTGGTCGAGCGCATGACCAGTCGGGCGGCGGCGGGCGGCCTCGCCGTCGCGGAGGCGCTGCGCCGGCATGCCGAGGAGACCGCGCTCGGCCGCATGGTGACGGAAACGGATGTGGCCCAGACCGTCCTCTACCTCCTCGGGCCGCAATCGGGCGGCTTGACCGGGCAGATGCTGACCGTCGATGCGGGGCTGGCTTGAGCGGCCGGCGGGTCGAGACCGCCGGCATCGCGCGCGCCGGCGAGGCCGTTGCCTTCGCCTTCGAGGGCCGAAAGACCGAGGGGCTCGTGGGCGAGAGCCTCGCCGCCGCGCTCATGGCGGCCGGCATCGTCGACTGGCGCGGCACCCGGGCCGGCGATCGGCGCAGCCAGTTCTGCGGCATGGGGGTTTGCCAGGAATGTCTGGTCCGGGTCGACGGCAGGCCGGCCGAGCGCGCCTGCCTGACGCCGGTGGCGGCCGGGCTCGACGTGCGGCGCCAGGCCTACGCCGTCGATCTGGCCGCTGCCGCCGAGCCGGCGGCACAGGCGCGGGCCGAGCTGACGCCCGACATCCTGGTCATCGGTGGCGGTCCCGCCGGGCTCGCCGCGGCGGCGGCCGCATCGTCGGCCGGGGCCGAGGTGGTGCTGGTCGACGAGCGGGCGAGCCTCGGCGGCCAGTACTTCAAGCCCCTGGCCTCGAGCCATCGCTTCACCGGCGGCGGCACCGACGCGCAGTTCCGGGCCGGCCTCGAGCTGGTGCGCCGGGTCGAGGCGCTGCCGGTGCGGATCATCAGGGAAGCGCTGGTCTGGGGTGCCTTCGGCGCCGACGAGCTCGGCGTCGTGGCGTGCGGCACGAGCTGGCTCATCCGCCCGCGGCGGCTGGTGCTCGCCACCGGCGCGTACGAGCGGGGCGTGCCGCTGCCGGGCTGGACCCTGCCGGGGGCGATGACCACCGGCGCCTGCCAGACTCTCCTCCGGGCCTATCGGGTGGCCCCCGGCAGCTGCGTCCTCGTCGCCGGCAACGGGCCCTTGAACCTGCAGGTCGCCGCCGAGCTGCTGCGTGCCGGGGTCGAGGTCGTGGCCCTGGTCGAGACGGCGCCGCCGCCCTGGCGACGCCCGGCCGCCATGCTCGGCATGGCGCGCGCGGCGCCCGATCTGGTGCGCAACGGGCTACGCGACCTCTGGCTCTTGCGCCGGCGTGGCGTGCCGGTGCTGCACGGCCACCAGCTCGTGCGGATCGAGGGCGAAAGCAAGGTCGAAGCCGCGGTGGTCGCCCGGCTCGACGCGGCGGGCCGGCCACTGCCGGGCAGCGAGCGGCGCTTTGTCGTCGACACCGTCGCCAGCGGCTACGGCTTCCTGCCGCAAGCCGAGCTCTCGCGGGCGCTGGGTTGCGACCACGACCACGACCCGGGCTTCGACCAGCTCCGCGTGGTGCGCGACGCGGATTGTCGAAGCTCGGTGCCGGACGTGTTCGTCGCCGGCGATGCCGGCGGTCTGGGTGGGGCGCGGGTGGCCGAGGCCCAGGGGACGCTCGCCGGGGCGCGGGCCGCGGCGGATCTGGGCTTCGTTGCGGACGCGGTGGCGATCGATGCCGCGCGCGCGGCGCTGGCCCGGGGGCGGCGCTTCCAGGAGGCGCTCTGGAGCCTCTATGCGGCCCCCTTGCCGGGCCATGCCCTGGCCACGCCCGAGACGCTGGTCTGCCGTTGCGAGGAGGTCAGCCTGGCCACGCTGGAGGCGGCCGTCACGGGTGGTGCCGCCTCGATCGGGGCGCTCAAGCGGCGCACCCGGGCCGGCATGGGCCGCTGCCAGGGTCGCTACTGCGCGCCGGTCATGGCGGCCATGATCGCCGAGGCGACCGGACGGCCGGTCGACGAGCTGGCCCTCATGGCGCCGCGTGCGCCGATCCGGCCGGTGCCGATCGCGGCCATTGCGGGAATCGAGGAGAGCGTCGAGTAGATGCCGTGGCCGGACTCGCGCACGAGTGTGCGGCTCGCGAACTTTTCCGTTGACGCTGGACGGCACGCTTGATGTTGTCCGGCGAGTGGACCTTTCGACAACCTGCCGCCGGCCATCCGGCCGGGGCCCTGGGAGGATCAAGAGCCATGCTTTCGCAAGTCAGGACGTGCTTCGTCGCGGTCACGGCGCTGGCCCTGCTGCCGCTGGCGGCGGCCGATGCCAGGAGCCTGGACGAGATCATCTCGTCCGGGACCATCAAGATCGGCGTCAACCCGAACTTCCCGCCGATGAGCGCCTATGGCGCCACCAACGAATTCGAGGGCTTCGACATCGATGTCGGCAACCGGATCGCCGAGGCGCTCGGCGTCGAGGCGGAGTTCGTGCCGACCGAGACGCCGCAGCGGGTGCCCTTCATCACGGCCGGCACCATCGACATCTCGCTCGGCGCGCTGACGCGGACGGCCGAGCGTGCGAAGCTGATCGACTACACCGTGCCGCTGCACACCGAGGCGATGGCGGCGCTGACCACCGAGGCGGTGACGGCCGAGAGCTGGAAGGACCTGAACCGGAGCGACATCACGCTGGTCAACATTCGCGGCACCTGGCCCGTCGACTTCAACAAGGAGAACCTGCCAGACGCGCAGATGCTGCTCGTCGACAGCATCGCCGACACGGTCCGCTCGCTGGCCCAGGGTCGGGCCGATGCGCTGGTCGAGAACATCGACTTCTTCATGGCGCAGACCGAGAATTATCCAGACGTGAAGTGGCGGGTGCTGCCGGATACGATCTTCGTCGGCTATTGCGGCATCGGCGTCGAGAAGGGCAATTCGAGCCTCGTCAACTTCCTGAACATCCTGCTCTACGACATGCATTCGAGCGACTTCATCAACGAGACATGGCGCAAGTGGTACGGCGCCGACATGCTCGTCAAGGTCGAGCCGAACCCGTTCTTCTGATGAGACGTGGCCGGCGGCCGATGCCGCCGGCCGCCGGCGGGCTTCGATGACCTACACCTTCCAATGGGGCGAGGCGCTCAAGCACCTGCCCTATCTGCTCGGGGGGGCCTGGCTCAGCCTGGTCCTCGCCTTTCTCGGCTTCTGGGGCGGGGCGCTGATCGGCCTCTTCGGCGCCGTCGGCAAGGTCTATGGCGGCCGGCTGATCTACCGGATCGTCGACGTCTATGTCGTCTTCTTCACCAACACGCCGGCGCTGGTGCAGATCTTCTTCCTCTTCTACGCCTTGCCCGAGGTCGGCATCCTGCTCTCGCCCTTCACTGCCGTGCTCATCGGCCTCGTCCTGAATTCCGGCGCGTATCTGACCGAGATCCAGCGGGCCGGCTTCACCTCGGTCAGGCAGACCGAGATCGAGGCGGCGGAGGTGCTGGGCATGTCGCTCGCCCAGATCGTCCGCTACGTCATTGTCCCGCACATCGCCAAGACGCTCTACGCGCCGCTCTCGAGCTTCTACATCTGGCTGGTGCTCGGCACCTCGATGGCCGCGATCTTCGGCGTCGAGGAGCTGACCGGGCGGGCGATCAACATCAGCTCGACCAATTTCCGCACCATCGAGGTCTTCTCGGTCACCGCCCTCATTTACATCGCCATCACCATCCTGGCCTCGGCGGTGCTGGCGCTGATCGGCCGCTACGCGTTTCGCGTCAGGGCGAAGATCTTCTGATGCTGGACCGCATCATCAGCGAGGCGCCGCGCTTCTTCACCTACTACAACATGGTCTTCCTGCTGGAGGCCATGGGCCGGACGCTGCTGATGACGCTGATCGGCGTCAGCCTCGGCTTCGTGCTCGGCTTTATGCTCGACTTCGCGCGGCGGACGCCGGGCCGGGCCTGGCTGCCGCTGCGCCTCGCCGCCACGCTCTATGTCGAGACCTTCCGGCGGATACCCTTCCTCGTCATCCTCTTCATCGTGCTCTTCGCCATCCAGGGCTTCCGCTTCTCCGTCTCGCTCTTCGGCGTGGCGATGATCGCCATCTGCGTCATCTCGTCGGCCTTCTGCGCCGAGATCATCCGCGCCGGCTTCGATTCGATCCACCAGACCCAGTGGGACACGGCCGCGGTGATGAATTTCGGCCGGCTGCAGACGCTCCGCCACGTCGTCCTGCCGCAGGCCTGGCGGGTCATCCTGCCGCCCGCCTTCGCCTTCATGGTGATGTTCATCAAGGACACGGCGCTCGCCTCGCAGCTCGGCGTGGTCGAGCTGACCTTCGCCGGCAAGGTGCTCTCGACCCGCGGCTTCTCGGCCATCCTGGTGTTCGGCACGGTGCTCGTGCTGTACTTCGTCCTTTCGTACCCGCTGAGCCGCCTCGGCGGCTGGCTGGAGAGACGCCTTGCCCCATCTCGCGGTCGCTGACCTCACCGCCACCTATCCGGGCACCGACAAGCCGGTGCTCGAGAACGTCTCGCTCGAGGTGGCGAAGGGCGAGATCGTGAGCCTCATCGGCCCCTCCGGCTCCGGCAAGAGCACGCTGCTGCGGGTGCTGGTGGGCCTCCTGCCGCCGACCAGCGGCAGCGTGCGGATCGACGGCGAGGCGATCGACTACACCAGCCGCCGCAGCCTGAAGAGCGCACGCGACCGGCTCGCCATCGTCTTCCAGCAGTACAATCTCTTCCAGAACATGACGGCCTTGGGCAACGTCACCATCGCCCCGATCCGGATCAAGGGCTGGCGGCGCCCCGAGGTCGAGGCCGACGCTGCCCGCCTCCTCGCCAAGGTAGGCCTCGCCGACAAGCACGCGAGCTATCCCGACCAGCTCTCGGGCGGTCAGCAGCAGCGCGTCGCGATCGCCCGCGCTTTGGCGCTGAAGCCCGAGATCCTGCTGCTCGACGAGGTCACCTCGGCGCTCGACCCCGAGCTGGTCGGCGAGGTGCTGGACACCATTCGCGTGCTCGCTGCCGACGGCATGACCATGCTCATCGTCAGCCACGAGATGGGCTTCGTGCGCGAGGTCTCCTCGAGGGTGGTGATGATGGATCAGGGCAGCATCGTCGAGACCGGCCCGCCCGCCCAGGTTTTCGACGCGCCTGTGACCGCACGCGCCCGCGAGTTCGTCTCGCGGATCCTGCGGCACTGAGAGCCTGTCGCACGTTGCAGCGAAAGTGCCGAAGCTGGAGACGAGGGGCAACATCAGCCTGGAAGGGGCCTCGATCGATGCGCTTGATACTTGCCGCCATGCTCGCTTGGGCGTTCACCCTGCCGGCCCGGGCGGCGGACCCGCTGCTCGAGGAGGCCCTGGCGTTCTCGGGGCAGATCTTCCACATCGAGTCCGGCGTGCCCGGCCTCGTCATTGCCGGCGTGCGGGGCGACGACAGCGCCGTATTCGGCTTCGGCGAGATCGCCAGGGGCAGCGGCATCGAGCCCGATGGCGACACGCGGATCGGCGTGGGCTCGATCACCAAGTCCTTCACCGGCCTCGCGCTCGCCCATCTGGTCGCCGAGGGCGCGGTCGCCCTGACCGACCCGGCCGGGCCCTATGTCGGCCTCGTCGACGATCTGCCGGAGCGGGGCGGCCACCGCATCCGCATGGTCGACCTGGCGACCCAGTCCAGCGGTCTCCGCCGGGAGCTCGAGCCGATCGACGGCGTGGCGAAGTACAGCGACGCATCCTTCGCCGGCAATCTCGCGGGCGACCCGCTGCTCTTCACCCCGGGGACAGGGGTCCTCTACTCCAATATCGGCTTCGACGTGCTGGCGATGGCGCTATCGGGTGTCGCCGGCAGGTCTTATGCCGAGCTGCTGCAGGAGGCGGTGCTCGCACCGCTCGGGCTGGGCGCGACCGGCTACGACCGGCAGGGCGGCGCGAACGCCATGACCGGCTACGACTGGAACGGCAACCCGATGTCGTCCGCCGCGCCAAACACGAACCAGTACGGCGCCTCGGAGCTGCACACCACGGCGAACGACATGGTCAGATACCTGCAGTGGAACCTCGACCGCTTCGGCAAGGTGCGGGCCGAGGCGCGCGCCATCAGCCACGCTGCGCACCTGGTCCGCGACGGCCTGGACCCCGTCTACGGCATGGACGAATCGGGCCATATGGATGCGATGGGCCTCGGCTGGGTGATCATGATGCCGGAGGGCGACCGCCCCCTGATCATCCAGAAGGCCGGCGGCGCCGACGGCATCTTCAGCTATCTCGCCTTCGCCCCGCAGCGCGGGGTCGGCGTCTTCGTCGCGATCAACCAGTTCGATTTCGCCGCCGCCAAGGACATGGCCCGGATGGCGAACGACCTGATCGCGAACCTCGCCCCACGGTGAGGCGGTCCGGAAATTCGTCCTGACCCATTTTCTCCGGCCGGGACCGCGAGGATGGCCGGAAATTCAATGGGGATTGGCGAAGAACCGCTACCGTTGCCAGAATTCGCGATGGGCCTCGATCAGCGTGTCCTCGATTTCCGGGAATGGGCCGTGGACCTCGATCGGTTTCTGGCCTGAGCCAAGGACCACCCGCGACGCTAGGCTCATAGTCGGATTCTCGGCGTGGTCGCCAGTGAGTGCCAACAGCTTCGATTCATCGACGCCGTAAACCAGTCGGCCAATATTCGCCCAGTAGAGGGTGCCGGCGCACATCGCACAAAGATCGAAGGTGGAAACCAACGTGCAGGACCAGAGGAACTCCGGCCGATAGGCGGCCGCGGCACGCCGGCAGAGTTCGGCTTCGGCGTGGTGCACGGTGTCGATGTTGCCTTGCCGCATGAGGAGGCGGTCGTCGGGGCCGACCAGCACGGCACCGAAGGGATGATGGCCGTGCACCGCCGCCTCGCGAGCGACCATATCGGCGGCGCGCAGGTGGGCGAGCATCTGGTCGCGAGTCACGCGTTCTCTCCCATCATCGAGACCACGGGACGAGAAGGACTGGCGGGGATGTTTCCGAAAGTCCCAGCCCGGCATCCACGCGGTGACCACCTGGTCGAGCCTAGATTGCTCCTACCGCAGGGTGTCAGCAAGTGCGGACCGTCGCGACCCGTCGCTGATCAGGGATGCCTTGCAACCAGAGCCGGT
>JAWKVR010000014.1:0-72238 GCA_041397945.1 Geminicoccaceae bacterium
CTCCTGGAAGATCATGGTGATCTTCTCGCCGCGGATCCTGTTGATCTCGCTTTCGCGCAGGCCCAGCATCTCGGTGCCGCGATACCGGGCCGAGCCCCTGGCGCGGCCGTTCGCGGCGAGCAGGCCCATGATCGCCATGGTCGTCTGGCTCTTGCCCGAGCCCGATTCGCCGACGATGGTGAAGATCTCGGGCTTCTCCGCATCGAGCGCGAAGCTGACCTCGTCGACCGCGTTGAAGGCGTCGCGCCCGAAGAGCCCGCCGAGCGTGTAGCTGCGCGTGACGCGATCGACCTCGAGGAGCGGCGCGCTCACTGGCGCGCCTCCAGCGACGGCGCGGGCCTCGCCGGCCGGGCCGCCTCGCCCACCTCGGTGGACGGTGCTACCGCCGGGCTAGCGGCGAAGCAGGCGACGCGATGGCGGGGAGCGAGCGTCGACAACGCCGGCGTCTCGCGCCGGCAGATCGGCATGGCCAGCGGGCAGCGGGGGTGAAACCGACAGCCGGGCGGCGGATCGGCGAGGTTCGGCGGCGCACCCGGCAGGGCCCGCTTCTGGCTCAGGTCGCCGATCCTCGGCAGGCTCTGGATGAGGTGGGCGGTGTAGGGGTGCAGCGGGTTGGCGAAGATCTCACGGGTTGGCGCCTCCTCTACCAGACGCCCCGCATACATGATGCCCAGCCGGTCGGCGATGTTGGCGTGAACCGTCAGGTCATGGGTGACGAAGAGGATGGAGGAGCCCAGCTCCTGCTGCACCTCGCGGATCATCGTCAGCACGCCCTTCTGCACCACCACGTCGAGTGCTGTGGTCGGCTCGTCGGCGATGATGAACTCGGGCCGGCAGATCGTCGCGAGTGCGATGGTCACGCGCTGGCGCATGCCGCCGGAAAGCTCGTGCGGGTAGGCGTCGAGGACCGCCGGTGCCAAATGCAACCGCTCGAGATGCCGTGCTACCTCGTCGAAGAACGCCCGCTCCGGCTTGCCGATATGCCGAAAGGCGAAGTCGACGAAGGAGCTGCGGACCCGGCGCACCGGGTTGAGCACGTTCATCGAGCCCTGCATGATGTAGGACAGGTGCTTCCAGCGGACCTGCGACAGCTCCTCTTCGCCGAGCTTGAAGATGTCGCGATCCAGGAAGCTGAAGCGCACCGACCCGTCGACGACGTTGAGCGGCGGTCGGTTGGCCGCCGCCACTGTCTTGATGAACGAGCTCTTGCCGCAGCTCGATTCGCCGGCGATGCCGTAGATCTCGTCGCGGTCGACATGCAGCGTGATGTCGTCGACGGCGCGAACCTCGCGGTCGATGCCGAAATAGCGCATCTGGTAGTAGGCGCGCAGGTTGCGCACAGACAGGACCGGCTCTTCTGCCGGCGCTCCGTTGCCGGCTGCCTTCGGCTCTCCCATCAGCCGGCGCCCTGGCCCATGCGCGCGAGCCGGCTGCGCGGGTCGATATATTCGTTCATCGAGACAGCGAGCAGGAAGAGCGCGATGAAGGTCAGGGTGATGAAGGCGGTCGGGAAAGCGAGCCACCACCAGATGCCGGCGACCATGGCGCTGTGCTGGTTCGCCCAGAAGATCATGGTGCCGACGGTGGGCGTGTTGATGTCGGTGAAGCCGAGCACCGACAGCGTCACCTCGAGGCCGATCGACCAGTTGATGTTGTTGAGCGTGGTCGAGAACACGATCGGCAGCACGTAGGGCAGGTGCTCCTGCACGACGATCTCGTGCATCCGCATGCCCGAGAAGACGCTGGTGCGGGTGAACTCCCGCGTCTTCAGGCTCATCATCACCGAGCGGATCAGGCGGGCGTCATAGGCCCAGCCGAGGCAGGCGATCACGAGCGCGAGCAGCACCCAGTTCATGCCGTCGCGCATGACGAAGTAGAACAGGACCAGGAGGGGGAAGAGCGGGATCACGATGAAGGTGTCGTTGATCGACATGAGGATGCGATCGGTCATCCCACCCCGGTAGCCCGCGACCAGGCCGATCACCAGCGAAAGGATCCGGCTGAGAATCGCCACCGCGAAGCCGAAAAGGAGCGTGTTGCGGAGGGCGAAGGTGAGTTGCCAGAAGACATCCTGGCCGCGCGAGCTGGTGCCGAAGGGGTACGCCCAGGAGGGCGGAGCATCCGGCGGCACGACGTAGATTTGGTTCGGTGCATAGGGCGAGAAGGCCGAAAGGACGGCCATCGCGAGGACCAGGGTGGCGAGGATGGCGCCGACGGCGAACTCGCGATTGTAGCGGAAGAGGTCGCGGACGATCTTGAGCATCAGCCGGGCCTCATGTGAGCTGCACGCGCGGGTCGAAGACGGGGTAGAGGATGTCGATCAGGAAGACCGCGGCCGACACGGCGATGACCGAGATGGTCGTGACCCCGAGGACGAGGCCGTAATCGCCGGCATAGACCGCGGAGATCAGCAGCCGGCCGAGCCCCGGATAGGCGAAGACGTATTCGACGATGATTGCACCGTTGAAGATGGCGCCGAGCGACATCGCGAGGCCCGTCACCTGCGGCACCAGGGCATTGCGGAGAACGTAGAAGGAGAGGATCCGCTTGCGCTCGACGCCGCCGAGCTCGGCGTAGACGACGTAGTCCTCCGTCACGACGTTGGAGACCAGCGCCCGCATCCCCATGAACCAGCCACCGATGCCGACGAGGACGATGGCGACCGCCGGCAGGATCGAGTGGCGCAAAACGCTGCCGATGAACTCGGCGGTGAAGCCCTGCGGGATGTTGGTCCCGGCGCCGCCGCTGGTCGGCAGGATCGGCCAGAGGAAGCCGAACACGATCAGCAGCACCAGGGCGATGATGTAGTAGGGGATGGGATGAAACCCCATCGCCACCACACCGAAGAGCTTCAGGGCACGGCTGTTGCGGAAGTAGCCGGCGAGCCCGCCCATCACGTTGCCGAGGCCCCAGGCGATCAGCGTGCAGGTCATGAGCAGCCCGACGGTCCACGGCAAGGCACGGCCGATGAGGGTCGTGACCGGAGTCGGGAAGGCCGAGAGCGACGGCCCGAAATCGCCCGAGAAGATGCGCGTCCAGTAGGTGACGTACTGCTCGATCAGAGGGTCGTCTGTCCCGTAGAGCTCGCTCAGCGCTTCCCGCATCATCGCGACGGATTCGGGATCGCTCTGACCGAAGGCGGTTATGCCGGCGATCATCTGCGCCACCGGATCGATCGGCGTGAGATGCGTGATGAAGAACGTCAGGGATATCCCGACGAAGACGACGAGCAGGAACTGCGCGAAGCGCTTGAGAACGTAGACACCGTAGCCGCGCATCAATCCGTCCCGGCTGGAGCGATAACGCTCGACGCCGGGGGCGGGCACGCGGGCCGCCCCCGGTCGTCTTCTGCCTGCCTCGGCAACAGCTACTGCTGGGTCGGCTTCAGCCTGACCATCATGTAGCGTGAGTTCGCCCAGTTCGGCACCGGGTTGGTGTAGGGGTCCGCCGCCGTCGGATAGCCCGTCCAGTAGGTCTCATCCATGACCGTGAAGACATTGTACGACATGAGCGGAATCGTCGGCATCTCCTTGACGGTGAGCTTGACGAACTCCTGGCCGAGCTCGACTCCCTTCGGGTCGTCGAACGACACCTCGCGGATCTGCTCGATGATGGCGTCGAGCTCGGGCGAGGACCACCGCTGCCAGTTCCGCGGTGCCTGAATGGTGCCGGCTGGCTGGACGAAGGCTGAGTGCCAGCTGTCGAGGAAGTACGAAAGATCCGGGTGACCGCCCCAGGTCTCCACGCTCCAGCTGATGCAGACCTCGAAGTCCCCGCCCTCGCGGCGCGGGAAGAAGGCCGCCTGCGCGTTCTCCGCCGTGGCGTCGATGCCGAAATCGCGCCACTGCTGGGCGACCATGGTGCCGGCACGGGTCATCACCGGGCGGCCGTCGCCCTCGACCATCAGCTTGATCGAGAAGCGCTCGCCGTTCGGCATGTACCAGTCGTTGCCTTGGCGCGTGAAGCCGGCGCGTTCCAGCAACTGGGCGGCGGCCTCGAGATCCTGCTTCCACCAGCCGGAGCCGAAGGAGCGCATGATCTGCTCTTGATCGGTGGGGGATTTGTCGCTCATCGAGGGCCGCAGCATGTCGGCGATCTGCTGGCCGATGGTCGAATCGTAGGGCCGGATCACCTTTTGCCCGGTATCGATCTCGAACGCCTCGAGCCATTCCTTGAGAGGCGTGTGGTAGTAGTCCGGATGCGTGCCCGTCGGCGGGATCTGGATCGCCGAGATCGTCGCGGCACCGCGATAGCCCGCCATCGAGACTGCTTTGATATCGATCGCGGCGCCAGGGCCCAACGGACGTCGGGGTCCTGGAACTTCTCGAGCTGAGTGTTGAAGATCAGCGCCGGCAGCGTCGGGTCCGGATGGGCGTAAGGGAAGCCGTCGAACCAGCTGATCGACGACGGCGAATCCTTGGCGAGCGTGAACATGCCCTCCGGCGACACGTCATGGATGATGTCGAGCTCGTGATTCATCTGGGCGATGACGCGACGATCGGGTGGGCCCGGATCGACGTAGGTGACGAATTGCGGGCCTGGCTCGCCGAAGCGGGCGATCGTCGTGCGGTCCCAGTCGTCCCGCTTCTCCCAGGTGAACCAGGTGCCGTTCGGGTCGTAGCCGTGCAACGTATAGGCGCCGAGGGAAACCGGCGGATTGAAGTTGTACTCCAGCGGATTCTTGCCCTCGAAGACGTGCTTGGGCATCATCCAGGCGCCTTCCCAGCGAACCGTGAACAGCGCGTGAAAGCGCGAGTTGGGGCGCTTGAGGTGGAAGATCACCGTGTTCCGGTCCGGCGACTCGACGCTCTCGACATTGAGTTGATAGGCGGCGCTGCGTGTCAGCCCGTCGGTGTTCATGTGGGTCTCGGCCGTGAACACCACGTCGTCGGCGGTGAACTCGACCCCGTCGCTCCAGTAGATGCCCTCGCGCAGCTTCACGGTCATCTGCGTGAAGTCGTCGTTGTAGATCGGCGGCTCGGAGGCCAGCGAGTTGTCCCAAACACCATCGATGCCGTAGTCGGGGTCGATGTACCAGAACGTGTCCATCGCGAGCTGATGGAGACCAGTCGGCTTGTTGCGATTGCCGGCCGGGGTCCAGATGTTGAACCAGTCCGGGTTGGCAATGGTGCCGTTCGGGTTCTCGACGATCAGGTTCTGGTTGCGAGGCACTTCGGATTGCTGCGCCAGGGCCGTTGCGCCCATGAGCGTCAGCGCTGCCGCAATGGCCAGCGTTCGTAACGACATCTCGACTGCTCCCTGATTCTTCGGCCTGAGTCTTTTGCTCTGAGGCCATCGCAGGATAGGCTCGATGTCTGTTTCAGTCAACGGACATCCTGATTTATATCAGATTGGCTGATATAACCAGGAAGCGGCGACGCCTCAATTCTGTGCGGTCTCGATTTTCTTCTTCAGGAACAGCCGCATGACGATGTCCTGGTCGTGATTACCGAATCCCTTGCCAAAGATATTCACGCCCCCCGGATGGCGGGCATCATCGTCGATACCGATCCGCAACCGGATCGAGTGGTGGCCGTCGAGATCGAGGTCCGAGAGCCGGATGTCGGAAACCCGCGCACCGTCGATGAAACAGCCCTCGTCGGTAACCCGCCAGGTCTTCAGCGCACCGTATTGCGAGCCTTCGAGCTTCCACCAGCGGGGCGTGTAGACGCCGCGCTTGTCGCCGAAGTCGCCGGGCGAGGTCCAGGTTCCAATCGACGTGTCGTTTATCCAGACGCTGATGTCCGAGGGCCAGTCGGCATTGGTGCCGGGCACTTCCGAGGACAACTCCATCGAGACCTCGAGCGCCTCGAGCGCCGAGCCGCGCAACTTCGCGTTGTTCGGGAACTTGTACTCGACGTGGCCCCGCTCGAACCAGATCAGGCCGGCTCGCATCCTGCTGGGATCGAGAAAGAAGGCCGGGACGTCGAGCAGGCCGATCACACCCTCGGACGAGCAGAGACCGCAGGGTGCCGTCACGCTGGAGCTCGTGTAGAGACCGAGCGGCATCGCGACCTCGATGACGTCATCGTCGGTTCGCCGGCTGTTGTCGCCGAAACGGAGGACGATCTCGTCGTATTTTGCCGCACAGATCTTCTGGTGGCCGTTCGTCGCCTTGACCGTCTCGGTATCGACGAGGCGCGACTGCTCGAGAACCTGCATGTTGGTGGCCACTGTCGACTGCGGCAGGTCGAGCGCCTGACTGATCTCGTTGACGTTCAGCGGGCCGCGACGATGCAGGAGGCGCAGGATGCGGATCCGGACCGGCGAGGACAGCCCCCGGAGAATATTGGTGTCGTAGTCGGTATCGATGAGCGTCAGGCTGCGTGTTTGACCCTGCGAGTTCGCCATTCAGCCCGAGCTCCTCGTCCGCGGGATGTCCATCGGAAACCCGAGCGCATATCGAAAAGTGGGACTTAGTCCAGCGCTACCTGTGTCGCGCCATCGCCGAGACGCAGCGCATCCTTGACACCTGTCGGGTGGGCACCCGCCCCGAGGCAAGGGCAGCGACCATCAGGCCCGAGCGCCGCAAGTGTCCGCGCGCGAACCCGCGCAGGGGCAAGAAAGCCTTGTCGCGTGACAATCAAGTCCTTGAAATAATTGGTGCGCCCCCTGGGACTCGAACCCAGAACCCGCGGATTAAAAGTCCGCTGCTCTGCCAATTGAGCTAGAGGCGCCCGGGCGGTGCTATCCGACAACCGGGCGCTGGCGTCAACCCGGCGGCCTCAGCCGGCAAAGGGCGGGATGTCGCCCCTCGCCTGCGCCTCGGCGAAGCGCTCGGCGAAGGCCGTGGCCTCGCCCGCCTCGATGGCGGCGCGCAGGCCGCGCATCAGGTCCTGGTAGAAATGCAGGTTGTTCCAGGTGAGCAGGATCGCCCCCAGGATCTCGCCCGAGCGCACGAGGTGGTGCAGGTAGGCCCTGGAATAGTCGCGCGCCGCCGGGCATTCGGAGGCCTCGTCGAGCGGCCGGGGGTCGTCGGCGTGGCGGGCGTTCTTGAGGTTGACCGGGCCGAAGCGGGTGAAGGCCTGCCCGGTGCGGCCCGAGCGCGTCGGCAGCACGCAGTCGAACATGTCGATACCGCGCAGCACGGCCCCCAGCATGTCGAGCGGCTTGCCGACGCCCATCAGGTAGCGCGGCCGCCCGGCCGGCAGATACGGCACGGTCGCCTCGATGGTCTCGAGCATCACCGCCTGCGGCTCGCCGACGGCGAGGCCGCCCAGCGCATAGCCGTCGAAGCCGATGCCGACCAGGCCCTCGGCCGAGGCCCGTCTGAGGCCGGCATCGGTGCCGCCCTGGACGATGCCGAAGAGCCCGTGCCCGTCCCTTGGTCGGAACGCCGCCTTCGAGCGCTCGCCCCAGCGCAAGGAGAGCCGCATCGCCCGCTCCACCTCGCTCACCGGTGCCGGCAAAGCGAGGCATTCATCGAGCTGCATGGTGATGTCGGCGCCGAGCAGATCCTGGATCTCGATGCTGCGCTCGGGCGTCAGCTCGTGCCGGCTGCCGTCGTGATGCGAGGCAAAGACGACACCGCGCTCGTCGAGCTTGCGGATCTTCGCCAGCGACATGACCTGAAAGCCGCCGCTGTCGGTGAGGATCGGCCCGGTCCAGCGCATGAAGCGGTGCAGCCCGCCCAGCCTAGCGACCCGCTCCGCCCCCGGCCGCAGCATCAGGTGATAGGTGTTGCCGAGGATGATCCGGGCGCCTGTCGCCTCGACCATCTCGACGGTCATCGCCTTGACCGTTGCGGCGGTGCCGACCGGCATGAAGGCCGGCGTCTCGACCACCCCGTGCGCCGTCCGCAACCGGCCGCGCCGGGCGCCACCAGACTGCGCCAGGAGCTCGAAGCCGATGCTCAAGGCCGCTCCGGCAAAGGCCGCTTTTTGCCGTCGGCGCCGATCGCCACATAGGTGAAGCGGCCCTCCGTCACCTTCATCGGCTCGCCGGTCCTCGCCCGCTGCACCCAGACCTCGACCTGCAGCGTCAGCGAGGTGCGCCCGGCATGGACGACCTCGGCGTAGCAGCTCACCACGTCGCCCACATAGACCGGCAGGTGGAAGGTCATGCCGTCGACCGCCACGGTCGCCACCCGGCCGCCGGCCCGTTCATAGGCGACGATCCCGCCCGCCACGTCCATCTGGGCAAGCAGCCAGCCGCCAAAGATGTCGCCCGACGGATTGGTGTCGGCCGGCATCGCCAGGGCGCGCACCGCCGGCATGACCGTCGGGACACGCTCGTCCGGCTTCCTCGGCTCCCCCTTTGGCCCCTGCATTGTCTTCGCCCTGCCACTTCCGATAGAAGCTGATTGCCGACCCGCCACTTGCGGGTCAAGCCGCCGCCGGAGCATACCAGCCAGCCCATGACCGACCTGCTCGACCTGACCCGCACGAAGCCCGCAGCCGACGACTACAATGCCGACCAGATCGAGGTCCTCGAAGGCCTCGAGCCCGTCCGCCGCCGGCCCGGCATGTATATCGGCGGCACCGATGCCGGCGCCCTGCACCACCTCGTCGCCGAGCTCCGACAACGCCATGGACGAGGCCGTGGCCGGCTTCGCCACGCGGATCGAGATCGAGCTGGCCTCGGGCAACCGCGTCACCGTCCGCGACAACGGCCGTGGCATCCCGGTCGACCCGCACCCCAAGTTCCCGACCAAGAGTGCGCTCGAGGTCATCCTCACCACCCTCCATTCCGGCGGCAAGTTCGCCAACAAGGCCTACCAGACTGCCGGCGGCCTGCACGGCGTCGGCGTCTCCGTGGTCAACGCCCTGGCCCTCGAGCTCGAGATCGAGGTGGCGCGCAACAGGTCCCTCTGGCGCCAGCTCTACGCCAAGGGCCACCCGCTCGGCCCGCCCACGGCCGAGGGTGCGGTCGCCAACCGCCGCGGCACCAGCATCGGCTTCGTCCCCGACCCGGAGATCTTCGGCGACCGGCTGGCCTTCGAGCCGGCACGCCTGCACCGCATGGCCCGCTCCAAGGCCTACCTCTTCCGCGGCGTCGAGATCCGCTGGTCGTGCGACCCGGCCCTCGTCCAGGGCAGCCCCACCCCCGACCGCGAGACCTTCCACTTTCCCGCCGGCCTCACCGACTTCCTGGGCTCGCTGCTCGAGGGCCGCGACACCGTCGTCGACGAACCCTTCGCCGGCGAGACGGACCTCGCCGACGGCACCGGCCGGATCGAGTGGGCGGCGGCCTGGCCGGTCGACGAGGAGGCCTATGCCGGCTTCTACTGCAACACCGTGCCGACGGCGCTCGGCGGCACCCACGAGCAGGGCTTCCGCTCGGCTTTGCTCAAGGCGCTGCGCAGCCACGCCGAGCGCACCGGCTACAGGAAGGCCGCCCTTCTGACCGCCGACGACATCACCGGCGGTGCCGCCATCCTCGTCTCCCTCTTCTACAAGACCCCGCAATTCCAGGGCCAGACCAAGGAGCGGCTGGTCTCGCCCGAGGTCGCCAGGCTGGTCGAGGCCGCGGTCAAGGACCGCTTCGAGCTCTGGCTCGGCGAGCACCCGGCCACCGCCACCACCCTCCTCGACCACCTCGTCATGCGCGCCGAGGAGCGCCTGGCGCGGAAGAAGTCGAAGGAGGTCAAGCGCCAGTCCGCCACCCGCAAGCTCCGCCTGCCCGGCAAGCTCGCCGACTGCGCCATCGCCGACCGCCCCGGCACCGAGATCTTCATCGTCGAGGGCGACAGCGCCGGCGGCTCCGCCAAGCAGGCGCGGAACCGCGAGACCCAGGCCATCCTCCCGCTGCGCGGCAAGATCCTCAACGTCGCCAGCGCCACCGCCGACAAGCTCAATGCCAACCGCGAGCTGCAGGACCTCACCACGGCGCTGGGCTGCGGCACGGGCAAGCACTGCCGCATCGACGAGCTGCGCTACGAGAAGGTCGTCGTCATGACCGACGCCGACGTCGACGGCGCGCATATCGCGGCGCTGCTCATGACCTTCTTCTTCCGCGAGATGCGCCCGCTCATCGAGAAGGGCCACCTCTTCCTCGCCCAGCCGCCCCTCTACCGCCTCGCCCATGGCGGCACCATCGAATATGCCCGCGACGACCGCGACCGCGACCGCCTCCTCGCCACCACCTTCAAGGGCAAGAAGAACGTCGAGACCGGCCGCTTCAAGGGGCTCGGCGAGATGAACCCCAGGCAGCTCAAGGAAACCACCATGGACCCCAAGACCCGCCAGCTCCTGGCGGTGCGGGTCCAGGACGTTGAAGGCAAGCCCACCACCGAGATCATCGAGGAGCTGATGGGCAAGAAGCCCGAGCTTCGCTTCCGCTTCATCCAGGAGAACGCGAGGCTGGTGGAGGAGCTGGACGTCTAGGCGGATAATGAGTCAGGAATAGATTCATGGGGAGGATGATCCTCCATGGCCCCTCCGGTTTTGGGCGTGGCGCCCGCGCGCCGGTTCTCAGGGCTATAGGATTTATAGCCTAACTTGGGCGGGTCTCGTCAAGGCCGGTGGGTTCCTTCGGCAAAACACGGTTTGTGGGGTCGGAGGCGGGTGAAAGCCAGGCGTTTTGCGCTTCCCGACGACGAACGAACCCGGAAAATCCCGAACGAACCCGGGAATCGCCGATTCGGTGGGTTCGCCTGTCGATCTGTTGGGTTCGTTCGTCGTGAGCTGTCGCGTGAGATGCGACTTCAGCCCCGAAGAGTTCGCATCTGGGCGGACAGCAGTCGCATCTCATGCGACAGCCGTAGGCGTTTGTCGCATTAGATGCGACAGGTTTCGTTCGCTGTCGCAGATCTCTGCGACAATCCCGGGGTGCCCGGGTTCGTTTTCGCCGCCGGGCGGGTGCGCGGTGTCTGGCGGGCGGCAGTATTGGGACGCCTCCTTCCCGATCGCCCTCAGAGGGTTCGACGCGGCGGTGAGCCGCATGGCATGATCCCGCGAACTGGAGCAAGCAGGGACGACTCGGATGAAGCTGTGCGTGATGGCTGTGGCCGCACTCGGGCTCGCTGCCGCCGGGGCGATCGCGCAGCAGCCGGAAGCCGACTGGCGGGGGTCAGGGCTCCGATGCTGGGCCCCGGCCACAGCGGCTCCGGCGGCATGACCGGGCCGGGGCTGGGGCTGATGGGGCCGGGCCAGCAGCGGGCGGATGCAGCGGCACTGGACCTACATGAACGAGGGCGTGCCCCCGCCATCGGGGGGCCCGAGCACCGTCCGGGCGACGCCCGAGGTCATCGCCGAGGCCAGGCGCTGTACGCGGCCAACTGCGAGAACTGCCACGGTGCGCAGGCATGGGCGACGGCGAGGCCGGCGCCTCCTCGTGCCGTCCCCGGCTCTGTTGCGCTGGTTCGTGCAGCTGCCGATGTCCGCCGACGAGTATCTCCTCTGGACGATCGCCGAGGGCGGCGGCCGACCTGGCACGGACATGCCGGCCTTCGCAGGCACGCTGAGCGAAGAAGAGATCTGGAAGATCATTTCGCTGATGCGCGCCGGCTTTCCGGAAGCCGGCACGCCGCGTAGCGGTCCTGGCCGGAGTGCCCCCTGACCGCCCGCGGCTCGTGGCCCGGCTGTTGCCACGGGTTGATCACCGATGCCGCAGCCGGTGAAGTCGGGCCTGGGTTGCGGCGCAGGAGGGTGGCGCCGTTGGCCCGGGTTATGGCGGCGATCATGCCGTCCTCGATGGTGACGCGACCGGCGCGTTCGCGCGCCGTGCGGATGTCGGGAGGATCGAGGCGGCGGCGGCGTCGATGGGCAAGGCGGGATGCGGCCGGCGAAGGTCCGGCGAAGAGGTCACGCCGGCGGCGGTCGCAAGGCGCGCGGCTGCTGGCCTGGTTTGCAGGCGGCGGACGCCGTAGAGGATTTCCGCCTGCGAGACGGCAGTCGTGAGCACGTCTGACTGGGCAGGCAGCGAGCCACTGGCGACGGCCGGGTGCGGCGTCTCGCGCATCGTCTCGGAGAGGACGTTGGTATCGAGGACGTACATCAGTCGAAGTCTGGCGGCCTACATGGCGCGTGGCGGGGAGGGTGCCCAGCTCGACGCCGCCAAGGGGCGCGAAGTGGCGCGGATGGCCGCGTAAGCGTTCGCCGCCGGCTCCGCCTCCCCTCCGGCGACACGGCGCCCGGCTCAGGATGAGGCGACCTCCTCTCCATGGAATGGCCCTGCCGGGCCGCACGAACGCGCAGCCGCTCCTTCACGGCCGGATCGATCCGGCGGATCGTCAGGGTGCTCATCGGATCCAGACTGCATGCATCGCATATAGAATCCGCCAGCAACGCAATCAAGCGCCCTGCCCGCCCCTGATAAAGCCGGATCAATATTCGGCGTCCCGGGCGGTGTCCCGGGCCGGGGTGAAGGCGTCGTCACAGCCAAGCTGCTGCGGCGATTGTGTTCGACATCCGCACCACCCAGCGCGGCCACCGGCGCCAGGGGTGGCGCGGCAACCTCTCCGGCAAGGCTGGTTTCAGCTTCGTGCGCCACGGGCGAGCTGCACTACGCAGGCGTGTTTCCGCCGCGAGACATCGATCCTCGACGCCTTCGCCCGCGCCGCAAGGAGGAATGTCGGTCAGCGATTGCGTCCGGCCGGGGCTGTCTGGCGATCAGGCACCAAGGCCGCCACAACCGGGCCAGCATGACCGCCGCCACGCCATCTCCGGACCCGCTTCCCCGAATTCACGCCACCGGCAGCCTGCGGGCGATGGGTCAGGCGATCGGCGAGCAGTTTCGCGAGTCGATACGCGGCCTTTGCGATCACGCTGGAGCGTTTAACCTTGCCGCCGCCGTGCCGGCGACGGCGGCCGTGCGGCCGATGCGGTGGTGGCGGCGGCGATCCCTGCCGAGGCCTTCCTGCCGGAGCGGGCGGTGGCGTCGAGCTGCGCGCCACGGCGGCGGCGGCGGACCGCCGTTCGAGCGGCCGATGCTCCTCGAACGTGCGCAGTGCCCTTGCTGCACCGGCGACCCCGGCGACCGAAGGCCGCAATGGCGCAGATGGTCGGTGCCGGGCTGGCAGGCCGGCGGCATCGTCTGCCGGGCAGAACCGGGACAACGACCTGGCGATGGATGCCGGCTATTCCGCCGTCGTCACCCGCAGGCTCACGGGCAAGCCGGCCTTCGCGAGCTGGTGCCAGCCGGGTGTGATTGCCTATATGGGGCTCTCCGGATGCCGGCTTCGGCGTCTGCCTGAACGCGCTCAACGGGCCGTCCCGCCGTGACGGGGTGGGCTATACTATGGTCCGCGCGACTTCGAGCAGACCCGGACCGCGGACGTCATCGAGCGACCGGCGGTGGCCCGCCGCGCCATGTCGGCCAATGTGGCCCTGATCACGCCCGACGGGCCTTTGACCTGGAAATCACGCCCGACAGCGTCGAGCTCCTGCGCGCAGGGCCGGGCGAAGCCCTGTCCACACCAATCACTGCCTGCACGCGAACCTGGCGGCGAACAACGAGCGCTACGCCACCGCCATCTATGGCGGGTCCTCTGACCGCAAGGCCTGCGCCGAGCAGCTCGCCGGCGCCGGACCCGTGTCCGTCGAGGACCTGCAGGCCCTGCTCGCCGACCGCCAGGGCTACCCCGGCTCGATCAACGCTATCCCGGCCCTGACCCGCGCACCGGCTTCACCAGCGCTCGGTGGTCTCACTGATCGTCGAGCCCGCGGCCGGCCGCATGCACGTGACGCGGCAATCCGGCTGTAGATATTCTACGGGGTCTATTCGGCTCGACTGACTGTGCCAGTTCGCCCAGCCGGCACGCATGAAGCCGTGGCCGAACGGGCGGGACCGCCTGCGCTGATATAGGAATTGCGCCGACGCGGGTAGCGGGAGTCAGGTCCTACAGCCGGAATGAGTACCTTCCTAGCCGTCAACACTGACCGTCGGCCATTTGTTCCAGCTGGAATGGGTAAAAGGGAAGTGCCCTCTACCGCAAAAACTATTTTTCTGCCCGTACTAATGTTTTCAGATTCGTGTTTTGGAAGATAAACTTTGTTATCTTCTGATATCTCGCCAATTCTGATGTGCCGATACATAGACAACAAGATTTTTAGCGCTCTGAATTCATTTCCAGACGCCTCAATCAATTTTTCTTGTTCATCAAGGCTCAGGATGTCTTCCCATCTACCTGACGACTCTTAATAGCAAAATTCATTCCTCTTTCGCCAATGCAAGTCGAGATCTCTCAACAGAAATTTCATTGACGGCGCTTTCCGGAGACCCTTATAGATATGATTGTGGCGTCGTATTTATTAACGTAATGGAGCCGCAAACGCTCGCAATAATTAAACCAAGGTTGATAGCAATTTCGGATAGGTGCTAAGCTCAATGAAACCAGGAGAATAATTAATGGATTTTATTCCGGGCTGCCGTCTCTTTCCTACAATACGCTTCAGGCCGTAGTAAAAGTGTACAGTTGGAGAATCCACCCCTCCATGGATATCGAGACATCTGTGAAAGCAACCGTCCCTGCGTATCAGGACCTAAAATGCTGCCGCTAATGAAGTTGCAGTGCAAATGCGGGCATAATATGATTGCTCATAGTTCTTAGAAACTCGCCAAGTTCATCTAGCTTCCATCAAGCTTGTCCAATCTTTGGATAAAATACGAATCCAATACAGAAAAAGACCCACCCAATCAAATCTGTATTCGTTTTCAGTCAAACCTGCCCCCTTGCTCGATCAAACAATTTTTCACAACAACCATCCCGATAACCGACCCTGTCATTTTTAGTTATGCTGAACAAGGCGATCACTATCTGCTAGTTGAAAGGATAGATTGCCTAGCCTGATAGGGGGTGAATGGAGCGCATGTCATGATTTATGTACCAATACCCAAAACCCAGCAAGTCTGCGCCGTAGATGTGGTGCATATTTTCGGTGCCTGTTACCTTCGGGCCTGATCGCCTGTTAGCATGGATAATCAGTTTCGGAAATCCGAGTCCACGAGACTCTTGAGGTCTTTGGTCGGCGCTAAACTGCTGCCATAGTTGAGTTTCGCGGGCGATCGTGCCGGAGATCCTGCACACAATGTCACCCAGCGTGGAAATCGGCGCCAGCCCGTGTTCTTCAGCGATGACAATTAACGACTTTAAGTGAAGCTGCTGGGTGAGCATTGCCGCGCCTGTGGGGCCGCCCTCTGGGCATGGTGCCTGATGCCCAACCACCTGCATTCGATCCTCGTGCCGCCAACCAACGAGGGCATGACGAAGGCGATTGCCGACACCCATCGTCGCTTCTGTTTCACCATCAATCGGCGCTTCCAGCTGGCGCGGCAATTCCCGGGTGCAGGCCGTTTCGGGTCGTGCGCCATGGACGAGCTGCATACGCCTTCGGCCCTCGATAAACGGAGTGTAACTCGTGGTGCGGGCGCGGCTGGCCGCCCGGCCGGAGATTGGCGCTGGCCGAGCGCCGATGCCCATCTCGGCATCGCCGAGGATGGTCTGTCGAGGCTCGCGGCCTCGACCATTTGGTCCCCGACTGGCGCGGGCTTCCTCGACGACGAGCGGTCGAGTGGGCAATTGGAAGTGCTGCGCGAGCACGTCCGGACCGGCCGGCCGTTGGGCACGCCAGACTTCGTCGCCGATGTCGAGCGGCGTCTGGGCCGCGCGCTCGCGCCGGCCAGCAGCGGCCGCAAACGTATAGCGAAGGACACAACCAATGGTTAATTGGAGTCTCGTGGACCCGAACTTCGCTAATTGAGTCTCGTGGACCCGAATTTCATGGACCCGAATTTCGTGGACCGAACTCGCTCCGCTGCATCGGACACAGGTTGCCGTGTGCCACGAGCTTACCTCAAACAATGAATCCCGTCCTTCCAGCTCGCACTCGGAAACTGAAAAAGGCCCACTCTAGAAGGCGGCAGTTTGCCGAGCGACCTGAGTTCAGACGCCACAAAAACCTCTTGCCCCCACGCAATACGCGCAATACCATCACACTAGTTTAATTGACTGATGAAACGGTACCGACCGTGCACTAGTACAATTAGCGCTCGCGCGCCAAGTTAAAAATACAAGCATGGGAGATCGAGATGGATCCAGAAAGACTGAAACGCTACATAAATGAAGACCACCCACTAGGTCCATCGGACGCAGCCCAAATCGATGACATTGAGGTTGCGGCAAGTCTTTTTGATCCTCATTAGCTCTTTCAATGCGCTATTGCGAAAATATCACAATTGTGAATGGACGAAGAGGTTCCGGGCAAAACGGCGTTACCAATAGTTATATATACAGAAAGGAGCCTTGACCAAGCCAATATTTCTGAGAAAGCAACGATCTCAGGGATTACACAATTGTGATTCCGATTCATCAGTATCGTCATTTCGACAAGACAATCATAGTAGTAGGAAGAGATCGGAATATCGAGCTGTCAATTGAAGGAATTATCGAACAATGGAAGGTGTTAGTTCAGGATTACATGATCGCTTATATTGTTAGGGAACTAAAGAAGTCGGAGATTGATGACACTTGCAATCTCTGTTATCGTATTTAGACAATAGCGAAAGCGGTGAAATAGAAGACATTCGTCGAAAGATATGGGGTCCTTGGCCTATGGGAATTATTTTAGCATTTTTCGCTATAAGGAAAAGACTACTTGTGAATACAGTACCTCCGATGCGGCAATTGTAGCGTTTGATGAACTTTTGAAAAAAACTTCGATATCGGCGGTCCTAATATTCGACTCTTGGACAGATACTGGCGTAAATAAGCCTGGCCTTGACCGAACAGTTGGTGGATTATTGCGTTGGCCAGCGTTTCAACGCACGTTCAACCAATATGAAAATAAAGTTGGGGCTACCGGCGGAAATCTATACCGAAATTGAGGAAGCATCCGACAACGCTCTAAAGGACTTCGTTTCCTGTGATCAAATTCGCTGGACATCTATAGAGTTAGCTCAGATAGCAGCTCACTCGCTTTCAGTTTATTTTTAGAGATGGCTGACAATGAACATTGGAAACGAGTACGAGATATTGAATTAAATTCTCGGACTGGCGTTCGTAATTTTGGCGCATTTACTTTGACCAACCGATCACGAACAGGTATGGCGCCCGGGAAGACGCGATAACCTATATTCTGCGACATACACAGCTGCTTCTATCAGTTCTTCTTAATCCCTCGAAAAATAATTTGTTGGGAGTTCTAAGAAAAGGGGCTGGCGAAGTTGGTGACCCGGAGTTAGTTATCAAAGAAATAGAAGAGACAGAGCCAAAAAATATGCGCTGAAATTTTTCAGCCTTAAGGAAAACTACCCCCCTACGCGCAAAAACTTGGAAAATTTGTTTGGAAACTTTCCCACACTTTTTACATTTGACATGCTTGAAGATCGGTGGCGAAAGGCTGGCGTACCTATGATGAACTCGATAGGACACACTGTCTGATCTCGTTGACTTTAGAGATATGCTGATTCAAAAGGGCATCATTGGAATTCTAATGGAAAAAGTGATCGCTACGCCGAAGGTAAGTTTGCATACAATCTTTTGGCCCCCGTTTATCGGTATGGGGCATGATCTCTGTATGCATCCGCTCTTTAGCAAGTTTTTTAATTGCTCTAAAAAATAAGGATGAAATTAGCTATACTGCCCACTGGAACGAAATTTTAGCTATGGATGAGAGTGAGACTCAAGCAGCGCTTGAGAGTTCATACTTATTTTTTATTTTTTCTGCAGGGACGGTACTTGTGATTCTTGGCGTGCTTCTAGCGATACACACCCAAGATTTCCATTGGATGAATCGATTTGCGTAGCGCTCGTAGCCTTGCAGGCAACAATTCTTATTGTGGAAGTAAAAGAAAAAGAGCGGATGTCGCTTTTAAAGAGTAAGTACGAAGGAATTCCCGGTTTGGAAAGAGAGATCAAGAAAGCTCACCTATCGGTGTTTAATATTTCGTTAGTTTTCGTAATTATGGGTGAACTTATCCATGGATTTGATCAATATTGCACTATATTTATGACACATTCAAATAATCAATCGTCGGATCTCAATTAAAATTCAATGATTTACTTTTATCGTCCGAAAAGGGGTTCAATATTATTTCTGAGTTGGCACTTGGTGTAGAGCTGGCTGCCGCTCGTCATCGCTCTCACCCCAACGAAGGCAGCCAGCTCCTTTTCCTTTGCGCATGCGATGGCGTCGGCGTAGCCGGCATCGGCGTGCATGGGCCGGGGACACTCCTCGCTTGACCATCCCCACCGCTGACGGTCGGCCATTTGCTGCCGTTTGAATGGCAAGGAAGTGAGATGTTCCTTTCCCGTTCTGGAATATCCTTTCGCGGGAGCCGAGAACCATCCTCATCGTTCTTCGACGGTCGGATACCAGCTCGCGTCGAGGAGCTGCTCCAGGGTGTAGTGCGGGCTTTGGCAGGGCTTCTTGCGCGTCCCGCTCGCCGTGGTCCTCGAGCTCGAGGCAGGCGGCGCGGCGTGCCCGGCGTGCGCTCAGGGTCGATCTCACGGGCGATGGAGGCTGTCCAGCGCCGTTCGATCTCCGCGCGGGCGTTGTCGATGGAGAGGAGCCACTTTCGGCGCGGTGTTCGGTCCTCGGCGAATTCCAGCTTGAGGAGGTGCTGGATCAGGCGTTCGAGCTGGCTGGCAATGGCGCGGCGCTGCTCGTTGCCCAGTCTCCACCTCCTCGGCCAGATTGCCCAGTCGATGGCTCCTGATCCGCTCGACCCCGGCGTGACGTGCAGCGCCGCTAGCGCCTGCCGGCGGGTCCAGGCGTAGAAGTCACGTCGTAGAGGTCGTCGAGGTCGGCGCTCTGCGTCGTGGAGGGATAATCGATGACAGGGCGTCGCGCCAGCAAGCCACGCCATACGCCGTCGCGCGCCGATGCCGAGAGCCTCCGCTTCAAAGTGCGGAGGGAGCACGGGGGAACTCAGTTCCCCGATCCTTCCCCGATCACCCCAACGACGGCAGCTTTCAGGCCCTGCTCCTTCGCGCATTTGATGAAACATAGCCGGCGTCGGCGTGGCGCATGAGCGGACACCGGTGGCGGGGTCGTTCCACGCGTTCGCTCGAGGCGGTGCGGCGGGCTGCGGCTTGTGCCGTCGGCGACACGATGACCATGCCGGCATGCTGGGAGAAGCCCATGCCGACGCCGCCGCCGTGGTGGAGGGGAGACCCAGGTGGGTGCCGGAGGCGCAGTTGAGCAGCGCAGAGGGGCCAGCCGGAGACGGCGCCGGTGCCGTCCTGCATGGCCTTCGGTCTCGCGGTTGGGGCTGGCGACGGAGCCGGAATCGAGGTGGTCGCGGCCGATGACGATTGGGGCCTTGAGCTCGCCGGTCCTGACCATGTCGTTGAAGGCGAGGCCGAGCTTGTGGCGCAGGCCGAGGCCGACCCAGCAGATGCGGGCGTAGGAGGTCCTCGGAAGTAGATGCGCTCTCTCGCCATGTCGAGCCAGTGGTGGAGGTGCTTGTCGTTGGGGATGAGCGCCTTCGCGTCGGTCCTGTAGATGTCCTCGGGGTCGCCGGAGAAGGGCGGCCCAGCGGAAGGGCCGATGCCGCGGCAGAAGAGCGGGCGGATATAGGCGGGGACGAAGCCCGGGAACTCGAAGGCGCCCTGGAGGCCCTCTTCCTTCGCCATCTGGCGGATGTTGTTGCCGTAGTCGAGGGTGGGGATGCCCTGGTGGTGGAAGTCGAGCATGGCCTGGACCTGGCGGACCATGCTTTCTTTGGTTGCAGCTTGAACTCTTGTGGGTCGCTTTCCTGGCGGTCATTCCTCGAGGCCCAGCCGGCGGGGAGGTAGCCGTGCAGCGGGTCGTGGGCGGAGGTCTGGTCGGTGACGACGTCGGGGCGGATGCCGCGGCGGACGAGCTCGGGGAAGATCTCGGCGGCGTTGCCGAGGAGGCCCACGGAGATGGGCTCCTTCTGCCTGCAGGAGCTGGATGATGGCGAGGGCCTCGTCGAGGCTTTCGCTGGCGGTGTCGAGATAGCCGGTCGAGAGGCGCATCCTCGGGATGCGGGACGGGCGCATCTGATGGCGAGCATGGAGGCGCCGGCCATGGTGGCGGCCAAGGGCTGGGCGCCGCCCATGCCGCCGAGCCCGCCGGTCAGATCCATTTGCGCCGGTGAGCTTGCTGTCGTAGTGCGGCGGCGGCCGACCTCGACGAAGTTGCTTCGTAGGTGCCCTGCACGATGCCCTGGCTGCCGATATAGATCCAGGATCCTGCCGTCATCTGGCCGTACATCATGAGGCCCTGGCGATCGAGGGCGTTGAAGTGGTCCCAGGCCTGGGGACGAGGTTGAGTGCCATGATGAGGACGCGCGGCGCGTCGGGGTGGGTCTTGAAGACGCCGACGGGCTTGCCGGACTGGACGAGCAGGGTTTCGTCGTCGGCGAGGGTTTCGAGGCTGGCGACGATGCGGTCGAAGGCCTGCCAGTCGCGGGCGGCGCGGCCGATGCCGCCATAGACGACGAGGGATCCTGGTGCTCGGCGACCTCGGCGTCGAGATTGTTCATGCTACGCAGCGGCGCCTCGGTGAAGCCAGACTTTGCACAGCAGCGGTGCCGTGCGGGGCCTTGATGCGGCGGGCATTGTCGAGGCGCGGATTCATCGGCGTTCTCCGAAGGCGAGCATCGTTTCGAGCAGGTGCGGCGGAGGGTCGGGCCTGGAGCCTGGCGGGCAAGGTCGGCGCGATACGGCCAGGGCGGGTCTTCGTCCATGTAGGCGGCCTGGGCGAGCTCCATCTGCACGGCCTCGACGCCGTTTTCGGGATCGCCGTAGTGGCGGGTGATCCAGCCGCCCTTGAAGGGCCGTCGGCGACATGGGTGAGGCCGCTTTCGGCCATGACGGCCACGAGCTGTTCGCGCAAGGTGGGGGGAGAGAGCTGCCGCGTTGGTGCCGAGATTGAGGGCCGGGAGCGTGCCCGGAAGAGGCGTGGCCACGGAGCGGATCGAGTGGCAGTCATAGAGGAGGACGGTGCCGAAGCGCGCCTTCAGGCGGTCGATTTGGGCGGCCAGGCCCAGTGGCAGGCGCTGAACCAGTTGCGGCGGCGTTCCTGATCTTCGGCGGCCTGGCCTCGCCCGGGAGGTAGAGCGGGCCGCTGGCGAGCGGTATGGCGGGGCGTGCGATGCCCGGTCGTGGCCTGGCCTCGGGTAGCGATCGGCCGGAGGGGTCGCGGCTTCGACGTCGATGACGTAGCGGGAGAAGCCGGCCGATGGCAGGCCTCCATCGCGTCGGCAAAGGCGTAGAGCCGGTCGATATGCCAGTCGGTGTCGGTGAGGGAAATCCGGCCGGAATTTACCAGGCGTTCGGCGAGGCGATCGGGCAGGCCGGTGCCGGTGTGCGGCACGCCGAGGCAGGAGGGGGTGCCGCGCCCTCGACGTCGACGGTTATCATGACGCGTCGAGCCCGGCGGACGGCCGAGGCTGTCCTTGATGACGGCACCTTCGGCGACGAGGTGGCGGGCGGCCTCGATGTCGGGGGCGAAGAAGCGGTCCTGTCCGGCGGGCACATGGCGCGCAGCGTGCGGTATGGGGCGATCAGGCGCTGCGAGGTGGTGAGCGGCAGGTGGACGTTCGAGCCCTGGCCGGCCGCCAGGAGCTCGATGGCGAGGATGGCCTCGAGGTCGTCGGCCATGGCGTGGAGCCGACGGGCGGCGTGGGTCGCCATGGAGACGTGGTCCTCCTGGTTGGCGGAGGTCGGCAGGCTGTCCACGGCGGCCGGGTGGGTGCGCTGCTTGATCTCGCAGGCGAGGGCGGCGGCGGTGACGTGGGCGATCATGAAGCCCGAGTTGAGGCCGGGGTCGGCGACGAGGAAGGGCGGCAGGCCGGAGATCGAGCCGTCGGTGAGCATGGCGATGCGGCGCTCGGCGAGGGCGGCGATCTCGGCCATGGCGATGGCGATCTGGTCGGCGGCGAGGGCCACGGGCTCGGCGTGGAAATTGCCGCCGGAGAGGACGTCACCGCCGGCGAAGATCAGCGGGTTGTCGCTCACGGCGTTGGCCTGACGAGACGAGGGTGCCGGCCAGCGCGAGTTGACGAGCACCGCACCCATGACCTGCGGCTGGCAGCGCGGAGCGAGTACGGGTCCTGACCCGCCGCACCGACTTCGTGGCTGGCGCGGATCGCCTGTGCAGGAAGGCGCGGAAGGCGGCGGCGACGGCGATCTGGCCTCGGTGGCCGCGAATGGCGTGGATGCGGGCGTCGAAGGGTGCATCCGAGCCCTGGCGGCGTCGACGCTCATGGCCTCGGTGACGAGTGCGGGCGGTCTTGAAGAGCCGTCTGACGCGCAGCAGGGCGGCGAGCGCCAGGGCGGCCGAGACCCTGGGTGCCGTTGAGAAGCGCCAGGCCCTCCTGGGGCCGAGGGTGACGGGCAGGTGAGGCCGCGACCTCGCTGAGCGCCTGTGCTGCCGCAGGGTGCCGCCATGGAGGCCGCGCCGACGCCGGCGCGAGGGCGGCGGTGAGGTGGCCAAGGGGGCGAGGTCGCCTGCGCGCCGACCGAGCCCTTCCTCGGGACGACCGGCAAAACACCCTTGCTGTGATATGCGCTGAGCTGGTCGAGAGTGGCTTCGCTGATACGGAATAGCTGCGTTGTGGCTCGCCGCCTTCATCGCCGCGATCAGGCGGACGAGCGGGTTTCGGCAGCGGTGGGCCGGTGCCGGTCGAGTGCGAGAGGACGAGGTTCTTCTGCAGGAGCTCGAGGTCGTCCCTGGCGATGCGGGTCGAGGCGAGCTTGCCGAAGCCGGTGTTGACGCCATAGACCGTGCGGTTCTCGGCGACGATGGTCTGGACGGCTGCGGCTGAGGCGCGGATGGCGGGGCGGCAGGCCGGGTCGAGCCCGACTGGGGCACCGTCCAGGACGGCGCGCCATTCGGCGAGGGTGACCGCCCCCGGGCGGAGCGTCAGCATGGCCGCCAGCGCCCCTCGCGCAGGCTGGCGAAGAGGGGGTTGTAGCCGATGCGGTAGGCGAGCTCGGCCGGGTGGTCGATGTCGAAGATGGCGAGATCGGCGCGCTTGCCGACCTCGAGCGTGCCGATCTCGGCTTCGAGGCCCAGGGCACGGGCGGCGTTGCGGGTGACGCCGGCGAGCGCCTCCTCGGGTGTCAGACGAAAGAGCGTGGCGGCCATGTTGAGCATGAGCAGCAGCGAGGTCGCGGGGCTCGAGCCCGGGTTGCAGTCGGTGGCGATGGCGATCGGCACGCCGTGGCGGCGGAAGAGGTCGACGGGCGGCACCTGCTTCTCCCGGAGCGTGTAGAAGGCGCCGGGCAGGAGCACGGCGACCGTGCCGGCGGCCGCCATGGCGCGCACCCCGTCCTCCTGGACATATTCGAGGTGGTCGCAGGAGAGGGCGGCGAACCCGGCGGCGAGCACGGCGCCCTTGAGGTCGGAGAGCTGCTCGGCATGGAGCTTGACCGGGAGGTCGACCGCCCGCGCCTTTGCGAAGACGCGGCGCATCTGCTCGGGCGTGAAGGCGATGCCCTCGCAGAAGCCGTCCACCGCGTCGGCGAGGCCGGCCTTGCGCATGGCGGGGATGATCTCGGCCACGACAATGTCGACATAGGCGTCGGGGCGGCCCTTGAACTCGGGCGGGACGGCGTGGGCGGCGAGCAGCGAGGTCTGCACCTCGACGTCGCGCTCGGCGGCGAGCCGGCGGGCCGCCTGCAGCATGCGGGCCTCGCTTTCCAGCTCGAGCCCGTAGCCGGACTTGATCTCGATGGTGGTGACACCTTCGGCGAGGAGGTGGTCGAGGCGCGGCAGGGCGCTGGCGACGAGCTCGTCGACGCTGGCGGCACGGGTGGCGGTCACGGTCGAGAGGATGCCGCCGCCGGCCCGTGCGACCTCCTCGTAGGTGGCGCCTTCGAGGCGGAGCTCGAACTCGCGCGCCCGGTTGCCGCCGAAGACGAGGTGGGTGTGGCAATCGACGAGGCCGGGCAGCACCCAGCGGCCGCGGAGATCGGCGGATCCGCCGCCGGCGGCGCCGCGCTGCGCGGCCCGAGCCAGGCGATGCGCCCGGCCTCGATCAGCAGCGCCGCGTCATCGAGGGCGCCATAGGGGCACCGCCTGCCTGCATGGTGGCGAAGCGGGCATTGGTCAGGAGCATGCTGGATGATGGCGCCAAGCGCTTGCCGCCTCCCGGGATTTGGTCAGAAGCAGGGTTGGACGGGAGGGCAGGATGATCAAGCTCTTTTGCGCAGGCGCTCTTGGCCGAAGGCTGGGCGGCGGACGTGGCGGTCGAGGTCGACTGGGACGGGTGATCGCCCGGGTCGAGGCCGGCGCCGTGCCGGCCCCGGATGCATCGCGGGCGGCCATCGCCGTGCCCGGCATGGCCACGTCCACAGCCACGCCTTCCAGCGCGGCATGGCGGGGCTCGCCGAGCGGGCGGGGCCGGCCGAAGACAGCTTCTGGACCTGGCGCGAGGTCATGTACGGCTTTTCGACCGGCTGACCCCGACGACGTGGAGGCGATCGCGGGCCAGCTCTATGCCGAGATGCTGGAGGCGGGCTTCACGGCGGTGGGCGAGTTCCACTACCTGCACAACGACACGGGCGGCGGGGCCTACGCCGACCCGGCCGAGCTGGCCGAGCGGATCGTCGCGGCGGCGGCGGGCACCGGCATGGCGCTGACCCACCTGCCGGTGCTCTACTCATCAAGGCACCTTCGGCGCCGCGCCGCCGACGCCGGGGCAGCGGCGCTTCGTCATGGATGTCGAGGCGTTGCTGCGGCTGATCGAGACGCTGCGGGCGCGGCACCCGGGGCTCGTCGTCGGGGCGGCGCCGCACAGCCTGCGCGCGGTGACGCCGGAAAGCCTGCGGCGGCTGGTCGAGTCCTGCGCGGACGGGCCGCTGCACATCCACGCGGCGGAGCAGGAGAAGGAGGTGGCGGACTGCCTCGCCTGGTCGGGGCGACGGCCGGTGCGCTGGCTGCTCGACGAGGTCGGGCTCGGCGAGCGCTGGTGCCTGATCCACTGCACCCATCTGGACGACGGCGAGGTGCGCGACCTCGCGGCTTCGGGGGCGGTGGCGGGGCTCTGCCCGGTGACCGAGGCCAATCTCGGCGACGGGATCTTCAAAGGCGTCGACTATCTGGGCCAAAGCGGGCGCTTCGGGGTCGGCTCGGACAGCCATATTCGCATCGATGTCGCGGATGAGCTCCGGAGCCTCGAATACAGCCAGCGCCTGCGCGACCGGCGCCGCAACCGGCTGGCGGCGCCCGGCAGCTCGGTCGGGCGCACGCTCCTCGACAAGGCGCTCGCCGGCGGCGCGCAGGCGCTGGCGCAGAACATGGGGGCGATCGCGGTCGGAAGGCGCGCGGATATCGTGACGCTCGACCCGCACCACCCCGCACTGGTCGGCCGGCGCGGCGACGCGCTCATCGACGGCTGGCTCTTCGCCGCGCGGAATGCCCCCGTCGAAACGGTGCGGGTCGGCGGCCGGCTGGTGGTGGAGGGCGGCCGGCATGTGGCGGGCGAGGCGATCCTGCGGCGGTTCGAGCGGACGATGCGGGCGCTGCTCGCCGATGCCTGAGAGGGCCGTTCAGCGGGCCTTTTCGAGATCGGGCAGCTCATCGCCCCACGGCATGGCGGGGACGGCCGAGATCGAGTTCTTGGGGCTGCCCTCGATCACCCGGTCGGAATAGACCAGATAGGCGAAGGTGCTGCGCTTCGCGTCGAAGAACCGGACCACCTGCATCGACTTGAAGATCAGGGAGGTGCGCCGCTTGAAGACCTCCTCGCCCTCCTCCAGCTCGTCCGTGACGGTGATCGGGCCGACCTGCAGGCAGGTGATCGACGCATCCGACGTGTCCTCGGCGACCCCGAAGGCACCCTTGAAGCCGCCGGTCTGCGCGCGGCTCAGATAGCAGCTGATGCCGTCGATCTTCGGGTCGTCGAAGACCTCGACGACGATCTTGTGGTCGGGCGAGATCCAATGGAACGTGGTCGAGACGTCGCCGATGATCTCGGCCGCGGCCGGCCCGGCAGCAAGGAGGAGGCCGAGGGCGAGCGTTCCGCGCAGCGTAGCGCCGAAAAGGGACATGCGTCTTGTCCTGTTCGAGGACGTAGGCCAAGCAGCAGAGATAGGGCGATGCGTCGGAAGGAGGAGGTGGTGGCATTCCCGAACGACAACGGGTCACACTCAGCCTCGACCGCGCTGCTCCAAGACGGTCCGGCCCTCGATCACCCATCGCCGGTTCCGCGCGGACGCCACAATCACGGCGCTTTTCTCGTTGCCCCAAGAGGAAATCCCACCGACCGTGCCGACGCTCAGCGAGGTGAAGCGATCTCGTCCAACTTCACATGATGGCAGCACAACAGGCTTGCAAAAAGATGACATATGTATGTACAATTGCATGTACGTTGAGGTGAGTTTTGCAGGCTGACGGGTTTGATTGGGATCGTGGCAACCGCGAGAAATGCCGAAAGCACGGCGTGTCGATCGAGGAGATCGAGGCGCTCTTTCACGGTTCACCAGGCGTCTACGCAGACCCGGACCACTCACAGACGGAACAGCGCCTGCGGGCGATCGGGCGCACCGAGGCAGGCCGCTGGCTGTTCGTGGTCTTCACCTTGCGGGAGTTCGACGGCCAGACGCTTATCCGGCCGGTGGGTGCGCGCTACATGCATGCAAAGGAGGTCATGCGCTATGGACAAGGACAAACTCAAAAAACTGCCGCCCCTGCTCTCGGATGCGGAGGCGGAGCGGTTCGTCGATGAGGCTGATCTGAGCGAGTACGATCTGTCGGGCTTCAAGCCGGTGCAGTTCGAGTTCTCGAAGAAGAACGAGCGGGTGAACATGCGTCTGCCGGGGGAGCTGCTGGCGGCTGTGAAGGCGAAAGCGGCTGCCCGGGGCCTGCCCTACCAAAGGTTCATCCGTGAGGCCCTGGAGCGGGCTGTGAAGGCCGAACCGAACCGATCCTGAACGACAAGCGCCGCCTGCCGTGAGCAGGTCGACCGCTCTCCCGGTCAGCCTTTCGAGCCCTTCCTCGAGAGCGAAGTAGCGCTCGGCATAGGCACCGCAGGTCGGTGCTTCGATCTCCACGACGAGGTCGAGGTCCGAGGTGGTCGGGTCGAAATCGGCACGCACGGCAGAGCCGAAGGCTTCCAGCCGGGAAACACCGTTGGCACGGCAGAGATTGCCCAGCGTCTCAGGCTCGATGCCGAGCCGCGCCAGGATCTCGTTCGCGTCCGCGACAAGGACGGCTGCCATGCTCACTTTCCCGTTTCGTGCCGCATCAACATACTACATCGACGTTCGGCGCGGTGCATGCGGAGGAACCCGTCGTTCGCGCGGGACAGCCGAGGGAGACACGCTTGACGTCGTTCACGCAAGACATCTGGTCCCGCACGGGCGAGCTGCGGCGGGCGATCGATGAGCTGCCGTTCAACCGGAGCTGGCGGCGGGGACGCTCGCACAGCAGCGGTTCCGGTTCTACATGCTGCAGGACAAGCTCTATCTCGACCAGTATTCGCGGGTCCTGGCGCTGGCTGCCGGCAAGGCGCCGGACCTCGTGGCGACGGAGAAGTTCGCGGGCTCGGCCATGGGGGCGCTCAAGGTCGAGCGGGCGCTGCACGGGGCGTTCTTGGAGCAATTCGGCGTGAGCGCTGGCGAGCTGGCGGCGGCGCGGCCCTCGCCCTCCTGCCTCGCCTACACGAATTTCCTCCTGGCGACGGCGCATCAGGAATCGTGGCCGGTGGCTGTGGCGGCGATCCTGCCGTGCTTTTGGATCTATCACGATGTCGGCACGCGGATCGCGAGCCTTTCGGTTGCCGGCAATTTCTACCAGCCCTGGATCGACACCTATGCCTCGCCGGACTTCGCCCGCTCGGTCGAGGAGGTGATCGCCATCACCGACCGGGCGGCCGAGCGGGCCGGCGCGGGTGAGCGGGAGCGCATGGCTTCGGCCTTCGCCCGCTCGGCGCAGTACGAGTGGCTCTTCTGGGACAGCGCCTACCGCATGGAGGCCTGGCCGGTGGGGGACTGAGCCGCCGGCACGGTCAGGGTGACACGCAGCCCGCCTTCCGGGCGGTTGGCGAAGGCGATGGCGCCGCCATAGGCCTGAGCGATGTCCCGGGCGATGGCGAGGCCGATGCCGTGGCCGGGCTTTGCCGTGTCGAGTCGGTGGCCGCGCGTGCCGAGCCGGTCGAGCCCGGCTGCATCGACGCCCGGCCCGTCATCGGCGATGGTGAGCAGCACGTTGCCGGTGTCCGGCACGGCCTCGACGGAGACGACGCTGCGCGCCCACTTGGCCGCATTGTCGAGCAGGTTGCCCAGGAGCTCGCCCAGGTAGTCGGCCTCGACCGCGATCTCGAGGTGCTCCGGCACGTCGAGCCGCCAGTCCCGTGCCGAGCCCGCAGGCGTGCGGCGGAGCGTGCGGACCAGCCGCTCGATGACCGGGGCGAGCGCTGTCGCCTGGCCCCGGCCGGCAGCACCGGCGAGGCGGGTGCGGGCGAGCTCGCGCTCGATGTGGCGCCGCATGTCCAGGGCCAATCCGTCGAGCTCGGCGGCGACCCTGTTCTCGCCCCTGGCGGCGAGTGCCCGGGCCTCGCTGCCGAGCACGGTGAGCGGGGTCTTCAGGCCGTGCGCCAGATCGGCAGCGCGCTGCCGGGCCTGGGTCAGCGACCTTTCCTGCGCCTCGAGGAGCGCGTCGACCTCCTGGACGAGCGGCCGGATCTCGTCCGGAAAGCGGCCATCGAGACGTTTCGTCCGGCCTTCGCGCACCGCCGTCACCGCCCGGCGGACAGCCTCGAAGGGGCGAAGCCCGTACCAGACCTGCACGGCGGCCGCGGCGATCAGCACGAGGGCGAGGCCGGCCAGCGCCGTTGCGAGCTGACGGACGTAGTCGGCGCGTGCGGCGTCGAGCGTGGCGCGATCCACGGCCGCCGCGATCCGGATGCGGCGTTCGCCGACCCCATCGGCGAGCCGCACCAGACGCTCGTGCACGAGAAGCCGGCTGTGACCCGGCCCGGGAAGCTCGTGCCGATGCGCTTGGCCCGGCCCGGGCTCGTCCTCGGGCAGCGGCAGCGCATTGTCCCAAAGCGAGCGCGAACGATGCAGCTCGCCGGTATCCATCTCCTCGATCTGCCAGTAGAGGCCGCTGAGCGGGACGGCGAAGCGCGGGTCGGCGAGCGGTGCGCCCAGGGTGAGCGCGCCCTCGGCATCGACGCCGAGCTGTGCCGCGAGCTGGCGAACATAGGTCGCGAGCTCCGCGTCGACCCGGCTTTCGAGATGACGCTCGAAGAGCAAGGTGAGGCCGATGCCGGCGAGCACCAGGGCCACGGCCACCGAGGCGGCCTGGGCGAGCAGCAGGCGAAGCCGCAGCGACTGGCTGCTCAAGGCGGCGGGTCGCCCAGCTCGATCGTGTAGCCGAAGCCGCGCCGGGTCGAGATCAGCTCGACCCCGAGCTTTCTGCGCAGGCGGCCGACCAGCACCTCGATCGTATTGGTCTCCCGGCTCGCGTCGTCGCCATAGAGCTGCTCGATCAGCTCGCTCGGCGGCACCACCCGGCCGGCGTGCAGCATGAGGTAGTCGAGCAGCCGGTATTCCTGGGGCGAGAGTGCTGTGGGGACGCCCCCGACGCGGACCCGCATGGCACGCGGGTCGAGGCTGACCCCGCCGATCTCGAGCACGGGTCGGCCCTGCCCGGCGGAGCGGCGGATCAGGGCGCGGAGGCGGGCGGCCAGCTCCTCCGGCTCAAAGGGCTTGGGCAGGTAGTCGTCGGCACCGGCGTCGATGCCTTCGACGCGCTCCTTCCAGGTGCCCCGGGCCGAGAGCACGAGGACCGGCATCGCCCGGCCGTTGGCGCGCCACCGCTTGAGCACGGCGAGCCCGTCCATGCCGGGCAGGCCGAGATCGAGGACGACGGCGGCGTAGTCCTCGACGTCGCCCCTGAACCAAGCCTCCTCGCCATTGGCGACGTGGTCGACGCGATGCCCCTGCGCCTCGAGGAGTGCCGTGACATCGCGGGCGATCCGGTCGTCGTCCTCGACCAGGAGCAGCCTCAATCGTCGGGCTCCGCATGCAGGATGCGGCCGTCCACGGCGTCCACCTCGAGCTCGACCACGCGGCCGCCGGCGTCGATCAGCTTGAGCTCGTAGACCCAGCGGCCGTCCTCCCGTTCGAACTCGGTCGCGATCACCTCCCCCTCGACCTCCCCCTGGACGCGCTCCAGGATATCGGCGAGCGGCAGCACCTCGCCACGCTGGAGCGCGGCCCGGGCGCGATCGTGATCGTCGTCCGCCACGGCGAGCGCCACGGGCAGCAGTGCGAGGAGCAGGGTGATCGAGGCGAGTCCGGCGCGGGTCATCGGGCGAGGATAAGGCTGCATCGCTGACAGGACGCTGACAAGGGCGGACAGGTCGGCGACAGGGTCGAGCCCCTATGGTCGCCGGTGTCGGCGATGTTGCCGGCCGATGACCCGGAGAAGTCGATCATGCGCAAGCTCCTGATGCTCGCCGCCACCGTGGCACCCATGTTGCTGGCCCTGCCGGCACTGGCATCCGACCCAAAATGCACCGACGCCCCGCGGGACCAGTGGATGAGCGAGACGGAACTCCGCACGAGGCTCCAGGGCATGGGCTACGAGGTCCGCGAGATCGATCGCGAGGGCCATTGCTACGAGGTCGAGGGCCGGGATGCCAATGGCTTCGAGGTCGAGGCCCATATCGACCCCGTCTCCGGCGCCGTCGTGCAGGATGACCACTGATGGCCGCCGCACATCCCGCCGAGCTGGCCGCAGCGCCCCGGCTGGTGCCGGTCTGGGACCCGTTCGTCCGGCTGTTCCACTGGTCGCTGGTGACGCTCTTCGCGGCAGCCTGGCTGACGGGCGAGGAGATCGACTGGCTGCACGAGCTTCTGGGCTATGGCGTGCTGGCGCTGGTCGGCCTGCGCCTGATCTGGGGCTTTGTGGGCTCGCCGCACGCCCGGTTCAGGGACTTCGCCTTCGGCCCGGCGACCACCCTCGCCTATGCGCGGGATGCGCTCGCGATGCGGGCCAGGCGCTATCTCGGCCACAACCCGCTGGGGGCGGCCATGGTCTTCGCGCTGCTTGCCGGGCTCCTGGTGACCGGCGGCTCGGGCTGGCTGCTCACCACCGACTTTTTCGGCCACGAGCCCAGGTGGCTCAAGGAGATCCACGAGGTCGCGGCCAACCTCATGCTGGTGATGATTGCCGTGCACATCGCCGGGGTGATCTTCTCGAGCATCTCGCATGGCGAGAACCTGGTGCGCGCCATGGTCACCGGCAGGAAGCGGGCCGAATGAGCCGCGGGTCGCGCCTGTACGACGCAGGCGCGACCCGGCCCTGCCTCAGCCGCCGCTGCCGTGGCCCTGATGGCCCCCGTGGCCCTTGGTGTCGCCGCCGATGCCGTAGGTCACCGGCTCGACCTTGACCTCGAGCTCGACCTCACCGGCCTTCTCCAGCGTGAGGGTGAGCGGGAAGGTCTCGCCCTCGACCAGGGGTGCGCCGAGATCGAACAGCATGATGTGCAGGCCACCCGGGGCGAGCGCCGTCTCGCCGGCCGGCAGGTCGATGGCCTTGACCTGGCGCATGCGCATGACGCCGTTGTCATTGATGTGGGTGTGCAGCTCGACCCGGCCTGCCACCGGGCTCGTGGCACCCAGGATGCGGTCGGCTTCGCCGCCGTTCTCGATGACGAAATAGGCCGAGCCGTTCGCCTGGTGCGCCGCGGTGGCTCTGGCCCATGGGTGCTCGATGACCAGCTCGCCGACCGTGAACTCGTGCGCCTGAACGGCGCCGATGGTGGCAAGGGCAAGGGTGCTCGAAAGAATCCAGCGCAGCATGGATGGTCTCCAGATGGATCAGCCGGGGCGGCGGGCCGCAGGCCACGCGAGACGCCCCCGGGTCATTGACGGGAAGAGGATCGGTGGGGCCGGCTCAGCCTGCCGGTGGGCCGCGCGCCGGCAGCGGCGGGGTCGCGGCCCCGGCTGCCGTCTCGGGCACCAAAGCCGCGACGGCGATGGCAGCCCGGACTCGCGGCAGGCGCAGGACCGGGGCGGTCGGCAGGAGAGCCGGGCCGTGCAGCCGGGCGACGCAGGCCGCGCAATGCGGGCCCTGCCGGTCGGTTTCCTGCACCGGCGTGCCGTCGGCGTAGATGCGGAGCAGGCCGTCGCCGGTGCAGATGACGAGCACCGGCCCGCCCGGCCCGGTCTCCGCCCTGACCGGCTGCAGGCCGAGCCAGGGCTGGGCGAGCTGCAGCAGCAGCGCCAGCAGCGCCGCCCTGCCCGCCCATCGCCCGAATAGCCGCCGCCTTTGCCGCATCGTTCCTCGAAGCCGGGATCACCGCCGCAGTCTGGACGGCGGCGGGGCTTCGCGGAAGCGACGAAACGTCCGGGCCGGGCGGTTCCTAGGGCCGGAAGCTGTCGCGAAGCTTGCCGAGCGCCTGGGCGTGCGCCTCGAAGCCCTCGTAGCGGGCGAGCACGGCCGCGTGGCGGGCCGGCTCGGCGAAGCCGGCGCGGGTGATGTGGCCGAGGCTGGTGCGCTTCATGAAGTCCTGCACGCCGAGGGCGGAGAAGGTGCGTGCCCAGCCGGCGGTGGGCAGGACGCAGTCGGGGCCGAGGCAGAAATTGGCGATGGTCATGGGCGTGTTCTCGCCCAGGAGGATCTCGCCGGCGTCGGTGATGGCGCCGAGATGCTGCATCGGCTCACTCGACAGGATCAGGAGGTGCTCGGCCGCGTAGTCGTTGGTGAAGCGGACCGCCTCCTCCCAGGAGGGGGCGAGGACGATGCCGCCGCACTTGCCGCCGAGCACGGCCTCGACATAACCCCGCCGCTCGGCGCCGAGATTGGCGATCAGCTCGGGCAGGCGGGCGCGGGCGCGCTCGGCGACCTCGCGGCTGTCGGTCACGAGATAAGCACTGCTGTCGGCACCGTGCTCGGCCTCGATCAGGAGGTCGAGGGCGGCGATGTCGGGGTTGGCGGTGGCGTCGGCGAGGACGATGGATTCGGACGGGCCGGCGGGCAGGCCCGTGTCGATCCGGTCCGCCAGATGCCGCTTGGCGGCGACCACCCAGGGGCTCCCCGGGCCGACGATCTTGGCCACTTTCGGGATCGTCGCCGTGCCGTGGGCGGCGGCGGCGACGGCGACGGCCCCGCCGACGCGGAAGACCCGGCGCACGCCGGCCATGCGCGCGGCGTAGAGCGAGGCCGCGTCGATGCCGCCCTCCGGGGTCGGCGGGGTCAGGACGACGATCTCGGCAACACCGGCGACCACGGCCGGGATGATGGTCATCATCATGACCGACGGGAAGGCGCCCTTGCCGCGCGGCACGTAGCAGGCGACCGAGCCGATCGGCGACCAGCGCTCGCCGGCGAACATGCCCTTGCGGATCTCCATCAGCCACATGTCCTCGGGCTTCTGGCGCTCGTGGAAGCGACGGATGTTGTCGACCGCGTAGGCGATGGCGTCCTTGACGTCCTGCTCGAGCGCCCGGTCGGCGGCGGCGAACTCGGCCTCGGTCGCCTCGAGGCCGGCGGGGTCGAGGGTCACCTTGTCGATCTCGCGGGCGAGCTCGGCGATGGCCGCGTCGCCGCCGTCCCGCACCCGGTCGATGATCCGGGCCACCGGCTGCATGAAGGCTGAGAGATCGGCCTCGGTGCGCAGCAGGAGCGCCTCGCGTGCGGCCGGGTCGAGCTTCCCGAGCTCGAAGAGATTGATCATGGGCTTCGTCAGTTCCGTTTGGACTCGAGGAGGATGTCGAGGCCGACGAGGCGGTCGAGCAGCCAGATCGCACCGATGGCGATCAGGAGGTAGACGACCGAGACGGCGGCGAGGTCGGGGGTGATGATGTTGCGGATGGCGTTGTAGACGAGGACCGGCAAGGTGACGATTCGCGCGTCGACCAGCATGAGGCTGACCAGGAACTCGTTGACGGCGAGGATGAACATGACGAGCGCACCGGTAAGGATGCCCGGTGCGACCGCCGGCAGGGTGACGGTGAAGAAGGTGGGTGGGTGCCGCACCGCAGTTCATGGCGGCGTTCTCGAGGTCGGGGTCGAGATGGTTCACCGACGCCGCCACCGCCCAGATCATGAAGGGCAGGTTGATGACGCAGGCGGCAAGGCCCACCGGCCAGACCTGCCCCAGCATGCCCAGGCGGCCGAAGAGCAGCATGAGGGCGATGCCCGAGACGACCAGCGGCACGGTGAAGGGCAGCAGCAAATAGAGCTGGAGGCCCACGGGGTAGCGGATGCGCCAGCGGGCGAGCGCCAGGGCGGCGGCCGTGCCGGCGGGCACGGCGAGGGCGGTGCAGACGACACCCACCCAGAGCGAGCGGCCGAGTGCCGCCAGGAACTCGGGCTTGCTGAGCAGCACGCCGTACCAGCGAAGCGAGAAGCCCTCGGGCGGGAAGGCCACCATGTTGCCGCTGGTGAACGAGATGACGACGACGACCAGCGTCGGCACGGCGAGGAAGACGAGGTCGAAGGCGACGACCAGGCCGAGCAGGAGGGTGAAGGGCGAGCGCTGCATCAGCCGCGCCGCACGTAGCCGAGCGTGCCGAGCCCGAAGAGGGCGAGCATGATGCCGGCGATGGTGGTGCCGGCGAGGGTCAAAAGAATGGCCAGCGCGCTGCCGAGGCCCGGGTCGCTGAGCGAGAAGAAGGCATCGTAGATGGCGTTGGCGATGAAGTCGTTGCGGCCGCCGCCCATGATCGCCGGCATGGCGAAGTCGGTGAGCGAGAGCGTGAAGACGACGACGGCGGCGGCGACGAGGCCCGGGCGGACCAGCGGCAGGACGATGTGGCGAAAGGTGCGCGCCGGGGTGGCGCCGAGGCTGCCGGAGGCGAGCTCCACCTCCTGGGGCACCGCGGTGAAGGCCGGGGCCAGCATCAGCACGGCGAACGGCAGCATGTACTGCACGAGGCCGAGCATGACGCCCGGCAGGGTGTAGAGGATGGCGACCGGCGGCAGGCCGAGCCAGCCGAGCACGGCGTTGGCGAGCCCCTGGTTGCCGAGCACCACGAGCCAGCCATAGGCGCGCACCACCTGGCCGATGAAGAAGGGCAGGAAGAGCGAGACCAGGAGGAGCTTCCGCAGCCAGGGCCGGGGTGTGCGGACCATGAGCCAGGCGTAAGGCAAGGCGAGCAGCAGGCTGAGGGCGGTGACGACGAGGGCGGCCCCCATCGTCCGGGCCGCGAGCCAGGTGTAGACGGGGCGCTCCCAAAGCGTGTGGAAATTGGCGAGCGTCCAGGCCTCGCCCGGGCGGAAGGTGGCGCGGTCGAGCTCGCGCAGCGAGGTGTCGAGCAAGGGCACGATGCCGGCGACGAGAAGGAACGTCAGGAGCAGCGCCGGCAGGAGGAAGAGCCAGGGCGTGAGCCCGCCGCCGCCTTTGGGGAAGAGGGCAGCACGCACCACCTCCAGCCCGTCGAGCAGGCGGAGGCCCACCGTGCGGGCAGGCGCGGATTGTTCTTCGGCCGGTGGGGCGCTAGGTACGGTGCCACGAGGTTTCAAAGGCCGGCGCTCAACTGCGGGTGGCTGGCCGCCAATGGAGATTCCATTCGATGTGGCTGGACGACGAGGACGAGAAGAAGAAGCCCGACGACAGTGCCAAGGCGGGCGGCATGCTCGAGGAGCGGCTGTTCAAGAGCCGCACCATCCTGATCGCCGGCCAGGTCGAGCACAAGATGGCGAAGCTGGTGGCGGCCCAGCTCCTGGCGCTGGCGAGCGACGGTGACGACTGGATCAACGTCTTCATCAGCTCGCCCGGCGGGCATGTCGAATCCGGCGACATGATCTACGACATGCTGAAGTTCGTGGGCCCCAAGGTCCGGACGATCGGCACGGGCTGGGTCGCCTCGGCGGGGGCGCTGATCTTCGTCGGTGCATCCAGGGAGAACCGCTTCTGCCTGCCGAACACGCGCTTTCTGCTGCACCAGCCCTCGGGCGGGATGATGGGCTCGGCGTCGGATATCGGCATCCAGGCCGAGCAGATCATCAAGATGCGCGAGCGGCTCAACCGGATCTTCGCGAACGAGACCGGCCAGCCGATCGAGCGGATCGCCAAGGACACCGACCGCGACCACTGGATGTTCCCCGAGGAGGCCATGGCGTATGGCCTGCTGCACAAGGTGATCCGGACGCGGGGCGAGCTGGACTAGCACTGGATGATGGTGTCGCTGTAGGCGGCGAGTCTGCGGTCGGCGGTGACGAACCGCAGCGGCTCGGTCAGCGCCTGGGCGATCAGGAGGCGGTCGAAGGGGTCGCCGTGGTGATGCGGCAGCGTGCCGACGGCCGCGGCGTGCTCGGGCGTGACCGGGAGGAGGCTGAAGCTGGCCCGCGTGAAGTGACGGATCGCCTCCTCGCCGGAGAAGGGCGGTGCCGTCGCTTTGCCGAGCGGGAACTTTATCGATATCTCCCAGATGCTTACCGCCGACACGAACACGCGATTGGCGGGGTCCCCGATCAGGTCGACGATATGTCGTGGCACTCTCGACCGGTCATTGAGCATCCAGATGGCGATCTGGGTGTCCAGCAGCAGCCTCACTCGTCGTCACCGAAAAACATCCGGTAGATCTCGTCATTGGTCAGATCGAACTCTTCCTGGCTGGTCGAGGGATACTTGCCCTCGAGAAAGCCGAGCTCGCGTCTTGCCGTAACCACGGACGCGACCGGCACCAGCTTTGCCGCCGGCTTGCCGTTGCGGGCGATGACGATCTCCGCTTCGGCGCCGCTCTCGACGGCCTCGACGAGCTTCGAGAGCTGCGTCTTCGCTTCCAGCATGTTCACGGTATGCACGGCACAGGACTCCTTGGCTAACCTTAGCTAAGGTAGGCGCCCAAGCGGTCGCTCGCAAGCCCCAACAGGGGAGGCGCCGCCTCCCCGGATTTCAGCCTATCCCTGCATGATCTCCTGGAACTTCTGGAACCAGTCGCTCTCGTTCTCGACGAGGATCTTGGTCGGGACCGAGATGAGGCGGGCGAAGTCCTCGGGGGTCTGCGGGTAGGCGGGGTCGCCGACGAGGTCCTCGGGTGCCGTGAGGCCGGGGCGGAGGCCGGGTAGGCCGAGGAGGCTCGTCCATTCCTGCTGGGCGGGCTGGCTCATGGCGAAGTTGACGTACTCCTTCGCCCAGTAGAGCTCGTTCTCGGGCAGGCCCTTGGGGACCCACATGCCGTCCGTGTCGACCTTGGCCCCCTCCTCCGGCACGGTCCAGGAGACGGCGATGCCGTTCTGCTTGGCCGCCCGGGCGTTGGAGAGGATGGTGCAGGCGATGTCGATCTCGCCGTTCTGGAACCAGGCGGTGAAGTCCGGGTCCTCGCCGAGCAGCGGCTCCTGCACCTTGAGCTCGCGGATGAACTCCCAGCAGGGCTCCATGTCGTCGGGGATGCCCGCGAGCGTCCCGCCGCCGGCGATCTGGGCGGCAGGGTGGAAGCCGATGCCGTCATTGTAGAGGGCGACCCGGCCCTTGAAGCGCGGCTCCAGCATTTCCCGCCAGCTCACGGGCGGGCCGTCGGGGAAGGCCTCGTCGCGATAGGCCAGGACGTAGACATAGGAGTACATGTTGATCATCGGCACGCCGTCGAAGCCGGCGGGCGTGGCGGCCGGCAGCATGTCGGCGAGGTTCGCGAGGTCGCCCAGGTCCTCGGTGACGCCCCGGAGCGACGACTTGGTGGCGTTGGTCGAGGTGTCCCAGTTGACGTGGATCGGCGGCACCCGGCCCTGGTCGACGGCGGCCCAGATGCGCGGGCGGATCTCGTTGTCCTCGGTGAGGTCGTGGCGGATGGCGATGCCGGTGGCCTCGGTGAAGGGCTGCGAGACGCCCTTGTCCAGCGCTTCGACCCAGACCCCGCCCCAGGCGCGGACGATGAGCTCGGCGGGCTTGTCCTGGGCCATGGCCGGCCGGCGCCAGAGCCAGGGCGTGGCGAGTGCCGTGGTGCCGAGGCCGGCCGCCTGGAGCAGGCGGCGGCGGCCGAAGGTGGTCGAGCTCCTGGACATGGGGTCCCTCCTTTTTCTGACGTGGTTCAATCGGGGAAAAGCAAGAGATGGGCCGGCGACCAGCCGACCGTCACCGCATCGCCCGTCGCGTGCCGGCCGTGGCCTTCCGGGTCGTGGTCGAAGAGCTGCAGCCGGGCGTTGCCGAGCGCTGCGACCGCGACCTCATAGAGGATGCGGTCGCCCTCGAACACGACCTCGGTGACGGTGGCGGTGAAGCGCGTTTCGGGGCCGGGGACGATGCCGGGGCCGAGGAGACGGACCTTTTCGGCGCGAAGCGCTGCCGTGACCCGCGCACCGGCGGCGACATTGCCGGTGCCCTCGAGCTCGGCCTCGCCGACTCGCACCACGCAGCGCCCGGCCCCAGCGCGCAGGACCAGGGCGTCGAGAAAGTTGGTGAGGCCGAGGAAGCCCGCGACGAAGCGGTTGGCGGGTCGGCCGTAGGTCTCGGCCGGCGGGGCCGACTGCTGGACCCGGCCCTGGTGCATGACCATCACCTCGTCCGACATGACGAGCGCCTCGCGCTGGTCGTGGGTGACGTTGATGGTGGTGACGCCGAGCTCCTGCTGGATGCGGCGGAACTCGAGCTGCATGTCCTCCCGGAGCTTCCGGTCGAGGGCGGCGAGCGGCTCGTCGAGGAGGAGGATGTCCGGCTCGAAGACGAGGGCGCGGGCGATGGCGACGCGCTGCTGCTGGCCGCCGGAGAGCTCGTGCGGCCGCCGGTCGCCCATGCCGGGCAGGCGGACGAGCTCGAGATAGCGCTCCACCCGCCCACCTATGCCGGAAGCCGGGAAGCGCCGCATGCGGAGCGGGTAGGCGACGTTGTCGAAGGCCGAGAGATGCGGGAAGAGGGCGAGCCGCTGGAACACCATGCCGATCGAGCGGCGCCAGGGCGGCACGCTCTCGACGGCCGTGCCGTTGACCTCGATGCGCCCGGTGGTGGGCGCGATGAAGCCCGCGATCATGCGCAGCAGCGTGGTCTTGCCGCAGCCCGAGGGGCCGAGGATGGTGAGGAAGCGGCCGGCCGCGAGGTCGAGCGACACGGCATCGACCGCCACCGTCCCGCCACCCTCCCTGCCGAACGTCTTGCCGACGCCCGAAAGCCGCACCATCGGCTGCACGCACGCACCTCTGCCGGGGTTGGGAATACCGTCGGCAGCCTGCCGGCAGACGCAACGGACGGCAAGTGCGCTTGGACCTACGGCTCGCGCGGCGGGGCGAAGTTGCGGCGCGTATAGGCCCGGGTGAAGCCCATCTTGATGATGTTGTGCCAGGAGATCTGGGGGTCGCCCGGCACCTCCTCGCCCGTGCAGGTGGCGATCGTCCGGCAGCCGAGGTCGAGGGCGGCCTCGATCCGCCGGCGCAGCAGCGCCGACTGGCCGTTGCGACCGCGGAAGGCCGGGGCAGTGGCACCCCAGTCGAGCCAGCCGATGCCGTCCTCGACATAGAGCGCACCGCAGCCGGCGACGGCACCGGCGTGGCTGGTCATGAAGACATGCCAGTTGGGCCGACCGATCAGGGCCGCGACGATGCCCTGGCCCTGAGGGCCGAGATCGAAGGCGTCGGCGGCGATGGTGCCGAGGGTGGCGGCATCCGCGGGGCCGGCGAGGCGGAGATCGAGCGTGGTCGCCACATCGGGCGGCGCTTCCCGGCCGCGCTCGAACTTGACCCAGGCGCGCGCGGCGACGAGCCCGCGGGCACCCAGCATGGCATCGAGGTCGGCCGGCTGCGCCTCGGGATGGAGGTGGACGAAGTAGCGACGGACCCCGGCGGCGGCGTAGGTCGCCACGAGCTCGTCGAGGATGGCCGCGTCGGCCGCACGGTGGAGGCCGAGGCCGATCGTGCGGTTGACCACGATGGCCGAGGGCGGGAGGGCGCCGTAGGCCGAAAGATGTGCGCCGGCGAGATCACGGCAGGCCTGTCCGAGCTCCCCTGCCCGGCCCGCCATGGCCCGGCTCACATCCTCCAGTGCCCGCTGCTCGATCCATTCGAGCGCATGTCGCATCGGCCGACCCCCCGATCCTTGCGCCGAAGCCTTCCCTGCTCCAGCTTCCACCACCTGTCATCAATGCATTGCCAGACGGAACGCTACCATGATCGACGCCGTCGACGCCACTTTCGACCTGAAGGGCCGTCGTGCCCTCGTCACCGGGGCCAGCCGCGGGATCGGCGAGGCCTTGGCCATCGGGCTCGCCCGGTTCGGGGCGGACGTGGCGGTGACGGCGCGCGATGTGGCGGGGCTCGCCGACGTGGTGGCGGCGATCGAGGAGCAGGGCCGCAGGGCCGTGCCGGTCGCCATGGAGGCGCGCTCGGTCGACGGCATCCGGCGCGGCGTGAAGGAGGCGGCGACGGCTCTGGGCGGCCTGGACCTCGTCGTCGTCAACGCCGGCACGGAGGAGGTCTGCGCCTCGCTCGAGGTCGAGGAGGAGCTCTGGGACCGGATCCACGAGACCAATCTCCGGGGCGCCTTCTTCACCGCCCAGGCGGCGGCCCGCCTGATGGGCAAGGCGAAGGGTGGCACCATCCTCAACATCTGCTCGCTCACCTCGGCGGTGGGCGTGCCGACGGCCGCTCCCTACGGCGCCTCGAAGGCCGGGCTGCTCGGCCTGACGCGGGCACTGGCGACCGAGTGGGCGCCGCTCAAGATCAGGGTGAACGCGATCGGCCCCGGCTATTTCCGAACGGCGCTGACCGAGACGTTCTATGCGGACGAGGCCTGGCAGCGGGCGATGCTGGCGAGGATCCCGGCCGGGCGGTTCGGTGACCTGCGCGATCTCGTCGGCAGTGCCGTCTTCCTCGCCTCGGACGCGGCACGCTACGTCACGGGCCAGATCCTCTATGTCGACGGCGGCTACATGGCTTCGATCTGAGCGGCCACACGCCGCACCGCCGCAGCGGCGGCGTCGATGACGGGCACGGCGCAGGAAGGCTCGAGCAGCGGCGCGGCACCGGCCAGCGCACCGGAGCCCAAGAGGATCAGCTCGGCCCGGTCCGCCGTGAGTGCGGTCTCGATCACTTCCGTGAGGCGCGCCAGGGTGGACGGCGAGCGCTCCGCCACAGCCGCCACGCCGAGATCGGCGGCCCGGACGGTGCAGCGCCCGCCGGCACCGTAGCGCCGTGCCAGCTCCTCGATGCGCGGCACCGCCGCGGTGACGGTGGTGAGCACGGTGAAGCGGCCGCCCGCCGCCACGGCGGCCGAGATGCCGGCCTCGGCGAGATCGGTGACCGGGGCCCTGACGCGAGCACGGGTCTCCGGCACAGCGATGTCGTCGAAGCAGGCGAGGACGTAGCCGGCGAAGCCATCCTCGAGATGCCGCTCGATCAGGCCCAGCACGCCGGGCACGGCCGCGGCACGGTGCGCGGGCGTCTCGATCGAGAACGGCCCGTCGGCGGGGCTTGCGGTGGTGGCACGTAGCCGGGCGGCAGGGCCGCCTGCGTCGCCGCGTCGACGAGGCGCGTCACCAGGGGGTTGCTGTTGGGGTTGACGACGAGGAGCCGGCGTCGCCGGTCGGCGCCCGCCATGCTCATCGACGGCCCGCCAGGCTGTCCGGCAGCCACATGACGATGTCCGGGACGAGGATGATGAGGACCGTGAACGCGATCATGACGGCGACGTAGGGCAGCGACCCCTTGATCACGTCGCCGAAGCTGCCGCCGTCGCGCCGCACACCGTGCACGACGAAGAGGTTCATGCCGACCGGCGGGGTGATGAGCGCGATCTCGCACATCAGGACGATGAAGATGCCGAACCAGATGGCGTCGACGCCGACCGTCGCCATCATCGGCACGGCGATGGGCACGGTGAGCACCAGCATCGACATGGCATCGAGGAAGGCGCCGAGCACGAGGTAGAAGACGATCAGCACGAGCAGCAGGGTCAGCCGGTCGAGACCGAAGGAGCCGACCCACTGGGTCACGGCCTGCGTCACACCGAGCATCGAGATGGTGATGTTGAGGAGGAGCGCGCAGGTGAGGACGATGACGACCATGCCGGTGGTGCGCGCCGCCTGCATCGCGCTGTTGACGAGAAGGTCGAGGTCGAGCCGGCCGCTGCCGGCGACGAAGGCCAGGGCGATGACCACGCCGAGGGCGGCCGATTCGGTCGGCGTCGCCAGCCCGCCATAGATGCTGCCCATGACCACGAGGAAGATGACCAGCGGCGGCACGAGGTGGCGCAGGTGAGCGAGCTTGACGGCGAGCGGCACGACCGCGTGCTCGGCGTCGCCGCTGCGCTCGAAGGCCAGGATGTAGAGCGAGAAGCACAAGGCGAGGAGGATGCCCGGGACGAGCCCGGCGGTGAAGAGCTGGGCCACCGAGGTGTTGGCGAGCGAGCCGTAGACGAGGAGGTTGATGCTCGGCGGGATGAGGATGCCGAGCGTGCCGCCGGCGGCGAGGCTGCCGAGCGAGGCGCGGGTCGCGTAGTTGCGCTTCTCGAGCGCCGGCAGGGCGATCGTGCCGACTGTGGCGGCGGTCGCCACCGACGAGCCCGAGGTGGCGGAGAAGAGGGCGCAGGTGGCGATGTTGGTGTGCAGGAGCCCCCCCGGCAGCCGGCCGAACCAGACCGCCAGCGCGTCGTACATGCGGTCGGCGATGCCGCCCCGAAGCATCAGCTCGCCGAGCAGCATGAAGAGCGGGATGGCGAGGATGGAGGGGCTGTTGAGGCTCGACCAGATCACCCCGCCCATCATGTCGACGAGCGGCATGCCGAAGCCGAGCCAGCCGCCGATGGCGCCGACGGCGACGATGGCGACCGCCACGGGCAGGCCGAGGAACATGAGGAGCAGCATGGCGGCGAAGCCGAGGCCGACGACGGCGATGCTCATGGCTGGGGCTCCCGCCGCTTCTCCAGGTCGTCGAGCTCGGCCTGCAGCTCGGCTTCCGCCGAGCCCGGCCCGAAGCGCCGGTCGAGCACGGCCCAGTCCCGGCGGGCCAGGCAGCGGAGCGCCTGCAGGGCCAGGACCAGCGCCGCGGCCGCGAAGACGCCCATCGCCGCGAGCCAGACCGCCTGCGGGTAGATGAGCGGCGTGGCCCAGGGGGTCTGGGCGATCGATCGGTAGGCGCTGGTGTCCTGCACCGTGCGGATGGTGAAGTAGAGGAGGAAGAGGGCGAGCAGCGCCAGCGACACGGCCGCCACGACGTTCAGGACGCCGCGCGCCGCCTCGGGCAGGCGGCCGTGGAGCAGGTTGATGCGGATATGCGCCTGCTCGACGGCCGCCACGGTGAAGGCGAGCGGCCCGGCAATGGCGACGGCATAGCCGCCGAGCTCGTCGATGCCGCCGAAGGAGTACGCGAAGAACTTGCGCAGCAGGGTCTCGGCGGCGATGGCGAAGGAGAGGGCCAGCATCATGACTCCGAAGGTGATGCCGGCCATCCGGGCGACGATCTTCATCCCCCCTCTCCTCCTGCCGCGCCGACGACCTGCCGATCAGAGACCGAGCTTGGTGCCCACGGCTTCCCGCCAGGCCGCCTCGCAGCCCGGGTTGACCGCGTTGCACTGCTCCGCCCAGATCGGCAGCGACACCTCGCCCACGGCGGCGGCGACGGTGGCGAGATCCGCGTCGGAGACCGGTGCCTCCTTCAGCGCGTAGGGCTTGCCGTGGGTGCAGGGCTCGGCACCGGCGTTGCAGCGCATCGCGTCCTCGTAGAGCTCCTCGGAATAGGCCCAAATGTCGGCGCTCAGCGCCTCGATGGCGGACTGCAGCTTCGCCTGGTCCTCGGGCGCCATGCCGTTCCAGGTGTCGAGGTTGACGGCATAGCCGTTGATCGCGAGCTGCAGGGCGATGGGCAGGACGGTGGTGGTGGCTTCCGGCCAGCCGCCGGAATTGGCCGAGGCAGGGCCGGTGATGGCGCAGTCGACCACGCCGCGCGCCAGCGACTGCTGCACCTCGCCGAAGGGCATCGGCACGCCCGTAGCACCCAGGCCGTCGACGAAGGCCGCAGCGCTCTGGTCGCCGACTGGACCTTCAGCCCTGGAAGATCGGCGAGGCTCGCGGATCTCGGGCTTGCAGAAGATGACCTGCGGGCCGGCCGGCCAGAGGCCCAGGAGCTTGGCGTTGAACTGCCCTTGAGGCGGGCCGCCACGGTCGGGAAGAAGGCCTCGGTATGCGCCTTGCCGGCGGCGTAGCTCGTTCATGCCGATGAGATCAAGGCCCAGCACGGTGGGCTCGTCGCGGCTGACCTGCGGGCCGCGGATCGAGACGATGTCGAAGAGTCCGGACTTGAGCACGCGCAGGCCGTCCGAGTCCGGGATGCCGGCGACGTCGACGGGCCGGTACTCGACCGCCACGTCGAGGCCCGTCTCGGCCGCGAGGTTCGCGAAGAAGGGTGCTTCCTTCTCCTGGGCGATGAGGCCGGACCCGACCGGCTGGCCGAGCACGGTGAGGTTCAGCGTCTCGGCATCGGCGGTCCTGGCGGAGGGCAGGATCGAGGCCGAGGCGAGAGCGGCAGCGGCGAGGAGAGCGAACCTGGACATGGATGCATCCTTTCCGGATCAGCGGTCATGGCATCGCCGGCATGGGACCGACGCTCATAGTGATACAAGTTTCATGCCACGACGCAAAGAAACCACTGTTTCATGGCGGCGCATAATTTCGCGCCAGTGATGCGGTGCATTTCCCGCCCCGGATTGCCGGGGAAATGGGCAGGATGCCTGCGTGGCTGCACGCCGACCGGGCAGGCGTCAGAGCTCGTGCAGCGTGTCGTTCAGGCTCTCGATCGCCCGCAGGCGGGCGCGGGCGGCGGCCCCGGCCCGCTCGATCGCGCGCATCGCCAGGAGGTGGCAGAGCGCCATGACCGAGACATGGCTGAAGAGCGGGCCGGGCGATGCGGTCTGGCAGCGGAAATGCCAGGTGGCGTCCTTGTGGGGCTCGATGCCCTCGTCCGTGACGTAGAGCAGCCGCGCCCCGGTCCGGCCGATGGTCGAGAGCAGCAGGTCCATGCCGGCGATCCGGCGGCGCAGGCCGAAGAGGACGACGAGATCCTCGGGCCGCACCGAGGCCAGGTGCTCGCCCAGCGTCTGCCCGCCTGCCGGGATCGCGACGATGTTCTCGACCACCTGGGTGAGCTGCCACTGGAGATAGAGCGCGAAGGGATGGCTGGCGCGAAAGCCGATCACCCAGGTCTTGCGGGCGGCGAGCAGTGCCGCGACCACGGCGTCGATCTCGGCCGCCGGGATGCTCGCGAAGGTGCGCTGCAGATTGGCCGTGGCCTGCTCGAGATTGGCCGCCAGCGCCGTCTCGGCGTCGTCGCCGGAGGACACGGCGAGAAACAGGCGCGAGCCGGTCCGTTCCTCCTCGCGGGCATGGCGGCGCGCCGCCTCGTAGCTGGCGTAGCCCAGCCGGCGCACGAAGCGCGAGACCGTGGCCTTCGAGACATGGGCGAGCGATGCCAGCTCCTGCGCCGAGTAGCTCGCCACCTCGCCGGGGAAGTCGCAGACCATCTCGCCCAGCCGCCGCTCGGCCGGATGCAGGTCGGGCAAGGCGCGCCTGACCCGGGTGAGGAAGGAGATGTCCTGCGGCAAACCGGCCTCGCTGCATGAAACGGCGATTTCACGGCAGCGTCTATGCCGTGCCGCGGGCCGTCGCGCAATCCGGCGCCGGCCGGGCGAGCGCGCCCGTGGCTACAGGGCGTCCAGCTGGCGGCTGCGCGGGCGGATGCGGGGGGTCGGCAGGACCGGCTCGCCCAGCGCCTGGAGAGCCACGGTGATCTCGGCGGCGAGGCGCACGTTGCTCAGGGCCAGCGCCACGTTGGCCTCGACGCTCTGGCCGCCGGTGAGCTCGACGATCCGCGCCAGGAGGAAGGGCGTGATCTCCTTGCCGCCGATGCCGGCGGCAGTGGCGACGGCCAGCGCCTCGGCGATGGCACTCTCGACCACCTCCTCGGGCAGGGCTGCGGCCTTCGGGATCGGGTTGACGACGAGCACGCCGCTCGCGAGGCCAAGCCGCCGCTGCACGTCGAGGAGGTTGGCGATCTCGGCGACCGAATCCAGGCGCAGGGGCACGGCGAGGCCGCTGGCCCGGCAGAAGAAGGCCGGGAACTCGTCGGTGCGGTAGCCGACCACGGCCACACCCTTGGTCTCCAGCACCTCCAGCGTCTTCGGCAGGTCGAGGATGGACTTCGCCCCGGCGCAGACCACGGCGACCGGGGTGCGGGCCAGCTCCTCGAGGTCGGCGGAGACGTCGAAGTCGCGCTCGGCACCGCGATGCACGCCGCCGATGCCGCCCGTGGCGAAGGCCCGGATCCCGGCGAGCTGGGCGGCGACCATGGTGGCGGCGACGGTGGTGGCCCCGGTGCGGCCGGTGGCGATGCAGCCGGCGAGGTCCCGCCTCGAGACCTTGAGCACGCCGTCGGCAACGGCGAGCTCCTCGAGCTGGGCTGCGTCGAGGCCGATCCTGAGGCGCCCGTCGGCGACGGCGATGGTGGCGGGGACGGCACCCGCTTCGCGCACCTCGGCCTCGAGCAGGCGGGCGGTCTCGAGGTTGCGGGGCCGCGGCAGGCCGTGCGCGATGATCGTGCTCTCGAGGGCGACGATCGGCTGGCCGGCCTTGCGGGCGGCGGCGACCTCGGGGCTAAAGGCGAGCAAGCTGGACATGGGCCTCACTATCGAGCCGAAGGGCGAGGTCGCGCAAGGCCGGGATGCCGAAATCCTTCGGCACGGCCTCGTCGGAGGCAACCGCGAGGGCGCTGGCGAGGCGGCCGATGCGGCCGGCGGCGGCGAGGTCGAGCCCGGCGAGGCGGGCGGCGAGCACCGCCGCGGCCAAAGCATCGCCGGCGCCGGTGACGTCGACGACAGGCACGGGCAGGGCCTCGAGCGACAGACTACCGGTGCCGTCGGCGAGGACGAGCCCGGCCGCCCCCTGCCCCAAGGACGGCCCCGCCCACGCCGCTCGCCACCAGGCGCCGGGCCAGTTCCACCGGCGGCCCGGGGGCCGACCAGAGGCACCGCCTCGGCGGCGTTGGTGAAGGCAGGTCGAGCCCGGCCAGGTGCCCGGCGAGCCGCACCGCCCAGCCATGGAGACGGTATCCGCGGCGACGAGGCCCGGCCGTTCAGGGTGGTCGAGGAGCCAGGCGAGCGTCGCCGCCGGGAGGTTGCAGTCGAGGAACCAGGCGGCGGCAGGCCCGAGCCGCCGCCGGTGCCGCCTCAGCCGGCGTGCTCGGCGAAGACGGCCATGGCGGCGAGGCCGATCACCAGCTCGCCCGAGGGCTCGAGCACCGCCCAGTAGCGAGGCGGTAGGCTGCATGGCGGAGCGGCCGATGCCGGCAATGCCGACCCCGGCCGCCTGCAGCCTCGACGAGCGTGCGGCCGTAGCCGCATCGTCGCCGACCCGGCTCGAGCCGGACCGGCAGGCGAGCCGGGCAGGGCGACGGCGACATTGCGGCCGACGCCGCCGGCCCGCTCGCGGCTGGTGGCAGGGTTGGAGGTTTGAGCTGGCCGGTGCCTCAGTCGTCAGCCGCGTGTCGGCGACCATCGAGCCGAAGACCGCCACGCCCTTGCCGGCCCCGCCCGGCCGCCCGCTTCCGGCGGGGTTCTGGCGGTCAGACCAGGTCGATGCTGAAGGTGTCGCCAGTTCCAGCGTGCCCTTCTGTCGAAGCCGCGATAGAACCGGTCTGGCGCTGCTCGGAGGTGCCATGGGTGAAGCTGTCGGGGACGACCGGCCTGGCTCTGGCGCTGCAGCGTGTCGTCGCCGATGCGCGATGCGGCATCGAGCGCCTCGTCGATATCGCCGCGCTCGAGCGTGCCGAACATCGTCCGCACCGCGTACCATGCCGGCGAGGCAGTCCGCCTGCAACTCGACCCGGACCAGGAGGGCATTGGGACCTCGACCTCGGAGGCAGTCCGGCGCACCTCGTTGACCTGGTCAATACGCCGATCAGGTTCTGCACGTGGTGGCCGACCTCATGGGCGATCACATAGGCGCGGGCGAAGTCGCCCCGCGCCCCGAGCTGACTCTCAGGGTGTGGAAGAAGGCCGTGTCCAGATAGACCCGGTGGTCGCCCGGGCAATACAGAACAGCCCGACAGCGGCGTGGCCATGCCGCAGGCCGGGATGACCGCACCCGAGAAGAGGACGAGCTCCGCTTCGTAGCGGGCGCCGCGCTCGGCGAACACGCGCGACCAGACCTCCTCGTATCGGCCAGCACCACCGCGACGGGCTCCTCCGGTCGTCGTCGATCCGGTTGGGCCCAGCCTGCTGGGCCGGCGGGGCCGACTGCATGCCGCCGCCGAGCCGAGGCCGAGCAGCGGCGTCGGGTCGACGCCGAGGAAAGGCCGATCAGGATGATGACGACTATCGCACCGAGCCCCGCCGAAGCCGCCGATCCGGCCCGTGAGCAGCCACCGCCGCCCCGCCCGCGCACGTCGGCGTTCTTGCTGCCACGCCGGCCACGCCACTCCATCGTTCGCTCCCCTGCCCGACCTTCGGCATCCGGCAGGAGCGTGCGAATGCGCCTCGCCCGGTCAACGACGAAGATGCGCGCCTGGCAGGCTAGAGGTCATGCCGTAGAGGCCGGCGAGCAGGATGCCGAGGCGCCACCCGCCGATGAGTCCAGGTCGGACGAGCGATGGAAGAGCCGGCTGCCGAGCCAGGTGGCCGGCAGGTAGCCGGGCAGGGCATGGCGCCAGCGCCACGACGATCTCGATGAGCCCGCCGATCAGCATCGGGATGGTGAGGGCCATGAGGGTCAGCGCGAAGTAGCCCGTGAAGTTGGCGCGGTTGGTCGCTGACCGTGTCGCCGCCGGAGAGGAGGTAGAGCATGACCGGCGGGTTGCCGACGCTGGGACGGCCATCAGCACGCCGGAGAGCATGCCGACACCGGCGGTCGCCACGGCAGGCCTCGGCCCCATGTAGCGCCAGCCGCCCAGGCAGCAGGAGGGCCGAGATCGTGACCAGGACAAATGCCGAACTGCAGGCTCTCCGGGTCCAGCGTCACCAGAGCCAGCTGCCGAACAGCATGGCAGAAAGCCGCGGCGAGGCCCATGGGTGCAATCGTTCGCCAGGCGATCTGCCGATGCAAAGACGGCAGGGCTGGATGGTGGCGACGCCCTCCATCAGGGTGATGACGCCGACCGTCGCCGCAGGCCGAAGAAGGTGGACGAAGAAGGGCGCCATCAACGCCATGCCCGAGCCGACCCCAGCAAGCCGCGCATCAACCCGGCCGCACGGCGATGGCCATGCCGGTGGCGGTTTGGGAGATCAGAAAGGCGAGCAGGTTGTCCACTACCGGCAGTCTCTACGAAACGTGGTCGGATCATGCGCGACCTGTTCTCGATGCTCCCGCGGAAAATGCGCGGGAAGGGCATTTTTCTAGCTTGCCTTTCCACCAGGCCGGGTCATCTCCCGTCCGCGCGCTTAGTCGCTGTGGCGTAGTCAGATGGCTTCAATGCGCAGACGCGGCTGGCCGTCCCTGTCTTTTCCGACAGATAGGCCTGGCGGTAAGTACATCGCCGATCTCAATATGGATCCTTGATGCAATATAATAGGGCCACATTCTTTGGGCGCGTTTCTTTGTTGAGCGCGGGGCGCCATATCTACCACTCTCGACAATCTTGGCATCTCTTGTCAGGCCCAAAAACCTCATTCTCTCCAGATCCCGGACGGTGCATTTGAGCAAAACCGTTCGTGGGATCGCTGTTTTCCCTGCGCGTAGTATATCTAAATATCCCATTCTAACTCCATCCCCAAATGTGACCTTGAAACGCATCTTCTTCAATACTTGCAATTCTGCGTCTGCCACCTGGATCCGAACCCACGGACAAATCGACCCACGAAAGCTGAATTGCGTAGGTCGACCATCCTGTGCCGGGCAGTTGGTGGCATTAAATGCAACTACACCGTCTTTTAGCGTATTTAACTTAAGGGTTTCGCTAAGCTGATTAAGCTTCGTTGAGGATTCTGATACACGCGCATTTAACTCACTAATGGAACTAGTTAGCTGCTCGCTCAAATGCTGATGGGCTTTGACCGTATGATTTAAAATTGGACAATGTCCTGCGTTAGTATTTATTGATACGATAGTTTCCGCCGGTTTTGACTTGGTACCGGATGGTGGTTGTCAAAAAAGTCCAACAATAGCTGGATCTTTCGTGCTTGGATGTAGTTCAGTTGGCCCATCTTTACAAGACACGTCGACACCTCCCCCCAACGTTTAATCCTGTGAAACTTAGTTTTTCATTTCCAGTAGTCCGATAGTCAAAGCTGATATCAAAATAAGAATAGTGCTTGGAGATCGGTAATTGTCGCAAATAGCCCCAGTCCCCACGTTTTTGCCAAATAGGCCGCTACACATTGTGACCAAACCCCTCAACGCCGAGGGTCGGCGACCGTGGAGCTGGGCGTGAGGTAGTCGGCGTAGTATTCGGCGTCACTCATGCTGCGGTAATTTTCCTTGCGGCCTGAACCACGCCGGAGCCAGACGCATCGCTGCCGAAAAGCCAAATGAAAATGCAGCATAGCCAACGTCAACGCCGGCGCTTGACTTTGTTGCCCAAACTCTTGTAATTCGACCAAGCTTTCATACATCTCTGTTCGCATCTTATTATAGACGGTCGACTGCTGATCGAGGAGCTTGTCGTATTAAAAGCTATTAACAATTACAACATCACAGAATTCGGCGGCGTCCACGGTGGAGACTGAGAAATAAGCGCACCGCTCAAGTAAAAGGCCATAGAAGACTTGAGATTGGAAGAGACTTATAGGACCTGGCATCGAAGAACACTTTATAAGTGTGCCTTCCACGGTTCGTGTTAGCCAGATGAGATAGCGGCCTGAGCCGGGATCCTCCCGATGACCGGTTTTTGTAGGTTCGATCCTGCGCCGCTGTGCCGCATCCGGCAAGCCTGCGAGGGCGTGAACCCGCCCCTTCGGCGCATCGACCCGCTGCATATGGCTCGCGACTCATCTTACGTCCAGATGCGACATGGGGCTCGACGAAGGCGGGCGTCAAGAATATGAATCGGATAGTGCGCCCGGAGCACTCGATGCGCCATCCGGCCCGACAGGTGGCGGCGTCGACATGCCATCGACGGTGCGCTTCCAGTCGAACCCAAGTGCTACAATCATGGGATGATCGACAACCGTATTCGACCGGAAATCAGAGCCTTGGTGACCCGGATGTCATCCAGCAGGAGATGGGGCCTTTCGGTCTGGTCGACGTGGCGTATCGCCCGCCACGGATGATGATGGCGATGCCGTGCTCGCCATCGACGTGCGGTACGAGGCCAAGGGTGCCCGATCGACCCGGGTGGTCGCCGGCCTACTGCACAAGCTGCGCGACCGGCTCTGGGCGGTGGACGAGCAACGGTTTCCGTTCATCGGCACCATTTCCTCGAGCAGCAAAAGATTGTCGGCTTTCCGTGACGGGCAGCGGTGAGACCGCGGACCTCGCCGCCGCTCGACACACAAGGCAAAAACAGCCGCCAGTCCGACCTGCGGCGGGCCGTCAGCGGCGTACTATGCCGTCTTCCGTCTGCCCTCGCGCAGCAGAATGCCGACCTGCTGGTCTGCCCGCACAGGTGCCAGCCGCTCCGAACGGGCATGGGTGCAGGCGTATCGAGCCATCGATCACAAGGAGCGACCGCCTGCAAGGATGCCCGGTCGCTGGGGCTTTCCCGCCGGCATCGTCACCGCCTTTGCGAGACGTTCATCGCGCTGCAAAAACGCCGCGAGGATGCGGATTACGACCCGATGACGCGCCTGACGAAAGCCGAGGCGCTGGCGGCCGTCGAGGAGGCACGAATGGTGATCCACGCTCTCGAGGCCGCCCCGACACGGGATCGCCCGGCCTTCTCGGTGCAGATCCTGCTCCACGCAGGACCTGAATCCGGGCTCAGTCTCCGAGCTCGATCGCGAAGGTCTCGATCACCGGGTTGGCGAGGAGGCTTCTCGCACATCTGGCGCAGGCGGGTCTCGGCGGTGGCGCGGTCGGTTCCGGCGAGGGTCAGCTCGATGACCTTGACCTTGGCGACAGCCTCGACCTCGGCGAAGCCCAGGCCGTGCAGCGAGCGCTGGATGGCGGTGGCCTCGGGGTCGAGGACGCCCGGGCGGAAGCGGATGGAGATGCGGGCCTGCATGGTCGAAGCGGTCGCCTACTGCTTGGTCGCTTATTGCATCGTCTCGGGGCCGCGCATGTCGCGCGGGCCGGCCTCGGGCAGGATGCCGAGGCGGCGGGCGATCTCCTGGTAGCCCTCCTCGACCTTGCCGAGGTCCTGGCGGAAACGGTCCTTGTCGAGCCGCTCGTTGGTCTTGACGTCCCAGAGCCGGCAGTTGTCGGGGCTGATCTCGTCGGCGAGCACGAGGCGCATGTCCTCGTCCTCCCAGAGCCGGCCGAACTCGAGCTTGAAGTCGACGAGCTTGAGGCCGACGCCGAGGAAGAGCCCGGAGAGGAAGTCGTTGATCCTGAGCGACATGCTCATGATCTCGTCGATCTCCTGGTAGGAGGCCCAGCCGAAGGCGGTGATGTGCTCCTCGGAGACCATGGGGTCGCCCAGCTCGTCCGACTTGAGGTAGTACTCGACGATCGAGCGCGGCAGGAGCGTGCCGTCCTCGATGCCGAGGCGCTTGCCGAGCGAGCCCGCGGCGATGTTGCGCACCACCACCTCGATCGGGATGATCTCGACCTCGCGGATGAGCTGCTCGCGCATGTTGAGGCGCCGCACGAAGTGGGTCGGGATGCCGACGTCGTGCAGCTTCATCATCAGGTACTCGGAGATGCGGTTGTTGAGCACCCCCTTGCCGGTGATCACCGCGTGCTTCTTGTTGTTGAACGCGGTGGCGTCGTCCTTGAAATACTGGATGAGCGTGCCGGATTCCGGGCCCTCGAAGAGAATCTTGGCCTTGCCCTCGTAGACCTGCTTGCGCCGGGCCATGCAATCGCTGCCTTCTCTGCGACCGAAAACGGCGCCCGAACGCGAGCGCCGTCATCCTGGTCGATTCGGGTCCGTCTATAGAGCAGCCGGCCACGTCCGACAACCGATGCGCCTCGCCGCATCCGACGGGGCGGGAACGCTGCCGTGCCATCGGCCGTTTCACTCCGGCATACAGCCCCAGAACCGAGCAAAGAGGCCGCCTTGTCGTCAGCTCCCGCCCCCGGCCCCGGGGCCGTCGAATCCGTCGAGCGGGCGTCACACCCGCCGCTCTGCGAACGGTCGACATGAGCCGGCGGAAGATCGTCGCCCTGGTGCTGGCGGGCATCCTGCTGCCGCTCTTCGCCTGGTTTCTCTGGCGTCAGTGGCAGGAGATCGATCTCCGGGAGGTGGTGGCGTCGGCGCGCGCCATCCCGCTCCTCGACCTCATGGCGGCCCTGGGCTTCGCGGCGCTCAGCTATCTCTGCCTCACCGGCTTCGACTTCCTGGCGGTCCGCTACGCCGGCAAGCCCTTGCCCTACCACCAGGTGGCGCCGGCCTCGTTCGTCAGCCTCTCCATCGGCCACAATATCGGCATCGCGGCCCTGAGCAGCGGGGCCATCCGCTACCGGTTCTACTCGCGTCTCGGGCTGAGCGAGGGCGATGTCGGCCGGGTGATCCTCTTCTGCGGCGTGACGGTCGGCGTCGGGCTCCTCGCCCTCGCCGGCCTCGCTGCCGTGCTGAACCCGTCGCTGGCGGGCGAGATCCTGCGGCTCGACAGCCCCCTCCTGGTGATCGGCCTCGGCCTCGCCTGCCTCGTGCTGGTGGCCGGCTACGTCGCCATGGCGGCGTTCGTGCGCCGGGCGGTGCACATCAGGCGCTGGCGCATCGAGATGCCGCCCTTGCGCCTGGCGCTCGGGCAGGTCGCCCTCGGCCCGCTCAACTTCGCCTGCGTCGCCGGCTGCCTCTACTGGTGCGTCGCGGCCCTCGGTGATGTCGGCTATCCCGGGGTCGCCACGGCCTATGTCATCGGCAACCTCGCCGCCCTCGTGAGCCACGTGCCGGGCGGGCTCGGCGTGCTGGAGGGGGTGGTGATGGTGCTCCTGCCGGGGGCGTCGGTCGCCGGCGGGCTCCTGGTCTTCCGCGCCGTCTATTTCCTGCTGCCGCTCGCCATCGGCGCGCCGCTCTTCGGGCTCATCGAGCTCTGGGGCCTCGGCCGGCGGCAGGCGGTGACAGCGCCAGCCTGATCAGCCCCGCTCGAGCCCCAGCCGGCGGAAGTGGTTGGTGATCGGGTAGCGGCGGTCGCGGCCGAACGCCTTGGTGGTGATCTTGACGCCGGGCGGCGCCTGGCGGCGCTTGTACTCGGCGATGTCGAGCAGGTTGGAGACCCGCTGCACCACATCGACCGGCTGGCCGGCGGCGACGAGATCGGCGGCCGCCCGGTCGTCCTCGACCAGCGCCTGGAGGACGGCGTCGAGCACGGGATAGGGGGCAGCAGATCCTCGTCCTTCTGGTCGGCGCGCAGCTCGGCCGAGGGGGCTTCGCTATCGTCCGCTCCGGGATCACCATGCCGGCCGGCCCGAGGCAGCCCTTCGGTCGCGCGCCGTTGCGGTAGTGGCAGAGCTCGAAGACCATGGTCTTGTAGACGTCCTTGAGCACCGAGTAGCCGCCGCACATGTCGCCATAGAGCGTGGCGTAGCCGACCGACATCTCGGATTTGTTGCCGGTGGTGAGCACCATGGGCCCGAGCTTGTTGGAGACGGCCATGAGCAGCACGCCGCGGATGCGCGACTGCAGGTTCTCCTCCGTGATGTCGGGCTGGCGGCCTTCGAAGAGCGGGCCGAGCATGGCGCCGAAGGCCTCGACCGCGGGCTCGATGGCGATGCTGTCGAGGCGGATGCCCAAGGCCTCGGCCGAGGCGCGCGCGTCCTCGAGGCTGTCGGTCGAGGTGTAGCGCGACGGCATCATCAGCGCGTGGACGCGGCCGGCCCCCAGCGCATCGACGGCGACGGCCGCGGAAAGGGCGGAATCGACGCCGCCCGAGAGGCCGAGCACGACGCCCGGAAAGCCGTTCTTGGCGACGTAGTCGCGCAGGCCCAGGACCATCGCCCGGTAGACCGATTCGAGGTCGCCGGGCGGCGTCGCGAGCTGGCGCTCGCCGACCGATCGCCAGCCGTCGTCCCCCTCCTCCCAGCGGGTCACCAGGAGGCTCTCCTCGAACCACGGCGCCTGGGCCACGAGCTTGCGGTCGCGGTCGAGGGCGAAGGAGGCGCCGTCGAAGACCAGCTCGTCCTGGCCGCCCACCGTGTTGACGTAGAGCAGCGGCAGGCCGGTCTCGGTCACCCGGGCGACGGCGAGCTGGATGCGCCGCTCCTGCTTGCCGACCTCGAAGGGCGAGCCGTTGATGACGATGAGGATCTGCGCGCCGGTCTCCTCGAGGCCCTCGGCGACGTCCTCGATCCACATGTCCTCGCAGACCATGACGCCGAGCCTGACCGTGCCGCCCCGGGCGAGGTCGAGCCGCATCGGCCCCGGCACCGGCCCGGCCTCGAAGACGCGCTTCTCGTCGAAGACGCCGTAGTTCGGCAGCGCATGCTTCGCCCGCTGGGCCGCGACCTGGCCGCCGGCGAGGAGGAAGGCGCCGTTGAACGGCCGCCCGCCGCGCCCGGCCCAGGGGGCGCCCATGACGATGGCCGGGCGGCCGCCGGCGGTCTCCAGGGCCAGCTTCTCGAGCAGGGCGGCGGTGCGGTCGAGCAGCGCCTGCTTGAGCACCAGGTCCTCGAGCGGGTAGCCGGTCAGCACCATCTCCGGGAAGATCACGAGATCGGCGCCGGCCTCCTCCGCCGCCCGGTGCAGCCGGCGGACGAGCGCCAGGTTGCCGTCGAGGTCGCCGACGATCGGGTTGCACTGGGCGAGGGCTGTGGTGAGCTGGTTCGGCACGGCTGGCGGTCCTCGATAGCGGATGGGTCGGCTGATGGGTCGGTCGAGACACTTGACCGGCAGCGCTGTCGTCGACCTAACTCTAGCGGCAGGTTGGCCGGCGGACCACCGCCAGCCTGACAGGGGCAGGTTGCAGGAAACGCGATGCGCCGGCGAAAGGGCGGGACGTGGACCACATCCAGGGCATGCAGGTCTTCCTCAAGGTGGCGCAGGCGGGCAGCCTGTCGGCCGCGGCGGCCCAGCTCGACCTGTCGAAATCCAGCGTCAGCAAGCATGTCAGCGCGCTCGAGCGGCGGCGCGGCGTGCTGCTGTTGAACCGCAGCACGCGGCGGCTGTCGCTCACCGAGCTCGGCGCCGCCTATCGTGACCATTGCGCCCGCATCCTCGCCGACATCGAGGAGACCGAGCAGGCCATCCAGGCGCACACCACCCGGGCCAGGGGCCGGCTCAAGGTCAATGCGCCGATGAGCTTCGGCATCCTGCACATCGCCCCGCTCCTGCCCGGCTTCATGGCGGCGCATCCCGAGGTCGAGATCGATCTGGTGCTCAACGACCGGCGGGTCGACCTGATCGACGAGGGCTTCGATCTGGCGATCCGCATCGGTCAGCTCGACGACAGCAACCTGATCGCGAAGAAGCTCGCGACCGCGGGATATGTCTGCGCCGCCAGCGACGCCTATCTCGCCCGTCACCGGCCGCCGGTGGTGCCCGAGGATCTCGGCCGCCACAACTGCCTGCGCTACACCTACAACCGGGTGCCGGGCGAATGGCAGTTCAGCCGCGACGGCGAGGCGCGCAACGTGCGGGTCACGGGCAACCTCCAGGCGAACAACGGCGAGGCGCTGCGCGAGGCGGCGCTCGCCGGGCTCGGCATCGTCTACCAGCCGGTCTTCATCGTCGCCGCCGAGCTGCGGTCCGGCCGGCTCCGCCCCCTGCTCGAGGGCTGGACCACGCCGACGATCGACATCCACGCGGTCTTTCCCGAGCAGCGCCAGCTGCAGCCGAAGCTGCGCCACTTCGTCGACCATCTGGCCCAGCAGCTGCGCCGGCCCGATCTCTGGCCCGACCTCCACTGCCCGGTGGCGGCATGAGCGCCCGCCCCGCCGGGCCCGCCGTGGCCGGCCAGCGCATCGCCGTGGTCGGCGCCGGCATCGTCGGCGTCGCCGCCGGGCTCTTCCTGCAGGAGGACGGCCACAGCGTCACGCTGGTCGACCCGGGCGAGCCCGGCAGCGGCACCTCCGCGGGCAATGCCGGGATCATCAGCGTCTCCTCGATCATGCCCATCGTCACCGCCGACATCCTGACGAAGCTGCCGGCGATGCTGGCCGATCCGGTGGCGCCTTTGAAGCTCCGCTGGCGCGACCTGCCGGGGCTGACGCCCTGGCTGCTCAGGGCCGCCCTCGCCACCCGCAAGAGCTCGGTCGAGCGGGCGATGGCCGGCATCCAGGGGCTGACCAGCCGGGCGCTGGCGGCGCACGAGGTGCTGATCCAGCGGGCCGGTGCCGGCGAGCTCTTCGCCTCCAACGGCTGGCTCAAGGTGGCGCTCGACCAGGCGCGGCTCGAGAAAGGCACGGCCGCCGAGCGGGCCGCCCTCGACCGCTTCGGCGTGGCTTACGAGATGCTGGGCCGGGACGCGGTGCTGGATCTCGAGCCCGCCCTCTCGAGCGAGGTCAAGGGGGCGCTCTGGCTCACCGCCAATCGCGAGATCCGCCAGCCCCGGGCCTATGTCGAGCGGCTGGCGGCCCTCTTCATGGAGCGCGGCGGCGCGCATCGCCGCCTTGCCGCGCGGGGCCTCGCCTTCGCCGACGGGCGGGTCACGGGCGTGCTCACGACCGAGGGCAGGATCGAGGCGGACAGCGTGGTCATCGCCGCCGGCGCCTTTGCCGGCCGGCTCGCCGCGGATGCCGGCCACCGCCTGCCGCTGCGGAGCGAGCGCGGCTATCACCTGATGCTGCCGACGCTGGCGACGACCCTGCACCGGCCGGTCTACTGCATGGACCCGGGCTTCGTCCTGGCACCCATGGCGCACGGGCTGCAGGCTGACCAGCGGCGTCCGAGCTGGCGAGCCTCGACGCCCCGCCCGACTTCTCGATCCCGCGGCGCCTGCTGCCGCTGCCCGCCGCTACCTGCCGGGCCTCGACGAGCAGGTGGTGAGCGAGTGGCAGGGCTTTCGCCCGTCCCTGCCGGACAGCCTGCCGGTGATCGGCCGGGCGTCGCGCCACGCCAATGTCTATCTCGCCTTCGGCCACCAGCATATCGGCCTGACGCTGGGGCCGCTCACCGGGCGGATCGTCGCCGACCTCGTCGCCGGCCGCGACCCGGGCTCGATCTCAGGCCCTACCGGCCCGACCGGCCGTTCTGGTGAGACGCAGCCCGAGGACCGCCTTCGCCGCGCTCAGCGGCAATGTGCAAGGGGGCCCTCTGGCTGATCTTCGGCGCCTTCTTCTTCTCGGCCATGGGACTCCTCGTGAAGCTCCTGGGCGAGCGCCTGCCGAGCATCGAGATCGCCTTCTTCCGCGCCATCGCCGGGGCTCGTGATGGTGCTGCCGCTGATGGCGCAGGAAGGCATCGGGCTCTGGCGCACGCAGCGGCTCGGCGCTCATTTCGGCCGCGCCCTGCTCGGCACGGGCGCCATGATCTGCGGCTTCTACGCCTTCACCCACCTGCCGCTCGCCGAGGCCACCGCGATCAGCTTCACCAAGCCGCTCTTCATGGTGCTGCTGGCGGCGCTGGTGCTGCACGAGACGGTGCGCGCCCGCCGCTGGACGGCCACGGCCGTGGGCTTTCTCGGCGTCCTCCTGATGCTGCGGCCCGGCAGCGAGGCGATCGAGGGGCCGCGCTCGTGGCCCTGCTCGGCGCCGCGTTCGGGGCGCTCGTGACGATCTTCATCAGCAGCTCGTGGCGACCGAACGCAAGTCGACGATCATGGCCTATCTCGGTCTCACCGGCATGACCCTGACCGGCCTGCCGATGCTCTTCGTCTGGGTCGCGCCCAATCTCTTCGAGCTCCTGCTGATCGTGCTGATGGGGCTGGTCGGCAGCATCGGCCAGCTCTGCATGATGCAGGCCTTCAAGCTCGGCGAGGCGAGTGCCCTGGCCCCCTTCGACTATGCCCGCCTGCCCTTCGCCGCCGCCTTCGGCTGGCTGGTCTTCGGCGAGACGCTGGACCTGTGGGCGCTCGCCGGCGTGCTCGTGATCGTCCTCAGCAGCGCCTACATCGCCTGGCGCGAGGCGCATCTCACCCGCATCGGCCAGCGCTGAGCGGACGGCCGGGCCGCGACGGCTGGGCGCAGGCGGGCGGATCGCCACTGGCACGACCGCCCGGTCGGGTCCATCTCCCGGGGCAGTGGCGAGGTTGCGGGGAACGGATTCGCGATGAGACGGTTCTGGGCGCTCATGGCGCTGAAGCTGGTGCTGGCCGGCCTCGTGGTGGCCGGGCTGGTCACCTGGACGCTCGGCATCGGCCCGTTCTCGACGCGGCTCGAGGCGGTGACGGCGAGCCAGGGCAAGGCGCTGATCGGCGGCCCCTTCAGCCTGATCGACCAGACCGGCAAGCGGGTGACCGAGGCCGATTTCGCCGGCCGCGCCACGCTCGTCTATTTCGGCTACACCTTCTGCCCGGACGTCTGCCCGACCGGGCTCGCCACCATGATGGCGGCCTACGACGCGCTCACGCCGGAGGAGCAGGCGAAGGTCGTGCCGATCTTCGTCACCGTCGACCCCGAGCGCGACGACGTCGCCGCGATGGCGAGCTATGTCGCCCTCTTCCACCCTGCCCTGGTCGGCCTCACCGGCACGGTCGAGGAGACCGACGCCGCGGCCGCCGCCTGGCGCGTCTATCACCGCAAGGCCGAGAGCGAGGCGGCGAGCGACTACCTGGTCGATCACTCGAGCTTCACCTACCTGATGGACGGCCGGAACGAGTACGTCACCCATTTCAGCCACGGCACCACGCCCGAGGCGATGGCCGAGGGCATTCGCACCGCCCTCGCCGAGGGTGCGGCCGGCTGACCCGCGAACAAGGCTTGAACCGCCCCCCCGGAGCCGCTACATCCCGCGTCACGCGCTCGTAGCTCAATGGATAGAGCATCTGACTACGGATCAGAAGGTTGGGGGTTCGAGTCCTCCCGAGCGCGCCAAAACCCCTTAAAAATCATCTACTTATAGTCAGACGAGGAAGCCTCGGACAAAGCGCCGCGAAGTGTGTCCGCGCAGTGTCCGCAATCAAGGCGTCCGGTGCGGTCTCGACTTGCCACCCACGTGCCGCACCTCGTAGCCCGACAGCTCCAGCTGCTCGATGATGCGCTCGGCCGCCGCCGTGCCGGGGTCGATCGGGCTCTCCGGGTTCGGGTGCGTCTCGGCCACGACACGCCGCAGCAGCGGCCGGTTCTGCTGCAGCCGGACCACATCAACGCTTTCATTCGATTCTTTGCACAAATTGGATAGCGGCTTCGTATAATTTCGTGACGGGATACCCGCCGGCAGGTTGGGGGGCGCCGCTGCATGTCGGGTCGGCTCCCCTTTTCGGTGGTGTCGTTGCCCGGCATGGCCAAAGGCCCCTGTCGGCAACCCACCGTTCTTCTCTCATGGGGAGATCTGCAATGATGGCGACAATGAAGGCGACAATGAAGGCGAGGCCCCCGAAGCGGAGCGGACCGGGCCGGCCGCGAGCGCAGCAAGTCGACCGCCATATCGGGGCCAGGATACGCGAGCGGCGGACCATGCTGGGCCTGACCCAGAAGCAGATGGCCGAGATCATCGGCGTCACATTTCAGCAGGCGCACAAGTACGAGAAGGGCGTCAACCTCCTTACGGCCGGCCGACTCTATGCCCTCGCCCATGCGCTCGGCGTCGAGGTCAGCTATTTCTTCGAGGGCATGGACGGCAGCCGAGAATTCGAGCTGAACCCGAGACAGCGGATGCTGCTCGATCTCACGCAATTTCATTTCTCTGCCGAGCCGCGAGCATCAGAAAGCCGTCTGCGAACTAGCGCGGATACTGGCCGGCGACGAGGATCTGCCCGAGCCCGGCGAGCGCTCGATCGCCTCGTGAGGCCATAAGATTGCCGGCGCACGAACGTATCACCGTGAGCGGCTTCATTAACTCGCCGAACCACACTCCGCCGGGCTGCCCTTGGGCACGCCCGACGCCCCTACCTGCTCAGGATCGTCTGGGCGACCTGACCGCAGAGGACTGGCTCACGGAGGCGGTTGCCACCGTTGTTACCAACAGCACGCCGAAGAGGCCGTTGGCCACCTCTGCATTTGCGTAGTTGCCGGTGCCGGACCGAGTTATCCTCGCCGACAGTAGCACTGGAGCTGGCATATTGAAATACCCGTTGCAATGCCGAAGTTTCCACTCCCGGCCGCGCTATCGTCTACTGCTTCGTTGCCATTTCCATTGCCGATGCCGAAATTGTCATTGCCTGCTTCAGAAAAGGAAGAGACAGTATTGTTGTTGCCATTGCCGATGCCGAAATTATCGGTCCCGGCCGAGCTGGTTTCGTCTTCGTCTTGTTCTGGCCATTATAGATACCGGAATTGCCGCTGCTGCCGTTGGCGATGCCGAAATTGCCAGAGCCGCTGTTGAACAGCCCGACATTGTTCTCGCCGGTATTGCCGATACCGAAATTGCCGTTCTCGCCCATGTTGATCGGGATGCCGAAGATGGTCAGGCCGGCGGCCACGCGGTCGAGCTGACCCACATCGAGCCGCACGGGCTCATAGGCGGCGGCCACGCCGGCCGAAACAAACCAGGGTTCCCATGATGATCAGGCTTTCATTTCCTGTCTCATGTTTTCGGGCGGTAGACGCCACCCGACCAGAATCTGGCTAAGCCAGACATTCGCGCTATCCGCTAAGCGCAAGACGTGGTCCGCCATGCGAATTCCATCGAAAAACTGGTGCGAAGTGGCTGCGTTGGCTGGTCCGGTGCTGCCAGCTGCCCCGGACCGGCCGGGCGGCGCAAAGTCGAATGCGGGCTACGGGCGGGTTACGCCCCGTTCCCGGTCAACACACCGAACAGCCCGTTGGCCACCTCGATGCCAAGTGCTGCGTTGCCGTTGCCGACAAGCGCCTATTTCTGATTGCCGACAAGTCCTCTGCACGCCGCGTTTGCGTTTCCGTTCCCGAAACCAAAATTTCGATTGCCAGCTAAGCCTCCAATGGCAGCACTATTGAAGTTGCCGTTACCAATGCCAATGTTGCCGTTGCCGGCCTCGCTGCCGTTTATCGCATTGTTGCCGTTGCCATTGCCGATCCCGAAATTATTAAGGCCCGCTCCAGCATTTCCATCAGCAGTATTGTTGCCGTTGCCGATCCCGACATTGCCGTTTCCGGCGGCGGCCTCTTCTCCTACTTCGTTGTTCTGACCATTATAGATACCGAAATTGCCGTTGCCGCTGTTGAACAGCCCGACATTGTTCGAGCCGGTATTGCCGATGCCGACATTGCCGTTCTCGCCCATGTTGATCGGAATGCCGAAGATGGTCAGGCCGGCGGTCACGCGGTCGAGCTGACCCGCATCGAGCCGCACGGGCTCGCCGGCGGCGGCCACGCCGGCCGAAAGGCAAACCAGGGTTCCCATGATGATCGAGGCTTTCATTTCCTGTCTCCCTTAGATGCTTTCGGGTACGATCGACGCCCGACCCGGGCGTCGATAGGTCAGATGACAGACGCTCGCTATCCACTAGGTGCATTTTTCCGGCCCGAGATGTCAGCGTCCCGGCCGCTGCAACCGGCTCGCCTTCGGCGCACGCCACCACCCCATGGGTCGCACCTAGGTAGTGGCGCCGCGAGCCACCGGCAGGACAAGCCTGCGGCTAGTGTTGCTGTCCTTCCCTCGGTGGCGGAACTTTCGAGTTGAGCCGCGTGGCCTGCCTCACTCCAACACCGCCAACAGTCCTACCCTATGGTTGGGCGCCGCGCCCAGCACTCGGCTTACTCAAACTTCCGCCCCCACCGCGTGGTAACAACCATCGGCCCCCCCGAAGCTGGCGATCGGCTCCCCGCCGCGGACGCCACGTGAACCGCTTCGATGCCCTCTTGATCCCCGAGGGCCGGCTCGACTTCCACAGTGCCGTCGAGCACCCCACGTGCCAGTGCTGCCGGATCATGGCGGTCACGTCCCGACCGGAGAAGCCGCTGGCACGGCGGAGGGCCACAATGTTCGTCATGCTGCACCCGATGCGCTGGTGGTCGCCCGGATAGGGATCACCTTGCGGCGCTCTCCGCTGACAATCTTCGGAAGGTTGGGGGTTCAAGTCCTCCCGAGCGCGCCATTTAAATCAAGCACTTAGCGGCAGCGAGGCGGAATTCCCACGAGTTTCGGCGAGCTTTTGCGACACGGATACGTCACGGCAACCGCGCCCGCGCCCACCTGGACCCACCGTCCGACCTGGCCCGACGATTCCGCGAACTCACGCCACCGACCGCGTCGTGATCCGCAGGGTGATGACGCCATCCTGAATGGCGTCTTCGGCAGGTTGCGGGTCAGGGCGTCCCGACCGTGACGTCAGCGTGACAGGGCCGCCCGGAGGTGGCGGACGGTGGCGAGGTGATTGGCGGCGGGACGGGCAGGCGAGGCCGGTGGGGAAGGACCACGTCGGCAGCTCCAGCGGCAGGGGGACGAGGCCGCGGCCCGGGCCGGCCTCGGGGCCAACGTGTCCGGCCCGTAGACGAGGAGGTCGGAGCCGGCGGCCGCGGCGAAGAGTGCGGCCACCGAGTTGCAGCGGAGCGCGACGCGCGGCGGCGCCAGGTCGCGGCCGGCGAAGTAGCGATCGAGCCGCTGCAGCCCGATCGCATCGTCGATCAAGCCGGCCCAGCCCCATGGTGCCAGATCGGCCGGCGCCACGCTCCCCGACGCGGCGAGCGGGTGGTCGGGCGCAGAACACCCCCATCTCAGCGCGGCCCGTCTCCAGCACGTCCAGCCCGGACGCCCCGGCGAGCTCGTGCACGGCGCGCAGCCAGACATCGACCGTGCCCTGGATCAACTCGTGCAGCAGCCGGTCGCGCACGCCGACCCGAAGCTCGACGTCGACGCCGGGGAAGGTGCGGCGCAGCCCGGCGAGCAGCGGCGGGAAGATGTCGAAGCCCCAGGCGGCGCCCACGGCGATCCGCAGCTCGCCGCCCGTGCCGGCGGTGGTGGCGGCGATCTCCGCCTCGACGAAGCGCTCCTCGTTCTGGATGTTCTGGGCGTGCTCGCGCAGGAAGGTGGGCGAAGACGGTCGGCTCGACCCCGTGCAGGGTGCGCTCGAAGAGCGGCACGCCGAGATGCAGCTCCAGCTTGGCCGAGGCTCTTCGAGACGGCCGGCTGGGTGACGTTGGCGCGGCTGGCGGCAAGGCGCAGATTGCCGCTCTCGTAGGCGAGGAGGAAGTGGCCGAGCGCGCGCGAGGTGAGCATGGGCAGAGTCATTCCGTTTCCTGATCGCCTCCATAATATTCGCGATTGGAAGTCGATGGTAGCTTCGGCCATGCTCCGCCCGCGGAGACAGAATTCAGGGAGGTTCCAACGATGTCCGTGAGAGCGAAGCTCGCCGCTACCGTAGCCGCTTGCGGCCTCGTGCTCGGCCTGGCGGCACAGGCTGCCGCAGTTCCCGACCGGCCGGTGCAGGTCGTGTTACCTGGTCGCCGGGGTCGCCTTTCGCCGTCAGCCAGGTGGTCGCCGACCGGATGAGCCAGGAGCTGGGCCAGCCGATGCCGGTCAACTCGCTGACCGGCGCCAGTGGCGTCAAGGCGGCGCTGGACGTGATGAACTCGCCGGCCAACGGCTACAAGATCTTCGACGGCTACGTGGCGCCCATCCTCTTCGCCCCGCTGCTCGGCGAGACGCTCATCAGTGCGAGGCTTCGCGCCGCTCTACGGCGTCGCCTCCAACGGCTTCGCCATCGCGGTGCGCAAGGACGACGACCGCTTCCCCGACCTGCCGGCGCTGCTCGCGGCGGCCAAGGCCGATCCGGGCGGGCTGAAGTACTCGGCCGGCGCCGACATCAGCATCCCGCACATGGTGGCGGCCATGATGCTGAAGAATGCCGGCGCCGTGGCCCGGTCGGTCCCCACAACGACACGGGCGAGAGCTGGAAGGACTTCATCTCCGGCGAGCTCGACTTCATGGTCATCAACTCCGGCAACTATGCGACCGGCAAGGACGAGCTCAGGGTGCTGGCGGTGATGAGCGACCGGCCGATGTCCGAGCACGGCATCCCCGGGCCGCTGCCGAAGGATTTCGGCATCGAGCTGGGTGTCGAGGGCCTCGCTGCCGTTGGCTGGAACTGGTGGCTGGTGCACAAGGACACGCCGGCCGAGCAGCTCGACGTGCTGCGCGCGGCGATGCTGACGGCGGTCGAGGACGAGGCGACCCGGGCCAAGATCAACGAGCTCGGCTTCACGCCCTTGCCGCCCGACCAGTTCAACCCGGACTTCTACACCGAGAACTGCGCCAGCGTGCGCAGCCAGCTCGAGTCCGGGATGGCGGCGGTGCAGTGGGAGAAGGAGCAGACCAGATAGGCAGCGGCAGGATCCGGCCGCCATGCGCGAGCGCACCGGCCAGCTGCTCTTCCTCCTCGCCCTGTTGGCGATACCCGGCTACGTGTTCTTCGACATCGCCACGCGTTTCGCCGCCAAGGGCCTGATCGGCGGCCGGGCCGAGGACAATGCGGCGCTCTTTCCGGGCCTGGTGGCGGGGCTCATGGTGGCGCTCGTCGCCATCCAGCTGCTGCGCACCCTGCTCGCCCCCGCCGGCCCCGGCGGGGGCCTGCTCGACCCGGCGGCCATCTGGCAACGCTACCGGCGTGCCATCCTGCTCTTTCTCGTCTTCCTTGCCTACCTGCCGGGGTTTCGCTGGCTCGGCTTCCTCCTGGCGACGCCGGTCTTCCTCGTCGCCGCCCAGCTCGTGCTGGGCTACCGCCATCCCCTGGGCCTCGTGCTCTTCGCCGGCGGGGTCACGGGTCTCGTCTGGGTGACCTTCGCGAAGCTCCTCAACCTCGTCCTGCCGGCGGGCGATCTCTTCGGATGACCGCCTTGCCGCTGGAGCCGATGCAGCTCCTCTTCACGACCATCGGCGTCTTTCTCGGCATCGTCATCGGCGTCCTGCCGGGTCTCGGGCCGCTGCTCGGCATCGTGCTCCTGACCCCCTTCGCCATGCACATGGCGGCGACGTCGGGCCTCTCGCTGCTGCTCGGCGTCTTCGTCGGCGGCACGTTCGGCGGGGCGGTCACGGCGATCCTGCTGCGCATCCCCGGGACGCCGATCGCCGCGGCGACGCTGCTCGACGGCTATCCGATGAGCGAGCAGGGGCGCGGCCCCGAGGCCCTGGGCCTCGCCGTTTCCGCCTCCGCCTTCGGCGGCCTGATCGGCGGCGCCTGGCTGATCTTCGGCGCGCCGATGCTCGCCCGCTTCGCGCTCGAGTTCGGCCCGCCCGAGTACTTCGCGCTCGCCTTCGCCGGGCTGGTCTGCATCGCCGTCGTGTCGCGCGGCTCGACCATCAAGGGCCTGATCGTCGGCTGCATCGGCCTGCTGCTCGCGACGGTCGGCATGGACCCCTTCGCCTTCTTCTATCGCTTCACCTTCGACAGCCAGTGGCTGATCGGCGGCATCCAGCTCGTGCCGCTGGTGCTCGGCCTCTTCGCCGTCAGCGAGATGATCCTGCAGGCGCAGGCGGGCGGGCTCGACCGGAGCGCCGGCCTCAGCACGGTCCGGCTGCCGCCCTCCACCATCCTCGGCACCTTGCGGCGCACCGGCAATCTCGTCCGGTCGAGCACCATCGGCACCTTCATCGGCGCCCTGCCCGGCGCCGGCTCGGTGATCGCCGCCTTCGTCGCCTATGCCGCGGCGAAGGCGGTGGCACGCGAGCCCGAGAGCTTCGGCAAGGGCAACCCGGACGGCGTCGTCGCCACCGAATCGTCGAACAACGCCTGCTGCGGCGGCACGCTGATCCCGTCCCTGGCGCTGGCACTGCCGGGCGACCCCTGCTCGGCCATGCTGCTCGCCGCCCTCCTGCTGCTCGGCTACATCCCCGGGCCGCAGCTCTTCAGCCAGTCGCCGGAGCTGATCGGCTCGATCTTCGGCTCCTACATGGCGGCCAACGTCATCATGCTGGCGCTCGGCTTCCTCATGGTGCCGGTCTTCATCTGGTTCGTGAACATCAAGAAGGTGTTCCTGATCCCCTCGATCCTGGTGCTCTGCGTGGTCGGCGCCTACGGCGTCACGAATTCGCTGATGGACCTGTGGTTCCTGCCGATCTTCGCCCTGCTCGGCCTCGTGCTGATGCGCTTCGATTACCCGCTCGCGCCGTTGACCATCGCGCCCGTGCTCGGCCCGATCATGGAGGAGAACTACCGCCGCTCGCTGGTGCTGGCCTCGGGCGACCACGCGGTCTTCCTGACCCGACCGCTGGCCACCTCGATCCTCGCCATCAGCATGGTGGTGCTCGTGCTGTCGCTCCTGCCGAGCGGCTCGATCCAGGGCATGCTGCGAAAGGCCGAGCCCCGATGAAGACCGTTTTCCTGCTCTTCGATTCCTTGAACCGGAAGGCGCTCGGCGCCTATGGCGGCAGCGTCGCGACGCCGAACTTCGACCGGCTCGCCGCCCGCGCCGTGACCTTCGACAACCACTACACCGGCAGCCTGCCCTGCATGCCGGGCGCCGCGACCATCACACCGGCCGCTACGGCTTCTTCCACGCCGCCTGGGGCCCCACCTGGAGCCGTTCGACAACTCCTACGGCCGGCTCTTGCGCGAGACGGTCGGCACCTACTGCCATCTGGTCACCGACCACTTCCATTACTTCGAGGACGGCGGGCTCTGCTACCATACGACCTTCGACACCTGGGAGAACATTCGCGGCCAGGAGTACGACCCGTGGAAGCCGACGCTGCATGCCGATCTGGAGAAGCTGCGCGGCATCTACGATCCCCGGCACTACGATTTCAGCAGCACCGCCCGCGCCGGCCACAAGCTGCAGCATGCGATGAACCGCGCGGCGATGGCGGAAGAGGCCCATTTCCCGCTGCCCCGCTGCTTCGCCGCCGGGTTCGAGTTCCTCGACGCGGCGCGCGGGCGGGACGACTGGCTGCTGCAGCTCGAATGCTTCGACCCGCACGAGCCGTTCCATGTGCCCGAGCGGTTCGAGCGCCGCTACGACCCGGGCGATCGGGGCCTGGTCCTGGACTGGCCGGCCTATGCCCGGGTCACCGAGAGCGAGGAGGAGGTCCGGGCGATCCGGGCCAAGTATGCGGCACTGGTCGCCATGTGCGACGACTATCTTGGCCGGCTGCTCGACCGCTTCGATGCCGAGGACCTCTGGGCCAACACGGCGCTCATCGCCACCACCGACCATGGCTACCTGCTCTCCGAGCACGACTGGTGGGCCAAGGTGAAGATGCCGCACTACCAGGAGATCGCCCACATCCCGCTCATGATCCATCACCCGGGCATGGCCAGCCAGGGCGGCACGCGGCGCCGGGCAGTGACCTCGGCGATCGACATCCTGCCGACGCTGGCGGAGCTGCACGGGGCGCCGATTCCGCCCGAGACGCGCGGGCAGAGCCTCCTTCCCCTGCTCGAGGCCGACGGCCCGGGCCACGAGGTGGCGCTCTCCGGCGTCTTCGGCGGGCCGATGCTGATCACCGACGGCGACTTCGCCTTCCACTACCGGCCGCGCTGGCTCGACAGCACCAATCTCTACGAGTACCGCCTCCTGCCGATGCACATGCGCGGGCCGTTCTCGCTGCAGGAGCTGCGCCACATGGAGCTGGTCGAGCCCTTCGCCCACACCAAGGGCGTGCAGGTGCTCAAGATCAAGGCGCGCGACGATGCCAAGCGGGTGCCGAACCACGACGGCGAGGGCTTCGAGGACGCGGCGACGCGGCTCTACGACCTGCGCACCGACCCCGGCGAGGCGCACCCGTTCCGCGACCCGGCGATCGAGGCCCGGCTGCTGGCCGCCGCTGCCCGCGTGATGCGCGAGCACGATGCGCCGCAGGAGATGTTCGAGCGCTTCGCGCTGGAGGCCGGGCGGAGGGCCTGAAACCCGACATACCCCCTCCTGCGGAGCGGATTCCAACTGTATGGGACGGCTCGGGAGAATTCGCTGTCCATCCCCGGCCGGCCGAGCTTGTCAGCATGCAGCGCAGCGCCTAAGCAGGCGGCGCCCGGCGGTCGTGCCGGGGCTCCTGCGCACATCACCGGGGAAACGCGATGCCGAGGACGCGGCTCGAGAAGAAACTGGCTCGAATCCGGAAGGACCCCTCGGGTGCGAAGGATTTTCTCATCTGTGACGCCAAGGACGGCGACATGGGTGGCGGCATTCCGATGCCGGGCGTGGCGCGGGATGCGAAGGGCAGGTCGACGGGGCGATTCAAGTCGCGCTTCGATCATCTGGCGCAGGTGGAGGCGCTGGTCGAGCAGGATATTCTCGACATGGTGCTGCTCTCGGTCGGCAATCTCGACCATCTGAAGCGCAGGGGCGTGTTCGAGAAGAGCCGGGTCGGCACCGCTATCCGGGCCAACGACACGACCGACATCTGGGGTGCCCGGCACAGCCGCTACAAGCAGCAGCCGTCGCTGCCGCATCGGACGGCTTCGGTGGCGCATGCCAAAGCACTCTGCGATCTCGGCCTCTACTCGATCACCTTTATGAACGACGCGGCGATCGACGCCGCCGCGGGTGCGGAGTACCGGGCTTTCCGGCACGAGTGCGAGGAGCACGGCTTCAAGCACTTCCTCGAGGTCTTCAACCCGAATGTCGGCATGGACAAGGCGACGGCGGTCGAGATCGGCGAGTTCGTCAACGACAACATCGTCCGCGTCTTCGCGGCCGTGCCGGATGACCAGCGGCCGGAGTTCCTGAAGATCGTCTACAATGGGCCGAAGGCGCTCGAGGAGCTGGTGAACTACGACCCGACGCTGATCGTCGGCATTCTCGGCGGCGGGGCGGGGACGACGCGCGACACGTTCGAGCTCCTGAAGGCCTCGCAGAAGGGCGGGGCGCGGGTCGTGCTCTTCGGCCGCAAGATCAACCTGGCCGAGCATCCCCTGGCGCTGGTGGCCCTGATGCGCCGGCTGGTCGAGGGCGAGGTCGGCCCCGAGGAGGCGGTGCGCGCCTATCACGGCGAGCTGGCCAGGGCGAAGATCAAGCCGGTCCGGGCGCTCGAGCAGGACCTCGAGGTCACCGAGGCGGTGCTGAAATAGCCTTCTGCGCCGCCTCGTGCAGGGCGCGCACGGTCGGGTAGGCCTTGCTGTAGACCTCGCGCACGAGGCGGTCGTAGAGCCCGGCCAGCGCCGCGTCGGGGGTGATCTCGCGCTCGGGCGGGCGCATCGCCGCGAGGCCGGCCGCGAGCGTCGGGTGGAGCCCGGCGCCGAGCCCGGCGAGCAGGGCCGCGCCGGCAGCGACGCCGTCGGGCAGGTCGACGATGCCGAGCGGGCGGCCGGCGACCGCACTCCTGATCGCCATGTAGAGGGCGTTGCGGGTGAGCCCGCCGATGACCCGGACCTCGCGCGGCGGCTCGGCCGGCAGAAGCCGCAGCATGCCTTCCACGCAGAGCCGTGAATCCGCGGCGATGCCCTCGAGCACGGCGCGAAAGAGGCAGCCGCGGGTGATGTCCGTGCTGAGGCCGAGAAAGGCGCCCCTGGCATGGCCGTCGATATGCGGCGGCGTGCCGAGGCGCAGCTGCGGCAGGAAGAGGGCGCCGAGGCTGCCGGGCGGGGCGGCTTCGGCCTCGGCGACGAGCGTCGCGTAGTCGGCGCCCTCGGCCCCTGCCCCGGCACCCGCCCCGAGCGTGCGGCGGAACCATTCGATCGCCCCGCCGGCGGTGAAGACCCCGCCCATGACGTAGTAGACGGGCTCGTCGACCCACATGAGGCCCTGGGCATAGCCGGCCCGGCCGAGGGCGGGGTCGCGGCCCGGGCTGTCCCGGCCCATCAGGATCGCCTCGGTGGTGCCGGTCGAGAGCAGCATGACGCCGGGCCGCATGGCGTCGGCGGCGACCGAGCCGACCATGTGGTCGTGGCCGAAAACGCCGCGCCCGGCGGTCATGGCGAGCGCGTAGGCGGCGAGCGTCAGGGCGAGCAGCAGCGTGCCCCGGAGGTCGAAGCCGGGCCGGGCGGCGCCCGGCGCCCGGCGATCCGGCGGCAAATGGCGCCGTGCCAGGCAGAAGGCCACCAAACCCAGCGGCAGGTTGACGAGGAAGATCGAAGGCCAGCCGAACCCGGCGATCAGGGCACCGCCGAGCGACGGGCCCATGGCGGTGCCGATCGCCGACATCGTGCCGAGCAGGCCCATGGCGCTGCCGGTCCGCGCCTTCGGCACCGTCTCGCCGACGAGGGCCATGGCAAGCGCCATCATGATGGCGGCACCCAGGCCCTGCAGCGCCCGGCCGGCGATCAGCAGCCAGAGCGCGGGTGCCAGGCCGCAGAGCGCCGAGGCCAGGGTGAAGAGCAGGATGCCCAGGAGGAGCAGCCGCCGCCGGCCGGCGAGGTCGCCGAGCCGGCCAACGCCGACGATCAGCGTGGCGATGGCCAGGAGATAGGCCAGGACGATCCACTGCACCGCCGGGAACGGGGCCGCGAAGGCCGCCGCGAGGGTCGGCAGGGCGACATTGGCGATGCTGGTGGAGAGGGCGGGCAACAGCATGGCGAGCGCGAGGCCGGCGAGCGCCCGGCGCTCCGACCCCGGCCGGCTGGCCGGCCCGGCTGGCGCCTCGTTCCGCTCGGCGGTGATGGTCTGCATGGCGAGCTCCGCTCTCTGGCGGCCCCGGTGGTGGAGCCGGGGGAGAGGTAGCCCTGCGCCTGACATGGCGGAACGCGCACCGATTGCACTCTATCGTTGCGTCAGACGCCATGTCAAAAGGACGGCAGGCCGAAAGGAAGCCATGGCGACACCGGATCTCAACCTGCTCGTCACCCTCGACGTGCTGCTGCGCGAGGGCAGCGTCGCGGGTGCCGCCCGGCGGCTGCGGCTCAGCCCGTCGGCCATGAGCCGGGCGCTGGCACGGCTGCGCGAGGCGACGGGCGACCCGCTGCTGGTCAGGGCCGGGCGCGGCCTCGTGCCGACGCCGCGGGCGCTGGAGCTGCGGGAGCGGGTCGCCCGGCTCGTCGAGGAGGGGACGGCGGCGCTGAGCCCCGCCGCGACGCCCGATCTCGGGCAGCTCGACCGCATGTTCACGCTGCGGACCAGCGAGGGCTTCGTCGAGACGTTCGGGCCGGCGCTCATCGCCCGGGTCGCGGCCGAGGCGCCGGCCGTGCGGCTCCGCTTCGTGCCGAAGGCGACCCGGGAGAGCGAGCCGCTGCGCGAGGCGAGCGTCGACCTCGAGACCGGCGTCGTCGGCCGGGCGAGCGGCCCGGAGCTGCGCGCACGGGCCCTGTTCCGCGATCGCTTCATCGGCGTGGTGCACGCGGGGCACCCGCTCGGCCAGGGCAGGATCACGCTCGCCCGCTATGCCGGTGCCCGACATGTCGCCGTCTCGCGGCGGGGGCTGGAGCGGGGGCCGGTCGACGAGGCGCTACAGGCGCTCGGGCTGGCGCGGACGGTGGTCGCGATCGTCGGCGGCTTCGCCACGGCGGTGGCGCTGGCCCGTGCCACCGAGCTGGTCGCCACGGTGCCCGAGCGCCACACTGGCGGCCTGCGGGCGGGCATGCACGGCTTCGACCTGCC
>JAWKVR010000015.1:0-72092 GCA_041397945.1 Geminicoccaceae bacterium
GGTCGCCGTGGGCGCTGGCAAGCCAATTTTCTATGTTGGGTAGGAGGGCAGTAGATGCCGAATATGGCGGCTAACTATTTGAAATCATTGGTTATATGGCGGGCCGAAGCCGACGAAAAAGAGAACTACACCTACGCCATAGCGCTCTAAAATCAATGCATGCGTGAATGACAGGCGTGCGTCGGCGGTAGCGCGAATCGTGAGCAATTGATGGCGCAATGTGGAAACAAGCAACTATCTGTGAAGGAAGGCACCATTTCGAATGCCTGCTCCAACATGATTTCAGCGCTCATGCGGTAGTATCTGTTCATCCCCACAGGAAGCTTGCAGGCCGGTGCCGTGTATAGGGCAACTCATCATTGGTCGCTGCAAAGCAGCCATGGCTTTTCGCCGGTGAGGGTCGGCTATTTGCCGGAATTCAGAAATCCGAGGATCATCTGGTTGAACTGTTCCGGTTGCTCCCAGTAGGTGGCATGGGCCGCGCCGTCGATCACCTCGGTCCGGGCATGCGGCGCATGTGCGGTGAACAGCGGCAGGATCGCGGGCGGCATATAGATATCGGCGTCACCCGTCATGATCAGAAGCGGCATGGTCAGCGCCTCCAGCGATTTCCAAGTCATCCTGTCATTGCCGACGGGAGACGTTGCAGGATGCGCCGTCGCTGGCAGGGGCGGTGCGCCGCCGCCAGCGGTCCGGCCAGCCTTGGCCTCGCGCAGCCAGGCGGCCATGCCATCCGGGTTCATCGCCCGATAGCCGGGGGACAGCTCACGAAACTCCAGCGGCATAGCCTCGAATCCGTCGGGCATCAGACGTTTCTGGATCGCGGCATAGCTGTCGTCGCGGATGCCGCCCATAGTGCCCGCAAGGGTAACGGAAAGCAGCCTGTCCGGCTGGCCGATCGCGAAACGTAGAAGCGTGATTCCGCCGGCGGCGGCGCCGACGCCGTGGAAGCGGTCAATCCCGAGAAGTCCAAGCAGCGCAAGGAGATCATCACCATCGGCCCCCTGCCCGCTCCTGCCGGATGCCACGGCTTCAGAGCCGTTATAACCCCGGCGGGACCAGAGAATGACGCGATAGCCCTTCCCGGAAAAGACCGGCTGCTGGTATTTCCAGATGCTGCCCGGGACGGAACCGGGATGAAAGAACACCACCGGTTCACCCGATCCGCCACTGTCGCTGACCCAGAGCCGTAGATCGCCAAGTTCCACTAATCCTGTCCGGGCCGGGGCTAGGTCGGGCGGAGCGCCCGTCCACGGCAGATGCCGTTCCACGCCATCGGAATCAACAGGCGGGCTGTCGTCCTGCGCGGCTGATGTCGTTGCAGCGACGAACGCCGGAGCGAACAGCGCTCCCGCCCCGGCCTGTATCGCCACCCGGCGCGACCAGTTTCGTGCCGGCATGTCATCCTTCATCTGCGCCTCCTCGTTCAGGCTACAGCGAGGACCTCACTAAGGTCTTTGCCGTGCGCGCTACTTGGCCGCTTCCTGGGGTCCCGGGAACATGGTGGTATCGGCGCTGCGCTGGCCCGAGGGTCCGCCGCCACCCGGTCCACCGGGAGGCGGGGCACCGGCACCACCTGGAGGCGGACCACCGGCCATGCCCTGACCGCTTTCGCTCCACTCCGCATCCGGATCGATCCCCACGACCAGCGCCGAGACATAGCGTTCCTTCTGCTCGCGAATGGCGGCATAGGCACCTTGCCCGGCCTGTTCCGCGATACCGTCGCTGGAGTTTACCGTGTCGCGCTCCTCGTCACGGATATAGGTGGGGTCATTCAGGAAGACGTATTCGCTGAGCGCGTCAGGGAAGAAGATCTGGCTCGTCAGCACGGTCTTTTCATCGAGAAAGACCTTGTAATGGATATGTGTGGTGCGCCCGCGATACCAGCCAGGGTAGATTGTATCGAAGCTTGCGATGCCGTTGTCGTCGGTCATCTGGGTGCCACGCAGAAAAGTCTGTCCGGTGGTGTCCTGATCGCGGTTAGATCCCATATTGGCATAGCCAGAATAATAGCCCTGCGCGTCACAGTGCCAAATATCCACGCGCGCGCCGCTGACGGGGCGGCAATCGGCCGTCACAACCTGTATTTGCATGTGCAGCGGAATGCCGGGCTTGCCCTCAGTAATATCCTTCCGCACCAGATCGGGGTCGATGTAGTAGGGCCCTTCTGTCGTTTCGGGCGTGACCGAGCAGACACTGGTCGTGATCAGCCCCATCGTTGCGGCTGCAAGTGCGAGATCGTTACCCTCCGCAGCCTTTGCATGTCCGGGCAGCATCACCGGGACTGCAATCGGGGCGGCGACGAGTGCTTTCAGCAGGTTACGTCGATCCTGAATTGGTGGCTTTTCAGAATATTGGCTCATACCTATCCTCTCACATGGCCGACAAAGACTGTAACGGGTTATGGTGCCTTGGTTGTGGTACCTTGACAAGGCCCGCAATGACCGCCGTCATGTGCGAGGCCGGGGCCGGACTGAAGGCCGACCGGCAGTTGCCTGTTACATCCGAAGTTCTGCCCGCAATCCGGCGCGACGACTATTACTCTCTCAATCCTGCCGACCGCGACCGTCTGGCGGCCCGCCGTGCGGGATATGCCTCGCTGCCGGATCATCTGAAGGCGCACGCGGTTGAACGGGCCGACGCCAAGCGACTGGGAGATGACCTGCTTGAGGCGGGATGCGCACCGGGCACGATCGACGCGACGCTGGCGCGCCGCACCTATATCGGCGAACACCAGTTCAACAAGCGGTCCAAAATGGGCGAGGTGAAGCCGGAAAAGGACGTCGTGAGCGTGCCGGTGCCGCTGCTGATCGACCGCGAGACCCTTGACGCGGTGCAAAGCCGCTTGAAGGCCAACAATCCCAAGGTGACACCCCCGCGCGTCCTCAGCGGGCCGAATCTGCTGACCGGCATCTGCTATTGCGGCAATTGCGGTGGCGCGATGACGCTGCGCACCCGTAAGAGCGGCCGCTACCGCTATTGCGCCTGTTCGATCCGGGCGCGGCAGGGCGCGACCGGCTGCAAGGGCCGCGCGATCCCGATGGACAAGCTCGACAAGATGGTCGTGAACCATATCGAGCAACGCCTTCCGGACCCGGAGCGGATCGAAGACGTGCTGGCAACGCTGCTGGACCGCCGCCAGGAAGGCGTCGAGCGCCGCAGCCAACATATCGCCGAATTGAACCAGCGCGCCGCCGAAGCGGACATGCGCCTCAAGCGGCTTTACGACGCCATCGAATCCGGCTCGCTTGATCCGGCCGAATCCGCCCTGGGCGAACGCATCGCGGGTCTCACGGCGCTTCGCGACCAGGCGCGAACCGACGCCACCCGCATCGAAACCATGCTGGCCAGTTCCACCCACCAGCGCCTGACAGGCGACGCCGTCCGCGAGTTGACGATTGAAGCGCGCCGCAGATTACGGCTTGGAAAGGGCGGCTATCGGCGGGAACACGTCCGGGCCTTCGCCCAGCATGTCGAGGTCGCCGACGACGCGATCTACATCAAGGGCAACAAAAACGCCCTGTTGCGGACGCTGGTAGCAATCAAAGGAGGGAAATCGGCGGCAACCGGCGTTCCCGGTTTTGCTCCGAAGTGGCGGAGGGAACGGGATTCGAACCCGTGAGGAGTTGCCCCCAACACGCTTTCCAGGCGTGCGCCTTAAACCACTCGGCCATCCCTCCGAACCGGCCGGACCATAGCCAGACGCCCTTGGCTGTGCAACACGGGGGGGCGGACATTCGAGCATCGGGCAGAGACGGGAAGCGAGCGATGCGCAGCGTTGGTTATGTCGTTGGCCTGGGGCTCCTGATATTCGCCGGCGCCGCCCTCGTCGCGCAGCTTTTCTCGTTCTGGGCGAGCGGCACCTACGAGCCGATCTCGATCGGCTCGATGTGGTTCGCCACCAACGGCAACAGCCTCGTCGGCTTCCAGGCGCTGATCGAGCGGAACCTCGGATCCATGGTCTGGGCGCCGGTCCAGTTCGTCCTCGCCGCCCCCGCCTGGATCAGCCTCGCCGTGCCGGGCGTGCTGCTCGTGCTCGCCTGCCGGCCACGGCAGCGCGGGCTCGGCGGGCTGTGAGCCCGCGCACCGGAGCCTTCGCCGCATGACCCTGGCCGCGCGTCGCCTGGCGCAGCTCCTTCTTCTGGCGCTCGCCCTCGCCATGCCCGCCCAGGCACGCGAATCGCGGCCGCCAGCGGACTTCAGCCCGCCCTCGACCGACAGCCCGCGTGCCACCATCGCCTCGCTCTTCGCCGAGGTCGAGCGCGCCTTTCGCCTCCGGGCGGAGAGCGACACCCACAATCTCGGCGCGCTGCTCGGTCAGCGGGCCCTCGCCCTCGTCGACCTCGACCAGGTGCCGCCCGACCTGCAGGCCCAGACCGCCATCGAGACCGTGCTTCGCCTCTACGTGATTCTCGGCCGGGTCGACCTGCCGCCGCTCGACGAGATCCCCGACCTCGCCACGGTCCGGCGCACCGATCTGCAGCGCTGGATGGTGCCCGGCACCGGCCTCAGCATTCTCGATTCGGTGATCGACGACGGGGTGCCGCGCTTCCGCTTCGGCCCCGATACGCCGAGCATCGCCGCGCAGCTCTATCCCCTGGTCGTGCAACTGCCGCGCCGCCAGGGCGCCCTCCAGTTCGATCCCTATGTCGTCCTGCGCGACGGCGTCGGCCCCTGGCTCACCCGCATGCTCGGCGAGCGGGAAGGGGTGATCACCCCGGACTGGTCGCGCCAGCGCATTCTCGACATTCCCTTGTGGAAGATCGCGGCCACCCTCGTCCTGCATCTGGCTGGCGTCGGCATCGCCGCCATGACGATCGTCGTCGTCCGCCGCGCCGCCGGGCGATCGGACGGCGCGTCGCGCAACCGCGCCCTCGGCTTCGTCCTGCCCTTCCTGCTCATGCCACTCGCCGCGGGCCTGCGCTTCGCCGTCGCCGAGGAGCTCCGGCTGACCGGGCCGGTGCTGGCCATCCTGGAGATCTTCTGGGTCGCCCTCTTCACCTTCGGCGCCATCCTCCTCGGCTTCGCCATGATCCGGCTCGCCGCCGACCTGTTCATCGGTCTCGCCGGTCTCGACCGGCGGCCAGGCGATGCCCAGGCGGCGCGGCTGGTCTTTCGCATCCTCGGCCTCGTCGTGGCGCTCGGCATCCTGGTCCATGCCCTGAACCGCCTCGGCGTGCCGGTCAACGGCATCGTCACGGGTCTCGGGGTCGGCGGCATCGCCGTCGCCCTGGCGGCGCAGGGCACCCTGCAGAACCTCCTGGGCGGCGCCTCGCTGATCGCCGACCGGCCGGTCAGGATCGGCGAATTCTGCCGTTTCGGCGATCGACTCGGTACCCTCGAATCGATCGGCCTGCGCTCGAGCCGCATCCGCTCGCTCGACCGCACCGTGGTCACCGTGCCGAACAGCGACCTCGCCGGCATGCATATCGAGAACTTCGCCAAGCGCGACCGGATCCTGCTGCAGACCACGCTCGGCGTGCGCTACGAGACCACGCCGGACCAGCTTCGCGCCATCGTCGCCGATATCCGGGCCCTCCTGATCGCCCATCCGGAGGTGGCGCCCGAGCCGGCCCGCGCCCGCTTCACCGGGGTCGGCCCCAGCTCGCTCGACATCGAGATCTTCGCCTATGTCCGAGCCAGCGACTACAACAGCTATCTCGCGGTTCGCGAGGATTTGATGCTCCGCCTGATGGACATCGTCGCGCGCAACGGCTCGAGCGTCGCCTTCCCCTCCCGGACCGTCTATCTGCGCCGCGACCCGCCGGACGACCTGGCGGGGCGTGAATCCGCCGAGGCCAAGGTGGCCGGCTGGCGCAAGACCGGCACGCTGCCCTTCCCGTTCATGGAGAGCGGCACGGCCGGCGAGCTGCAGGACACGCTGCCCTATCCCCCGGAAGGCTCGGCCCAGCGACCGGCGCCCTGATGCCGGCCCGGATCGCAAGCCCATCCGTTTTGCCCCCGAAGCCGCTATAAGCGGCAGGCGGGTCGGGACCGCTCGGGCTCCCGATCGAAAAGCCGCGGGGAGGGCAGGATGACCGAGATGCGTCGACCGGGCGCCGGGTCCAACGTCTCGCTGGAGCAGCGCGCCTGGAACATCCGCCGGAAGGCCCTGCTGATGGGCGAGGTGCAGGGGCAGGGCTATATCGGCCAGGCGCTGGGCATCGCCGACGTTCTGGCGGCAGCGTATTTCCATGCCCTCGACTATCGTGCCGACGAGCCGGAATGGGAGGGGCGCGACCGCTTCCTGCTCTCGGTCGGCCACTATGCCATCGCCCTCTACGCGGCGCTGATGGAGGCCGGCATCCTGCCCGAAGAGGAGCTTTCGACCTACGGCATGGACGACAGCCGCCTGCCCATGTCCGGCATGGCCTCCTACACGCCCGGCATGGAGATCACCGGCGGCTCGCTCGGCCAGGGTCTCGGCATCGCCCTCGGCATGGCGATGGGCCTCGCCCGCAAGCGCTCCGCGGCCTTCGTCTACAACCTCATGTCGGATGGCGAGCTCGGCGAGGGCTCGACCTGGGAAGCGGCCATGGTCGCCGCCCACCACCGGCTGGGCAACCTGATCTGCCTCGTCGACTTCAACAACCAGCAGGCCGACGGCAGGTCGACACAGATGCTCTCGGCCGAGCCGCTCGAGGCGAAGTGGCGGGCCTTCGGCTGGCATTGCCAGCGGGTCGACGGCAACGACCTCGAGGCCGTCGTCGCCGCCTTCGACGCGGCCCGCGCGCTGGTCGAGCCCGTGCCGCGCGTCATCGTCCTCGACACCAGGATGTGCAAGGGCGTGCCGTTCCTCGAGGCGCGGGAGATCACCCATTTCGTCCGGGTCGAGCCCGACGAATGGGGCAGGGCGCTCGGCGTGCTGGAGGAGGGGCGGCCGCAATGACCCGCGCCTCCATGGCCCGCAAATACGAGGCCCGGCAGGCCCGGGAAGGTGAGCGGTCCGCGACCTCCGCCATGATCGCCTCGCTCGCCGCCGAAGGCTACGAGACCGTCCAAGCCCCGTTCGGCCATGCGCTGGTCGAGCTCGCGCGGCGGGACGAGCGCGTCCTCGGCCTGACGGCCGATCTCGGCAAGTACACGGACCTGCACGTCTTCGCCGAGGCGATGCCCGACCGTTTCTACCAGATGGGCATGGCGGAGGCGGCGCTGATGTCGGCCGCGGCCGGGCTGGCGCGCGAGGGCTTCAGGCCGTTCGCCACCACCTATGCCGTGTTCGCCGCGCGCCGGGCCTACGACTTCATCGCCATGGCGATCGCCGAGGAGAGCCTGCCGGTCAGGATCGTCTGCGCGCTGCCTGGGCTGACCACCGGCTACGGGCCGAGCCACCAGGCGACGGAGGACCTCGCGATCTTCCGGGGCCTGCCCGACATGACCATCGTCGACCCCTGCGACGCAGTCGACATCGCCCAGATGGTGCCGGCGATCGCCGCCCATGACGGGCCGGTCTATTGCCGCCTGCTGCGCGGGCGGGTGCCCGTGGTGCTGACCCGCCACAAGCCCGACTACCGGTTCGAGCTGGGCCGGGCGCAGATGATCCGTGACGGCCGGGACGTGCTGGTGATCGCCACCGGCCTCATGACCATGCGCGCGCTGGACGCGGCCGAGGCGCTGGCCCGGGACGGGATCGATACCGCCGTCCTGCATGTCCCGACCATCAAGCCGCTGGACCGGGCGACCATCCTCGCGGCAGCCGGCAAGGGCGGCCGGCTCGTCGTCACCGCGGAGAACCACACGGTGGTCGGCGGCCTCGGCGAGGCGGTGGCGGCCATGCTGCTGACGGCAGGGGTGACGCCAGCCTTTCGCATGATCGGCCTGCCGGACGCCTTCCTCGAGGCCGGCGCCCTGCCGACCCTGCACGAGATGTACGGTATCTCCACGGACCGCGTCGCGGCGCGCATCCGCGCCTGGCTTTGAAGGGAGCGACGATCATGCAAGGACTGCTGCACGGCCGGACCGCCGTCATCACCGGCGCCGCCTCGCCGCGCGGGCTGGGCAAGGCCACCGCCCGGCTCTTCGCCGCGCACGGTGCCACCCTGGCGCTGCTCGATCTCGATGCCGATGCGGCCGCAGCCGCCGCCCGGGATATCGGCCCGGACCATGTGGGCCTCGCCTGCGACGTCACCGACAAGGCCGCCTGCGAGGCGGTGGCGGCTGAGCTGGCCGGGCGCTGGGGCCGGGTCGACGTCCTCGTCAACAACGCCGGCATCACCCAGCCGCTGAAGATCATGGAGATCACGCCGGCCCACTATGATGCCGTGCTCGACGTCAACCTGCGCGGCACGCTCTACATGAGCCAGGCCGTCATCCCGGGCATGCACGAGCGCAAGGCGGGGAGCATCGTCAACATCGCCTCGGTCGCGGGCCAGCGCGGTGGCGGCATCTTCGGCGGCCCGCACTACGCCGCCGCCAAGGCCGGCATCCTCGGCCTGACCAAGGCCATGGCGCGCGAGCTGGCGCCGAGCCAGGTGCGGGTGAACGCCATCTGCCCGGGCTACGTCGCCACCGACATCGCCGCCGGCAGGATGCGCCCCGGGCAGCTCGAGGCGATCGTCGCCGCCGTCCCGATGGGCCGCGTCGGCGAAGCCCCGGATGTCGCCGGCTGCGCCCTCTTCCTGGCATCCGACCTCTCGGCCTACTGCACGGGCACCGAGGTCGACGTCAATGGCGGCTCGCATATCCACTGAGCCGGCGCCCCGGCGCGACAACGCAGCGGCTCAGAACCCCTGGGCGTCGCCGACCGCCAGCGCGATGCCGAGGACCACGAGGGCGAGCAGCACGGCGGCGGCGATTTTGATCCAGCTGTAGGGCCGCTCCCCCTGGACCATGCCGGTCCGGGCGTTGACGCTCAGGTGGTAGCTCTTGCCGGCAAAGAGATAGGCGCCGAGCCAGCAGGGCAGGAGGATGTGCTTGTAGGTCCGCTCGCTGTGGCGGACGTCGAGGCGCTGGATCTCCTGCATGTCGCCGCCGATGGCGAGCCTGACGTCGCCGGCGATGCGCGCCTGCATCTTCTCGGCCGCCGCGTTCCAGCCGGCGGCGAGGCCGGTCTGGTAGGCCTCGGCCTGGAAGCCGGCGACAAAGGCGGGCGTGTAGGGCTTGAGGTCCGCGAGGTCCCAGGGCTCCAGCCGGTCGGTCATCCAGGCCGGCAGCGAACGACTGGCCAGCACCAGCACATCGTCGAAATGCCGGCTGACCTCGCCCGCGGCGGGCCGCCAGCGCACCTTCTGGACCATGCGGGTCTGGGTCACCATGCGGCCATCGACCCTGACCCTGACCTGCGTCGGCACGGTGTAGAAGTCGCCCCGCCGGCCCTGGTAGCGGCTGCGGGTGAAGCTGTCGAAGGTCCAGTAGGGCAGGTAGACCCCGGCGAGGCGGCCCTGGTCGCGGGCATATTTCCTGAGCTTTGACGGCGCAAACCAGAGGCCGCGCAGCCAGTGGCGCACCCGCTCCTGCGCCTCGCGCTCGGTGATCAGGAAGGGCAAGAGGGCCGCCGGCTTGAGCTGGCGGTGGACGCCGGTGTCGGTGACGATCGAATGGCCGCAGAAGGGGCAGGAGCCGGCATGCCGGTCGGGGTCGAAGGTGAACTCCGCCGCACAGGACGCGCACTTGACGGTCTGCGTCTCCTCCACGTCGTGCCCGAGCTCGCCCCTGGCGAGACCTTCCTCCAGCGGCTGCTCGACGATCTCGGTCGGGGCCAGCTCGATCCGGTTCGTGTGGCCGCAATAGGCGCAGACGAGCGAGTCCGTGCCGGGCGCATAGGCGAGGACCGCACCGCATTGCTCGCAGGCGAGCTGCGCCTCGCGACCGGCAGAGGGCTGGGCCGCGGGCAGGTCGGGCTGTGGATCGGGCGCGGGGGCATCGGGCCGCGGCCCCCACGGCCCCCCCCACGGCCCGACGCGGAGCTTCATGGGCGGGGCTTCAGGTGCCGGGCAGCGGTGGCGGCACCGCGCGGAAGAGCGGTGCCAGCTCCGGCAAGCCGGCTGCCTTCTCCCAGCCGGCCATGCCCTCGGCCCAGACGAGGCTCTCGGCCGTGAGCCGCCCGTCGCGCAGCTGCTGGCGGAGCTCCGCCAGCTCGAACGGGCCGTCCGGCTTGCCGTCGCGGGCGACATGGAACGAGCGGCCGGCGGGCAAAGGCGGCGGCGTCGCCGGGGCCGTCGCAGTTGCCGGCGTGCCCATCGCGTCCGCGAGCTGCTTCGCCATCGCCATGCCCATGCCGAGCCCGATGCCCGTCGCGGCCCCGCCATCGGCGGGGTTGGCGGCCGCCGCGCGCATCGCCTCGGCGGCCTGGAACTGGGTGTACTTGCGCAGGTCGCCGATGACCCCCATGGAGGTCCGTCGGTCCAGCGCCTGCTCGACCTCGGGCGGCAGCGAGACGTTCTCGACCAGGAGCTTCGTGAGCTCGAGCCCGTAATTCGCGAACTCCGGGGCAATCCGGCCGTGCACGAACTGGCCGAGCTGGTCGTAGTTGGCGGCGAGGTCGAGCACCGGGATGCCGGAGCTGGCGAGGATCGTGGCGAAGCGGGCGACGATCAGGTTGCGGAGCTGGTCGGTGATCTCGTCGAGGGTGAAGTGGCCGTCGGTGCCGACCACCTCGCGCAGCAGCACCGACGGATCGGCGATGCGGATCTCGTACGTGCCGAAGGCCCGCAGGCGCACCGGCCCGAACTCGGGGTCGCGCAGCATAGCCGGGTTGCGCGTGCCCCATTTGAGGTCCGTGAACCGGCGCATGTTGAAGAAATAGACCTCGGCCTTGAACGGGCTCTCGAAGCCGTGCGGCCAAGCCTGCAGGGTCGAGAGGATCGGCAGGTTGGCGGTCCTGAGCTCGAACATGCCGGGCGTGAAGACATCGGCGATCTCGCCCTCGTTGACGAAGACCGCCGTCTGGCCCTCGCGCACCGTCAGCTTGGCGCCGAACTTGATCTCGTTGTTGTAGCGCTCGAACCGCCAGGCGAGCGTGTCGGGCGTGTCGTCGGTCCACTGGATGACGTCGACGAACTCGCCGAAGAGCTTTTCCATGATCATGGCGCCGTCCCTCCTCCCGGTCTCAGGCCGGCTGCGCCGGCGCGGCCGGTGGCGCCTTGCCGGCGGCCCGGGCCGAGGCGGCGCTCAGGCTCTCCTTCAGCTTCGCCTCGCACTCGACGAGCTGCTGCTCGGCCTCCCGCCGCTTCGCCTTGCCCTCGTCGGCGATGCGCAGGGAGTCCTCGATGGTCGCGATCAGCTGGTCGTTGGCGCGCTTGACCACCTCGATGTCGAAGACACCGCGCTCGACCTGCTGGCGGACCTCGGCGTTCACCTCGCGCAGGTTGTCGGCATTCTTCTCCAGAAGCTCGTTGGTGAGATCGGTGGCCGCCTTGACGGCCCCCGCCGCCTGGCCCGAGCGGTAGATGGTGATCGCCTGGGCGAGCTGCTGGCGCCAGAGCGGCACGGTGTTGGCGAGGGTCGAGTTGATCTTGGTGATCAGCGACTTGTCGTTCTCCTGCACCAGCCGGATCGACGGCAGGCTCTGCATGGTCACCTGGCGGGTGAGCAGCAGGTCGTGCACCCGGCGCTCGAGGTCGTCACGGCGCGCGCGCAGGTCGCGCAGCTTCTGCGCCTCGATCACGTCGTCGGAATTCTCGACCTCCGTCGCCATCGCCGGGATGACCGTCTCGTCCAGCTCCTTCAGCTTGGCCCGGCCGGCGGCGATATAGACCTCGAGCGAGCGGAAATAGTCGAGATTGACGTCGTAGAGCTTGTCGAGCTTGGTGATGTCGGTGAGCAGCGTCGTCTTGTGGCGCTCCAGATCATTGGTGATGCCGTCGATCTGGTCGCGCACCGTCTCGTACTCGTCGAGATACTGCATCAGCTTGTTCTTGACGCCGAAGAGGCGGGCGAGGAAGCCCGGCTTGTCGCGCGGGTCGATCGCCTCGAACTTCAGCTCGCGCAGCTTGGCGACCATCGAGTTGAGGGCGTCGCCGGCCGGGCCGACATCCTTGGTCCGCACCGATTCGAGCATCGAATCCGAGACCTCGGTCAGCTGCTGCTGGGCCTTGGAGCCGAAGAAGATGATGGAGTTGCTGTCGCTCACGTCGAGCTCGCGCATCGCCTGCTGGACCTGCTCGACGGCGGTGCCCTCGAGATTGAGCTGGAGGTCCTGGACGAGCTCGCCCGAGAGTGCCGCCATGCTGGTGGCGAGGGCCGACTCCTGGGTGGCAGTCGCGATCTTGGTGGTTGACGGCACCCGCTCGGGTGTTTCGGTCATCGCTCGTCTCCCGGATTGGCACCGGCCCCGAGGGCGGTGGCTCAGTGGACACCTTCACGTTCGAGCTGCGTCTTCAGCACCTCGATCTGCACCTCGAGATCGAGGCTCTCGTTGCGCTTGAGGATCTCGCGCTGCTCCTCGAACACCCGCTCGACGGTTTCCAGCACATGGCGGAAATTGTCGGCGAGCGGCGTGTCGGCCAGATCCTGCTGCTGGGCACGGTAGCCGCTCACCACATCGCGCGTGCCATCGAGATAGGTCACGAGAAAGCGCCGCGCCCGCCGCAGATCGCCCGGATCCTTCTCGATCTGGGCGAGCACCGCCTCGGCACTCCGGGTGATCCGGGCGAGACGCTCCTTGAGCTCGCGCGAATGCAGGCCGCGCGCCTGCGCCTCGATCGCCCGCACCTTGCCGCGGGCCTCCTCGAGGGCGGCGAGCACGACCTCGGTCTTCAGGCCGGCGCGATCGGCGAGCTTGGCATCGAGGCCCTTGTCGGCGCGCGGGTCGGCCCCGTAGGCGAGCCAGGCGGCAAAGCCCATGAGCCCGGCCGCGACGAGGCCGAGAATCACCGGCTGGCCGTCGCCGAGCGCGCTGAGCGAGAAGGCGGCGAGGCCGACGAGCGCAATCCCGGCGAGCTTGCGTGGTGGCGGGGCGCGGGTGATCGTCCGCTCGGCATACTCGCGCTCGGCGATGCGGCCCCGGCGGATCAGCCAGGCCGCGGCCTGCAGGGCGACGATGGCGCCGAGCCCGCCGAGCGCCTTGCCGATCTGGCCGAACATGAGGCCCGTGACCAGCGGGCCGACGGCGAAGAAGGTGGCGATGTGCAGAACGATCGGATGGCTCACCGACCACATCGGGACCGAGCCACCGGGACCCGGCTCGGCCATTCGCGAGCCGATCCGTCTGGCGAATTCGCTGGTCGGCTCGCTCATCTGCCCGGTCCGCCCATGTGGCTCCACCCCGCCCTCAAAAGAGCGCCAGCACGGCGAGGAACCAGAAGCCGAAGAGCAGCAGCCCGGCGCCGAGCCCGCGGTTCACGGCCGGCTGTCCCGGCGATCGGAAGGCGCGGCCGTGCACCGATCCGCCATCGATTGCAGCTCCAGCGCGTCCACCGGTCGCTTCCTTCCCTCAGCTGCAGCTGACGCCGAAGGCCGCCAGCCCCTCGTCGAGATAGTCCGCGAGCAGCGGTATGCCCAGCAGGTATTGCGCCGTGCGCTTGTTGTGGGCCCGCCGTGCCTCGGCCTGGGCCTCGGCCCATTCCTCGACCGCGTAGCTGCCGCGCCCGAGCCAGGCCAGCGCCACCAGCTCGACCTGCTCGTCGTCGTTGAGGTCGTCGATCAGCGAGCGGAGCTCGTCCTCGGTATTGTCGTCGTGCTCCTCGTCCTCGGGCTCGACATGCTCCTCCAGCTCATCGACCTCGCCATGCGCCAGGTCCGAGCCGTGGTCGTCACCCTCGTGCGGCAACTCGGCGTCGAACACCCGTGCCTTGACGATGATGGCGCAGACCTTGTCGGGATCGATGGTCAGCATGCGCGTCGAGCCTCCTCGCACGGCCCCGGCCGTGCCGATGATGATGTGGCTGCCTCGGCAGCGATCTTTCGCAAATTTCCGGGCATCGCGCAAAGCGAGTTCGGAGCCGCGGCCAGCGATCGAGGCGACCGCACGGTGCCGGCACGCCACAACAGGCTTGCGGGATTCACCAAAAATCCATGAATTACTGGTAGAGCCGGCTATAGGCATACTATCGAGGCGTTAGCGTCCGCTCTTTCTGGCCCGCACCATGCCCAGACCGACCCCCTCCCGAACGATTCCACCCGAACCGATCCTGCCGAGCCCCATTCGCCCATGACCAAGCCGCAGCGCTATATTATCCGGGTCGTCCTCTTCCTCGTGCTCGCGGTGGTCGTGGTCGGGGCGCTCTACGACATCATCCTGCGCGCCTTCATGCAGAACCCGGGATTGAACGGGCTGATCCTCGGCGTGCTGCTGCTCGGCATCGTCTACGCGCTCCGGCGCATCTGGTCCCTGCGCCCCGAGGTCGCCTGGATCGAGGCCTTCCGCACCTCCGGCCCGGGCTTCTCGATGGCCAGCCCGCCCAGGCTGCTCGCCCCCGTGGCAGGGGCACTCGGCGAGGAGGAGCGGCGCGGCCGCGCCTCGCTCAATGCGCTCTCCATGCGTTACCTCCTCGACAGCATCAGCGCCCGGCTCGACGAAAGCCGCGATATCACCCGCTACCAGACCGGCCTTTTGATCTTTCTCGGGCTGCTCGGGACGTTCTGGGGGCTGCTCGAGACGATCACCTCGGTCGGGCGGGTGATCGGCGAGCTCTCGCTCACCGGCGACGACATGCTCGGCGTCTTCGACGGGCTCAAGGCCGGGCTGGCGGCACCGCTGCACGGCATGGGCACGGCCTTCAGCTCGTCGCTCTTCGGCCTCGCCGGCTCGCTGGTGCTCGGCTTCATCGACCTGCAGGCGACCCAGGCGCAGAACAGCTTCTACAACGACCTCGAGGAGTGGCTCGCGGGGCTGACGCGGCATTCCTCGGCCGGCAACGCGCTCGGCGAGCTCGGCGGCGGGGCGCCGATGCCCGCCTACATGGAGGCGCTCCTGCAGCAGACGGCCGAGAACGTCGACCAGCTGCGCCTGGCGCTCGATCGCAGCGAGCAGGGGCGCACCGAGCTCAACGAGCTGCTCGCCGTGCTCAACGATCGCCTCGGCATGCTCGGCGAGCGGCTGCGGCACGATCAGGACGGCCTGGCCCGGCTGTTAGGCCAGCAGCAGAGCGCGCAGGCAGCGCTCGGCCGGGGCGGCGCCGGGCTGCTCGACGAGGCGACGCGCGAGCATATCCGCAACACCGACCAGAAGCTCGGCCTCCTGATAGACGAGCTGGCGCGCGGTCGCGAGGAGACCACCCGCGAGCTCAAGAACGAGATCAAGCTGGTCTCGCGCACCATCGCCATTGCCGCCGGCGAGCCGCAGTCGCTGCGGTCCTAGGAGCCTGCCCGGGAAATGGTCATGACCAGCACGCGCCAGCCCCGGCTTCGGGCGAGGGACCGGCCCACCGCGATGCGGGGCCATCGTCAGGGCCGGTCGACGTGGCCCCCGCTTGCCCTGAGGCGATGCAGGCCATGACCGTTTCCCGGACAGGCTCCTAGTTGTCGGATCGGGCGATGCGCGAAGGTCTGGAGGACATGAACTACCGGCGGCCCCGCCGGCCCGGCCGGCGGGCGGGCTGAGGCATGGCTCGTGGCCGCACCCAGCGCGGCGCCTCGGTCGACATCTGGCCGGGCTTCGTCGACGCCCTGTCGACGCTGCTCATGGTCATCATCTTTCTCCTCGCCGTTTTCGTCCTGGCGCAGTTCTTCCTCAGCCAGCAGCTCGAGGGCCGCGACGCGGCGATGACCCGGCTCGAGGAAACGGTGGCCGAGCTCGACCGGCAGCTCGGGCTCGAGCGAGACACGGCCGCCGATCTGCGGCGCAACCTGACCAGGCTCTCGACCGATCTCCGGGCGGCGCGCGCCGAGCGTGATGCCGATGCCGATCGCACCGAGGAGCTCGCCGCCGAGCGCGACCGTCTGGCCGAGACCCTGGCGCTGGCCTCCGACCGCGAGCTCAGGCTGGGCGAGACGCTGGAGGCGATGCGCCTCGACCGGCAGACGGTGGCCGACGAGGCCGCGGCCGCGCGCACCGAGCTCGAGGCGGCGAACGCCACCATTGCCGCGGATCGCGAGACGCTCCAGGCCCGGCTCGCCGAGCTCGTGCAGCTGCGGCGCGATATCGATGCGCTGGAGAAGGTTCGTGCCGAGCTCGAGTCCCAGGTCGCGGGGCAGGCCGATCTCCTGGCTGCCGGCGAGACGGCGCGGGCCGACCTGTCGAGCGAGCTCGGTGCCGTGCGTGACGAGCGGGCGGCGCTCGAGGCGCGCCTCGCGGACGAGGAGGAGCGCACCCGGCTGGCGCAGCGCGAGCTGGACGAGCGCGAGATCCGTCTGGAGGAGCTGCTGCGCAGCTCCGCGAGCCTCGAGACCGCGCTCGACTCGGAGACCCGCGACCGCGAGGCGGCGCTCGCCGAGGTGGGCGTGCTCAACCGCCAGATCAATGCCCTGTCGATCCAGCTCGCCGAGATCGACAACGTGCTCACCCAGAAAGAGACCGAGATCGCCACGCAGAGTGCCACCATCGCCGATCTCGGCGAGCGGCTGAACGTGGCGCTGGCGGCGCAGGTGGAGGAGCTCTCGCGCTTCCGCTCCGACTTCTTCGGCCGGCTCCGGCAGGTGCTGGGCGATCGCGACGACGTGCGCATCGTCGGTGACCGCTTCGTCTTCCAGTCCGAGGTGCTGTTCGGCTCGGGCGAGGCGGAGATCGGCGCCGAAGGCAAGCGCCAGCTCGCCCAGCTCGCCGCGACCCTGAGCAGCATCGCTGCCGAGATCCCGGACGAGCTGCCCTGGGTCCTGCAGGTCGACGGCCATACCGACCGTCGGCCGATCAGCACCTCGCGCTTCCCCTCCAACTGGGAGCTGTCGACGGCCCGGGCGATTTCCGTGGCGGAGTTCCTGATCGAGCAGGGCATTCCCCCCGAGCGGGTGGCCGCCCGGGGCTTCGCCGAGTTCCAGCCCCTCGATCCCGCCGATACGCCGAGCGCCTATCGCCGCAACCGGCGCATCGAGATCAAGCTGACGACCCGCTGACCCGCGGTCGCGGTGCCCGGCAGCCGCTGCGATTGCTTTTCCCGGCCGATCCGGCGAGACTGCGGCAGGTCGGGATGTTCAAAAGGGGCGGTCGGCCACCGGTGACGGTCCGAAAGGCGGGGAGGGCTTGTTGACGCGCGCATCGGGTGAGCACTTGGCCGCGGCGCCCGACGTCGGCCAACGCATGCCGTTCGACGGCATGATCGCGGTGCATCGCGCTGCCCTGCGGCAGTACCGGGTGGCGGCCGTGCTGCTGCTCGTGATCGGCCTGCTGGTGATCCTCCTCGGCCTCCTCGGCGTGCTGCCGCTGGTGCCGGCGCTGGTCGTCGGCGTGGTGACCGCAGCGGTCTCGGTCTTTCCCTATCGTGACGGGGTCGAGCGCCAGGAGCGGGTCGACGGGCTGCAGGTGCTGCATGACGAGTGGCGCGAGCTCGAGAGCGCGAGCGCCGAGCCGGAGCAGGAGCGCGAGCGCTTCCTCGGGCTCTTGGGGAAACTCTACGACAAGCGTTGAAGGTCTTGCTGCGGGATGGCCATGGCGAACAGGATCTCCGAGCTCGAGGCGCATCTGCGCCAGTGGGAAAGCGACAAGCGCCGGCGCACGGCGGGCTTCACGCTGATCCCGATCGCGGCGGCCCTGGCGTAGGTTGGTATGCCTACGACCGGATCGGCACGGTCGAGGAAGGTGTCGACCGGACCTGACCGCGCTCGACATGCCCGCCGAGCAGGGGGCCGGCTCGGCGGCCAGGCTCGCGCGGCTCGAGGAGCTCGGCAGCGAGCTGCAGGCCTTGCGGCCGCTGCCGGACGAGCTCGCCGCTGTCGGTCAGGAGCGCGACGCGGCGACGACGGCGCTCGCGGCGGCCGAAACCGAGCTGACCGCGTCCCGCGAGGCCGCGGCGGCGCTCACCGACGAGCGCGATCGGCTCGCGGCCACGCTGCAGGAGACGACCGCGGCCACGGACGAGCGTCTGGCGCAGGCCGGCGCCGAGCTCGATGCGCTGCGGGCGGAGCAGGCCGAGCTACAGCGTCGGGCGGCACTGGTCGAGCGCGAGCGCGCGGCGCTCAGCGACATCGCGACCGAGCGCCAGGCGGCGCTGGACGCCGCCGGCGACGCCCAGGCCGAGACCGACGGCGCGGCTGCAGGCGCTCGGCACCGAGCAGGGCACGGTCCGGGAGTCCCTGGTGGCGCAGCTCGCCACGGCCGGCAGCAAGATGGCGGCGCTGGAGCAGGAGCTCGCCGCGGCGCGTGCCGGCAATGCGGCCGCGGTCGACGCACGGGTCGCCGAGCTGGAGCGCCAGCTCGAGCTGTCCGAGCGGACGACAGCCGGCCTGCAGGCGGTGCGGGACGATCTGGATCAGCGGCTGGCCGCGAGTGAGGACGCGCTGATGGCCGCCGAGGCCACCGCGCGGGACGAGCAGGCGGCGAGCGAAGCGGCCTTGGCGGAAATGACCGGCCGGCGCGAAGCGAATGCCGCAGCGCTCGCCTCCCGTGGCCGGCAGCTCGCCGAGCTGGAGCGGCGTCTGGCCGCGAGCGGGAACGCTGATGGCCGCCGAGGCCACCGGCACGGAAGAGCTGGCCTCGCGCGACACGGCGCTGGCCGAGCTGGAGCGCCAGCTCGGGCTGTCCGAGCGACGGCGACCGGCCTGCAGGCCGTGCGCGACGATCTGGAGCAGCGTCTGGCCGCGAGCGAGGACGCGCTGATGGCCGCCGAGACCGCCGGCAAGGAGCAGCTGGCGGCCCGCGACGCGGCGCTGGCGGAGACGGAGCGGCAGCTCGGGCTGTCCGAGCGGACGGCGACCGGCCTGCAGGCCGTGCGCGACGATCTGGAGCAGCGTCTGGCCGCGAGCGAGGATGCGCTGATGGCCGCCGAGGCCACCGGCAAGGAGGAGCTGGCGGCCCGCGACGCGGCGCTGGCGGAGCTGGCGAGCCGCCACGAGGCGGACGCGGCGGCACTCGCCTCGCGTGGCCAGGAGATGGCCGAGCTGCAGCGGCGGCTCGAGCTGTCGGAGCGGACGACGGCCGGCCTGCAGGCGGTGCGCGACGATCTCGAGGGGCGTCTGGCCAAGACCGAGGATGCGCTGATTGCCACCGAGGCGACCGAGAGCGAGCGGGTGGCGGCACTCCGGGCGCAGGTCGGCGGGCGCGAGCGGGAGCTGGCGGCGTCGACAGCCGCACTGGCCGAGCTCGAGGACCGGCGGCTGGCCGAGGTCGCGGTGCTCGAGGCGCAGGGTGCTGAGCTGACGGAGCTCGCGCGGCGGCTGCAGCTTGCCGAGCGGACGTCCGCCGGTCTGCAGGCGGTGCGCAACGATCTCGAAGCCTCGCTGGCCAGGGCCGAGGATGCCCTGATTGCCGGCGAGACGAACGAGAGCGAGGCGGTGGCGACATCTGCAGGCGCGTCGGCGGCCGAAACTGAGTCGGCCGAGCTGCAGCGCCGGCTGGAGCTGGCGGACTGGTCGCGGAACGGCCTGCAGGCGACGCGCGACGACCTCGAGGGCGAGCTGGGGCGGCCCAGGCGGCGCTGGCCGAATCCGAAAGCCGCCGCGAAGCGGATGCCGCAGCACTGGCCTCGCGCGGTGTCGAGCTGGCCGAGTTGCAGCGCCGGCTGGAGCTGGCGGATTGGTCGCGTGGCGGCTTGCAGGCGGCGCGCGACGAGCTCGAGCAGCAGCTCGCCGCGGCCGAGGCTGCCCAGAGCGAGCGGGTCACGGCCCTGCAGACCGCGCTGGCCGGCCGCGAGACCGAGCTGGCGTCCGCCGAGGCGGCGCTCGTCGAGGCGGAGAACCGCCGCGAGGCGGATGCGGCGGCGCTGGCCTCGCGTGGTGTGGAGCTCGCCGAGCTGCAGCGTCGGCTGGAGTTGGCGGACTGGTCGCGGGGGGGACTGCAGGCGACGCGCGACGACCTCGAGGGCGAGCTGGCGACGGCCCAGGCGGCGCTGGCGGAATCCGAAAGCCGCCGCGAAGCGGATGCCGCAGCACTGGCCTCGCGCGGTGTCGAGCTGGCCGAGCTGCAGCGCCGGCTGGAGCTGGCGGACTGGACGCGAGGCGGCCTGCAGGCGTCGCGTGACGAGCTGGAGCAGCAGCTCGCCGCGGCCGAGGCTGCCCAGAGCGAGCGGGTCACGGCCTGCAGACCGCGCTGGCCGGCCGCGAGACCGAGCTGGCGTCCACCGAGGCGGCGCTCGTCGAGGCGGAGAACCGCCGCGAGGCGGATGCGGCGGCGCTGGCCTCGCGTGGTGTGGAGCTCGCCGAGCTGCAGCGCCGGCTGGAGCTGGCGGACTTGACGCGAAACGGCCTGCGGGCGACGCGCGACGACCTCGAGCAGCAGCTCGCTGCCGCCGAGGCGCATGGCGCGGCGCTCGAGGACGAGCTGCAGGCGACCGTGGCTTCGGTGCCGCTCGCTGCCGAGGAGCGCGGCCGCCCGATCGGCGAGATCGTCGATCTCGACGCGGCGACCAGCGACCGGCTGGCGGCGCAGGCGGCGGAGCTCGCCGAGCTGCGCGCCAGGCCGGAAGGGCAGGCGACCCTCCTCGCCGAGCGCGAGGCGGCAATCGCGGCACTCGAGGCGGACCGCGAGGCCGAGGCGACCCGGCGGCTGAATCGGATCGGCGAGCAGCTCGGCTCGAGCCTGCGGCCCGTTCCCGTGAGCCGGGCGGCGGCCGAGGGCGCGGTCGAGCGCGAGATGGGCCTCTCGTCCGAGCTTTTGGCGGCGGCCGGTGGCGGCGACGACGTGGCGCTGCTCAGCGGGCGCAACGTCGCCTTCACCGCCGGCCTGCTCTTCCCCTCGGGCGAGGCGGAGCTGACGCAGGAGGGGCGCGCGGCGCTGAACCAGATAGCGCTCGAGCTCAAGCAGCTGGTCGACGCCCTGCCCGCGGACCTGCCCTGGATGCTGCGCATCGACGGGCACACCGACGACTTGCCGATCCGTAGCGGCCGCTTCCACTCGAACTGGGAGCTGTCCGCGGCGCGGGCCAGCTCGGTCGCGGAGTACCTGGTCGCCTGGGGTCTGCCGGAGGACCGGCTGATCGCGGCCGGCTTCGCCGACACGCAGCCGCTGGTTGCGGGAAGGAGTGCGGAGGCGCGCAGCCAGAACCGGCGCATCGAGCTCAAGCTCACCCTGCGCTGAAGGCCCAGCCGGGCTGGCCCGCCAGCGATGGGGCCGGGGCGATGGGTCCGGCAGGCGCCGGGTTCAGCCGCCGGCGGCCGACCGTTCCGCGCCGATATGCTCGTTGAGGGCCGTGAGCGGCACGGCGCCGGGCAGCAGCGCCTCGCCGATGACGAAGCTCGGCGTGCCGCTGATGCCGAGCGACTGGGCGAGCCGGATATTGTCCTGGATATGGGCGCGCACGGGCTCGCTCTCCATGTCGGCGAGCAGCCGGCCGACATCGAGGCCGTTCGCCGCGGCGAGCCGGCGGATCGCCGCGTCGTCGATCCGGTCCTCGGCCATCAGCCCGAAATGCATCGCGGCATAGGCGCCCTGCCGGTCGGCGGCGAGCGCGGCCTTGGCGGCGAGCAGGGAATCGGGCCCGAGGATCGGAAATTCCTTCATCACCACGCGCAGGTCGGGATCGGAATCGATGAGCGCGTTCATGGAGTCGACCATCGCCCGGCAATAGCCGCAGCGGTAGTCGAAGAACTCGACCAGCGTCACGTCGCCATCGGGGTTGCCGATCGCCGGGTCGCGCGGGTCGGCGACCAGCTTCGGCTGGTTGGCGACGATCTGCTCCCGTTGCTGTTGGCTCGCGGCCAGGTCGCGCCGCCGCTGCAGCTCCTCGATCGCCTGCATGATGACCTCGGGCTCGCGCAGCAGGTAATCGCGCACGATTCGCTCCACCTCAGCCTGCGGCAGCTCGTCGGCGGCCCGGGCCGGCTGGAGCGGCAGCGTCAGTGCCAAAGCCAGGGTGGTGAGGCCGAGCGGGCGGGGAATTGCTCCAATCACGCGTATCAGAGTACCAATTCTCCATTCTCGTCGCGACCGCGGGCCGCTGCAGGCGTTGCACATAGCGGCCCGACCGCCGCCATGCCAGCCCGGCCGGCGACACGAACCGGTGAGCGTCTGCTCTGGCGGGCCCGTCCCCGACCGTTTCGGGACGAGCAGGAAGCCGGCGGGGAGCAACCGGCATGGAGTTGCAGCGCTCGTGACACTCGACCAGGCCCTCGTCATCGCCGTGGTGATCGCCAGCATGGCGCTCTTCCTCTGGGGCCGCTGGCGGCACGACATGGTGGCCATGGCCGCGCTGCTCGCCTGCGTGGTCCTCGGCCTGCTGCCGGCCGCGGATGCCTTCTCGGGCTTCGGCCATCCGGCGGTGATCACCGTCGCCTGCGTGCTCGTCCTGAGCCGCGGCCTGCACGAATCGGGTGCTGTCGACCGGCTCGCCCGGGCCGTGCTGCCGAGCGGCGCCGGCGGCTTCGCCACGATCGCCATCCTGACCGTCACCGCCGCCTGCCTCTCGGCCTTCATGAACAATGTGGGGGCGCTTGCCCTGCTCATGCCGCTCGCCATCCAGCGGGCGCAGAAGGTCGGCCTCGAGCCCGGCCAGATCCTCATGCCGCTCGCCTTCGGCTCGATCCTCGGCGGCATGACCACGCTGATCGGCACGCCGCCCAACCTGATCGTCGCCGGCTTCCGTGCCCGGCTCGGCGAGGGCGGCTTCTCGATGTTCGACTTCACCCCGGTCGGTGCTGCGGTCGCCGTTGCCGGCATCGCCTTCATCCTGCTCGCCGGGCACTGGCTCGTGCCCCGGCGGGCGCGCGGCTCGGCCGAGGGCTTCGACATCGCCGCCTATCTCTCCGAGGTCAGGGTCGAGAAGGACGGCAAGGCCGCCGGCCGGACGCTGCGCGAGATCGAGCAGGAGCTCGACGCGGCCGATGCCCAGGTGCTCGGCATGATCCGCAACGAGGTGCGGCTCGCCGCACCCGATCCCGACCGCCAGGTCCGCGCAGGCGACGTGCTGGTCATCGAGGCCAACCCCGAGCCCCTGGCCGAGGCGCTCAGCGCCCTCGACCTCGAGTTCGAGGAGACCCGCTCGCGCCGTGCCGACGGGGAGGGCGAGGCCGAGCCGGCGGCGGGCAAGGGGCGCGGCAATGACGACGGGGAAGGGCCGCGCCTCGCCGAGTTCGCCGTCCTGCCGACCTCGCCCATCGCCGGCCGCTCCGCCACCGACCTGCATCTGCGCCGCTACTGGGGGATCAACATGCTCGCCGTGTCGCGGCACGGCGAGCGCAACCTGCGCCGGCTGCGCAACCTGCAGCTGCGGGTCGGCGATGTGCTGCTGCTGCAGGGTGCCGCGGACTCGCTCGGCGACTTCGCCAGCCAGTTCAACCTGGTACCCCTGGCCGAGCGCCCGCTCCGCCTGCCGAGCGCCAGGAATGCCGCCACGGCGGCGGCGATCATGGCTGGAGCGGTCGTCCTCGTGACCTTCGGCCTACTGCCGGCGGCGGTCGCGTTCGCCGGCGGCGTGCTGGCGGCGATGCTGACCAATGTGGTGCCGCCGCGCAGCGTCTACCAGGCGATCGACTGGCCGGTGATCGTGCTGCTCGCCGCCCTCATCCCGGTCGCCGGGGCCATGGCGCAGACGGGTGCCGCCGACCTCATCGCCGGCTATCTGGTCCAGAGTGTGGCGCGCGGCCAGCCGGTGGTGGCGCTGGTGCTCATCCTCGTGGTCACCATGTTCCTCTCGGACTTCATGAACAACGCGGCGACCGCAGCGGTGATGTGCCCGATCGCCATCGGCACGGCCGCCGGCCTCGGCGTCGCCGTGGACGGCTTTCTCATGGCGGTCGCCGTGGGCGCCTCCTGCGCCTTCCTCACCCCCATCGGCCACCAGAACAACACGCTGATCCTGGGGCCGGGCGGGTTCCGCTTCGGCGACTACTGGCGCCTCGGCCTGCCGCTCGAGGTCGTCGTGACCGTCGTCGCGGTGCCGCTGATCCTGCTGGTCTGGCCGCTCTGACCGTGCTCTGATGGCGCGTCACGCGATCGTCACGAGGTCGGCCTAACGACCGCGCTCATCTTGCAGCAGCAAGCGATCGACGCCGGCGACCGACACGCGCGTTCGCCCCGGGCGTCACCAGGGATGGAGAGCACCATGACCGAAAGCATCAGGACCCCGATCGGCGGCATGCCCGGCATCAGGCGCCGGCGCTTCCTCCAGGCCACGACCGCCATCGGCGCCGGCGTCGCGGCCCCGGCGATCATCAGCCGGCGCGCCCTGTCGTCGTCGGGCGAGCTCAATCTCTACAGCTGGTCCGACTACGTCTACCCGGAGATGATCGATTCCTTCGAGAGCCAGACCGGCATCACGCTCAACCTCGCCACCTACGGCTCCAACGACGAGGTCCTGAACCGGCTGCGCGCCTCCGGCGGCACCGGCTTCGACGTCGTCATGCCGTCCATCACCTACACCCCCGCCTGGCACGAGCAGCAGCTCCTGCAGCCGCTCGACGAGAGCCGGATCAATGTCGCCGGCATCATCCCCTCGATGTGGGCGAGCTCGGAGGGCCTCGGCGCCGTCCAGGACGGCAAGCGCTACACCACGCCCTTCAACTGGGGCACCGAATCGCTCTGCATCGACACCGAAGTCATGCCGGCCACCTATGGCGAGCTCGGCTACGGCTCGCTCTGGGCGCCGGAGATGGTGGGCCTCGTCACCTGCCGGGCCCACTCGGCCCTGCTCGGCATCGGCCTCTACCTCGACGCCACCGGCGAGGTGCCGTCCGACCAGATGCGCGTCACCTATGCCGACGAGGCGAAAATGCGCGAGGTCTACGAGAAGTGCCTGGCGTACGCCGTGGAGCGCAAGGACCGGGTCATCCAGTTCTGGTCGAATGCCCAGGAGACCGAGGCGGCCTTCCTGCAGAACGGCGCGGCCATCGGCCAGACCTGGGACGGCCCCGCCATGCGGATGCGCACCGATTCCGGCGGCCGCTACACCTATCTGGCGGCCAAGGAGGGTGCCCTTACCTGGATGGACTCGATGGGCATCCCGATACATGCCGAGAACATCGAGCAGGCCTATGCCTGGATGAACTGGTACTACCAGCCCGAGAACGCGGCGATCCACGTGCGTCTCTCGGGCTACAACTCCTGCACCGACGGGGCGGCCGAGCTCGCGGGCGACGACTACGCCGCCAACTTCGCTGCGGCCTATCCCGGCAACGCCATCGAGAACCTCTGGTGGTACCCGGCCGAGCCCACCTGGTTCGTCGCGGCCCGCAACGAGTTCCGCGATCGCTTCCTCTCGGCCTGAGGCCCAGGCACCCGGCCGGCGAAGCGCTCGCCGGCCGGGCAGTACAGCCGGAGCCGTAGCCGATGCTGTCGGGACAGAGCATCACCCTCGAGCAGGTGAGCATGGAGTTCGGCGATTTCGTCGCCGTCCGAAACGCCGACCTGCACATCGAGGCCGGCGAGTTCTTCTCCTTCCTCGGCCCCTCGGGCTGCGGCAAGACCACCATTCTCCGCCTGATCTCGGGCTTCAACGAGCCGACCGGCGGCGTCATCCGGATCGGCGGCGCCGACATGGCCGGCATCGGCCCGAACCGCCGGCCGACGGCGCTGATCTTCCAGAACCTCGCCCTCTTCCCGCTGATGAAGGTCTGGGAGAATGTCGCCTTCGGCCTCGAGGCGCGGGGTGTCGCCCGGGCCGAGCGCCGGCGCCGTGCTGCCTCGCTGCTCGAGCTCGTGGCCCTCGAGGGGCAGGGCGAGAAGCTCGTCTCCGCCCTCTCCGGCGGCCAGCGCCAGCGGGTCGCCATCGCCCGGGCCCTGGCGGTGGAGCCGGCCGTGCTGCTGCTCGACGAGCCGCTCTCCGCCCTCGACCTCAAGCTCCGGCAGAAGATGCGCGCCGAGCTTCGCACCATCCAGCAGAAGACCGGCGTCACCTTCGTCTACATCACCCATGATCAGGGCGAGGCGCTCACCATGAGCGACCGCATCGCCGTCATGAGCCAGGGGCGCATCGAGCAGGTCGGCACCGCCGATGCCATCTACCGCGAGCCGGCCTCGGCCTTCGTCGCCACCTTCGTCGGCGAGAGCAACGTGCTGGCCGGGCGGGTCACCAGAGCGGCGGGCGACGAGGCGATGCTCGAGACCGCGCAGGGCGGCCTCGCCGGCCGCAACCCGCACGGCCTCGAAGGCGGTGCCAGGGCCCAGCTGGTCGTGCGCCCCGAGCGCTGCCGCCTGCTCGACGGCGAGGCCCCGGGCAACCGGCTCGCCGGCACGGTCGAGCGGCTCGACTTCGAGGGGGCCTTCGTCAGCCTCGTGGTCCGGCTCGCCGACGGCACGGAGGTCGCAGCCCAGCTCGCCAATGACGGCGAGCTGCCGCGCCTGAAGGCCGGCACGCCCGCCACCATCGGCTTCCCGCCGGAAGCAGCGCTCCTCCTGCCGGTGGCGGGCGATGGCTGAGCTCTTCCGCCGGCTCGGTGCGGTGGCCGGTGCCCTCGTGCTCGGCACGGTGATCCTCTGGGTGCTCTTCCTCGTCGTCCTGCCGCAGCTCTTCATGGTCGACATGTCGCTCCGCCCGCATCTGCCGGTGCCCGAGCAGGGCGGGCCGGCGGACGTCCGCAGCCTCGCCAACTACGCGACCCTCTTCGCCAACGACCTGCATCGCGGCATCTTCCTGCGCACCATCCTCTCGGCGGCCCTGGTCACGGTGCTGGCCCTCCTCGTCTGCTACCCCGTGGCCTACTACCTGGCGCAGGTGGCGCGCGGGCCGACAGCGGCACTCCTGGTCCTCGGCCTCGTCGTGCCCTTCTGGGTCAACGAGATCCTGCGCACCTTCTCCTGGTTCCTGATCCTCTCGCGCAACGGCCTCCTGAACCAGGTGCTCATGGGCCTCGGCCTCACCGAGGCACCGCTCAACATGGGCGGGGTAGGGGCGGTCATGGTCGGCATGGTCTATGCCTACATCCTCTTCATGGTCTTCCCGCTCTACAACGCCATCGAGAGCCTCGACCGAAACCAGATCGAGGCGGCCCGCGACCTCGGCGCCTCCTGGCCGCGCATCCATGCCCGGGTGGTCGTCCCGCATGCCAAGCCCGGCATCGCCGTCGGCTGCATCATGACCTTCATGCTCGCCGCCGGCACCGTGGCGGTGCCGCAGCTGCTCGAGGCGCTGCCCGGCGGCACCAATGCCCGCTGGTTCACCCAGGTGATCTACAGCCTCTTCTTCGACGGCGGCGACTGGAACAGCGGTGCCGCCTATGCCTTCGCGCTGCTCGTCTCCTGCGTGATCTTCATCTTCGTCATGATGCGCGTCTTTCGCGTCGGCATCGCGGACGTCGCGAAATGAGCACGCGGCGGCTGGTCGACCTCTTCGTCCACGCCTACCTCGCCCTATTCTTCGCCTATCTCTTCCTGCCGCTGGCCTTCATGGTGGCCGCCGCCTTCAACGACAGCCGCTTTCCCACCATGCTGCCCTGGCAGGGCTTCACCCTCGACTGGTTCTGGGGCTTCGACAGCCGCGGCCGCGCCGTCGGCCTCTTCCAGGACGGGCGCATGGGCATGGCGATCTGGAACTCGGTGCTGATCGGCCTGGGCGTCATCCTCGTCTCGATCCCGGTCGGCCTCGCCGGCGCCCTCTTCCTCCAGACCATCAGGACCCGGGCGAAGTCCTTCCTCTACGGCGTCATGGTCTCGCCGATCCTCACCCCCGGCGTGATCCTCGGCATCTCGACCCTGGTCTTCTGGCGCTACGTCTTCGACGTGGGCGGCGGCCTCGTGCTCGCGGTGATCGCCCAGAGCACCTTCATCGCCGCCTATTGCATGCTGCTCTTCCTCGCCCGGCTGGAGCGCTTCGACCGCACCCAGGAGGAGGCGGCCCTCGACCTCGGCGCCAGCCACGGCCTGATGCTGCGCCGGGTGATGCTGCCCTTCCTCCGCCCGGCGCTGCTCTCCGGCGCCGTGCTCGCCTTCCTCCAGTCCTTCGAGAACTACAACACGACCCTCTTCGTCATCGGCATCGAGGACACGCTGACCCTCAACATCGCGACGCGCGTCCGCCTCGGCCTGACCCCGGCGGTCAATGCCATCGGCGTCATCATGATCGCGCTGACGATCGCGGGGGCAATCCTCTACGAGATCCTTCGCCGGCGCGAGGCCAGGCGGAGTGCGGTGCTCGCCGGCTGAGCGGCGCCCGACCGGCCGACCGGCGACCGCGGCGGCCGGTGCGACCCTGACGCCGCCTTGCATCGCCCGTCGCCTGTCGCCACTTCGTGCGGCAGTGCGCCATCCGTCGCGCGGAGGAAACATGGCGAAAGGCAAGGCTGCTGCGGGCCGACCGTCGAAGCCGCGCACGGCCGGATCGGCGGCGACCGAGCGGCTGTCGCCGCTCCTGCCCCGCTACACGCAGTTCGACCGGCTCTGGCATGCGGGCCAGGCCAAGCTCACCTCCGGTATTTCGTTGCCGGCCGTGGCGGCTGCCTGGAGCGACTGGGCCTCGCACCTGGCGAACGCCCCGGGGCGACGGCTGGAGCTTGCGCAGGCGGCGCTGCACGATGCCTGGCGGCTCGGCCTCTTCGCCAGCCGGGCGTCGAGCGGCGGGGCGAGCGAGCCCTACCCGCAGAACGGCGACGATCCACGCTTTGCTGACCCGGCCTGGCATCGCTTTCCCTTCAATGTCTGGGCGCAGGGCTTCCTTGCGACGGAAGCCTGGTGGGATGCGGCGACCACCGGGCCGCGCGGGGTGACCGCCCAGCACCAGCGCCAGGTGCGCTTCATGGCGAGAAACGCGCTCGATCGCTGGGCGCCTTCCAATCTGCCCTGGACCAATCCCGAGGTGCTCGAGCGCACGGCAGCCGAGCAGGGCCGCAACCTCCTGCGGGGCCTCGAGTTCCTCGCCGAGGACATCGAGCGGCGCGCGGCCGGCGAGGGGCCGGCCGGCACCGAGGACTACGCGGTCGGCAGGAACATGGCGATGACACCGGGTCGCGTGGTCTATCGCAACGACCTGATCGAGCTCCTGCAATACACGCCCACGACCGGGACAGTGCATCCGGAGCCCGTCCTGATCGTGCCGGCCTGGATCATGAAATACTACGTGCTCGACCTCGAGCCCGGAAGCTCGCTGATCGAGTATCTGGTGGGCCAGGGGCACACCGTCTACTGCATCTCGTGGAAGAACCCGGGCGAGGCCGAGGCGGAGCTCGAGCTCGACGACTATCGCCGGCAGGGCGTGCACGCGGCGCTCACGGCCGTCAACACGATCCAGCCCGGCCGCAAGGTGCACGCGGTGGGCTATTGCCTGGGTGGCACCATCCTCGCGATCACGGCCGCCGCCATGGCGCGGGACGGTGACGACCGGCTCGCCTCGATGAGCCTGCTCGCCGCCCAGACGGACTTCAGCGAGGCCGGCGAGCTCATGCTCTTCATCGACGAGAGCCAGATCGCCTACCTCGAGGACATGATGTGGGAGCAGGGCTACCTCGATACCGAGCAGATGGCCGGCGCCTTTCGCCTCCTGCGCTCCAACGACCTCGTCTGGTCGCGGCTCGTCCGGCAATACCTGATGGGCGAGCGCGACGAGATGCATCCGTTGCTGGCCTGGAACGCCGACGGAACGCGGATGCCGGCGCGGATGCACGGCCAATATTTGCGCGCCCTCTTTCTCGAGAACCGGCTGAGCCGCGGCCGCTATGCCGTCGACGGCCGGGCCGTGGCACTCAGCGACATCCGCGTGCCGATCTTCGCCGTCGGCACCGAGAAGGACCACATCGCCCCTTGGGAATCCGTCTACAAGGTGCGGCTCCTGACCGACGTGCCGGTCACCTTCGCGCTCACCAATGGCGGGCACAATGGCGGCATCGTCAGCCGGCCGGACCATCCCGGCCGCTACTATCGGCTCGAGACCATGGCAAAGGACGCGATCTATCAGCCGCCCGAGCAATGGCTCGCGGGCAGCACACCCCGACCCGGCTCATGGTGGGTGCCGTTCCAGGCGTGGCTCGCCGAACGAAGCGGCAAGCGCACCGCCCTGCCGCCCATGGGCGCGCCGGAGAAGGGCCTGCCGCCCCTCGACCCGGCCCCGGGCCGCTACGTGCTCGAGCGTTGAGCGACCGGGCGGTCAGCCGCGACCCCGAACCGAATGCGAGCGGGCGTAGCAGGCGACCGACAAGGCTGCCGCCGCCGTCGTCGGGCGTTGGTGCGCGGCGACCGGATCCGGTCGTGGCGGTCGCTTCCACCATCGAACCCGAAGCCGCCTTCCTTGGCCTCCGACAGCCGCCTGCCGGCGTCGGCGCCGGCTACACACGCGAGACCCGGCCCTCGACCACCCGAGGCAGGGCCCGATGCGCCGGCTCACTCACCGCCGACGGTGCGATCACGGCCAGCCAGTCGGCGCGGCTCCGGTCTTTCCGGCGGCCGGGATGGGCGAGGTGGGACATTACCGTGGCACTATGGCCGCGCACTTCGCCGGTAGGGCGTCGAAGGCGCGCAGGTTGCCGAAGGCGGTCGGGGCGACCCTGGCGACCAAGGCCTGGCCCGCGGTCATGGCGGGGCCGGCGCCGCCCTTCGCCCGCTCCACATGGTCGAGCCGGTAGCGGTCCTTCGGCAGGCCGCCCTCCGCATGGGCCGGCTGGTCGGCCGTGGTCACCAGCCGGCTCCTGATGATCAGGTGCCCGGGCCGGAAGGGCCGGGGCAGCGGGTCGTCGGCCATGGTGGTGTTCCCCGGCGGCTGGTGCCGTGGCGCGGGGCGTGGCACAAGCGACGGCCATGGACCAGTCGACCCATGCAGCGTGCCGGGTCTGCCTCGGCGGTGCCCGGCCCTTCATGACGGTCCGGGGCCGGCGCTACTGGCGTTGCCGGCGCTGCCGGGCGACGCAGCTCGATGCGGCCCAGCTGCCCGATCCCGAGACCGAGCACCGGCACTACCTGACGCATCGGAACGACCCGGCCGATGAGGGCTATCGCCGCTTCCTCGCCCGGCTGGCGACGCCGCTGCTGGCAGCGCTCGAGCCGGCGAGCGAGGGCCTCGATTTCGGCTGCGGCCCGGGCCCGGCCCTGGCGGCCATGCTCGAGGCGGCCGGGCATCGGGTCAGGCTCCACGACCCCTTCTTCCGCCCCGATCCGGCGGCCCTCCGACAATGCTACGACTTCGTCACGCTGACCGAGGTCGCCGAGCATCTGCATCGCCCGCATGCCGTCTTTCGCCAGCTCGCCGGCCTGCTCCGCCCCGGCGGCCGGCTCGCCGTCATGACGGCGCTCGGCATCGACGACCGGCGTTTCGCCGACTGGCGCTACCGGCGCGACCCGACCCACGTGGTCTTCTACCGCGCCGCCACCTTCCGCTATCTGGCGAGGGGCCTGGGGCTCGACTGCCGGCGCGTCGCCCCGGACGTCGTGCTGCTGGGCCGCCCCGGCTCCGGCGGCAGCAGCTCGACCCCGCCCACGGCAGCGGCGGCCCGTTGCCGGGCATCGACCACGGAGATGGCGAGTGCCAGGGCATAGAGCAGGAGCAGGCTGCGGCTCTCGAGCAGGGTATGGCTGAAGAGGCCCTGCACCGTGGTGAGCAGCACGAGCATCAGGCCGCCCGCGAACCGTCTTTGCCAGAAGAGCAGGGCACCGGTGCCGAGCAGCGCCAGGTAGGCGAGGAGCCCGGGCACGCCGTTGTCGGCCCATTGCCGCAGGTACATGTTGTGGCTGCCGATCGGCTGGGTGCGCATGAAGCCCGTGCCGTGGCCGAGCCAGACGGCATCCTCGATGGCCCCGAGATAGGTCGAGACCAGCCCCAGGCGGCTCTCGTCCCGCTCGACGAACTCGCCCTGGAAGGTCAGCATCTCCAGCCGGCGCCGCCCTTCCCAGTCGCTGAAGGCGGCGAGGTTGGCGAGCAGCGGCAGCACCACCAGCACGACACCGGCGATGGCGGCGAGGCCGCCGAGCAGGGCCGCCGTCAGGGCCGGCCCGCGGATCACCGCCCGGCAGTGGTAGAGATAGCCCGCGACCACCACGGCGGTGAGCAGAAGACCGCCGCGGGACTGGGTGGCCAGGACCGCGAGCAGTGTCGCGGCGAGCAGCCCGACCTCGGGCCAGCGCAGCCGGTCGTAGCGCAGGATGAGCAAGGCGAGGCCGAGGATGATGAAGGCGGCGGTGTTGGCGTCGCCCATGAGTCCGGCCGGCCGGTCCGCGTCGGTCGCCCAGTCGGCGTTGATCGCCGGCAGCAGGCCCGAGAAGGTGCGCGGCCGGAAGAGCTCGATCAGCACGCTGGTGGTGGCCACGACCCAGGTCAGGACGAGGATGCGGCGCCAGTGCCGGCGCACCGCCACGGCACCACCGAACATCAGGCCGAAGGTGAAGACGACGAAGGCGTAGGGCAGCACCATGAGCTGGGTGCCGCCATCGTCGACGATCGCACCCGGCAGGACAGCGCCCGGCAGCAGCGAGATGGCGCAGAGGCCGGCGAAGGCCAGGAGCACCGGCCGGTTGGCCTGGAGCATGTCGAGCGGGCCGGGCCGCGGGATCCGGCCGGCCCGGTCGGCCAGCCGGCAGGCCGTCCAGATGGCGGCCAGCGGCAGTGCGGCCATGAGGAAGATCCGCGTCGGCTGGGTGAACCAGCCGAGATAGGCGCTGGCGGCGATCCACATGTCGGCATGGGTGAGATAGACGACGTAGACGAGCGTCAGGCAGACGCCGATCAGGGCATCGAGCGCCTGGAGGCGCCCGGGGCGGTCGGCGCTCCGCATCACGAGGCGTGCCGCTCGGGGGTGGTGCCGAGCAGGGTCTCGAGATGGGCCTCGAGGATGGCGTCGGTGGCGAAGGCGGCGAGCCGCTCCTCGAGCAGTGCCGGCGCCGTCGGCTGGTCGAGCATCCGCCCGATCGCGTCGGCGAGGGCCGGGGGCTCGCCCATCGGCACGAGATGGCCGAACCGGCCATCGGCCAGGATCTCGCGCGGGCCGTGCGGCGAATCGGTCGAGACGATCGGGCAGCCGCAGGCCATGGCCTCGATCAGCACGGTCGGCAGGCCTTCGCGGCGCGACGGCAGCACGAAGACGGCAGCCCGGCTGAAGAACCGGTAGGGGTTGGCCTGAAAGCCGGCGAGCCAGACATCCGCGGTGAGCCCCAGCTTCTGCACCAGGGCATCGAGGGCGGGCCGCTCGGGCCCCTCGCCGAGGATGACGAGGGCGAGGTCACGGCGCCGTCGCAGCAGCGCCATGGCCTCGAGCAGGTTGGGGAAATCCTTGCTCGGCGTGAGGCGCCCCGCGGCGACGATGAAGGGTCGCCCGTCGAGCCGGATCGGCACCGGCCCCAGCGGGGCCCGGCCCTGATCTGCCGGGTCCTCGCTGAGCACCGCGTTGTAGATCACCCGACACGCTCCTCGGCAGGCGCAGCGTGGCGGCGATGTCGTCGGCGACACCCGCCGAGACGGCGACCACCTGATCGGCGAGGCGATAGGCGAAGCGGGCGACGGCGACGACGATGGAGGCGCGCAGCCGGGCGAGGCCGTTGGAGACGGAAAGCGGGCTGTGCACGCTGACCACGACCCGGGTGTCGCAGGTGCCGGTCAACCGGCGATGGCGCGGGCGAGGAGGGCCACGACATTGGTGTGGTCGATCGCGGCATGCACGGCGATCGGCCGGTTGCGGCGCAGATAGCGGGCAAAGGGCAGGAGCGCGGTGGCGACCCGCCGGCAGCCGAGATCGACCACCCGCACCCCCGCCGGGACCCGGTCGAGATAGGGGCCGATGGCCTGCGCCAGCACGAGGTCGACGCGATGGCCGCGCTGCACGAGCTCGCCCGCCAGATTGAGCAGCACACGCTCGGCGCCGCCCGAGAAGAGTGCCGGCAGGAAGATGGCGATCGGCCGGGGCGACAGCATGGCCGAAGGCCGGGCGGCCGGCCGATCGTTGACGGGCAGGGCGGGCAAGGCGCGCATCAGCCGTGGCCCAGAGGCTGGCGCTGCAGCAGCCGCCCGGCACCGGCCCGCAGCCCGCCGACATCGAGCAGCCAGAGGGCGGCGGCGTAGGCGAGGATGCCGAGACCGACCTGCAGGGGGAGAACCAGGAGGCCGGTGAGCTCGCGGAATGGCCAGATGGCCGCCAGCATGGCTGCCGTCGCGAGGCAGAGGCGGCCGGCCTCGCCCCAGATGAGCGGCAGGGCGAGGAGGCGCCGGCCGAAGGCGATGCTCAGCGCGAGGCCGAGGCCGCAGGCGGCGACCGTGGCCCAGGCCGCACCCAGGATGCCGAAGTGCGGGATCAGGAGCAAATTGAGGCCGATGTTCAGGACGACGGTGGCGGCCGAGATCAGCGCCTGCCAGCCGACCTGCGCCCGGAGCTGGAAGGCGAGGTCGAAATAATAGGTGCGGCTGCGCTGCAGCAGGGCCGCCAGCACCAGGACCGGCATGACCAGGGCGGCATCCGCGGCAAAGGCGCTGCCGGTCACCACGGCGGTGATGTTCGGCGCGAGCAGCGCCATGCCCCCGGCGGCCGGCAGGCCGAGGCCCCAGAGCAGCAGCGCGTTCTGGCGCAGATGCGGCTCGGCGGCGGCGAGCCCGCCGCTCTCGAAGGCTTTGACCGCCAGCGGGTAGCCGGCGAGGTTGACGATCACGAGGAGCGTGCCGAGCGTGTAGGCGGTGAGCTGGTAGCCGACCGCGTAGACGCCGGCCGCATCGGCGCCGATCACGCTGGCGAGGAGGAACCGGTCGGCGCCGGCCAGCACCACGTCCAGCCCGAGCGTGATGACGAGCGGTGCGCCGTAGAGGAAGAGATGGCGAAGCACGGCCGGGTCGAAGACCGGCGTCGCGCTCCGCCGCCAGTCCGCCAGCAAGGGGCCGAGCTCGCGCCGCGTGGGCGCCACGACCGCCGCCACGGCACCGGCGGCGAGGCCGACGAGAATGCCTTCGGGCCCGACGCCGGCCAGCACCAGGGCGCCGCCGACCGCGAGCGCCGTGAGGGCACGGGTGATGGCCATGCGGCCGTAGACGGCAGGCGCCAGCTGCGCGTTGGCGAGGCGCAGATGCAGCTCGGCGAAGCCCTCGACGCAGAAGAGCAGGAAGCACAGGGGGAGCAACCGGCCGAGCAGCGGGTCACCGATGAGCCAGAGCGCCGGCAGGCTGGCGAGGCCGGCGAGCGCCAGCATCGCCGAAAAGGCGATCAGGATGGTGCCGATGAACGTGCCGCGGCGGGCTTCGTAGGTGGCGAGAAAGCGCAGCAGCCCGAGATCCAGCCAGCTCAGGAAGACGGTGTGGGCAATGCCGAGCGCCGCGACGACCATCGCATAGACGCCGAACTGCTCGGGCGCCAGGAGCCGCGTGTAGATGGCGAGGGCGGCGAAGTTGAGCAGCGCCGGCAGCCCGCGGGCGGCGAGATAGGCGAGGCCATGCCTAAGCATCATGGTACCCTTGCCCCCACCCGACGGGTGGTCGTCAGCCGGCCGGTGATCTGATATTTCAAAGGCTCGAAGCTGCGTCCTTCCTTGCGGAGCCCCTCATGCCGAGCCGCATCGACCCCACCGTGCCGGCCGCCGGGCGGCCCGTCAGCAAGGCCGATCTGCGGCGCAACTTCGCGGTCGCCCGGGACGAGCTGGAGACCTGGCTGGCTGCGCCAGCCTTTCGCCGGTGCGGTCGAGCGGACCGGGGCGGCAAAGCTCGGGAGACCCTCGCGGCCGCGGATTTCGGTGTTGTCGGCGACGGCAGCACCGATGACACGGCGGCGCTGCAGGCCGCCCTCGACGCGCTGCAGCGCCGGGGCGGCGTGCTCGTCCTGGCGCCGGGTGCGGTCTACCGGATCAGCCGCGGCCTGCAGCTCGACGACGCCACGGGCTTTCGCATCGAGGGCCGCGACGCGCGCGTGGTGATCGTCGACGGCGCACCGGTCGCCGTCGACTACTGGTTGCTCCAGCTCAACCGCTGCCGCCGCTTCACGATCGCCGACCTCCGCCTCGACGGCAACAAGCAGACCCGCGCCATCGGGCCGGAGCCCTGGGCCAACAACCTGCAGCTGCACGACTGCAGCGACTTCGTCCTGCAATCGGTCGAGAGCAGCAATGCGGTGGTCGACGGCTTCATCCTCTACCATGGCAAGAAGGACGATCCGGCGACCTTCTGCCGGCGCGGGCTCCTGCTCGGCTGCCGTTCCCTGAACGCCGCCCGGCAGGGCCTGACCATCCTGAACGGCCTCGACATCCGGGTCGTCGCCTGCGACTTCATCGGCAGCAACGGGGTGCCGCCCGAGGCGGGGATCGACATCGAGAGCCATGTCGATTCTGGGGTACCCAGCAATGCCCGGGTGCTGATCCAGGGCTGTCATTTCGAGGACAATCGAGGCGGCGGCATCCTGCTCACGGCCTTCGGCGGGGCGCACGGCTTCAGCGTCGTCGATTGCAGCTTCGCGAGCTGCGGCCCCTACGGGGTCGACGTCGTGGCCCCCGACTGCACCGTGCGCGGCTGCCGGTTCACCCGTTTCGGCCCGGAAGTGCGGCACGGCGTGGTCAACATTCGCACGCGTGAGGGCGGGCTGCCGGCGCTGGTCAAGGACAACAGCTTCGATTCGATCCTCATCGGCGATGCCAACCGGGCGGCAATCTACGTCCGGCCCGACGCCTCGCCCGGCACGCTGGTCGCCGACAATCGGCTGAACAACGTCGATGCCAGCGGCATCATCGCGGCGGCACCCGGCACGGTCATTCGCGGCAATCTGATCGAAGGCAACCGGCTCGACGGCATCCGCGTCGGCCAGGCGGCCCTCGTCGAGGGCAACAGGATCGCCCTGATGCGCCCGGGACGCCCGGCGATTCTCGTCCATGGCGGCCGCACCGTGGTGCGCGGCAATCATCTGATCGATTGCGACAACGGCCCGGAAGGCACGATTCTGGTGCTCGACGACGGCACGGGCGCGAGTCGCCCGCCGATGCTCGACGGCAATTATCTCAGCCTGACCGGCGGCGACGGGCACAGCGTGCCCGTGCGGCTGCGCGCGGCGGCGATCGAGGCCGGCACGATCGCCTTCGGCTACGGCTGAGAGCCGGCCCGGGACCTCACTGCGGGGCCTTTCCCCACGGCCTGTCGGCCGCGCGTCGGCCAAGGGGGCAGGCTGACGATTGCGGCTGTCCGGAGACGGTGATTCCCCGAGGGGGCGCCGGCTGCGGTATCGATCGGCCTTGCCGTGCGCTCCCCGCGATCCCGTGCCGCAGCGACGGGCCGTCGAGGCTGGACCACTGCTCGTCGCCAAGCTGGTGCAGGGCCGGGCGAGGCGCTCCATGGCGGCCGCTCATGCCCCGGCCCTCCGGGTCGCACCGGCATCGCGACGGGCGAGGCACTCGGCATAGAGCGAGCGATACTCGTCGGCTATGGCGGCCATGGTGTAATGGGCGAGGATCCGCTCGCGCCCGAGCCGGCCGAGCCGGGCACGTTCGCCGGCCGGTGCCCGGACCAGCGCTGCCAGGGCATCGGCCAGCGCCGCCGGGTCCCCGACCGGCACCACCTGCCCGGCCCCGCCGATGACCCGGCGGCAATCGCCGCTGTCGGTGGCGGTGCAGGGCACGCCCGAGGCCATCGCCTCGCCGATGAAGTTCGGAAAGCCTTCGCCCCAGGCCGAGGCGAGGACGGCGATGTCGAGGCCGGCGATCACCGGCGCCGTGTCGAGCGTCGGGCCGAGCCCGTGCACCCTGCCGCCCAGCCCGTTCGCCGCCACATGGTGCAGGAGCAGCGGTGAATCGGCTGCCGTGCCGGCGCCGAGCAGCACGAGATCGACGTCGAGGCCGGCCTCGACGAGGCGGCGCATGGCGACGAGGAGCGTGGGGTGGTCCTTCATCGGCCGCCACTCGGCGGCGATGCCGATGAGCACGCTGTTGGCGCCGAGCCCGAGCCGCGCCCGCAAGGCCCCTTTGGCCGCGGGGTCGGGCGCGAAGCGGTCGGTGTCGAAGCCGTTGCCGATGACCCGCCGGCGCTCCGCCCGAAAGCCGATGGCCTCGTGCTGGCGGGCGGCCACCTCGGCATTGTAGACGATGGCGTCCGGCCGGCCGGAGAGTCGGGCGCCGAGCCGCACGACCTGCCGCGTCAGCCAGCGCTCGCGCTCCGGTGCGTCCAGGGCACCCCTGATGTTCCAGAGGATGGCCGGGCGAGCGCACCCCCGCCCGAACCCGGGCGCCAGGGCCAGGCCGGCGCTGGCGGCGAGATTGCCGTGATACATCCAGCCCTGGACGAGATCGGGCCGGAGCCGGCGGAGGAGGCGGGCGAGGCGGATGGCGGCCTGCGGCGAGACGCCGCCACGCCCGAGATCGAGGCTGTGCAGCCGGGCGCCCGTGGCCTCGACCGCCGGGCCGAGCGCGCCGGCCGGCATCAGCGTGACCACATGCGTCGTCGCCGCCGCGCTCACCCCGGCCTCGACCAGCTTGAGCAGCATGCGCTGGGCGCCGCCGAGCTCGAGATTGGTGGCGACATGCACCACCGTGGCGGCGAGGGGCGCTGCCTGCGGGCTTGCGGGCGCAAGGGCACGGGCATGCTCGCCCGCCGTGCCGCCGGGCCGCGCCGGGGCCAGCTCCCCCACGCCTGGGATCACGGTCTGGCGCACCCGCGGATCACCTCGCAGATCCGGTCCAGATCAGCCTCGCCGAGCGCGGAGCCGGAGGGCAGGCAGAGACCCCGCTCGAACAGCGTCTCGCCGACAGCGCCGCCGAAACAGGTTGCGCCGGCGAACACCGGCTGCATGTGCATCGGCCGCCAGAGCGGCCGGGCCTCGATGTCCTGCGCCTCGAGCGCCAGCCGCACCGTCTCGCGATCGGCGCCGAAGGTGCCGGGCTCGATCAGGATGCAGGTGAGCCAGCGATTGGCCCGGCCGTAGCCGGCCTCGGGCATGAACGTGACGCCGGGAAGGTGACCGAGGCGCCGCTGGTAGCCGGCGAAGATGGCGCGGCGCCGCCGGACGCGGTCGTCGAGCACGGCCAGCTGCCCGACACCGATCGCCGCCAGCACATTGCTCAGTCGGTAGTTGTAGCCCAGCTCGACGTGCTCGTAGTGCGGCACCGGCAGGCGCGCCTGTTGCGCGAGGCCGCGCGCGTGCTCGATCAGCGCCGCGTCGTCCGAGGCGAGCATCCCGCCGCCGCCGGCGGTGACGATCTTGTTGCCGTTGAACGAGTAGAGGGCCGCCCTGGCACCCCTGCCGGCATGCCGGCCCCGATAGGTGGCGCCCAGCGCCTCAGCCGAATCGACGATCAACGGGATGTCGTAGGCCGCCGCCACCGCGGCAAGCGCATCCAGGTCGCAGGCCTGGCCGTAGAGGTCGCAGGGCACCACGGCTTTGGGCAGCCGGCCCTGTCGCGCGCAGCTCGCCAGCGCCTCGGCGAGCAGGCCGGGATCCATGCCCCAGCTTGCCGGATCGGCATCGACGAAGAGCGGCTCGGCGCCGAGCTGGGCGATCGGCGCCACACCGCCGATGAAGGTGAGGTCGGCGGCGATCACGCTGTCACCCGGGCCGATCCCGAGATGACGCAGCGCCAGATGCAGGGCGGCGGTGCCGCTGGCCACGGCGAGACAATGGCGAAAGCCGATGACCGCCGACATCGCGGCCTCGAACCGGCCGAGCATCGGGCCGGCCGGGGCGACGTAGTTGCTGGCGAAGACCTCGTCCAGCAGCGCCAGCTCGATGCCCGCCATGTGCGGTGGCGACAGGAAGATGCGGCCGGCTGTTGCCGCCGGGTGGGGCCGGTCCGTGGACGGGTCGAGCACGCCCTGGTCGGCGGCAGCGGTCATATGGGTCGTCCGATCCGATGGGCGTGGCGGCCCGGCCGCCGGCACGCGCTGCGGGAGAGGGATGCGCCGCGCTTTTGTCGGGCCGTTCCCGGTATGGTCAATTCCTCTACGAATCTTGGTGCACCATAGTGCTCACGACCAACCAAGTCACTGCCCGTTTGAATACGCCATTGTGTATGAATGAAGTGTTAAGAACATTCAGAACGGCGAATGGGCGGGACGGGTCGGAAAGATGTATTAAACGTGTAAGAATTCTCGACATGTCGTGTTTTTCACAGGATCGATGCGCCGTTTGTTAACCAATGATTTCGGAGTCGGGCAAGGAAGTGGGTCGGTTCGGGCAATGCTAACCAGATCACCTCTCCGGGCGTCGGTCGGCGACGTGCTGCGTGGCGCTGGCGGGCTGACGCACGCGCGCTCGAAGCCCGTCGTCAGCCTGGCCCACGACGTGACGCTCGCCGGCGTCGCCTTTCTGGTCGCGATGTACCTGCGCCTCGGGGCGGAGAGCCTCGCCGGCTGGGGGCTGGCCGACCTCGGCGTCGCGGCGACGGTGGCGATGCTCACGGCCGGGGTCGCCTTTCTCATCGGCCGCACCCATACCCAGATCTGGCGGTTCGCCGCCTGGCGCGAGTTCGGCGAGCTCGCGCGGGCGGTAGCCTTCGCCTCGCTGCTCTTCCTGATCGTCATGTTCGTCATCGACCGGGCGGCGGCCGTTCCCCGTTCGGTGCCGATCATCCAGGCGCTGGTGCTCATCGTGCTGCTGTGCAGCGCGCGCCTGGTCTATCAGTCGGCCCGCCGGCGCGGCCTGCGGCTCGGCGCCTTCGATCGCCTGGCGGCACCTTCGGGGGTGCTGATCTGGGGGGCCGACGGCGACGCCGCGACCTACCTCCATTCCCTCCTGTCGGACAGCCGCGCCCCGTTCCGGCCGCTCGGCGTGATCGACGACACGGGCCACTTCCAGGGCCGCAACCTGCATGGCGTGCCGATCCTCGGCACGTCCGCCGATCTGCCGGCGGTCGTCGCCCGGCTCGGCCGGCAGGGCACCTCGCCGCAGTTCCTGATCGCCAGCCGGGCGCTCGACCAGCGGCAGCGGCGCCGGCTTCTGGAGCAGGCCAGCGGCGTCGGGCTCGGCGTCGTGCAGATCCGCGGCGGGTCGAGGTGCCGACGGACGGGCTCGACGACCTCTTCAGCGTCGAGCGGATCACCCGGCGGCAGCCGATCACGCTCGACGACGAGTCGGTGGCGGGCCTGGTGGTCGGCCGCAGGGTGCTGGTGACCGGTGCCGGCGGCAGCATCGGCAGCGAGCTGGTTCGCCAGATCGTCGGCCTCCGCGCGGCGACGCTCGTGATGATCGATCGCGGCGAGTTCAACCTCTACGCCATCGAGCACGAGGTCGCCGCCGAGGCCAGGGCCAACGGCGTGACGCTGGTGCCGCGGATCGTCGACATCCGCGACACGGCGGCGCTGCGTCGCGTGTTCGCCGCCTTCCGGCCCGAGGTCGTGTTCCACGCGGCGGCGCTCAAGCATGTGCCGCTCTGCGAGCTCAACCCGATCGAGACGATCCTCAACAACGTGCGCGGCACCCGCAACGTCGCCGATGCCGCGGCGGCGGTCGGCGCGCTCGCCATGGTCCACGTCTCGACCGACAAGGCCGTCAACCCGACCAACATGATGGGCGCCACCAAGCGGATCGCCGAGCTCTACTGCCAGAGCCTCGACTGGGCGATGGCCCGGACCGGCGCCGCCGTCACCCGGTTCATGATCGTGCGCTTCGGCAATGTCCTGGGCTCGAGCGGCTCGGTCGTCCCCCTGTTCCGCCGCCAGGTGCTGGCCGGCGGGCCGGTGACCGTCACCCACGCCGAGGTCACCCGTTACTTCATGTCGATCAAGGAAGCGGTCGGTCTCGTGCTGCGGGCCTCGGCCGCCGGCCTGCAGGCCGAGCGCTCCGACCGTGGCCGGATCTTCGTCCTCGACATGGGCGAGCCGGTGCGCATCCTCGATGTCGCCCGGCAGGTGATCCGCCTCGCCGGCCTGGAGCCGGAGCGCGACATCGAGATCGAGTTCACCGGCCTCAGGCCCGGCGAGAAGCTCTATGAGGAGCTGTTCTACCCGGACGAGGCCCTGATTCCCACGCCGGCAGAGGGTGTGCTGGCAGCACTCTCGCAGCCGCAGCCACTGCCGCAGCTCTGCCGCCGGCTCGATCACCTGATCGACACCGCCCTTCGCCACGACGAGGCAGCGGCGCGCCGGCTCGTCGCCGAGCTCGTGCCGAGCATGGCAGAGGACGCGGTGGATGGCAGCAGCCAGCCCCCCTCGATCGCCGCCCAGGACCGGCCCGTGCTCGTGCCCCAGGGCCCGGCCGTGCTGGCCCCCTCCGGCATGGCACGGCTCGGCGCATGACCGCCGAACCCGCCACCTGCATGCCGCGGGCTACTCCTCGACCATCGCGTGAGGTCAACGCCGATGACTGAACCAGCCGTCCTCGTGCAAGGCCTGCCCGGCCCCTATCTGGCGTCCGCCCGTCAGGCGGAGCGGCTGCGCCGGCCGCTCGGCGCCGAGACGCCGGCGGCGGAAACCAGCCTCGGCCTGCTGCTCATGCCGCTCTGGTGGCACCGCTGGCTGGTCGCCGCCATCGTGCTCGCGGCGACGGCGATCAGCGCCGCCCTGGCCTTCACCGCCGAACGCCAGTTCGTGGCCGTGGCCAAGCTCGCCGTGCTCAGCGCGCCGGGCGATGCGGGCCAGAGCACGCTGGGTGCGCCGCAGCTGCCGCGCCGGCTCGACGACCAGATCGAGTATCTGACCTCCCGGCCGCTGGCCCAGCGCCTCGTCGCCAGCCTCGACCTCCAGGTGGACGGCGAGTTCGTCCCGCCTGAGCATCCCGACGGCAGCTTCGTCGCCCGGCTGGGCGACTGGTTCCTGCGGCGGGCGGAGGCGGTCACCTGGCTCGAGCCGTTGACGGACGGGCTGAACGGGCTCCGGCCGACCACCGCGCCGAGCGACGATGCGCGGCGCGTGCTGGCCAACGAGAAGGCGATCGAGGCGTTCGACGAACGCCTCCAGGTCAGCCCGCAGGGCACCTCCTCGATCCTCGCCGTTGCCTTCCGCTCGAACGATCCCCTGAAGGCAGCCACCATCGCCAATCGCGTCGTCGAGCAGTTCATCGACGAGCAGACCGCGGAGCGGCGCTCCGACGTCGAGCAGGCAGCGGCCCACCTCCAGGACCGGGCAGCCATGCTCCGCGCCGACCTGCGCACCGCCGAGGACGCCATCACCGCCTATCTGCGCCGCTCCGGCCTCAGCGGCGAGGCGACTACCGACCAGCGTCTCGCCGTGCTGCAGCAGCGACTGCTCGACAACGCCGCAGCCCGGGCCACGCAGGCGCGCAAGGTCGAGCGGCTGACCCGGATCATGGCCCAGGGCGAGATTTCGGCACTGGTCACCGAGCTGGAGGATTCGACGGCCGTCCAGCGGCTGCTCGACGAGGAGACCGGCCTGCGCCAGCAGATCACGCAGTTGTCGGCCACGCTGGGCGAGCGCCATCCCGAGCTGGTCGCCCTGCGCAACGAGGCCGAGGCGGTCCGGGGCCGGCTGCGCGCCGAGCTCACCCGTCGCGTCGGGCTCGAGCGCGACGAGCTGGCCCAGCTCGACGACGAGCGCAACACCCTCGTCGGGCTGCTCGAATCACTCGAGGGCCGGGCGGTCGACGCCAGCGAGGCGCGGCTCGAGCTAGCCGAGCTGGAGCGTCGTGCGGCCGCCAGCCGGGCACTCTACGAGGAGTTCCTGCGCGGCTCCATGGCGACCTCGGCCCGGCTCTCCATGGTCGATCCGGGGGTGCGGCTGATCCAGAGCGCCGCCGTCCCGACCCGGCCGAGTTCCCCTAACGTCAAGGTCATGCTGGTGATCGGCGGCATTGCCGGGCTCCTGCTCGGTGCCGCCGCGGCGCATCTGGTCGAGCACCGCGTCAACACCTTCCGCAGCCCCCGCGACGTCGAGGCGGCGACCGGGCTCGCGACCCTGGCGCTCATGCCCCAGATCCCGGCCGGCCGCCGCTACCCGAAGCCGCTCGACTATCTGCGCGACCGGCCGCTCTCGATGCCGGCGGAACGGCTCAAGGGGCTCCTGGTCGCCACGCTGGGCGAGACGGCGCCGATCGGCACCAGCCGGGTGGTGATGGTCACCTCGAGCCTGCCGGGCGAGGGCAAGAGCACGGTCGCCCTCGGCCTCGCCACCCTGGCGGCCGCCAGCGGCCTGCGCACGCTCTTCCTCGACGCCGACATGCGCCGGTCGCTGTTCGCCGTCGATCCGGGCATGGAGAAGCGCTGGGGCCTCGTCGATCTCGCCACCGAGCCGGGCCGCGGCCCGGGTCGCCTGCTGCTCGACCCGCGCACCCGGTTGCGCATCCTGACCGAGCTGGCGGGTCCCGAGATCGATCCGCAACGCATCCTGCAATCGACCGCCATGGCCGACGTCCTGACCGCGCTCCGCACCCGCTTCGAGCTCGTGGTCGTCGACACGCCGCCGGTGCTGGCCGTCTCCGACGCCCAGTCGCTGGCACCGATGGTGGACGCCGCGGTCCTCGTCGCCCGGCTCGGCAAGACGCGGCGCGACGAGCTCCTGGACGTGCTCGGCCGCCTCGATCTCGCCCGGGCGCCGCTGATTGGCACCGTCCTGCAGGTCGCCACGACACCGGGCAACTCGGCCAGCGCCTACTACACCGCCTGACCGCCGTCCTCGACCGGCCCGTTGCGGCCGGCGGAGCGGCCCTTCACCTCGGAGGTTCCATCTTGCGTGTTGCCCTGCTCGGGTGTGTCGGGGTCAGCCTGACCCAGTTTCGCGGCCGGCTGATCGACGCCATGGTCGCCCGCGGCCACGAGGTCGTCGGCTGCGCTGCCGACCACGATCCACGGGTGGTCGCCGAGCTCGGCGCGCGTGGCGCCCGGTTCCGGCAGGTGCCGCTCGACCGCACGGGGCTCAACCCGCTGCGCGACATGGGCAGCGTCCTCGGGCTGCGCCGGATCTTCGACGAGCTGCGCCCCGACATGCTGCTCGCCTACACGATGAAGCCGATGGTCTATGGCGCCCTGGCCGCCCGGCTCGCCCGGGTCGGGCGGATCTTCACCATGGTCGAGGGCATGGGCTACGCCTTCGCCGACGGCAGCGAAGGGCGCCGGCGCTTTCTCCGCGCCGTCCAGCAGCCCCTCTACCGGCTCGCCTTCTCGCTCTCCAACGCCACCTTCGTCCTCAACCCGGACGACCGCGATCTGTTGCGCCAGCGGCGCCTGGCGCCGCGGCGGCACGAGCTGGTCCTGCTGAACGGGATCGGCATCGATCTCGCCCATTTCGCCTATGCGCCGCCGCCGGTCGAGCGGCCGAGCTTTCTCCTGGTCGGCCGGCTGATCAGGGACAAGGGCGTGGTCGCCTATGCCGAGGCGGCCCGCCGGGTCAAGGCGGAGTTCCCGAAGGCCCGCTTCGCCCTCCTCGGCAGCTTCGAGAGCTCGCCCGGTGCCCTGGCGCCGGAGCAGGTCGAGGCGTGGCAGCGCGAGGGCATCATCGACTATCTCGGCACTGTCCACGATGTCCGCCCGGTCATCAGGGACGCCAATGTCTTCGTCCTGCCCTCGACCTACCGGGAGGGGGTGCCGCGCTCGACCCTCGAGGCGATGGCCATGGGCCGGCCGATCATCACCACCGATGCGCCCGGCTGCCGCGAGACCGTCCGCCATGGCGAGAACGGCTATCTGGTCGCCAAGCACGATGTCGAGGGGCTCGCGGCTGCCATGCGTCGTTTCGCGGCGGCACCCGGTCTGGCGCTGCCGATGGGCCTCGCCAGTCGGCGCCTGGTCGAGGAGCGCTTCGACGACCGCGAGGTCAACGACGCCATTCTGGAGACCATGCAGCTGTGACCGGCAGCACCGCCAGAAGGGTCGGGCGCGTCGCCAGCCCGGTGGGCGGGTCCCCCGCGTCAGCCGCGATAGGCCGGAAAGAAATCCGTGGCCGGCTTGCCCTCGGCCAGCCTGCCATAAGTGTCGGCATCGATGATCCAGCGCCAGACCCTGAAGGCGTGGCGGCGGGGCGAGAAGCCGGCCTTGAAGTGGAAGAGCGAATCCTCGGCGGCACCCCGGCCGCCACCGAGATGCAGCAGCTCCGCACCCGCTGCATGGAAATGGCGGCGGGCCGCATCGATCAGCTGCTTGGCCGGCGCGGCAGCGACATGGCGGTCAGAGACGGCACCGAGATGGTACTGGACGAAAGGCCCATGCCGCATGAAGAGCGCGCCACCGACGAGCTGCCCATCCTGATGGCACGAGGCGAGCGCCAGTGCCGGGCCGAGCGCCAGTGCCAGCCGGTCGAAATAGGCGGCGTCGAAGAAGTACTGCGGCCTGGCATGCACGCGCCGCATGTTCTCGTGATAGAGCGCTGCGAAGGCGGCGAGATCGCCCGGGTTATCGGTGATCGTGGTGCGGTAGCCCCGGCGCTCGAGCCGTGCCAGGTCGCGCCGGTGGTTGCTGCGATAGGCGCCGAGCTGTGCTGCCGGCGGCTGCCGCAGGTCGATCGAGACGGTATCGCCGAGGCGCTCGAGCTCGCCCATACCGACCAGCTGCGGCAGCTGCTCGAGCAGCGGGTGAAGGCGGGCGAAGAGGGTCACCGCACCGCGCTCGACGAGACCCTGGCGCAGCGTCCGGTGGAAGCCCGCGACGAGGTCGGGGGCGACCGGGGCCGCGGAGGTGATCGGCCCGGCATAGCCGTAGACCGACGTCGCATCGGTGCGCCCGGGCGCCCCTCGATCGGCTGCAGCAGCAGCGGCAGGGCGATCCAGCCCCGTCCGTCTCCCGTCACGTGCAGCCAGGCCTCGCCCCGGCCGGAAGCCTCGGCGACCCGGTGATAGGCCGGCAGGTGATAGACGTCGTGCGGGCCGGCCGAGGCGAGCAGATCGGCCCACCCGGCATCGTCGCTCCGCAGCCACCATGCACCACGCATCCGGAAACCCTCGACCCTTGGCGCCTGGTGCGCCTCCCCGAAGCTCTACCAAAGGGCGCATAATGATGGAAGCGATCAACCCGCCCCGCACCCTCTATGTACGCTTCGGCAAGCGGCTCATCGACCTCGCGATCGCCGTGCCGCTGACCGCGCTCCTCCTGCCGTTGATGCTGGTGATCGCCATCGTCGTGCGCTGGGGGTTGGGGGCGCCGGTGCTGTTTCGCCAGGATCGCATCGGCAAGGACGACCGGCTCTTCCGCCTCGCCAAGTTCCGCACCATGACCGACCGGCGCGACGCCTCGGGCGCCCTCCTGCCGGACGGCGACCGGCTGACCCCGCTCGGGCTCCTCCTGCGCAAGACCAGCCTCGACGAGCTGCCGCAGCTCTGGAACGTGCTGCGGGGCGAGATGAGCCTGATCGGCCCGCGCCCGCTGCTGGTCGAGTATCTGCCGCGCTACAACGCCCGCCAGCGCTGCCGCCACAAGGTCATGCCCGGGATCACCGGGCTCGCCCAGGTGGCCGGGCGCAACCTGCTCTCCTGGGAGGCGCGCTTCGAGCACGACGTCACCTATGTGCGCGAGATCGGCCCGGCCCTCGATTGCTGGATTCTCTGGCGCACGCTGCGCGGCCTGGGCGACACCTCGGCCACCGTGCCGACCGGCGGCAAGGACGTCTCGACGTTCATGGGCAGCCCCGGCACCCACGGCGAGGGCGAAGCCGGGACGGCCGGGTCGCCGGGCGACACCCGCACGCTCGAGCGGAACGGCGCATGGGGCTGACCGGCACCGCCTCGACGGCCCTGCGCCGTGCGGGCGCCGAAGCAAGTTCAACGGTTGGCGTAGCAGAGGGTGCGGGCGGCCGGGTCGCCGGCAATAATCACCGCGTCTTAATAAATTCGTGCCGCCGGCATGGCAGATTGGCCTTTCACTCGAACGGCGGTGACGGAGCGAGGCATCGTGCGCAGCATCGACCCGGCGTTGAAAGGTGAGCCGCGCGGCCGCTGGCTGCTCCACGACGACCCGCTCTGGCCCGGTGTCCTGGCGCGGCTCCGCCACGATGTCCATCACCATCCGGCCTATCTCGCCGCCGAGGCCCGGTGGCTCGGTGGTCGCCCCGAAGCCTTCCTCTATGTCGAGGGCGATGCTCTCTGGTTCGCCCCTTTCATCGCGCGGCGCACCCGGCTGCCCGGTCTCCGGGCAACCAAGCGAATCCTCGATATCGTCTCGCCCTATGGCTATCCCGGCCCGATCGGCTCGCCCGGGCATGCGGCTCCCGGCTTTTGCGCGCGCGCCTTCGACGCCTTCCTCGCGGCGCTGCGGCAGCGTGGCGCCGTCAGCGCGTTCCTGCGCAGCCATCCCTGCCTCGACGCCCTGCCGCCGGTCGACGGCTCGCAGCTCCTGACCGAACGCGCCTGGGCGACGGTGCTGGTTGGGCTCGACGACGATCTGGACGCCGTCTGGCGGCGCGTGAGCCGGCGGCGGCGGCAGCAGATCGCGCGGGCCGCGCAAACCGGCATGCGCGCCCGACGCATCGCCTTCCCGGAAGGCCTGCCCTGCCTCAAGCACATCTACGACCAGACGATGGAGCGGGTCGGGGTGGCCGGGCAGGATCGCTTCGATGACGCCTATTTCCGGGCACTGGCGCCCTCGGGGCGCATCTCGATGTCTGGCTCGTCGAGCTGCACGGGGCGACCATCGCGGCGACCCTGGTCAGCCACTGCGGCGGGCTGGTGCAGACGCTCGTCGGCGGTACCAGCACGGCGGCCCTGCCGCACTCGCCGGACCGGCTGCTCTTCTGGGAGCTCATCGCCTGGGCCCACGCGACCGGGCGCGGGCCGTTCACCTGGGCGGCGGCGTCGGCGGCCGGAACGACGGCGTGCTGCGCTTCAAGGCGAGCTTCGGTGCCGGCCGGGCGCGGTTCCGCACCGTGCGCGCCGTGCTCGACCCGGACCGCTATGCCGAGCTCACCCGTGCCCGGGCGGCGTCGCTCGGGGTCGCTGTCCAAGGCCCTGGAGCAGACCGGCTACTTTCCTGCCTACCGGGCTGGCCCGGCCGATCTCGCCAGCATGGCGCACCAGCCGGCTGACGGGCGATGACCGGGTCCGATGCGTGGCCGCGAACGGTGGCGAGCCGGCCGGGACACGATCTCGCGAGCCGACAGGCGAGGCCGGGCGCGGTGGCCGCGTGGCCGCCCGGTATTCTTGAGGTTGCAAGTAAATGTAAGAAAACCCGACAGATGACGTTTGTGCACCAACTGCTACGTCTTTCAGGTGCCGGAAGCTGTTGCCCTGCCGAATGAGCCCCATCGCCTTTCCGGCCGGTCCGCTCCCGCGGCCGACCGCGTGGCCTTCGAAAGAAACGCCGATGCCCAGCCTGCCAGAGTTCACCATCGACGCAACGTCCGCAACGCCCGCGTGCTTCGAGCCGAGCGAGGCGGATGTCGCCTTTTACGAGTTGCATGGCTGGTACATCTCGCCCGTTGTCCTGCCCGAGGCGCTGCTGGATGCAGCCGCCGCCGGTGCGGAGCGCTTCTATGCCGGCGAGCGTGACCGGGCGCTGCCGGCGCAGGGGGCATTCAAGGACTGGCGCCCGGGCGAGGGTGCGTCCATCCGCAACAACGAGTTCGTCTCGCTGCAGAACGACGCCATCCGGGCCCTCGTCCAGGCGCCGCCGATCGGTGCGATCGCCGCCCGGCTCGCCCGCACCCCCGCCATCCGCCTGCTCGACGACCAGCTCGTCTACAAGGCGCCCGCGCCACCGGACGCGGCCGACCCGGGCCGCGCCACGGCGGTCGGCTGGCATGCCGACCACGCCTATTGGGGAACCTGCAGCTCCGACAACATGCTGACCGCCTGGGTCCCGTTCCACGATGTTGAGCTCGAGCGCAGCCCGCTCGTCGTCATCGACGGCAGCCACCGCTGGGGCGACCTCGAGCACACGCGGTTCTTCAACGACCCGGACCTGGACGCCGTCGAGGCGCGCTTTCGCGCGCAGGGCCATGCGGTGGAACGCGTGCCGATCACGCTGAAGAAGGGGCAGATCAGCTTCCATCACTGCTGGACGCTGCATGGCAGCCTGCCCAACCGGTCGCCGCTGCCGCGCCTCGCCCTCGCCGTGCATCTGCAGGACGCGGCCAACCGCTATCGCCGCTACCTGGACCCCAAGGGCAACCCGGTGCGCATCGCCGACGAGCTGCTCTGCCGGCGCCTGCCGAGCGGCGACCCGGACTTCAGCGATCCGGTGCCGTTCCCGGAGCTCTGGCCGATCGGCGCACGACCATGACCGCCACCATCGAGCTCGCTCGCCTCGCCCTGGATTGGGGCTTCCTCGCACTCGCCGATCCGGCCTGGCAAAGCCTGCTCGGCCTGATGCGGCACGACCTCTACCATCTGCCCGACTATGTCGCTGTCGAGGCCGCGCGGACCGACGCCGAGGCAATGGGCTTCCTGGGCGCGGTCGGGCGAACGTGTCTTCTTCGTGCCGCCCTGCTGCGCCACTGTCCGGCGCTCGGCGGCAGCGGGGTCGGGTACATGGATGCCGTGTCGCCTTATGGCTATCCGGGCCCGATCGCCAGCCTGGCGGCGCGCGCCGATCCCGCGTTTCTCGAAGAGTCGCTGGCCGCCCTCTTCGCCGGCCTGCGGGAGCATCGGGCCTGCTCGCTCTTCCTGCGCTCCCATCCGCTGCTCGACCCCCTGCCGGCGCACCTGGTCATGCCCGGCATCACCCAGTCCACCAGCCCGACCGTCGCGGTCGATCTGACGCTGCCGGTCGAGAAGCTCTGGTCCGGCACGCGGCGCGGTCATCAGAGCACCATCAACAAATGCCAGAGGCTCGGCCAGGAAGCGACCGTCGTCGCCTTCGACGAAGGCCTGCCGCACCTCCTGCCGATCTATGCGGCCACGCTGGCGCGCACCGCGGCGGACCTCCAGTACCATTTCGATGCGGCCTATTTCGCGGGGCTCGGCCGGCTCGCGTCTAACCTGCACATCGCCCTCGTCCGGGTCGATACGGGCGAGGTCGCGGCCGCCTGCCTCCTCTTCGAGTGCGACGGCATCGTGCAGGCCCATCTCGGCGGCTCGGACAGCCGCTTCATCCGCCAGTCACCGTTCAGCCTGCTGCTCCATCATGTCCGCCTCTGGGCCAAGGCGCGCGGCAATCGCGTGCTGCATCTGGGCGGCGGCGTCGGCGGCGGCGACGATGCGGTGATGCGCTTCAAGACCGGCTTCTCGAGCCTGACGCAACCCTACCGCACGATCCGCGCCGTCCTCGACGCGGAGGCCTGCGCGGCGCTCACCCGGGCCCGGGCAGCCGAGCTCGGCACGACCGCGGCCGAGCTCGAGCACCAGGGCTACTTCCCGGCCTATCGCACCACCGGCCTGCTGCCCGACTGCCACTGACAGCGCATCTGCCGACGGCCGGGCGGCGCCTCAGGTCTTGTTCGGGCGCTCGAGCAGCGCATCGCGGATCTCCGCGAGCAGCACCTCCTGGCGGGGCGGCGGCGCCACGTCGGCCTTCCTCTCCTCCTCGTGCTCCATCGCCTTCTTCAGGCGGTTGATGTTCTTGACGATGATGAAGAGCGCGAAGGCGACGATCAGGAACTTGATCACCGCGTTGAGGAAATTGCCGTAGCCGATCACCGTGACCCCGGCATCGCGCGCCGCCTGCAGCGATGCGTAGTCCTGATCGAAATTGGTCAGCTGGATGTAGTAGTCGCTGAAGTCGATGCCGCCCATCATGACCCCGATCGGCGGCATCAGCACGTCGTCGACGAGCGAGCTCACGACGGTCGTGAAGGCGGCGCCGATGATGATGCCGACAGCCATGTCGAGCATATTGCCCTTCAGGGCGAACTCTTTGAATTCCTTGAGCATTCGGTGTCTCCTCGGAGGCGGGCCAGGACCGCCGCCCGTTCGCGTTACCAGTCTTGCCTGCACTGGTCGAGCGGTTTTGCGCAGCCCCGCCATGCGCCTCGGGTCGCCCGGGGGCGATCGGGTGTGCCGAAATTCTATCATCAGGGGATGTATTGGATAGGAAATCGCGCTAAGGTTGCTTCGGGGCTGGAACCGACGTGACTGGAGAGGCTGATGCGCGTGCTCGTTGTGGACGATGACCCGGTTTCCACCTCGCTTCTGGAAGCCGTTCTCGGGCGCGAGGACTGCATCGTCGAAAGCACGGATCAGGGTGCCGAGGCTCTGGAGCTCGCCCGGCACTACGAGTTCGACGCAGTGATCCTCGACCTGCAATTGCCCGACATCAGCGGCAGCCAAGTGCTGCGGCGCCTGCGCGCCGCGGGCTCGGTCGTGCCCGTCCTCATCCTCTCGAGCCTCGACGACCGGGCGCAGAAGATCCAGGCCCTGGTCGACGGCGCCGACGACTACCTGACCAAGCCCTTCGACAAGCACGAGCTGCTGGCCCGCCTGCGGGTGGCGGTGCGGCGGGCGAAGGGCCACGCCACGTCGCAGATCACGGTCGGCCGGCTGACCCTGGACCTCGCCGCCCGCACGGTCTCGGTGGACGACGTGCCGCTCAAGGTGACCGCCAAGGAATACGGCATTCTCGAGCTTTTGGCCCTGCGCCGCGGCACGACCCTGAGCAAGGAGACCTTCCTCGATCACCTCTATGGCGGCCGGACGAGCCGGAGCAGAAGATCATCGACGTCTTCATCTGCAAGCTGCGCAAGAAGATCGCCGCGGCCACCGGCGATGCGCGCGGCATCGAGACGGTCTGGGGGCAGGGCTATGTGATGCGCGAGCCGGGCTCGGGCATGCCGGGCCTGGCCGAGGAGGCGCCCGCCTTCTTCGGCCCCGAGCTCACTGCCGAGGCGCTGCACGCCCTGCGCACCGCCGAGCTCGACGAGCTCCTGCTGCAGCTGCTGCCGACCGGCTGGGCCTTGCCCGAGCCCGCCATGGCGAAGCCGTGACGGCCCTGCGGCGACACGGCAGGCACCCGGTGGCCCGTACAAAAGAAGGCACCGGTTGCCCGGTGCCTTCCTTCGTTTCTGCCTTTGGCGCGGCGGTCAGGCCGGCTTCAGGTTCTCGGCCGACTTCTTCCCGCGCCGCGGATCGAGTTGCTCCTCGTAGGAGACCCGCTGGCCTTCGTTCAGGCTGCTCATCCCGGCCCGCTCGACGGCCGAGATGTGAACGAAGACGTCCGCACCGCCACTTTCCGGCTGAATGAAGCCGTAACCCTTGGTGCTGTTGAACCACTTGACGGTGCCGACTGGCATCCTTGTCCTCCGATCGTGCTGGTAGCGCCGATTCGACCCCCGGCCCTTTGCCCAGTGAGCGACCTTGCTCGGCATGCATTATGAATGCCATTGCCGTCATGAAGCAAGTAGGCTTTGATTCGGGGTGGCGCGACGTACTATCCTCGGCTCATTCGGCGAGCTTCACGACCAGTCGGCCACGCACCTGCCCGGCCAGCAATTCCACCGCCGCGGCGACGACCTCGTCGAGCGTGATGCTGCGGCTGATCTCGCGCAGCCGATCCGCCGGCAGGTCGCGGGCGAGCCGGCTCCAGGCCTCCCGGCGACGGGGAATCGGCACGTAGACGCTGTCGATGCCGGCGAGCGTCACGCCGCGCAGGATGAAGGGTGCCACCGTCATCGGCAGGTCCATGCCGGCGGCGAGGCCGCAGGCGGCGACGGTGCCGCCATACTTCGTGGCGGCGAGCAGGTTGGCCAGCACGTGGCTGCCGACGGCGTCGACACCGCCGGCCCAGCGCTCCCTGGCGAGCGGCTTGCCGGGTGCAGCGAGCTCCTCCCGCGGCACGATGCCGGCAGCCCCCAGGCCCTTCAGGTGCTCGGCCTCGGCCGGTCGCCCGGTCAGCGCCCAGACCTCGAAGCCCAGCTTGGCCAGCACCAGAATGGCGACGCTGCCGACCCCGCCCATCGCACCGGTGACCAGCAGCGGGCCGGAACTCGGCACGAGGCCGGCCGCCTCGAGGCGGAGCACGGCGAGCATCGCCGTGTAGCCCGCCGTGCCGATCGCCATGGCGTCGGCGAGAGCATAGCCCTCGGGCAGCGGCACCAGCCATTCGCCGGGCACGCGGGCAATCTCGGCGAGCCCGCCGAGCCGCGTCTCGCCGGTGCCCCAGCCATTGAGGATCACCGGATCGCCCGCCTGCCAGAGCGCATGCCGGCTCGCCCTGACCGTGCCGGCGAAATCGATGCCCGGCACCATCGGCCAGGCCCGGACGATCGGCGCCTTGCCGGTGATCGCCAGCGCGTCCTTGTAGTTCAGCGTCGAGCAGGCGACGTCGACCAGGACCTCACCCTCCGGCAGGTCGGCCTCCGTGATCGGGCCGATCCCGGCCATCTGCCCCGTCTCGGTCTTGCGCAGCCAGAGCGCTCGGGCCATGGCGGTTCCTTTCGACGTCCGTTGCGAGCAATCGGGCAGCCAGCCTAGCCGGGCCAGCGGTGGCTTGCCAGACCGGTGGGGCGCGGGCCAATCTGCCCGTCGATCCAGGCGGTGATGGAAAGCTTCGCATGGCGGAAACGGCGGTCGAGGGCAGGGGTGTGGACCGGGGTGGCAGGCCCGGCCTGCGCCGGCGACTGGGTCGCGGGATCGCCATGCTGGGCCGGGCGGGCAAGCGAATGTCGGACGAGGACGGCTTCGTGATGGCCGGCCACCTCTCGTTCACCGCACTCCTGGCGCTCTTCCCGTTCCTCATCTTCCTCACCTCGCTCGCCAGCTTCCTCGGGACGCAGGCCGATCTGGAGCGCATCGTCACCCTCATGTTCGACAGCATGCCCGACGAGGTGGCGGAGACGCTCGAGCCCGCCGTGGCGGAGGTCGTGGTCGGCCGCCGCGCCGGGTTTCTCGGCTTCAGCGTCCTGATGATGCTCTGGGCAGCCTCGAGCGGCATCGAGGCGGTCCGCATCGCGTTCAACCGCGCCTATCGCGTGTCGCGCTTCCGGCCGTTCTGGATGCGCCGGCTACAGACCTTCCTCTTCGTCTTGCTGGCAATTCTCCTGGTGCCGGCGATGTCGGTGCTGGTCGTCTTCGGGCCGATCCTGTGGAACCTTCTGACTTACTGGGTCGATCTCGGCTTCGCCTACCGGCTCGTCTGGACGGTCGCCCGCAACGTGGTCGCGATCGCCATCCTGTTCGTCACGCTCGTCGTCCTGCACCGCTGGCTGCCGAACCGGCGGCACCATGTGCGCGACATCCTGCCAGGCGTCTTCTTCACCTTGCTGGCACTGATGATCGCGGGCACCGGCTTCTCGACCTATCTCGCCAATTTCGCGAGCTACAGTGTCACCTATGGAAGCATGGCAAGTGTCGTGATCGCCCTGATCTTCTTTTACATCACCTCGATCATCCTGGTGCTTGGCGCCTATGTGAATGCCGTGGTGCTGGGGATCGGGCGCGGGTGAGGGCAATCGCTTCGATTGCTCAAATCAGCGACGTCGGCTACACTTCGGGTAGAACCGAAGTCGGCAGGGGAGGTCGATCGGGCACCTGCCGGGTGCGGTGATGTTGCTGGAGCAGGATCATGGCGACCGTCGGCGAGCAGCCTGGTCCGCCGCGCGCGGCCGACTATCCTTACGCGGCGCCGCTCGAGCGTTTCGTCTTCGCGGTCGAAGGCGAGGCGCCGGCCTTCGCCGTGGCCGGCCGCACGCCCGTCCTGGCCCTCGGCTCGAACGGCGCGCCGGCGCAGCTGCGCCGCAAGTTCGCCGGCCACGCCGGTCATATCCCGGTCAGCCGGGCCGTGCTCCTCGACCACGTGGTCGTCTACTCGGCGCATTTCAGCCGCTACGGTGCCCTGCCGGCGACCCTGCACCGGCACCCGGGGGCGATTGCGTTCGTCGCCGTTACCTGGCTCGATCCGGAGCAGCTCGCCCGGATGCACGAGACCGAGGCGATCGGCGTCAATTACGACTATGTCGAGTCCACCGATCTGCGGCTCGAGCACGACGACGAGGACGTGGGCGCGCCGACCGTCGTCGGCGCCTATGTCAGCCGGGCCGGTGCTTTGCTGCATCAGGGCTCGCCGATCCGGCTCGCCGAGGTCGCGACCTCGGGCTGTCCCTGGCCGGCGCTCATCCAGCCGGCGGTCCTGCGTTTCGCCCACAAGCGCGTGGCGCCCGAGCTGACCCTCGAGGCGTTCCTCACCCGGCTCGTCCAGAGCGAGGCTTTCCGGCTGTCCTGCGCGGAGCGCTGCGCCCCGGCTGAGCGGGTGCAGTGTCAGAAGGACGAGTCGGGCTCCTCGAGGAACTGTAGCTCCGCCTCCGTCGAGGCGCGGCCGAGCAGGGCGTTGCGATGCGGGAAGCGGCCGAAGCGGGCGACGATGTCGCGATGCCGGACGGCGTAATCGGTCAGCCGCGCATCGCCAATGCCGGCAAAGAGCGCCACCGATCGCTCCTGGTCCGCGAGCACTTCCGAGTGCTCCAGCGGCAGATAGAGGAAGAGGCGCTGGTCGCTGTCGAGGCTGCGGTCGAAGCCGTCGGCGATGGCGGCGGTCGCGACCGCCAGCGCCGCGCCATCGGTGGCGAAGGCCCGGGCCGTCCCCGGTGGATGTTGCGCGGCACCTGATCGAGCAGGATGACCAGCGCCAGCGCCCCCTCGGGCGTCGCCGGCCAGTCGTCCAGCCGGCCCGCGGCGGCGGCCTCATGCGCCTCGCCGAGCCGCCGCCGCACAGCCTCGTCGAAGGCGGCACTCTTCTCGAACCAGAAGGGCTTGCTGGCCGGGTCGAACCAGAATTCGAGCACGTCGCGGGGTGTCATCGGGGCGGCTCCGGGCTGAGCCAGCGGCGGTAGAGCGGCCGCTGGACGATGGGCAGGAGATAGATCGGAAACTGGGCGGTCGCCACGAAGACGAGCATGGCCGGCGGGGCGCTGTCGATCACCGCCGCCAGGATCAACCCGAGATTGTTGTTGCCGGCGACCAGCCCCGCGGTCAGCGCGGTGCGCAGCGGCAGGAACGGCAGGAGGGCCGCCACCGTGATCGCCTGCAGGCCGAGATTGAGCGCGAAGACGGCCACGACGATGCCGCCGACCAGCGCCGGGCGGGCGAGGGCGGTGGCCGTGAAGCCGTCCATCACGCCGACGGCGAAGACGGCGAATCCCAGGACGGCGAGCCCGTCGAGCGCCGGCCGGGCCGCCACGAGGCGCTCGGGCCCGAGCCACCAGCGCACGAGGGCGGCGAGCCCGGCGCACCCAGCACCATGAGCGCCAGGCGCAAAGCGAGGGCCGTGGCCGGCAGGTCGATGGCGATGCCGGCCAGGCCCAGCGCCAAAGGCGGCACGGTGAACGGCACGAGTGCCGTCGCCGGCACCACGACGAGCAGCGCCAGCGCCACGTCGAGGCCGAGCAGGAGTGCGAGCGCGCCCGAGGCCATGAGCGGCGCGCAGGCGGCGGTCGTCACGAGCAGGGCCGCGACATCCGGGTCGACCGCCACGAACCGCAGCACCAGCGCGGTCAGGAGCGGCGAGCCGACCAGGGACCAGAGCACGAGGCCGAGTGCCAGCGCCGGGCGGCGCGCCTGCCGACCGAGCGAGGCGAGATCGAGCCGCACGAGGGCCACGACGAAGGGCAAAAGGATCGCCGGCAGCAGAAGCGGCTGCAGCAGCCGGGCCAAAGGCGGCAGCAGCACCCCGGCAAAGACGGCGACGAGGAAGAGCAGGCTGGACTGGCGGCCGATCCAGCCGAGGGCCGCACCGACCTGGTTCACGGCACCCGGGTCACGGCTCGGCGATGGGCGGCAGCACCTCGACCAGCTCGACGGTGCCGACCCGGCCGCGAATCGCATGCTCACCGAGCGGGCGGGTCCTGGGCGGCGGCTCGATCGCGGCGATGCATTCGGCGGTGGTCACGATCACCGTCTCGTGCGTCGGGGCGGCGCTGTGGCCGATCTCGAGCAGGCGCTGGGCGAGGTTCACCGGATCGCCGACCACGGTGTAGTTCATCCTGGTCGGCGCGCCGAGGTCGCCGACCAGGATCTCGCCCGCGGCGATGCCGATCCGCAGGCGCAGCGGCACGGCCGCCTCGGCATTGTGCCGGCTGGTCACCTCGGCCATGGCGAGGGCGGCCTCGACCGCCCGCCGCTGATGGTCGGCGAGCGGCTCGGGCGCCCCCCAGAACGCCAGGAGCCCGTCGCCGAGATACTTGTCGATGGTGCCGCCGGTGCCTCTGATGCACGCCTCGAGATCGGCGAAATGGGCGTTGAGCAGGGCGCCCACGGCTGCCGGCTCCAGGTTTTCCGCCAGCGCCGTGAAGCCCGAGATGTCGGTGAAGAGGATGCTCATCGACCGCAGCCGGGGCTTGCCGATATCCCGCTCCGGATGACGCAGCACGTAGTGCACGAGGTCGCTCGGCAGGTAGCGCACGAAGGAGCGGAGCGCCCCGACCACGGCATTGAGCGAGCGCTCGGCATCGTCGATCTCGCGAATGCGCGAGCCGCCGAGCGGCTCGATCCGCTCGAGCTCGAGGGCGCTGATCGACCGCGCCGCGTCGGCGATCTGCGTCGCCGGCCTAGCCAGGAGCCGGGCCAGCAGCACCGCGCCGGCGAGGCTCAGCACGAGCAGGCCGCCGGCGATCCCGGTGGCGATGTTCACCCGCCGCCATTCCTGGCCGATGTCCTCGGCACGGAAATAGCCGCCGATCACCCAGGGCGTCTCGCGCGCCGTGGTGAGCTCGTCATAGAGATAGACGTAGTTGCCGGAGATGCTCGTCGACCAGTGGGCATCGATATCCAGCTCGGCGATGCGGCGCTCCTCCCAGCCGGGCGCCCAGATCGCCGCCAGTGCCGGATCGCCGATCTCGGCTAGGCCCGGCAAGGGCTTGTCCGCGGTCGTCAGCCCGCTTCCCTGGCGCAGCCGCGGGTGGGCCATCACCCGGTCCTTGCCGTAGAGGATGAACGTGCCGATCGTGCCGGGCGTGTCGATCGAGCCGATGAAGGCCGAGAGATCCTGGACCGTCGTCGTGGCCACCACGATGCCGAGATCGCCGTCGCGCTCCAGCACGGGATGGGCGAAGTAGACCAGCGTCGCCGCGGCGCCGGCGCTGAACAGGGGCTCGCCCCAGTGCGGCTGCGGCTCGCTGTCGAGATGCAGCTGGGCGATGGCCGCCTTGACCGCCGCGTCGCCCTGCCAGTCCTCGAAGGACGACCCGATGCGGCCCGTCTCGCGGTCGCGGAAGACGCTGACGAGCCAGCCCTCGGCATCGACATAGACGGCCGCATTGATCTGCGGCGCCGCGGAGAGGGCGTAGCCGAGCGCCCCGACCAGCTCGGTCTGGTCCGTGGTGTTGATCTCGCCGCGCTCGATGCGCCGGGCAACGTCGCCGGCCAGCGCCTCCGCCGGCTCGAGGAACTGGTCGGTGCGCGCCCGCACCAGGGTCAGCACGAGCTGCGCCTTGTCCCGCAGCAGCTGCAGCGTGTTCTCGCGCGCCGTGCCGAGCGTGAGCCAGAGCAGGAGCGCCATGGCGACCATCATGGCGAGGCCGATGACCGCCGCGAGGAACCAGCTCAAGGGCAGCCGGCGTCGCCGGTCCGGTTGCGGTGTCGCGGCGGGGAGCATGGGGGCGGGCGGCACGGCGGTCATGATCGCAGCTATGTAGTGCCGGCGCCGCCTCCCGGCCAAGACGGATCGTCGCCCCGCCGCCGGCGGCGACCTTCCGATCCGGCCCGGTCGCTGCTAAGAGGATGCCCGTCCCTGCCTGGAGTCACGGATGATCCCCCGCTACAGCCGGCCGCAGATGGTCGCCGTCTTCGCCCCGGAGCGCCGCCTCGAGCTCTGGCTGGAGATCGAGCTCCTCGTCGCCGAGGCGATGGCGGGCCTGGGCCAGATCGATCGCGAGGCGGTGGCCCGCCTGCGCCGGGCGACGGAGCACGCCCGTGATCGGCTGATCGATGCAGACGCGGTCGAGGCGATCGAGGCCACGACGCGGCACGACGTCATTGCCTTCCTGACCCATGTCGAGAACCTCTGCGGCGCCGATGCCCGGCTCCTGCATCTCGGCATGACCTCGTCCGACCTCCTCGACACGACGCTCGCTTTGCAGCTCCGCGAGGCGGGCCAGCTCGTCCTCGCCGATCTCGACGCCCTCCTCGCCGTCCTGGCCCGAAGGGCGCGCGAGCACGCGATGGACGTCTGCATCGGCCGCAGCCACGGCATCCATGCCGAGCCCACCACCTTCGGCCTCAAGCTCGCCGGCTTTTTCGCCGCCTTCGCCCGGCAGCGCCAGCGGCTCCAGGCCGCCATCGAGGATGTCTCGACCTGTGCCATCTCGGGGGCCGTCGGCACCTTTGCCAATATCGACCCGGCGGTCGAGACCGCGGTCGCCGAAAAGCTCGGCCTCAGGGTCGAGCCCGTCTCCACCCAGGTCATCCCGCGCGACCGGCACGCCGCCTTCGCCTGCGCGCTCGCCCAGATCGCGGGCTCCATCGAGCACCTCGCGACCGAGATCCGCCATTTGCAGCGCAGCGAGGTGCGTGAGGTCGAGGAGTTCTTCCATGCCGGGCAGAAGGGCAGCTCGGCCATGCCGCACAAGCGCAACCCGGTGCTGTCGGAGAACCTCACCGGCCTCGCCCGGATGATCCGCGCCGCCGTCGTGCCGGCGCTCGAGAACGTGGCGCTCTGGCACGAGCGGGACATCTCGCACAGCTCGGTCGAGCGCGTCATGCTGCCGGATTCCTGCATCCTCGCCGATTTCGCGCTCGCCCGGCTCACCGGTCTCGTCGACCGGCTGGTCGTCTACCCCGAGCGCATGCGGCGCAACCTCGACGCCACCCACGGCCTCTTCAACAGCCAGACGGTGCTCTTGGCCCTGGTCGATGCCGGCATGGGCCGGCAGGCAGCCTACGAGCTGGTCCAGGCAAGCGCCATGCGCGCCTGGGAGAACGAGGAGCCGCTCCTCGACCTGCGCAGGCCGACCCCAGGATCACCGCCGTGCTCGACGAAGCGAGCCTCGCCGGGCTCTTCGACCCGCCCGCCACACCGCCACGTGCCGATGCTGCTCGAGCGCGCTCTGGCGACACCTTAACCCGGCCTTCACCCCGAACCGTCATTCTCGGCCACGTCAAACGGGAGCATGCGATGCGGACATGGCGGCGATACCTGGCCGGCCTGCTTCTCCTGACCGGCCTCGGCCCGGCATCGGCGGCTCGGGCCGGCATGCTGGTCGAGGCCCTCTTCGACGACGTTCCCCTGCGCCTCGAGACCGGCAGCAACCACGGCCGCGTCCTCGTCACCGTCGCCGGCGAGCACTACCTCGTCGACCTGGCACCGCAGAACGTCTACCGCCTCGACGGCGCCACACCCACCCTGGTCCGGGCCGGGCTCGCCGATGACGGCGCCTCGGCCCTGCCTTACGTCCTCGATCACTGGAGCGCCGGGCCACCGGTCGCCGGCCATGCCAGCACCTATCACGTGCTGCACGTGGACGAGCAGATCTGTGGCGAGGTCCTGGCCAGCGCCTGGATGACCCCGTTCCTCGAGCCCGTGGTCCGCTCGCTCGAGCTGATGCAGCGCGTCGCCCCCGAGCTCCGCCCGGTGCGGCGCGAGAACTGCGGCGCCATCCCGTTTGCCGTCTATGCCCGCAACGGCTGGCCGCTCATGGCCGGCTGGCGCGACGAGGCGGCCTTCCTGACGCAGACCGTGCGTTTCGACTACTACCCCGACGACGCCCGCTTTGCCCGGCCGGGCGATCCACCACCAGCCGGCGGCGCCGGATAGCCGTTCCCCTCCGGCCGGAAGCTGCGCTAAGCTCCACCACAGAGCCAACGCAGGGAGGCCGGTCATGGAGCGCGTCGTCATCAGGCACGCCGCCGTCTGGGACGGCGAGAGCAAGAGCACATTCAAGGCCGAAGTCGAGATCAAGGGCGAGCGCATCGCCCGCATCGCCAGGGATGGCGCCTCGATCGGCACCGAGGGGGCCACCGTCATCGACGGCAGCGGCATGACCCTGATGCCCGGCATGGTCGAGGGCCACTGTCATCCGAGCTTCACCGGCATCGCGGCACCCTTCGAGCTCGGCCTGGTGCCGCCGGAGGAGCACATGCTGCTCACCGCGAAGAACTGCCGGCTGCTCCTCGATCACGGCTTCACCAGCATCTTCGAGGCCGCCTCGGCCAAGCCCCTGCTCGGCGTGACGGCCAGGAACGCCATCAACTCGGGCCTGATCGCCGGCCCCCGCATGCGCGCCGGCAGCCCGGAGATCACGGTTACCGCCGGGCTCGGCGACGAGCGCAAGCGCCACATCCACCAGGAGAGCTTCGGCCTCGTCGCCGACGGGCCGGACGAGATGCGCCGGGTGACCAGGGAATGCATCCGCGACGGCGTCGACACCATCAAGATCAACATCTCGGGCGACGAGTTCGTCAGCCACGCCCGGGCCGAGATCACGCCGCTCAGCGACGCCGAGCTCGGCACGGTGATGGAGGTGGCGCACGGCTTCGGCAAGAAGGTCGCGGCCCACGCCCGCTCGTCGCAGAGCGTGAAGATGGCCGTCCGCCACGGCGTCGACTGCATCTACCACTGCGACTTCGCCGACGAGGAGGCGCTCGACCTCCTCGAGAGCGTCAAGGGCACGTCCTTCGTCGGCCCGGCCTTCGGCCTCGTCCACAACTGCACGCGCGAGGGCGAGGGCATCGGCCTCTCGCGCGAGGTCTGCGAGAAGCTCGACCTCTACCGCAAGTTCGACGCCTGCTGCGCCACCTATCACGAGATCAGGAAGCGCGGCATACGCGTCGTGGTCGGCGGCGACTACGGCTTCTCGGTGACGCCCATGGGCCAGAACGCCCGCGACATCGAGCACTTCGTCCGGTATTTCGGCTACTCGCCCGCCGAGGCGCTGCGCTGCGCCACCGTCGTTGGCGCCGAGCTCATGGGCATGGGCGACGAGCTCGGCCGCGTGCGGGAAGGCTTCATCGCCGACCTCCTGCTGGTCAGGGGCAACCCGCTCGAGGACGTGTCCCTGGTCCAGCACCAGGCCAACCTCGCCATGATCATGCAGGCCGGCCGCCTCTACAAGGACCCGCGCGGCCTGGCCTCGGCCGACCGGCACCTCATCGCCGCGGAGTAGGCGCCCTCATCCGGCGCGCGGCGGCCGCCCCTGGATCGCCTCGACGAGCCGCGTGATCGTCCGGTTGACGGGGCAGGGGATGCCGTGCCGCTCGGCGATCGGCAGGAGCGCGCCGTTGAGCGCGGCGATCTCGGTGCGCCGGCCCTGCTCGACATGCTGCAGCATCGAGGGCTTGTTCATCCGCCCGACGACATGGGCGAGGATGCTCTCCGTCGGATCGGGATCGGGAAGGTCGATCTTCTCCGCCGCCACCACCGCCAGCACCTCGCGCAGGATGTCGCGGACCAGGGCGCTGGCCGAGGCGCTCTCGGCCACCTCGCCGGGCCGGAGCCGGGTGATGGCGCAGACCGGGTTGAGCGCCGCGTTCAGGATGAACTTCTGCCAGACATGGCCCATGATGTTGTCGGTGGTCGCAACCGGCAGGCCGCCCTGGTCGAAAAGTGCCGCCAGGCTATCCAGGCGCTCGCTCGCCCGCCCGTCGAGCTCGCCGAGCACCGACTTGCCCAGATGGGTGTGCGCCACCCGGCCGGGCCCGAGCCGTGCGGCGCTGTTCATGGTCGACCCGGCGACCACCGAAGCCGCCCAGCACGTCGACCAGCGCCTCGACATTGCCGATGCCGTTCTGCAGCGTCAGCGCGAAGCCTGCCGTGCCGATGACCTCCTTTGCGACGAGTGCTGCGTCGCGCGTCGCAGCGCAGTCGACCACCACCGCGGCGAGGTCGACGGCGCCGATCGCCGCGACCTCGGTCGTTGCCGGCAGGCGCAGCGTGACCGGCGCCTCGCCGGGCAGCTCCACCTGGAGCCGTTGGCGGCGATCGCCGCGACATGCGCCTCGTCCCGGTCGTAGAGCACGACCTCGGCCCCGGCCCGGGCGAAGCGGGTGCCGAACATGCCGCCCATGGCACCCGCACCGAGAATGGCGATCCGCATCAGACCTCTCCCGCCTTTCGGCCGTAGAGCCGCTCTGCCGCCGCGGCGCTGACATAGCCCTCGGCCACGTCGAGGGCGACGGCCGCCGGGTCGCGCTTCGCCGGGTCGCCATAGCCGCCGCCGCCGGGTGCCGTGAGGCGGATGCGGTCGCCCGGCTGGAAGCGGACGATTGGCATACTTGCTCGACGACACCTTGCCGTAGAGCTCCTTCACTGTCAGCCATGCGTCGCTGCCGGCCTTCTGGATCAGCGTCGCCCCGTTGCCGCCGGGCTCGCCGCCGAAGAGCGCGAAGGGCCTGACCTCGTGCCGGTCGCTGCATTGCGAGCCGGTGATCTCGACCTCGGTGATCAGCAGCGTGCGGGTGTAGCCGAGCCCGCCCCGGAACTCGCCGGCGCCACCCGAATCGGTGTCCATGGCGCAGTCCTCGACCCGCAGCGGAAAGCGCGTCTCGAAGACCTCGGTCGGGTTGAAGCGGCAATTGCCGTTGATGGCGATCACGCAGTCGTTGCCGTCATGCCCGGCCCGGCCGCCCCAGCCGCCCGACATGATGTCGTAGCAGGCGAAGTACTCGTCATATTCCGGGTGCTCGCCGCCGAAGACGAAGTTGGTGCCGGTGCAGCTCTCCGATGCCATGGCCCGCTCGGGCGCGCAGTTGGACATGGCGCCGATGGTGATGTTGGCGAGCCTGGGGTGGGTCTCGGTGTTGCCGGCGACGAGCGGCCCCGGATAGTCGACATTGGTCACCCTGCCCGGCGGCGAGACGACGCGGATCGGCCGGAAGCAGCCGGAATTCTTCGGAATCGAAGGGTCGGTGACGTGCAGCATGCCGTTGTAGACGGCACCCGTGGCCACGCCCAGCGTCGCGTTGATCGGCCCCTTCGCCTGCTTCGAGCTCCGGTCGTAGTCGGCCACCAGCTCGTCGCCGTTGATGTGCAGGTCGATGGCGACCGTGTAGGGAACCGCCTCGATGCCGTCGTTCTCGATCACGTCGTGGAACGAATACTTGCCGTCGGGAAAGGCGCTGAGCTCGGCCCGCATCCGCCGCTCGGCATAGTCCATCAGGTCCTCGCAGGTGCTCTTGAAGACCCCGCACCCGTACTTCCTGACGATCTGCTCGATCCGGTCGACGCCGAGATCGACCGAGCCGATCATCGCCCTGAGATCGCCGTAGTTCTGCCTGGGTGTCCGGGTATTGGCGAGCAGGAGCTTCCAGACCTCGTCGACATCCTTGCGCGGCCTTCTTGGTCTTGACCGGCGGCACCCGCAGCCCCTCGTGGAAGATCTCCGTCGCCTCGCCGCAGAACGCACCCGGCACCATGCCGCCGATCTCGGCGACATGGCCGATGCAGACAGCGAAGCCCAAAGCTCGTCGCCGTCGAAGAAGGGCTTGAAGAAGGTGTGCTCAGGGCAGTGCAGCCCGCCCCGGTAGGGGTCGTTGTGCAGGATCACGTCGCCGGGCTCGATGTCCTCGTGCGGGATCTCCTGGAAGCACGTCTTGATGAGCAGCGGCATCCGCCGATCATCGTCGGGCAGAACTCGGCGCAGGCGATCATGTCGCCCTTGGCGTCGGCCAGCGCGCAGGTGAAGTCGAGACCCTCGTTGAAGATCGTCGAGTACGACGTCTTCATGAGCAGGATGCCCATCTCGCGGCAGATCGAGACCATGGTGGAATCGAGGATGTTCATCATCACCATGTCGGGTGCCGCCGACCGCTCGACCGGGGCAGGGCGCGGGATCGGCAGCCGGACGAGCCCTTCGGCACCGTCGCGCAGGCCGGCCCACTCGATGCACCAGTCCGAGCAGAACCGCCGCGACTTCCCCGATGCTCGGCCATCAGGCCCTCGCCATAGACGAGCATCCCGCAATTCGCGCACTTGTTGTAGCGCTCGACATAGTAGCCGTTGGCGGAGAATTTCATCGTCGAGCGCCCTCTTCTGGCGATGGAGGATCGGTTTCATGGGAGCATCTGGCGTGGAACCGCTCAAGCCAACTGGCGGGCCGATATGCCCTGGGCGGCGAGCCTGGCCACGGCCGCTTGTCGAAGGTGACGAAAGTCTCCCCCGAGTCCAGCGCCCGTCGAAGGCGATGACACCGTCAGCGAAATCGCCACCGGCCTCGAGCAGTGCCAGGCCAGCTTCCACCGCTGGCCGATCGACCAGACATTGTTTGCGCCGACCAGCTCGCGCAAGGCGATCGATATCGAGCCACCACCGAGCCGGTAGACGCAGCGGAACCCGACAAGCTCGCAAGAGGCGACAAGTGATACGACGACCACCGGCGCCTCGCGCAAGAGGCGGAGCTGCCGCCTCCGCGCTGCTCTCGGTCATCGGCGACCGCCGCCCGCACGAGCACGTTGGTATCGACCGTTACCTTCATTCCTCGCCCGCCCAGCCGGCAGCGATGGCCTCGTTCATTTCTTCGATCGTGAGCACTTTGTCCGTCTTGCCTGCGAGCAGGCCGATGAAGTCATTGATGGTGCCGGTTGGTCGTGCAGCCCTCAACTCCGCCCGTCCGTCCGGCAGCAGGTCCAGCGCGATTTTCTGCCCCGGCCCGATACCGAGGTGTCTGAGCACGTCCTTGCGCAAGGTGACTTGGCCTTTGGCAGTGACGGTGAGGGTCGTCATAGGTGGGGCCTCCGGATGGTTGCTACCAAAAAGTAAGGCAGAAACGCCTTACATTCAAGCGCCGGAGCTGATGACGAGATGGCCGAAATCGTCGACCACGAGGTGCTGCCCGGGCTCCACCACGGTGACCGAGGCGGCCTCCTCGATCAAGGCCGGCCCCGGGATGCGCTGGCCCGGCGCCAGGGTCGGCCGGCTGTAGACGCGGGTGGGCACCGTGCCCCCGGCAAAATGCACCGGCCGCTCGGCCACCGGCCGGCCCTCCGGCATGCCGGCATCGAGCCGCGCCGGGTCGGGCTTGGCGGTCGCCGAGATGGCGGTCACTGAGAGGTTGACGATCTCGATCGGCTCGCCCGGGATCGAGAAGCCGAAGCGGGCCTCGTGCGTGGCGTGGAACGACTGCCAGAGGGCCGGGATGCGGTCGTCGTCGAGCGCGCCCTCGCCGATCGCCAGCTCGAGCTCGTAGTTCTGGCCGAGATAGCGCATCTCCAGCGCCTGCTGCACCGAGATCCGATCGGTATAGTCCTGCGCCGTCAGCTCGCCCAGCGCCTGCTCCGTCAGCTCCGCCAGCATCTCCCGTGCCCGTGCGGCCGGGAAGTTGTGGCTGGTGAGCTGGATGGTCCGCTGCCGGTCGACCCGGGCATCGGTCTGGATGAAGCCATAGGCCGAGAACTGGCCCGGATGGTTCGGCACGACCGCGCGGGCAATGCCCATCTCGCGGATCAGCGAGGCGGCATGCAGGGGGCCGGCACCGCCGAAGGCCAGGAGGGCAAAATCGCGGGGATCGAGGCCGCGTTCGATCAGCACCGAGCGCAGCGCCCCCACCATGTTGTTGTCGGCGATCCTGAGGATGGCCAACGCTGCCGCCTCCGCGTCGAGGCCGACCCGCTCGCCGACCCGGGTCACCGCCGCACGGGCCGCCGCCGCGTCGAGCTGCATCCGGCCGCCCAGGAAGTTCGCGGGATCGATCCGCCCGAGCACGACATTGGCATCGGTCACCGTGGCCTCGCTGCCGCCCTGACCATAAGCGGCCGGCCCCGGCCTGGCGCCGGCGCTGTGCGGCCCGACGCGGAGCATCCCGCCCTTGTCGATCCAGGCGATCGAGCCGCCGCCGGCACCGATGGTGCGGATGTCGATGATCGGGATCTGGATCGGCACGCCCCACTCGATCTCGAAGGCCGTGGTGAAGGTCTCCCGCCGGCCCTGCACGGTCGAGACGTCGGTCGAGGTGCCGCCCATGTCGAGCGTCACGAGGTGGTCGATGCCGGCGAGCTCCGCCACGTGTCGCCCGGCGATCACCCCGCCCGTCGGCCCCGAGACGAGGAGCTGCACCGGCGTCGCCGCCGCCGCGTCGAGGGTCATCTCGCCGCCGTTCGAGCGGATCAGCACGGCCGGTGCGGTGATCCCGGCATCGTCCAGCCGGGCGCGCATCGCGTTCAGCCGGCGGCCGACCACCGGCTTCAGATAGGCGTCGGCCAGCGTCGTCGAGGCCCGTTCGTACTCCTTCCACTTCGGCAGCACCTCGAAGCTGACCGAGATGGCATGGTCCGGCAGGAGCTCCTCCAGGATCGCCTTGACCCGTCGCTCGTGCTCCGGGTTGAGGTAGGAGAAGAGCAGGCAGACCGCGACCGCCTCGATCTCCGGCACGGCGGCGATCGCCGCCGCCACCCGCCGCACCTCCGCCTCGTCCAAGGGCTCGACCACCCGCCCCTTGGCGTCCAGCCGCTCGTCGAGCTCGAAGCAGTGCCGCCGCTGGCAGAGTGGCTTCGGCTTCACCCAGCTCATGTCGTAGTGGAACTTGCGGTTGCCGCGCTGGATGAAGGGCACGTCGCGAAAGCCCCTGGTCGTCACATAGGCGACCACCGCCCCCTGGCGCTCGAGCACGGCATTGGTGGCGACGGTGGTGCCGATCCTGAGATGGCCGAGTGCTGCCCGCCCCGAAAAGCCGGCGAGGCCGTCGAGGATCGCCTGCACCGGGTCGCCCGGCACCGACGGCACCTTCCACACCTCGGTCCGTCCGGTGGCATCGTCGTGGGCCACGAAATCCGTGAACGTGCCGCCGATATCGGCACCGAGCATGATCGCCATCTTCGTCGTTCGCTCCCCTGCGCGGCCCCCATGGCGACAGCGTCGCCCGCCGCCGTTACCTACCTGTCAGTGGCAGCCGCCAGCAACACCCGATCGCGCCGCCCCCCGATCGCCCGGCCATGACCGTCCATCTTGCCAAACCACCCGGCGCGGGATACGCATCCGTCAAAGAAGTCAAACAGGAGGCTGAACAATGATGCGTCGTCTTTTGGCGAGTGCCGCCATCATCGCCGGGCTCGCTCTCGTCGGTTCCCGGGCCCAGGCCGCACCGGAGGTCGTCGACGGCCCCGGCTACCTGCCCGAGTGCTTCGCGCCCTGGAACGACGAGATCACCTACTTCCAGTGGGAACCCCGCGAAGGGCCCTACAAGATCGCCCTGGTCAACGGCTTCGTCGGCAACACCTGGCGGATCCAGATGATCCAGACCGCCAAGGCGTTCGTCGAGCAGGAAGGCATCAAGGAGCACATCGCCGACTTCCGCGTCATCTCGACCGGCACCGATGCCGCCGCCCAGCTCGGTGCCATCGAGGACTTCATCAACCAGGGCTTCGACGCGATCGTCACCATCGCGGTCAGCCCCGAGGGCTTCGACCGGGTGATCCGCCTCGCCGACCGCAACAACGTGGTCATCGTGCCCTTCGACAACATCCTCGACACCAACGCCGTCATGATGGTCAACGAGGACCAGTTCGAGATGGGCGTCATGTCGGCCAATTTCCTGATCGAGCAGATGGGCGGCGCCACCAGCGGCAAGGTGCTCGAGGTCAGGGGCCTGCCCGGCAACTCGGTCGACCGCGACCGGCATCTGGGCTTCCGCTCGATCATGGAAGGCGCGGGCAACAGTTTCGAGATCGTCGAGATCGTCGGCAACTGGGACGACGGCACCTCGCAGAAGGCCACGGCCGACGCGCTGGCCGTGCATGACCGCTTCGACGCCGTCTTCACCCAGGGCGGCTCGACGGGCACCGTGCGCGCCTTCATCGACGCCGGCCACCCGATGGTGCCGATGGCGGGCGAGGCCGAGAACGGCTTCCGCAAGCAGATCGCGGCGCTCAGCGGCGACGGCCTCAAGGGTCTCTCCTACGGCCAGTCGCCCGGCCTCGTCGCCATCTCGATCAAGGCGGCGATCGCGGCCCTGCAGGGCGAGAAGCTGCCGCAGCTGATCTCGGTGCCGATCCCGGTCGCCGACTTCACCAACCTCGAGGACGGCGTGAACTTCTGGTCGGACCTCTCCGACAATTTCTTCACGCCCAACGAGTTCCCGCCCTGTGATGTCAACATCACCGCGGTGGAGATCATGGGCAAGACCGCCGACGACGCGGCGCAGTAGTGACCGGCGCGATGCCCGGCCCGGCGCCGGGCATCGCCGCCTCGCGGATTTCGTAATGGGCGGAAGCTTCCTCGAGCTTGCCGGCATCAGCAAGCGATATGGCGGTGTGCGCGCGCTGGAGGACGTGTCCTTCGCCTGCGAGCGGGGCTCGATCCATGCCGTGCTCGGCGAGAACGGCGCCGGCAAGTCGACGCTCATCAAGATCATCGCCGGCGTCGTCCGCCCCGATACCGGGACCATGACCCTCGAGGGCGAGCCCGTGCGCTTCGACGGGCCGATCGCCGCCAACAGGGCCGGCATCGTCTGCATCTTCCAGGAACTGTCGCTGATGCCGGACCTCAGCGTCGCCGACAACATCTGCATCGCCGACCCGCCGCGCCGCTTCGGCCTGATCGACCGCCGCACGCAGCGCCGGCGCGCCGAGGAGCTGCTCGCCCGCGTCGGCTGCGAGGACGTCAACCCGCTGCAGCGGGTCAGGAACCTGCCCCTGTCGCGCCGCCAGATGGTCGAGATCGCCAAGGCGCTCGGCCAGGACCCGAAGCTCCTGATCCTCGACGAGGCGACCTCCGCGCTCACCGGCGCGGACGTCGAGAAGGTCTACCGCATCCTCGAGCAGCTCCGCCGCGACGGCCTCGCCATCCTCTATATCAGCCACCGCATGCACGAAATCGAGCAGCTCGCCGACACCTGGTCCGTGTTCCGCAACGGCCAGCACATCGAGACCTTCGCCCGCGGCGCGCGAACCGCCGACCAGGTCGTGCAGCTGATGATCGGCCGCGAGATCACCCAAGTGTTCCCGCCCAAGCCGCCAAGGGCCCCGGGCCACCGGCCCATGCTGGAGGTCTCCGGCCTCTCCTGGGTCGACCGCCTCGCCAGCATCTCGTTCGCCGTCCATGCCGGCGAGATCGTCGGCCTCGGCGGGCTCGACGGGCAGGGCCAGCGCGAGCTCCTCCTCGCCCTCTTCGGCGTGCTGCGCGGGGTCGAGGGCAGCATCCGCGTCGCCGGCCGGCCGGTGAACGTGACCGGCCCGTCCAGCGCCAAGGCTAAAGGCGTCGATATGGCGCTCATCCCCGAGGACCGCAAGACCGAGGGGCTGATGCTGCCGATGTCAATCGCCGACAATCTCGGCATGGCGGCGCTCGGCTCGCTGACCCGCGGCCTCTTCGTCGACGAGGGCCGCGAGCGGGCGGCGATCGACGCCATGGTGGAGAAGCTCAAGATCAAGATCGGCGCCGTCGACGACCCGGTCGCTACCCTCTCCGGCGGCAACCAGCAGAAGGTGGTGATCGGCAAGTGGCTGATGACCGAGCCCAGGATCATCCTGCTCAACGACCCGACCCGCGGCATCGACGTCGGCACCAAGCAGGAGCTCTACCAGCTCCTGCGCGACCTCGCCGCCGCCGGGGCGGCCATCCTCTTCTACACCACCGACTACGACGAGCTGATCGGCTGCTGCGACCGCGTGCTCATCCTCTATGACGGGGCGATCGTGACCACCCTCGAAGGCGACGACCTCACCGAGACGAAGATCGTGGCCGCGTCGCTCAACCTCGCCACCGGCGATGCGGGCGCCACCGACCGGCAGGCGGGCGGGCATTGAGCGACCTGCGCATCCGGCTCGGCCAGAACCTCGGCCTGATCCTCGCCATCGGCCTCTTCCTCCTCTTCTACCTGATCTACAATTTCAACCATCCGCGCGGCTTCTCGAGCCAGATCCTCATCCAGAACGCGAATGAGTCCTTCGTCCTGGTCATGGTCGGCATGGCGCAGACCGTGCCGGCGCTGATCGGCGGGCTCGACCTCTCGGTCGGCGCCGTGATGACCATGGTCAACACGCTCGCCAGCTACCTCCTCGTCGGCTCGCCCCTGCAGATCCTGGGCGGCATCGTGCTCTGCCTCGCGGTCGCGGCACTCGCCGGCTTCGTCAACGGCTGCATCGTCGTCTACGGCCGCATCCAGCCGATCATCGTCACGCTCGCGACCGGTGCCGTCTACATGGGCATCGCCCTCTTCCTCCGGCCGACGCCGGGCGGCAATGTCGATGGCGACTTCTCCTGGGCGATGACCAACGACCTCTTCGAGTTCGCCGCCACCTACGGCCTTGCCGACAACGGCGACGCGGCCTGGTTCCAGCCCTTCGCCTGGCTGCCCGTGCCGCTCATCCTCATGGTGCTCATCGTCCTCGTCGTCTGGCTGCCCTTCCGCAACTCGGTGACCGGCCGTAGCGTCTATGCCGTGGGCTCGGCCGAGGGGGCGGCCTACATGTCCGGCGTGCGCGTCGACCGCTGCAAGATCGCGGCCTTCACCATGGCCGGCCTCCTCGCCGGTTTCGCCGGGCTCTACCTCACGCTGCAGACCTCGTCCGGCAATGCCGACGTGCCGCAGGCCGGCGCCTACACGCTCAACTCCATCGCCGCCGTGGTGATCGGCGGCACCTCGCTCATGGGCGGCAGCGGCGGTGCGGTGGGCTCGCTCTTCGGCGCTTTGGTGATCCGCTCGATCTCCTTCAACTTCCGCATCTTCGACGTCGACCCG
>JAWKVR010000016.1:0-71181 GCA_041397945.1 Geminicoccaceae bacterium
AGACGCGGGTCGATCCGGCCTTGCTGGGCGGGGTGGTCGTGCGCGTCGGCTCGCGCATGCTCGACGCCTCGATCCGCACCAAGCTGCAGCATCTCGAGCAGTCGATGAGAGGAATGGGTTGATGGATATTCGCGCCGCCGAGATTTCCGCGATCCTCAAGGAGCAGATCGCCAACTTCGGCACCGAGGCGGAGATCTCCGAGGTCGGCCGGGTCTTGTCCGTCGGTGACGGCATCGCCCGCTGCTACGGCCTCGACCAGGTCCAGGCCGGCGAGATGGTCGAGTTCGAGGACGGCACGCGCGGCATGGCGCTGAACCTCGAGGAGGACAATGTCGGCATCGTCATCTTCGGCGACGACCGCAACATCTCCGAAGGTGCCATCGTCAAGCGCACCCAGTCGATCGTCGATGCGCCGGTCGGCAAGGGCCTGCTCGGCCGCGTGGTCGACGGCCTCGGCAACCCGATCGACGGCAAGGGCCCGATCGACGCCACCGAGCGCCGCGTGGTCGACGTCAAGGCGCCGGGCATCATGCCCCGGAAGTCGGTGCACGAGCCGATGCAGACCGGGCTCAAGGCGATCGACGCCCTGATCCCGATCGGCCGCGGCCAGCGCGAGCTGATCATCGGCGACCGCCAGACCGGCAAGACCGCCATCGCCATCGACACCTTCATCAACCAGAAGCCCTACAACGACGCGGCCGGCGCCGAAGAGCACAAGAAGCTCTACTGCATCTATGTCGCCATCGGGCAGAAGCGCTCGTCGGTGGCCAAGCTCGTCAAGACGCTGCAGGAGACCGGGGCGCTCGAGTACACGATCGTGGTCGCCGCCACCGCCTCCGACCCGGCGCCGCTGCAGTACCTCGCCCCCTACACCGCCTGCACCATGGGCGAGTACTTCCGCGACAACGGCATGCACGCGGTGATCGTCTACGACGACCTCTCCAAGCAGGCCACGGCCTACCGCCAGATGTCGCTCCTGCTGCGCCGCCCGCCCGGCCGCGAGGCCTTCCCGGGCGACGTCTTCTACCTCCATTCGCGCCTGCTCGAGCGGGCGGCCAAGCTCAACGACGAGAACGGCAAGGGCTCGCTCACCGCCCTGCCGGTGGTCGAGACCCAGGCCAACGACGTCTCGGCCTTCATCCCGACCAACGTCATCTCGATCACCGACGGCCAGATCTTCCTCGAGACCGACCTCTTCTTCCAGGGCATCCGCCCGGCGGTGAATGTCGGCCTCTCGGTCAGCCGCGTCGGCTCGGCGGCGCAGACCAAGGCGATGAAGAAGGTCGCCGGGCGCATCAAGCTCGAGCTCGCCCAGTACCGCGAGATGGCCGCCTTTGCCCAGTTCGCCTCGGACCTCGACGTCGCCACCCAGCGCCTGCTGGCCCGCGGCGCCCGGCTGACCGAGCTGCTCAAGCAGCCGCAGTACCAGCCGATGCCGATGGAGGAGCAGGCCTGCGTCATCTTCGCGGGCGTCAACGGCTATCTCGACGGCATCTCGGTCGCCAATATCGGCCGCTACGAGCAGGGCCTGCTCAGCGAGCTGCGCAGCAGCGGCAGCTCGATCCTGGCCTCGGTGCGCGACACCGGCGACCTCAAGCCCGAGGTCGAGAAGGAGCTGCGCGCGCTGATCGAGGCCTACACCAAGAGCTTCGGCTGAGCCGCCGATGCCGAGCCTCAAGGAGCTCCGCGGCCGGATCGGCAGCGTCAAGCAGACGCAGAAGATCACGAGTGCGATGAAGCTCGTGGCCGCTTCCAAGCTGAAGCGTGCCCAGGAGCAGGCCGAGGCGTCGCGGCCGTTCGCGCTGAAGATGTCGGCGATGCTGGCCAATCTCGCGGCCGGCGTGCGCGACCTGCCGGGCGCACCCCCGCTGCTTGCCGGCAGCGGCAAGGAGGAGACGCACCTCATCGTCGTCGCCACCTCCGATCGCGGCCTCTGCGGCGGCTTCAACAGCTCGATCGTCCGCGCCGTCCGCCGGCGCATCGCCGAGCTCCTCGATGCCGGCAAGACGGTCAAGATCATCTGCATCGGCCGCAAGGGCCGCGACATGCTGCGCCGCGAGCACGGCAAGCTGATCATCGAGTTCATCGACGGCGTCGCCGGCAAGCGCCGGATGGAATATGCCGACGCGCACATGGTGGCGGAGAAGATCCTCGACCTCTACGCCGCCGGCGAGTTCGACGTCTGCTCCATCATCTTCAACCGCTTCAAGTCGGCGGTCACGCAGATCGTGACCCTGCAGCAGATCGTGCCGGTCGAGCCGCCGGCCGTGGTCGAGGACGTGGCGGCGGCAACGGCCGCGGCAGCAGCCGAGGGCGGGGCCATCTACGAGTTCGAGCCGGACGAGGAGCGCATCCTCTCCGAGCTCTTGCCGCGCAACCTCGCCGTGCAGATCTTCGGCGCGCTGGTCGAGAACGCGGCGTCGGAGCAGGGGGCCAGGATGGCCGCCATGGACAACGCCACCCGCAATGCGGGCGAGATGATCCGCAAGCTGACGCTGAGCTACAACCGCCAGCGGCAGGCGCAGATCACCAAGGAACTGATCGAAATCATCTCGGGTGCCGAGGCGGCCGTCGGATGACCGCCCACACCCGAACCTGGACGCTGGGAGCCCAAGCATGAACGAGGCCGTAGCCAAGGACAACATCGCCACGGGGCGGATCACCCGCGTCACCGGTGCCGTCGTCGACGTGCAGTTCGACGGGCCGCTGCCGGCGATCCTGAACGCCCTGCACACCGAGAACGCCGGCAAGACGCTGGTGCTCGAGGTGGCGCAGCATCTGGGCGAGGCGACGGTGCGCACCATCGCCATGGACGGCACGGACGGCCAGACCCGGGGCCCGGAGGTGGTCGACACCGGTGCTGCCATCTCGGTGCCGGTCGGCCGCGAGACGCTGGGTCGCATCCTCAACGTCATCGGCGAGCCGGTCGACGAGGCGGGTCCCGTCGACGTCAAGATCACGGCGCCCATCCACGCCCCGGCGCCCGAGTTCGTCAACCAGTCGACCGAGGCCGAGATCCTGGTCACCGGCATCAAGGTGGTGGACCTGCTGACGCCCTACCCGAAAGGCGGCAAGATCGGCCTCTTCGGCGGTGCGGGCGTCGGCAAGACCGTGCTGATCATGGAGCTCATCAACAACATCGCCAAGGCGCATGGCGGCGTGTCGGTGTTCGCCGGCGTCGGCGAGCGCACCCGCGAGGGCAACGACCTCTATCACGAGATGGTGGAGTCCGGCGTCATCGTCGAGGACGACCGCACCAAGTCCAAGGTGGCGCTGGTCTACGGCCAGATGAACGAGCCGCCCGGTGCGCGTGCCCGCGTTGGCCTCACCGGCCTGACGCTCGCCGAGTACTTCCGCGACCAGGAAGGCCAGGACGTGCTCTTCTTCGTCGACAACATCTTCCGCTTCACCCAGGCGGGCTCGGAAGTGTCGGCGCTGCTCGGCCGCATCCCCTCGGCCGTGGGCTACCAGCCGACCCTCGGCACCGACATGGGCGGGCTGCAGGAACGCATCACCTCGACCAACAAGGGCTCGATCACCTCGGTGCAGGCCATCTACGTGCCGGCCGACGACCTGACCGACCCGGCGCCGGCCACGGCCTTCTCGCATCTCGACGCGACGACCGTGCTGTCGCGCTCGATCGCCGAGCTCGGCATCTACCCGGCCGTGGACCCGCTCGACTCGACCTCGCGCATCCTCGAGCCCGGCGTCGTCGGCGAGGAGCACTACCGGGTGGCCCGCCAGGTGCAGGAGACGCTGCAGCGCTACAAGGCGCTGCAGGACATCATCGCCATTCTCGGCATGGACGAGCTCTCGGAGGAGGACAAGCTGGTCGTCGCCCGGGCGCGCAAGATCCAGCGCTTCCTCAGCCAGCCCTTCTTCGTCGCCGAGGTCTTCACCGGCAGCCCGGGCAAGCTGGTGCCGGTCGAGGAGACCATCAAGGGCTTCAAGGGCATCGTCGCCGGCGACTACGACCACATGCCGGAATCCGCCTTCTACATGGTCGGCGGCATCGACGAGGCGATCGAGAAGGCGAAGAAGCTCGCCGCGGAAGCGGCCTGAGCCGTCTGCCCGAGCCCGTTGATCGACTGAGAGAGGGGCCAACATGGCCGAGGCTTCGACCGACAAGGTGGCGTTCGAGCTGGTCTCGCCCGAGCGGGTGCTGGCCAGCGTCCACGCCGACATGGTGGTGGTGCCGGGCGAGGACGGCGATTTCGGCGTGCTCGTCGAGCACGCGCCGCTGCTCTCCCTGCTCCGCCCCGGCGTGATCTCGATCTACCAGGGCCAGCAGGTCGAGCAGCGCATCTTCGTCGAGGGCGGCTTCGCCGAGGTCAACCCGAAGGGCCTGATCGTCCTCGCCGAGGCCGCGGCCCCCATGGGCGAGCTCGACCTCGACAAGGCCCGCCAGAGCCTCAAGGACGCCGAGGAGGATCTCGGCGACGCGAAGGACCCGACCGGACCCGAGCGCGAGCGGCTCGAGCGGGCCATCACCGTCGCCCGGGCGCGGATCGAGGCGCTCGAGTTCCAGGGCTAGCAGCCCCGGTTTCAGCCGACGCGGCGGTCCGGGAGCAGCCCGGCGCTGCGGCCGGCCGAGCCCAGCCAGAGCCGGATCAGCGACCGCCCGAGGTGGTCGGCGGAATCGGCCATCTCGGCAATCAAGGTGACAGGGTTGGGCGGCAGCATGGATGGTGCCGCTCGACTCCTGCAAGTCGTCACGGATCTGCCCCTGAAAGCGGCTGATCAGCCGGCGGATGCGCTGGTTGGTGACGAGGCAGCGCAGCTCGAGCTCGGTGGCACCGCGGTTGCGGGCGAGCAGCAGGACCCGGCGCAGGAGCTCGGTGCCGATGCCCCGGCGCTGGAAGCGGCGCTCGACGCTGATCGCCAGCTCGCCGCGCCGGCCGGCGATCGGATGCAGCTCCGCCACGCCGCGCAGCGAGCGGCCGACCCAGCAGCCGACGACGATTACCCGCTCCCAGTCCAGCGAGCGGACATAAGCGCCGATGAAATGCCGTCGCCGCGCCCCCATGAACCGGTCCGAGAAATCCTCGGGCTGGAGGCGGAGCAGATGCGCCCGGAATTGCCGTGCGTCGGCAGCACCCAGCCGCCGCCAGCGCGCGGGCGCGGTAGCTTTCGCCCGCCCGGATGCCCGGTCGGGCACGTCCTCGATCATTCGCCGCAGGTCCGATCCTGGCGATGCTGCACTGCACAAGAAATGGGGCGCCATGGCGCCTGCGGCAAGGTGGTGCAGCGCAACCCTGTCAGAGATAGGCGATGCGCGGGAAGGGCTTCACCTTGGCCGGCCCGGCGAGCCGGTCGCGGATGGTGAGCGCCAGGTTCCGGTAGGCCTCCGCCTGTGGCGAGCCCGGCTGGCTCACGACGATCGGCCGGCCGTTGTCCGAGGTCTCGCGGATGGCGATGTCGAGCGGGATCTCGGCGAGGAAGTCCACATTGTATCTGGCGGCGCACTCCCTGGCCCCGCCATGCGCGAAGATCTCCGTCCGGTGGCCGCAATTCGGGCAGCAGAAATAGCTCATGTTCTCGACGATGCCGAGGATCGGCACGTCGACCCGGCGGAACATGTTGATCGCCTTCCGGGCGTCGAGCAGGGCGATGTCCTGCGGCGTCGAGACGATGACGGCACCGGCCAGCGGCACCTTCTGCGCCATGGTGAGCTGGGCGTCGCCGGTGCCGGGCGGCATGTCGACGACCATGATGTCGAGCTCGCCCCAGGCGACGTCGCCGAGCATCTGCTGCAGCGCGCTCTGCACCATGGGGCCACGCCAGATCATCGGCGTCTCCTCCTCGACGAGGAAGCCCATCGACATCAGCTTGACGCCGGCGACTTCCATCGGCTGCATCTTCTTGCCGTCGGCGGTGGTCGGCCGGCCCGAGAGCCCGGCCATGCGCGGCATCGAGGGGCCGTAGATGTCGGCATCGAGCAGCCCGACGCGGAGCCCCGCGGCGCGCAGGCCGCAGGCGAGGTTGATGGCCGTCGTCGACTTGCCCACGCCACCCTTGCCGGACGCCACGGCGATGATCTTGTCGATGCCGGGCGGCCCGGCGCGGGTCGGCGCCGGGGCCGCAGCCCGCGCCTGCATGTCGGGCGGCGGGCCACGCTCGGCGGTGAGCACCACCGTGCAGGAGCCGACCTCGGGCAGCGCCTTCACCGCGTCCTCGCACGCCCGCCGCAGCGGCTCGAGCTTCTGGGCGTCGGCGGCGGGCACCTCGAGGGCGAAGCCGACATTGCGGCCCTTGACCACGATCCCGCTGACCATGCCGAGCGAGACGACGCTCTGGCCGCCCGCCGGATGGCGCACATCGGCCAGCGCCTGGCGGATGCGGTCGGGTGAAAGCTCGTCCATGGTTGATCCTCGGGGTGCGCTCACCGATATAGTGGGCTAAGTGTATCTCGCAATCGGGTCGGCCGACGCGGTTTTCTAGTGCCGATCCACTCCCCGACATGCAAGACGACAGCGACGAGGTGGCCCGAGTATGCCCTGGAACAGTCAAGGCGGAGGTGGTTGGCAGGGTGGCGGCGGCCAGGGGCCGTGGGGCAATCGCCCGGGCGGCGGTGGCGGCGGCCCGCAGCCGCCGGACCTCGAGGAGCTGATCCGCAAGAGCCAGGAGAAGGTCAAGAGCCTCTTTCCCGGCGGCGGTGGCGGCGGTGGCCGCGGCCTCTCCGCCAAGGCGATCGGCATCGTCGTCCTGGCCCTGCTCGGCATCTGGCTGGCCAGCGGCTTCTACCGGGTGCAGCCCGAGGAGGAGGGCGTCGTCCTGCGCTTCGGCAAGCTCAACCGGGTCACCACCCCCGGCCTGAACTACCACCTGCCGAGCCCGATCGAATCGGTGCTCACGCCGCAGGTGACCCGCGTCAACCGGGTCGAGGTGGGCTTCAGGAGCGGCTCGGGGGGCAGCGGCGGCGGTCGCGGCATCAGCGAGGAGGCGCTGATGCTGACCGGCGACGAGAACATCATCGACGTCAACTTCGTCGTGCTCTGGCGGATCAGCAACGCCGCCGACTATCTCTTCAACATCCGCGATCCCGAGGACACGGTGGCGATCGCCGCCGAGAGCGTGATGCGCGAGGTGATCGGCCAGACGCCGATCCTCGAGGCCACGACCGAGGGCCGCCGCGCCATCGAGGGCCGGGTGCGCGAGCAGATGCAGGTGCTGATGAACGAGTACGGCGCCGGCATCAACATCGAGGAGGTGCAGCTGCAGAAGTCGGACCCGCCGGCCGAGGTCATCGACGCCTTCCGCGACGTGCAGCGCGCCCAGGCCGACCGCGAGCGGCTGCAGAACGAGGCCGAGGCGTTCGCCAACGACATCATCCCGCGCGCCCGCGGCGAGGCCGAGCGGCTGCTGCAGGAGGCGCAGGCCTACGAGCAGGAGGCGGTCGAGCGCGCCCGCGGTGAGGCCGACCGCTTCACCCAGGTGCTCGAGGCGTATGGCCAGGCCAAGGACGTGACCATCAAGCGGATCTACCTGGAGACGATGGAGGAGGTGCTGGGCGGCGTGAACAAGGTGATCATCGACAGCCAGGGCGGCGCCAACGGCGTCGTTCCCTATTTGCCGCTGCCGGATCTCGAGCGCCGGGCGCGCGAGCGTGACGCTGCCGCCAGCGCCGCCACCGGCTCGGTGCCGGCCGAGCGCGGCTTCGGCGCTGCCCAGTCGGGAGCCACGCAATGAGCCATCGTCTCCTCATCGGCCTCGCGGTCGCCGTGGTCGCCGGCTTCTTCATCCTGTCGAGCGCCCTCTTCACCGTCCACCAGACGCAGCAGGCGCTGGTCCTGCAGTTCGGCAACCCCGTCCGGGTGGTCACCGAGCCCGGCCTCAACATCAAGGTGCCGTTCATCCAGCAGGTCGAGTATTTCGAGCGCCGCGTGCTCGATTTCGACGCCGGCTCGGTGGAGCTCGTGCTGGGCGACCAGAAGCGGCTCGTGGTCGACGCCTTCTCCCGCTACCGGATCACCGATCCCCTGCGCTTCCGGCAGAGCGTCGGCAGCGAGGCGGCGTTCCGCGGCCGGCTCGAGCCGATCACCTTCTCCGCCCTGCGCAGCGTGCTCGGCGAGGTGTCGCTCTTCACCATCCTCTCCGACGAGCGCACCCGGCTGATGAACCGGATCCGCGACGAGGCCAACGCCTCGCTGCAGCAGTTCGGCGTGCAGGTGGTCGACGTGCGGATCAAGCGCGCCGACCTGCCGGCGGAGAACAGCCAGGCCATCTTCCTTCGGATGCAGACCGAGCGCGAGCGCGAGGCCCGCGAGCTGCGCGCCCAGGGTGCGGAGATCGCCCAGCGCATCCGCGCCCGCGCCGATCGCGAGCGCCGCGTGCTGATCGCCGAGGCGGCACGCGAGTCCGAGCAGATCCGTGGTCGCGGCGACAGCGTGGCGATCGGCACCTTCGCCGAGGCGTTCGGCAAGGACGCCGACTTCTTCGCCTTCTACCGGTCGATGCAGGCCTACCGGAATGCCCTGGCCGGCGACGGGACCAGCTACGTCCTGCAGCCGGACAGCGAGTTCTTCCGCTTCTTCAACTCGTTCGAGGGCCTGCCCGACGACCGGGTCGCCGCGGCGCCGGCACCGGCAGCACCGCCCATGGTGGCCGCAGCACCGGCGGCAGCACCTGCCGACACGGCAGCGGTGCCACCGGTGGCCGAGCTGCCGGCGGCGACGGCACCGCAGAGCGCCCAATAGGCGGGCCAGCCGGCCGCCCATGGCGATCATGCCGTGGGCGGCGGGCCGGCCGCTGCCGATGCGCCACCCAGGCAGAGCGCGGGCTCGCTAGATGCAGGATCTGCTGACCGCGTCGGCGCTGGTCCTGGTGCTGGAAGGGGCGCTCTGGGCGCTCTTCCCGGATGCCATGAAACGCGCCGCGGCCCGCGCCATGACGCTGGAGAGCGGGATGCTCCGGGTGCTCGGTCTCGTGTTCGCGGTGCTCGGCGTATTCATCGTCTGGTTGATACGGCGATAGCAGGCTTGGCGATGGGCGCGGCTCGGCGTACATCTCGGCTTGTCGGTGCGAGCCTCGCTCGGAATGCGCGGCAGGTGCTGATCGGGGCGGTAGCGAGGATGCCGGAGCCGGCCTCGCCAACAACGTTGAAATCGGCTCGGGCGAGCAGTCCGGGCCTGCCGATAGGAGCGGTTGATGGACCTGAGTTTCGGCCTTCGCCGGGCGGCCGCAGCAGCCGGAGCCGGTGCACGGCCAGTCGCCGCGTTGCTTCTCTTCACGCTGCTGGCGCAACTTCCCGTGCCGACAGCGGCGCAAACGTTGCCTACCCAGGGTTTCGGCGATCTGGTCGAACGGGTCGGCCCAGCCGTCGTCAACATCCAGACGAGCCGCGAGGCGGTGATGCAGGAGGACATCCCCCTGCCGCAGTTCCCCGGGCTCGCCCTTCGAGGAGTTCTTCAAGGACTTCTTCGACCGTGAGCAGCAGCAGCCGCAACGGCCGCGCCGCGGCGCCTCGCTCGGCTCCGGCTTCGTCATCGACCCCGCCGGCTTCGTGGTCACCAACAACCACGTGATCGCCGAGGCGGACGAGATCACCGTCGCCTTCGCCGACGGCAAGGAATACAGCGCCGAGCTCATCGGCCGCGACCAGCAGACCGACCTGGCGCTGCTCAGGATCGAGCGCGACGAGCCCTTCCGTTCGTCGACTGGGCCAACAGCGACGAGGTCAGGGTCGGCGACTGGATGCTCGCCATCGGCAACCCCTTCGGCCTCGGCACGTCGGTCACCGCCGGCATCGTCTCGGCACGCGGCCGCGACATCCGCGCCGGGCCCTATGACGACTTCTTCCAGGTCGATGCGGCCATCAACCGCGGCAACTCGGGCGGCCCGAGCTTCACCATGGACGGCGAGGTGTTCGGCGTGAACACCGCCATCTTCTCGCCGTCCGGCGGCAATGTCGGCATCGGCTTCGCCATTCCCTCGAACCTCGCCAAGCGGGTCATCGACAGCCTGAAGAGCGACGGCCGCGTGGCGCGCGGCTGGCTCGGGGTGCGGATCCAGAGCGTCACCGACGAGATCGCGGCGAGCCTCGGGCTCGACGAGGCGCAGGGTGCGCTCGTCGCCAGCGTGACGCCCTCCGGCCCGGCCGAGGACGCGGAGATCCAGCCGGGTGACGTCATCCTCGAGTTCAACGGCCAGGCGATCACCCAGATGCGGTCGCTGCCCAGGATCGTGGCCGAGACCGAGGTCGGCCGCGAGGTCGACGTGCTGATCTGGCGGCGCGGCGAGGAGCGGACGGTCCGGGTGACGCTCGGCGAGCTGCCGGACGACGCCACCCTGAGCGAGCTCGGCAATGGCGACGAGCCGCCGGCCAGCACGGCGCTGGCGATCGACGAGCTGGGCCTCACCGTCAGCGCGCTCGACGACGAGATGCGCACCCGCTTCGAGCTCGGCCAGGACGTGCGCGGCGTGGTCATCATCGACGTCGAGCCGGGCAGTGCGGCCGACGCCGAGGCGCTGCGCCCGGGCGACCTGATCGTCGAGGTCAGCCAGAGCGAGGTCGGCTCGCCGCCCGAGGTGCTGGCCAAGGTCAACGAGGCCATCGACGAGGGGCGCGACGCGGTCCTCCTGCTGATCGACCGGCAGGGCGATTTCCGCTTCGTAGCACTCAGGCTCGCCGCCTGAGCGCTCAGGCCCGGGTCAGCTCGGCCGCGGCGTAGCCCTGGGCGTAGAGGGCGCCCCTGAGGTCGGCATGGGCGAGGACGAGGTCGGCCGCCGCCGCCAGCACGGGGTGCGGCCGCCAGGCGACGGCGAGCCCGGCGGCCTCGAGCATCGGCCGGTCGTTGGCGCCGTCGCCGAGCGCCAGCGCCGCGTCTCGCCCGAGGCCGAGCCCGGCCGCCGCCGCGTCCAGCGTCGCGAGCTTGGCCTGCGCCCCGAGGATCGGCGGCAGCACCCGGCCGGTCAGCCGGCCATGCGCGATCTCGAGCCGGTTGCCGTGATGCCGCTCGAACCCGGCGAGCCGGGCGACGAAGGCGGTGAAGAGCGTGAAGCCACCGGAGACCAGAATGGTCGAGGCCCCGGCCGCGCGCATGGTCGAGACGAGAGCCCTTGCCCCGGGATTGAGCGTCAGCCGCTCCGCGCAGATCTCGGCGATCGCCTGCTCCCGGACGCCCTCGAGCAGCGCCACGCGCTCGGTGAGCGCCGCCGCGAAGTCGAGCTCGCCGTTCATCGCCCGCCGGGTGATCGCCGCCACCTCCGCCTTGATGCCGACGAAATCGGCGAGCTCGTCGATGCACTCGATGTCGATGATGGTGCTGTCCATGTCGGAAACGAGGAGCCGCTTCTTCCGCCCCGCCGCCGGCAGCAGCGCCCAGTCCAGCGCCTGGCCGGCCAGGGCCTCGGCCAGGGTCTCGCGGCCCGGGCAGGGGTCGAGCACCAGCTCCGCCGCGGCGTCGTCGGCGAGCCAGCGGGCCGTGCCGCCATGGCGCCGGCCGAGGGCCGCGACCAGCGCCGGATCGAGCGGCGCACGCGCCGGGTCGGCGACGAGGACGAGGCAATGCGGTCCGGTGGGTGACATGGCGGCTCTCGAAGCCCGGTCGAGAAGCGCATGACCGGCGGCCTCGTGCTCATAGGCGGCAGCACCGCCAGCGGCAAGTCGGCCCTGGCCCTGGCGCTCGCCGAGCGCACCGGCGGTGCGATCGTCAATGCGGACTCGGTGCAGCTCTACCGCGACCTGCCGATCCTCACCGCCCGCCCGGACGCTGCCGAGCTGGCGCGCGCCGAGCACCACCTCTACGGCATCCTCGACGCCCACGAGGCGAGCTCGGTGGCCGCCTGGCTCGCCCGGCTGCAGCCGGTGCTGACCGGGCTCCAGGCCCGAGGGCGGCTGGCGATCCTCACCGGTGGCACCGGCCTCTACTTCAAGGCGTTGCTCGAGGGCCTGCCGGCGATCCCGGAGATCCCGCCGGATCTGCGTGCCGGGCTCCGTGCCGACCCGGCGCCGACCGAGGCGCTGCATGCGCGGCTCGTCCGGCTCGATCCCCGGCTCGCCGCGCGGCTCGAGCCCGGCGACCGGCAGCGCATCCTGCGCGGGCTGGAGGTGGCGCTCGCCACCGGCCGGCCGCTCACCGCCTGGCAGGCCGACCCGCCGGTCCGCCCGCCCTTGCCGGGGCCGCGCGCCGGCATCGCCCTGCTGCCGCCGGCCGACCGCGTCCTGCCGCGCATCGAGCAACGTCTCGACGCCATGCTGGCAGCCGGCCTGCTCGCCGAGCTCGCCGCCTTCCGCGCCCGGGCGGGCGACCAGCCGACGCCGCTCGCCCATGCCGACGGCGTGGCCGAGTTCGGCGCGCATCTGGACGGCCGGATCGACCTCGCCGAGGCGCGCCGGCTGACCGTCGTCAAGGTCCGCCGCTACGCCAAGCGCCAGCGCACCTTCTTTCGCGGCCAGCTCGCCCGGGAGCTCGGGCCACGGCCGGTGGCGGTCGGGCCGGACAATGTCGAGACCCTGGCCACGGCCCTGCTGCAAAGCCTCCGCGCCGCGACTTGACAACCCGTCCGGCAGGGTGGCCAAATCCAAAGGCGACGGTGTGGCCGCGCTCGCGGCCACGGCCTGCCCTGCGCTGTTGATTCTCCGCGAGCGCCCGACTAGTTTGTCAGGCCCTGCGCCGCAGGGCTTGCCCAACGACGCCTCGTCCAACGAACCAGCGATAGAGCAATCTCTTTTTGCTGCAACCGGAGTTTGATCGATGACCGCAGCGACAGCCGCGCCGTCCGCCGTCGACACCCAGTCGATGACCGGCTCGCAGGTGGTGCTCCAGGCATTGGTCGAGCAGGGCGTAGAGGTGATCTTCGGCTATCCGGGCGGCGCCGTGCTGCCGATCTACGACGCCATCTTCCAGCAGGACAAGCTGCGCCACGTCCTCGTCCGCCACGAGCAGGCGGCGGTCCATGCCGCCGAGGGTTATGCCCGCTCGACCGGCAAGGTCGGCTGCGTCCTGGTCACCTCGGGGCCGGGTGCCACCAACACCGTCACCGGCCTCACCGACGCGCTCATGGATTCGGTGCCGGTCGTCTGCCTGACCGGCCAGGTGCCGACCCACATGATCGGCAACGACGCCTTCCAGGAGGCCGACACGGTCGGCATCACCCGGCCCTGCACCAAGCACAACTATCTGGTGAAGGACCCCGAGGACCTGGCCCGCTCGGTGCACGAGGCGTTCCACGTGGCGCGCAGCGGCCGCCCCGGCCCGGTCGTCGTCGACCTGCCCAAGGACATCCTGATGAAGCCCGCCCCCTATCGGGGCAAGGATGCGGTCCGGCACCGCAGCTACCAGCCGGCCCGCGACCCCGACCCGCGCCGCATCGAGGAGGCGGTCGAGCTCATGGCGCGGGCCGAGCGGCCGATCTTCTATGTCGGCGGCGGCGTCATCAATGCCGGCCCCCGGGCCTGCGAGCTCCTGGTCGAGCTGGTCAGGGAGACCGGCTACCCGATCACCCTCACGCTGATGGGCCTCGGCGCCTACCCGGCCTCGGACCGGCAGTTCGTCGGCATGCTCGGCATGCATGGCACGTACGAAGCCAACATGGCGATGCACGGCTGCGACGTGATGATCAATATCGGCGCCCGGTTCGACGACCGGGTGACCGGCCGGATCGACGGCTTCTCGCCCGGCAGCAAGAAGATCCACGTCGATATCGACCCCTCCTCGATCAACAAGAACGTGGCGGTCGACGTGCCGGTGATCGGTGACGCCGAGACCACGCTCGAGGCCCTGCTCGCTGCCTGGCGGCGGCGCAGCAACAGCCTGGTCGACGGCCGCACCACGAGCTGGTGGGCGCAGATCGCCGAGTGGCAGGGCGGCGCAGCTGCGCTTCCGCCAGGGCACCGACAGCATCAAGCCGCAATACGCCATCCAGCGGCTGCACGAGCTGACCCGCGAGCTCGACGTCTACATCACCATCGATGTGGGCCAGCACCAGATGGGCTGCCCAGCACTTCCACTTCGACCGCCCGTTCCACTGGATGACCTCGGGCGGCCCGGCACCATGGGCTACGGCTTCTCGCCGCCATGGGCGTGCAGGTGGCCCACCCCGAGGCGCTGGTCATCGACATCGCCGGGCGTAATCCTCGTGGCTCATGAACATGCAGGAGATGTCCACCTGCATGCAGTACCGCCTGCCGGTGAAGTCCTTCATCCTCAACAACAGCTACATGGGCATGGTCCGCCAGTGGCAGGACTTCTTCCACGGCAACCGCCACGCCGAGAGCTACATGGAGAGCCTGCCGGACTTCGTGAAGCTGGCCGAGGCCTTCGGTGCCGTGGGCCTGCGCGCCGAGAAGCCCTCGGAGGTCGACGACCTCATCAAGGAGATGATCAAGGTGAAGCAGCCGGTCATCGCCGACATCGTCGTCGACCGGGCCGAGAACGTCTACCCGATGATCCCGGGCGGGGCCGCCCACAACGAGATCAAGCTCAGCCCCGAGGACGACGGCGCCCACGAGGCGATCTCCGAGAAGGGCATGGTGCTCGTATGATGCCCGGCCCGGGCCGACCCCGGCCCGGGCCCACCTCGAGTCTGCCCCCGGGTGGCGCCTGGTGCCGCCGCCCAGCCCCTTCTCGCCGGACTGCAACATCCCATGCCCGCCCCGAAGCCAACTAGCGAAGCCAAGCCCTCGACCCCGCAGGCCCTCTTCTCCGACGCCGAGCGGAGCCCCGAGGAGCGCCACACCATCGTCGTCCTCGTCGACAACGAGCCGGGCGTCCTCGCCCGCGTCATCGGCCTCTTCTCCGGTCGCGGCTACAACATCGAAAGCCTGACGGGTAGCCGAGATCGACGCCGACAAGTCGCAGTCGCGCATCAACATCGTGACCACCGGCACGCCCTTCGTCATCGAGCAGATCAAGAACCTGCTGGCCAAGCTCGTGCCGGTCCACTCGGTGCTCGACCTCACCGTCGAAGGCCCGCACATCGAGCGCGAGCTCGCCCTCGTGAAGGTCGTCGGCGGCCGCGAGAACCTCGTCCAGGCCCTGCGCATCGCCGACTTCATGCACGCCCGCCTCGTCGACAGCACGCCCGAGAGCTTCGTCTTCGAGGTCACCGGCACGTCGGGCGAGGTGGACGCGTTCATCCACCTCGTCGAGCCGATCGAGGTGAGCCGCGCCGGCGTGGTCGCCATCGGCCGCGGCGATTCCATCCTGCGCCCGCGCGAGCGCTGAGCCGACCAAACCCAGAAATCCGAACCGATACGCACGAACGAAGGGGGACCCCGATGCGCGTCTATTACGACACCGACGCCGATCTCAATCTCGTCAAGTCGAAGAAGGTGGCCGTCGTCGGCTACGGCAGCCAGGGCCGGCCATGCCAACAACATGAAGGACAGCGGCGTCGCCGACGTCGTCGTCGCCCTCAAGGAAGGCAGCGCCAGCCGGGCCAAGGCCGAGCGCGCCGGCTTCAAGTGCATGACCGCCAGCGAAGCCGCCAAATGGGCCGACATCGTCATGGTCCTCGTCCCCGACGAGCTCCAGGCCGACCTCTACCGGAACGAGCTGAAGGACAACATGAAGGTGGTGCGGCCTCATGTTCGCCCACGGCTTCAACATCCACTTCAACCTGATCGAGCCGCGCCCCGACCTCGACGTGCTGATGATCGCCCCCAAGGGCCCCGGCCACCTGGTCCGCGCCGAGTACACCAAGGGGGCCGGCGTCCCCTGCCTCCTCGCCATCCACCAGGACGCTACCGGCGGCGCCCACGATGTCGGCCTTCCTATGGTGCGGCCATCGGCGGCGGCCGGGCCGGCATCATCGAGACCAGCTTCAAGGAGGAGGTCGAGACCGACCTCTTCGGCGAGCAGGTCGTGCTCTGCGGCGGCCTCTGCGCCCTCATCCAGGCCGGCTTCGAGACCCTCACCGAGGCCGGCTACGCCCCCGAGATGGCCTATTTCGAGACCGTCCACGAGGTGAAGCTGATCGTCGACCTCATCTACGAGGGCGGCCTCGCCAACATGCGCTACTCCATCTCCAACACCGCCGAGTACGGCGACTACAAGACCGGCCCGCGCATCGTCACCGACGAGACCAAGGCCGAGATGAAGCGCATCCTCGCCGACATCCAGGAAGGCCGCTTCGCCCGCGACTGGGTCCTCGAGAACAAGGCCGACCAGGCCCACTTCAAGGCCATCCGCCGCCGCCACGCCGAGCACCCCGTCGAGGAGATCGGCGCCAAGCTCCGCGCCATGATGCCCTGGATCGGCGCCAACAAGCTGGTCGCCGGCACCAAGGACTGATTTCCCAACGAAGGAAGACCAGGAGTGGCGGCTGCTCCCCTGGGACCCCATCGGTGTACTCTGGTGCTGTAGCGATGGCAGTAGCGGTGATCAGCGATCATGCGCGTGACAGCATGATCGGTCCGCTGATTGCCGAAACCGAAGTGTTCGTGTTCTCGCCGATCCGTTGAGGATCGTCGACGGCAACCGGCTCAAGCGTCGTTCACGAGGGTTTCGCCGACGTGGGCGAACCACCCTTCAGGGGCTTGTTGAGAATATCGTCAGATCGGAACCTGTCGCCACCGATAGTCGTGACGGTGTATGCTACGAGGCAGTTCCGAAGATACGGAGTGACCCCGTGAGGATCGATTACGACGTCGAGCGGACACGCTTCGCGTCGTAGGTTGCGAGATGCTCCTGTCCGGCGAGCGAGGAGGAGCGCTCCGGCGTCATCCTCGACTACGACGCCGCCGGCACGCTGGTGGCCCTCGAGATCTCGATGCCTCGACCCGCGCCGACACTCGTGAACAGCGTGCAGCTCGAGGTCAGGCAGACATCGAAGGTGCCGGCCGCGGCGGAGTAGCCTTCCGCAAATCCTGCAGAGCCGGGAACACGAGCTGCATCTGCTTCGTCCCTCATCCGACAGCAACGCGAACCAGCATGATTGCGGCAATGTCGCTTGACGCCCATATTGTCGTCATCTGACGCCAAAGGCCTGTGTCGATGCTGACCTCGAATCATACGCCACACCGCGCGACATGCCGTCTGGCGAGCCCGGGCGGCTGGCATCGCTCCTGACCTCCGACGCCGAGCCGGTGTCGACGGCGTGGCGCTGGCGCGGATGCGGGCGAGGGCCTGCCGACGCGAGCCGCCATGGCGCTGATCGAACTGCCTGGCCGCCGGCGCGTGGTCGGCCCCGATTGTCCGAAGTCACCCCTGCGGCGGCACGTGAAGAGCTCGCAGGCCGCTGCCGCGCGAACACAGCGAACGCCTCTACGCGGTCGGGCGCGTGGTCGATGCCGCGGCCTCGAGCCTGGCATGGCGATCGCGTTCGTACGCTCGCCTTTCTCGACCGCCCGCACCTGCCGGGTCGGCCGGAGCCCGCTCGAGATGGCCGGCTCCAGCATCGCCGGTGCCGATGCCGTCCTGGCACTGATCCGCCGCGCCGAGGCCGGAACGCTCTGACGGCGCATCGCCGGCTCGGGGATCGCCTCACCGCCTGGCGGATCGGCGACCCCGCAGGCGACTATCCGGTCTACAGCGGCGAGGGCGAGGCGCGTCCAGGCTGCGCCGGCACGAGGCGGGCGATCCGGTGATCTACGCCGCCGAGCACTACCTCCACCGCGATGCTGGAGAAGTTTTCGTCCACTGGAACGGCAGCCTGCCGCCGAACCAGCATTTCATCGAGATCGCGATCTCGTCAACGAGCTACGAGGTGCTGAACCCTGACCATTGCCGGGCTGGCACGAGCCGGGTGGCGAGGCCCGCGCCGCTTCGGCCACGCCTGGCTCGCCGAACGCCGCACGGCCATCCTCCTCGTGCCGTCGGTTGTCGCCCGCATGGAACGCAACATCTCATCAATCCCGATCACCCGACGCCCGGGCCATCACCCCGGCTCGAAACCCCGGTCTGGTGGGACGCCGATCGCCCTTCGCCTGATGCGCTCGCTCGTCGCTGCCCGACACCGGCCCTCACGCTTCCGCCCGCTCGCCTTCGACTTCCTTCGGCCTCGCTGCCCTGGCTGCCAGAAACTTGCCGGACGGGGACGAGCTCGGGGATGTGCCTGCAGAAGGCGCGGATGGTGACGAGGAGCGGCACGGCGAGCAGCATGCCCATGGCGGACCAGAGCTATGCCCAGAAGGTGATCGAGAGGAAGATCACGACCGTGTTCATCTCGGAGGCGGCGGCCGACGAAATAGGGGTGATGAACTGGCCCTCGATGGCGGTCAGGTGAAATAGGCGAGGCCGGGCAGGAGGGCGGTGCCGGGCCTCGTCGAAGGCGAGGAGGCCTGCCACCAGCGCGACGGCGATGCCGGCGACCGCCCCGGAGATAGGGCACGAAGTTGAAGGCGAAGGCGATCACCCCGAAGAGCAGCGGGTTCGGCATGCCGAGCAGAGCCATGGCAGGTGCCGACAAGCGATGCCGAGCGATGCGTTGATCGCTGATGGTGAAGAGCGCGAGAGCTTGCGCTCGATGTCGCGTGGGCGATGCGTCGCCTGGCGCTTGTCCCGGAAGGTCGGCAGGACGTGGACGATCTTCGTAGAACATGTCGCCGGATGCCAGGAGGAAGAGCAGCAGCACCAGCGTGAGCACGGCCTGCGCCAGGTAGCCGGCGCCACCCAGGCGAGGTTGGCGAACATGCCGGGCTCCTTGACCACCACCCTGCACCGCCGGGTCATTCGAGGCAGACTCTTCGACCGTCTCAAGGCCTCGAGCACCGCCTGCACTGTCGAAGAGGCCGCGCGTCTTCATTCCAGCTCGCGGGCGATCTGCGGCGACCCTCGATCCAGCTTCCTGCACCGGCCCGGCGAGCAGAAGGGACGCCGGAGAGCAGCAGCCCCACCAGCGCGCCGACGATCAGCACGGCCGACGCCTCGGCCGGCACGCGCCGCCGCTCGAGGAAGCGCCTGACCGGGCTGAAGACCAGCGCCAGCAGGAAGGCGAGCGCCACCGGCATCAAAAAATCCCGGGCATAGGCGATGCCGGCAATCAGCAGCAGCAGGAAGATGCCGATCACCGCCCAGCGCGGCACCGACTGGGTCGACAGTCGGACGACCGGCCGCTCCCCGCCGCTCTCCACCACGGGTGCCAGCCCTTCAGGCTCGGTCACGATGCCTCCATTCTAGTATCGCGCCTCCATTCCAGTAGGGCCGCTCAACCGCTCGCCGTGGCGTGCGGTTCCGGCGCCTCCCTCAGGGGATCGCCCGGACCACGCCGCCGTCGACCCTGAGCGCTGCGCCGGTCGTCGCCGATGCCTGGGGCGAGGCGAGATAGACGACCATGCTCGCCACTTCCTCGACCTCGCTGAAGCGGCGGATGATGGAGGTCGGGCGATGGCTGGCGATGAACTCGGCCTCGACCTCGGCCATGGGCTTGCCGCTCTCGCCCGCCAGCTTCGCGAGGAAGCCGACGACGCCCTCCGAGCGGGTGGGGCCGGGCAGCACGGCATTGACGGTGACACCGCTGCCGGCGGCCGTCTCGGCGAGGCCGCGGCTGATGGCGAGCTGGGCCGTCTTGGTGGTGCCGTAGTGGATCATCTCGGGCGGGATCTGCAGCGCCGATTCCGACGAGATGAAGATGATCCGCCCCCAGCCGCGCGCCATCATGCCGGCGAGCCAGGCGCGTGACAGCCTGATCCCGCTCATGACATTGGCCTCGAAGAAGTGCCGCCACTCGTCGTCGCCGATCTCGAGGAAAGGCTTCGGGTCGAAGATGCCCATGTTGTTGACGAGGATGTCGGTCTCGCCCACCGCCTCGACCAGGGCGGCACAACCCTCGACCGTGCCCACGTCCGCCGCCACGGTCAAGAGCTTCGCCGTCGGCAGCCCGGCCAGAATCTGCCCGGCCGCCGCCGTCGTCCGGGCCGCCGTCCGGCCGTTGATGACCACCTCGGCCCCGGCCCCGGCCAGGCCCGTGGCGATGGCGAGCCCGATCCCCGCCGTCGAGCCGGTGACCACCGCCCGCTTGCCCCGAAGGTCGATCTGCATGGGTGTTCCCCCCCGTTCCACGCGCCTGCCGAAGCAACGCGGCAGCGATGCTAGCACGACCACGGGGCCGCACCCAGCGGCACCGATCGGGGAGGGGTTGCCGTCGCCGCGACTTGCCCGGACCCGGCCCTTGCCACAATAAGGGTCGATCAAGGGAGGATACCATGACCACCACGACCCGCCGCACGGCACTTGCCCTCGCCACGCTCGCCCTGGCCGGCCTCGCCGGCAGCCCGTCGCCCGCCGCCGCCGCCGATCCGGTGCGGGTCGGCCTGCTCTCGCTGACGTCGCATGCGCCCAGCATCATCGCCGCCGGCAAGGGCTACTTCGCCGACGTGGGGCTCGATGTCAGCTTCGTCTCCTTCCGGGCCGCCCAGCCCATGGCCGTGGCGATCGCCTCGGGCGATGTCGATTTCGGCATCACCGCCATCTCCGGCAGCCTGATCAGCCTCGCCGAGCGCGGCGTCATCAAGGTGATCGGCGGTGCCCTGCAGGAGACCGACGGCGTCGAGGGCCAGAAGATCCTGGCCTCCAAGGCCGCCCACGACGCCGGCCTCGCCACGCCCGCCGACCTCGCCGGCAAGCGCTTCGGCATCACCACGGCGGGCTCCTCCTTCCACTACATGGCGCACAAGATCGCCGACGGTGCGGGCATCCCCCGCGATTCCATCGAGCTCGTGCCGCTCAACGCCGTGCCGACCGTCATCGCGTCGCTGAAGAGCGGCCAGGTCGACGCCTGGAGCATCGTGCCGAATATCGCGGGCGGGCTGGTCAAGGGCGGCGAGGTGGTCGAGATCGGCAAGGTCGCGGACTACATCGACGACTACCAGGTGACGGTGATCTTCACCTCGACCGCCATGATCAAGGACCGCCCCGAGCTGGTCCGGCGCTTCCTCGAGGGCTTCGCCAAGGGCGTCGACGACTACAACGCGGCCCTCGTCGACAAGACGATGAGCGAGGCGGACACCGCCGCCATCGTCGCCATGATTCACGAATACGTCTACACCGACCGCCCGCTCGAGGCCGCCGACCCGGCCATCCGCGCCGGCGCCATGCGGATCAACGAGAACGGCAGGCTGAACCTCACCAGCGTCACCGACCAGCTCGAATGGTTCAAGTCCGAGGGCCTCGTGCCGGAGACGGCGACGGTCGAGACCCTGGTCGACGCGCAGTTCGTCGAGACCTTCTGAGCCGGCCCGGGCGCCGGGCCATGGAGCTGATCGTCGAGGGTGTCAGCCATCGCTATGGCGCGACCGAGGTCCTGGACGACATCTCGTTCACCGTGGGCGACGGCGAGATCGTCGCCATCATCGGCCCGTCCGGCTGCGGCAAGTCCACGCTGCTGCGGCTCGTCGGCGGGCTCGAGCGGCCCGGTGCCGGCGCCGTGCTCATGCGCGGCGCCCCGCCCGATCGCTCGCTCAACCCCCTGACCTACGTCTTCCAGGACTTCGCGCTGCTGCCCTGGCGCACGGTCGAGGGCAATGTCAGCCTGGTCCTGGAGGACCACGCCCTCTCGGGCGCCGAGCGGCGGGCGGTGATCGACGACGTGTTGGCGCGCACCCGCCTCGCCGAGTTCAGGAAGGCCCTGCCGCGCCAGCTCTCGGGCGGCATGAAGCAGCGGGTCGCCATCGCCCGGGCGCTGGCCGTTCGCCCGGCGGTGATGCTGATGGACGAGCCGCTCTCCGCCCTCGACAGCCAGACCAGGGAGCTTTTGCTCGACGACCTGCTCGAGCTCTGGCTGCGCGAGCGCTTCTCGGCCTGCTACGTGACCCACAACCTCGCCGAGGCGGTCCGGCTGGGGCACCGGATCGTCGTGCTCTCGCGCCGCCCGGGGCGGATTCGCGAGCTGGTCCGGATCGACATCCCGCTCACCGAGCGCGGCCCGGCCGTGCCCGAGCTCGCCCGGCTGCAGCAGGAGCTCTGGCAGCTCCTGCGCGACGAGGCCCTGGCGGCTGACCGCGAGCTCGCCAATGCCGGCTGACGGGCCGGCTGAGGGGGCGGCGCGGGACGACGACGTCCGGCCCGTGCCGTTCCGCGGCGGCGGCTTTCGCCATGTGCCGCTGGGCTATCTTTCGCCGCTCGTCTTCGTCGGCCTCATCGCGCTCTGGGAGCTCGGCTCGCGCACCGGCTGGATCAGCACGATCGCCCTGCCGGCGCCGTCCGCCGCCTTCGCCGCCTTTCTCGACCTGATCGAGACCGGCATGCTCTGGCAGCATCTCGAGGCGAGCCTCGTCCGCCTCGTCGTCGGCTGGACGCTCGGCACGGCGCTCGGCATCGCCGTCGGGCTCGCCATCGCCCTCTTCTCGGTGCTGCGCGCCGGCCTCGCCCCGGTGGTCGCCGCCCTCTTCCCGGTGCCGAAGATCGCCCTCCTGCCGCTCTTCATCGTCTGGTTCGGCATCGGCGAGGGCTCCAAGGTGGCGACCATCCTCTTCGGCGCCTTCTTCCCGACCGTGATCGCCACCTATAGCGGCGTCGACAATGTCGACCGGGGCCTGATCCGCATGGGCCAGTCCTTCGGCCTCTCCTGGGCCTCGATCGTCCGCAAGATCATCCTGCCGGGGGCCTTGCCGGCGATCCTCGCCGGGTTTCGCATCTCGGTCTCGATCTCGATCGTGCTCCTGGTCGCTGCCGAGATGATCGGCGCCCGGTTCGGCATCGGCGCCTACATCCTGACCGCCGGCGCGCTCTTCGCCGTCGAGCAGCTGATCGCCGGTGTCGCCATGCTCTCGGTCATCGGCCTCACCATCAGCTGGCTGATCGGCCGATCGCCTTGGCATTCCTCGTCTTCGCTCACCCTGCAAACGCTCAGGACTGCTCGGCCGAGGGCCTCGAGGGCGGCGCGCCGGCCATGATCCGCTCGAAGAAGGCGTCGACATCGCCCAGGATGTCCGCATAGCCGCGAAACGGGCGAGCGATGCTCATCAGGGCACCATTGTGGCCGACACCCTCGTAGCGGACGACCTCGACCGGCACGCCGACCGCGCGCAGCTCCGCCGCCAGCCGGTCGGCATTGGCCGGAACGACCACCTCGTCGGCGGTGCCGGTCAGCAGGATCATCGGCGGAGCGGTGGCGTCGACCCGGTTGATCGGCTGCGTCGCCGGCTTGTCCGACGCCTCGCCGAACGCGGCCTCGGTCGTATCGACCCTGAGCGGCAGGAAATCGTATGGCCCCGCGATCGCCGCGACCGCGCCGATGGAGCCCCGCTCGTAGCCGGCGGCCGCGGCGATCTCCGGCGCCAGGGCGAGCATCACCGCGTTGTAGGCGCCGGCCGAATGTCCGGCGAGGAAGGTCCAGCTCGGATCACCGCCGTAGCCCGCCGCGGTCGCGCGAAAGGCGGCCAGCGCCTGGCCGCAATCGACGAGAAAATCGGGGTAGTGCACTTCCGGCGCCAGCCGGTAGTCCGCCACCGCCGTCACGTAGCCCCGGGCGGCGAATGCCCGCCCGGCGAACCGGTAGTCGGACTTCCGCCCGCTCCGCCAGGCGCCGCCATAGACGAAGAGCAGCAGGGGGTGCGGCCCGCCGGCGGCCGCCTCGCCGGTCGGCACGTAGATGTCGAAGCGCTGGCGCGGCAGTGGCCCGTAGGGCAGATCGGCCGCAGCCAGCACCGATTGCGCGTCCTTCGGCACCAGCATGTCGAGCACGGTGACCGGCCGGTACGCGGCGATCAGCGGGGCCAGCAGCGGCAGTTGCCTGATCCGGCGGCGGTCGAGCATGGGCGAGCTCCACAAGGCCCCGGCCGATCGTCAGTCGCCGGTGGCGCGGCCGGTCAGCCGGCGGATCTCCGGCCGCGACCAGCTCGCCGCGACGAGCAGCAAGCCGAGGGCCGCCGCCGTGGCGGAGATGTAGAAGGGCAGGCGGATGTCGACGCTCATCAGCCAGCCGCCGATCAGCGACATGATACCGCCGACCAGGGTGAAGACTGCCGTGGTGATGCCCATGATCCAGCCCTGGTCCGCCTCGCCCACGCTGCCCGAGAAGATGCCGATCATCGTCGGGTAGGCGACGCCGAAGCAGAAATAGAAGAGGAAGACCGGCACGAAGCACAAGAGCGCCAAAGGCGACGCCGCCACCGCCAGGGCCGCCCCCGCCCAGAGGCCGAACGTCAGGGCGATGATCAGGTGCTTGTCGAATCTCGCCTGGGTCGGCTGCACGAGGAACGTGCTGGAGAAGGCGAGGGCGAAGCCGATGACCAGCATCACCGCGCTGCCGCCGACGATGCCGTAGTCGAAGGCGCTGGTCAGGAAATTGTCGATGAAGATGTAGAAGGTGAGATTGGCCACCATGAACACGACGTAGACAGGCAGGAGGCGTAGCACCAGGGGATGGCGGGTCACCTGCCAGAGGTTCTCGACGATCTCCTGCGGCCGGAAGACGAACGGTCGGCGCTCGACCCGCGCGTCCTCGAAGAACACCAGCACCAGCAGCATGGCGACGATGACCAGCACCAGCGAGGCGTAGAACGGCGCCTCGACGCTGGCGATCGAGCCGAGCAGGCCCTGGTCCGAGAAGATGCCGCCGATGATCGGCCCGCCCACCAGCCCGAAGCTGATGCCGGTGACGATGTAGCCCATGTTGCGGTCGCGATCCGCCGCGTCCGTGCTGGCGTCGACCATCGCCGCCTGGGCGATCGGCTGGTTGCCCGCGGTGAAGCCGCTGACCGCCCGGCCGAGGATCAAGAGCCAGAGGCTGCCGACATAGAGGGCCGCGATGGTCAGGACGTAGCCGAGGAGCGCCCCGCCGAGACAGATCATGAGCGCCTGCTTGCGGCCGATCGAATCCGACAGCCGCGCCACATAGACCACGCCCAAGAACCAGGCGAGGAAGAAGCTCCCGATCACCAGCCCGTAGTCCAGATGCCGCGCCGCATCCGGCGTTCCTGCCGGCAGCAGCGGCGAATCCGGCGCCATGATCAGTTCGTTGATGATGGGAAACACCAGCCCCTGGCCGATCAGGTCGACGAAGACGACGAAGAGCAGTGCGATCTTGGCCATCAGCGGCATGGTCGGTCGCCCCCGTCCTGGCTGGACCCGGCGCCACGCTAGCGGATGCGCGCGGGCGAGCCCAGCCCGGGATTGCGCGCCCAGCGGCACACCGGCGGTCGGGGCCGTGGTCCCGGGACCGCCCCGCTGCGCCCTGGTGTCGTGGATCCTCGTGGGTCACCGTCGGCGGGCATGGAGGCGGTCGGTGATCTCCCCGTCAGACGGGGTCGCCCTCATCGCCGTAACGGTTGCCTGGGCCATTTCGATCGCCCAGGCCGACTGAGCTCGGCGTTCAGCAGTTTGTCCCGTTGTGCTCAGGTGCCGGCGAGCCGGCGCCTGAGGCCGGCCATGAGCGGGGCGGCGAGGAGGCGGAAATCTTCGGCGCGGGGCAATAGCGCGTCCTGGATGGCGACGCCGAAGGCCCGGCGATAGGCCAGGAGAAAGCCGACGAGGGTCACCCCCTGGGCCAGGGCCATGGCGAGCGCTGCGCCGGTCAGGCCGTGGCGCGCGGTCAGGACGAAGGCGAGCAGCGCTGCCGTGGCGGTGCCGACCACGAAGATCAGCGCACCCAGCTTCTCCTCGCCCTGCGACGAGAGGCCGGGGAAGAGCATCATGCCGTAGCAGCCCGCGAGAGCACCCACGACCATGAGCCGGAACGCGTCGGCGGCACCGGCATAGGCGGGGCCCAGCGCTAGCGCCAGCAAGGGCTCGGCGAGGGCCAGGATGACCACCGAGACGAGCGCCATGAGGGCGCCGACGAGGCGGGTCAGGCGCAGCGTGTCCGCCACCGCTGCCGCGCGCTCGCCGGTCCGGCGCACGCCGTGGCTGAAGATCACCATGCCGACGGCCGTGGCGATCTCGGCGACCATCTCGGCGAGGCGCATGAGGCCGAAATAGCGGCCGAGATCATCGGCGCTCAGGAGGCCGCCGACGATCCAGACTCCCACCCGGCCGAGCATGATCATGGCGATGATGCCGGCGGCGAAGCCGAGGCCACGGCGGAGCAGGCCAATGGCGATGGCGGGTGCGCGGAAATCAGCGGCGGCCAGCCGGGGCGCGACATCGGTGAGCACCACGAGCGAGCCGACCAGATAGGAGAGGAGCAGCAACCAGACGATGGTCTGGAGGGCCAGCCAGCCGCCTGCCGCGAGAACGGCCGTGCCCAGGAGCAGCACGGCGCGCGAGGCGAGCTCGGAGCGGTTCAGGGCCGCGATCTGCCCGCGGCCGAGGAAGATGCCCTGCCACGTGCGCATGAAGAGGGCAGGGGCGGCGACGAGAGCGGCGGTCCAGAGGAGGGCCGTGTCGTCGAGCAGGCCGACGAGTTGGATCGCCAGATGCATGGCGAGCACGGCAACGCTGCCGAGCACCAGCCAGATCAGCACGAGCTGCGCGAGAAGCCGGGCCTCGTCACGACCCTCGCCGATGGCGGCGGCGGTCGCCTGGCGCAGGCCGAGGTCGGCGATCACCGAGAGCATGAGCACCGAGGCGACGATGTAGCCATAGGCACCGAACTCGGCGGGCGTCAGGCTGCGTGCCAGGATGAGGAAGACGACGAAATTCGCGGCGCGCATGGTGAGCCGGGTCGCCACGACCCGGCACGCATCGAGCAGCATCGTGGGGTGCATGGACCTGCCCCGTGTTCCGACCCGCCGCCCGCCGATCGGGCGACGGGGTCACACTGGCAGCAGCGCCTTAAATTGCGGTTAAGGCGGACCCCGTGGCGGGCCTTTCTCAGGCGGCTTCGAGGCTTTCGCGTGCCGGCACGAGCAGGCGGGCCTCGCCGACCAGCACGTCCTTGCCGCCGACCTGGCAGACCGTGTCCAGGGTGATGCGCCGCTTGTCGCGCTCGATCTCGCGGACGGTGACGACGGCCCGCACCGTGTCGCCGGCCCGCACCGGGGCCAGGAACTTCATCGACTGGCTGAGATAGATGCAGCCGGGGCCGGGCAGCTTGGTGCCGAGTGCGGTGGAGATGAGGCTGGCGGTCAGCATGCCGTGGGCGATGCGGCCCTTGAACGGGGTGCCGCAGGCGAATTCCTCGTTCAGGTGAACCGGGTTGGTGTCGCCGGAGACGCCGGCGAACATCAGGATGTCGGCATCGGTGATGGTCTTGGCGAACGAGGCCGTCATGCCGACCTCGATGTCGTTCAGCGCGTAACCGTAGTCGGACATGTCGTCGTTCCTTGTGGCCGCTCGCCGGGTAGGGCGGGGGTGGCCCCGGAGGGGGCCGGTGCTGCGGGAGCCATTCGTGCGGTGCAGCATGCCTATGCGGCTCTGCAGCATCAAGAGACAATCCAATCTTCCGCACCACTCAGTGAAGCCGATCTCGGTTAAGAAGCCGTTGACGACGCAGGCTCGGCGTCGGACACCGACCCCGCGCGAAGGAGAGACGATGCAGGCACTCGAGGCGATTCTCACGCGGGTCACGGTGCCGCCAGCAAGGATGGCGGCACCGGGCCCGGACGACGCGGCACTGCGCCGCATGCTGGCGGCGGCGGCGGCGGCACCCGATCACGGCAAGCTGCGGCCCTGGCGGTTTCTCGTCGTCCGGGGGGAAGGCCGCGAGCGGCTGGGCGATCTCTTCGCCGCCGGCGTGCAGGCGGCGCGCCCCGACACCAGCCCGGGCGAGGTCGAGAAGCAGCGAACGGCGCCGCTGCGCGCCCCGGTGATCCTGATCGCCATCTGCCGGGCGGACCCGGCCCATCCGAAGATCCCGCTCTGGGAGCAGGAGGCCTCGGCGGCCTGTGCCGTGCAGAACCTGCTGCTCGCGGCGCACGCCATGGGCTTCGCCGGCAAGTGGGCGAGCGGCGGCCCGGCCGCGGCCCCGGCGGTCGGCGCGGGCCTCGGGCTGGCGGCGAACGAGCGCATCATCGGCATCATCTATCTCGGCAGCCCGCTGGACCGGCAGAGCCTGCCGCCCCGCCCGGCACCCGAGGCGATCGCCGAGAGCTGGCCGTGACCGTGCCGTGACGCCGGCGCCGCACCTGATCCTGGCGGCCTGCCTCGTGCTGGGTGCGTGCGAGGCGGCGCCGACGGTGGAGGAGCTGCGCACTACCGACGCCGCCGCCTGCTCGGGCGCCGGCTTCGCGCCCGGCAGCGACGCGCACGGTCTCTGCCTGCTGCTGCAAGGAGACCAATCGCCGGCTCGAGGCGGTGGAGCGGCGCCTGAACTTTCTCGAGGTCGATGTGCGTAGCCGGAACGGCTACGGTCGTTGCTTGCCCGGCCCGTGCTGAGCGGCGGCGGCGCGCCTCAGAGGGCCGGCAGGAGATGACGCAGGATGGCCGCCGAGCCCGCGGCGGTCTCCTCGACGAAGCGGCCGAAATCGAAGTGCGATTCGGCGCCGGCGAGGTCGGAGAGGGCGCGGATCACGAGATGCGGCAGGCCGAACGCCTCGGCGACCTGGCCCACGGCACCGCCTTCCATCTCGATCGCGTGGCCGCCGAGCTCCTCGAAGAGCCGCCGTCGCGTCGCCTCGCAATTGAGGAACTGGTCGCCGGTGAGGATCGTTCCGAAGGTGACCCTGGGCGGCGCCCGGTGCCGCCCGCGGCCGGCGAGAACGGCGGCAGGGCGAAGCCGTCGAGCCGCTCGCGGATGCGCCGCAGGGCGAGGGCGGGCGCGGTGTAGCCGAGCCAGATCGGTCGGGTTGAAAAGGGCACGTGGCCCGCCTGATGAGTGTGGACCCAAAGCTCGCCCTGCAGCACGCCGGCATCGTGCTGCAGCGTGCGCTCGCCGATGACGATGTCGCCGACGGCGGGATCCGGAGTCAGTGCCGGCCACGCCCGAAGACGAGGGCGGTGCAGGCAGAACCGGTCGGCAACGGGGTGGCGGTCATGGCCGCGTTGACCTTGCCGACGCCGCCGCCGACCAGCACGACGAGGGTGGCGTCGAGCGTGCCAGAAAGGAGCTCCGAGGCCACCGTGCACATGCCGCCAGGTCTCGCCCAAGCGCCGTCGCCAGGTGGCCGAGCTCCTGGGGTATCGCGCAGATGATGCCGATGCTCATCTTGCCTCCTCGATGGCTGGGATTGCCGGCCCGATGTTCGTCGGCAGGGCACCGGCCGGCAACGCGGCCAGCGAGAAGGACGGAACGCGTACAGCGATCCGCGGGCTCGCTTACTGATCATCAGCGTGCGCGACCTCGAGGCGGCGCGCGCCTCGCCTGGGCACGCTCGGCTTCAACTCGGCTGCCCGCGGTCATGTCGGCTGGGCGACGGCCAACTACTGCATCATGTTCAGGGACGACTACCTGGAGCTGCTCGGCATCGTCGACCCGACCGGCTTCACCAACGGGCTGGACGAGCGGCTGGCGGCGGGCGAGGGGCTCATGGAGCCTCGCCCTCGGCACGAGCGACGCGGCGTGCACCGCCGCGGCCTGGCAGGCCGCGGGCCTCGCCTCGGCGCGGACCGCCGAGCTCGAGGCGCCTGCTCGAGGCGATGCCGGGCCGATCGATCTCCGCTTCGCGAACGTGATGCTGGATGCAGCGGGGCCTCGGCTGCATCTTCGCCTGCCACCATCTCACGCGGGCCGATGTGGCGGCCGGCCTGACTCCGGCATCCCCAATGGTGCTTCGGGCATCGCCGGCCTCACTGTCCTGGCCGCCGACATCGAGCCGCTCCGTGCGGTTTGCCGAGCAGCTCGTCGGCGCGGCTGCGGCAATAGGCCGCACCGACTCACGCTGGACCATGCAGACCGGCACGGCGCCGGTGATCTGCCCGCTGGACGATGCGCCGCTCCTGCATCCCGACTGGGAGCCGCCCGCCGGCGCCGGCCCGGCGCTCCGCCAGATCCTCGGATCGGGTGGACGATCCGGACGCGACCGCCGATTTTCTTGCACTGCAGCATGTTAGCTGCCGCAGGAACCGCGGGCGGTACGGTGCTCGTCGAGCCGGGATGGGCCACGGGGTCGACCTCGCCTTCGTCACCTGACAGCCCCGGGCGAGCATTTCACATCCGCCGACGACTATTTCGGCCGGTGTCGGGAAGGCCGGCATCGCAGTATTTTAACAGATCGAAATCAATTCAAGGTAAGAATAGGATAAGGGCTTTTGTTACGTTCCGGGGTGCGGGCGTGATCGGTTAACGGCCTGTTAACCAAGCTTCCGGCAACATCCGTCGATCGTGCCTGTCTGGTGACCTTCGCCGCACCTTCCCGTCTCGCGTGCAGCGGATTCGTCCGGCCGCCGCGGCATCGTCGCGGCCGCCATCCCTCGAGCTGGAGTGGGTTCCATGGCCTCGATACTCAGGATACCGACATCGTACCGACCAGGCCGCAACTATCCCGCGTGCTGCGCCTTCTGACGGCGTTGCTGCCGTCATCGCCGTTCGACTATCTGCTGCTGTTGCGCTTCGCCCCTGCTCAACATCATCGGTGTGGCGCTTCTGGGCGCCGCCTGGCTCAACGGTCTCCTGACCCCGGTCTTCCTCGCCGATTCGACCGGCATCGTTGTCCTGGTCACCGTCACCTTCCTCGCCGGCCTCGGGCTCTGCGCCCGCCGCGTCACCAGACCGGCGAGCTCAACGCGGTGCGCGGCAGCATTGCCCAGGCGCGACTCGCGGGTCGGCGGCCATCTCGTCGAGGCGCTGGCGACCGTGCCAGGCGCGGCAACCTCGCCGCCGCCCTCAAGCTCAAAGCTCGCCACCCGGATCGCGCCGGTCAGGCACATCACCCAGCAGCCTCGTGCTGCTCGGCCTGATCGGCACCGTGCTCGGCTTCATCATCGCACTCTCGGGCGTCGATCCAATCGCGGCGGATATCGGCGCCAGTCGTTATGGTCGACCCTCATCGAAGGCATCAGCGCGTGGCCCTCTACACGACCCTTGCCGGGTCGGTCCTGAGCGTCTGGCTGATGATCAACTACCGCCTGCTCGAATCCGGTGTCGTCCATCTGCTCACCCAGGTGGTCGAGCGCGGCGAGGCCCAGCATGGGCGGGCTTGAGCCCTTCGAGGACGACGAGACCGGCACGGTCTTCCGCGACGTCATCCTCCTCGCCCTCGCCGGGTTCGTCGCCATCGTGGTGATGATCCTGCCGCATCTCAACCCGCCGGACGCCCGCACCGCGGACGCGATGGAGCCGCCCGGCAACGTCGTCGTCGAGGTCCGCTGGCCGGACGGCCTCGATACCGATGTCGATCTCTGGGTGCAGGCCCCGGCCGATATCCCGGTCGGCTACTCGAACAAGGGTGGTGCCGTCTTCAACCTGCTGCGCGACGACCTCGGCAAGCTCGCTGACGCCACCGGGCTGAACTACGAGGTGAGCTACTCGCGCGGCATCCTGCCGGGCGAGTACACGGTGAACGTCCATCTCTACCGCAACCCCTCGCGCACCCTGCCGGTGCCGGTCACCGTCGTCACCAGCGTCAAGAAGAGTGTCGAGGAATCGGCGCGGCAGATCCTCGCGAGCAAGGTCGACCTCACCCGCGAGGGCCAGGAGATCACCGCCTACCGCTTCCGGCTCGACGACCAGGGCGACCTGGTCCCGGGCAGTGTCCACAACCTCCAGCGCCCCTTGCGCAACTGGAAGAAACGATGACCGACGTCTCGGGCTTCTTCATCGTCGCCGCACTGCTCGCCTTCATCCTCGCCACGCACGGCATCTGGGCGCCGCGCCGGCTGGGGGTGAAGATCTCGGCCGTGATCACCACCGCCCTCTTCCTGCCGCTCGCCTATGCGGCGACGCTGACCCTCCTGAGCAAGCCCAAGCCGGTCCACCTCGAATGGTGGCTGGCACGGGCCGACGAGGCGACGGTGCTCGGCAGCTCGATGCGCGAGGGCGACGGCATCTATCTCTGGCTGCAGATGGCCGAGCTGGCCGAGCCGCGCGCCTATGTCCTGCCCTGGAGCCGCGAGCTGGCGCAGGAGCTGCAGGAGGCGCTGCGCGAGGCCGAGGAGAACGGCAGCGCGGTGCAGATGCGCCTGCCGTTCGAGCCGAGCCTCGACAACCGCGACCCCAAGTTCTACGCGCTGCCGCAGCCGGCCCTGCCGCCGAAGGAGCGTCTGGACGAGGGGCCGCAGATGTTCACTGGCCCAGGGCGGGACGCCTGAGGCGCTTGACGAGGCTGTCGTCGGCCGGCTTTGCTCCGGGCCTCGGGGCGGCCCGGCGGGAGGTTCGGCGACGTGGGGGCGAAGGGGATCGGCGTGCTCGTGCTGCACGAGGGCGCCGATCAGTATCTGGACGAGCTGCACAGCCGGTTCCCGGCGATCGACTTCCGTGTCCTGCGCCGGCCGGCCGAGCTCGCGGCTGCCAAGGATTTTTCGGCCGCCATCGCCTATAGCTGCGTCACCGACGGCTTTCCCCGCACCGAGCATGCCCGCCTGCGGAACCGGCCGGGCCTCGACTGGGTGCATGTCGGCGGCTCCGGCTTCGACCATCTCGTCGCCGACGGGCCGCCCGGCTTCCTCCTGACCAACGGTGCCGGGGTGCTGGCGCCGGAGCTCGCCCAGACCCTGCTCGGTGCCCTCATCGCCCTCAATCGCGGCTTCGTCGGGGCGCTGCACGACCAGGTCGCCGGGCGCTGGCAGCCCCGGAGCTTCGCCGCCCTCGGCGGGCAGTGCCTCGTCATCGTCGGCACCGGGGCGATCGGCACGGCCTTCGCGACCCTGGCGAAATCGCTGGGCCTCAGGGTCGTGGGCGTCGCCCGGGCCGCCGGGTCGAAGCCGCCCTTCGATCGGGTAGCACCACTCGCCGAGCTCGAGGCGGTGGCGGCCGAGGCGGACTATCTCAGCCTCAACGTGCGTCTGACCGACGCCACGCGGCACCTGATCGACGCTGCCGTGCTCGACGCCATGCGGCCTTCGGCCTTCCTCCTCAACGCCGCGCGGGGGGCGGTGGTCGACGAGGCGGCGCTGCTGCGGGCACTCGTCGGGCGGCGCATCGCCGGCGCCTATCTCGACGTGTTCGAGACCGAGCCTTTGCCCGCAGCCAGCCCCTTGCGCCAGCTCGACAACGTGCTGATCACGCCGCATTGCAGCGACCGGGTCGCCGACTGGGAGCTGCGCCATGCCCGGTTCTTCATGGCCAATCTCGAGCGCCGGCTCGCCGGGCAGGAGCTGCTCAACCGCGTCGCCGGCGACTGATCAGGCGCGCTCGCGCGTCTTGTGGAAGGCGATCTTCGGGAAATCCTCCTGCACCCGGCCGAGGTCCCAGCTGTTGCGCGCCATGAAGACCGGCTGGCCGTCGCGGTCGTCGGCGAGGCTCGCCTTCTTCGCCTGCTCGAACCGGTCGAGCTCGGCATGGTCGGGTGCGGTGCACCAGCGCGCGGTCACATAAGGCGCGCCCTCGAAGTCGATCGGCAGGCCGTACTCGGCCTCGAGCCTGGACTTCAGCACGTCGAGCTGCAGCTGGCCGACCACGCCGACGATCCACTCGGCACCCAGCCGCGGCCGGAAGACCTGGGTGACGCCCTCCTCGGCGAGGTCCTCGAGCGCCTTCTTCAGATGCTTGGCGCGCATCGGGTCGCCGAGCCGGACCCGCATGAGGATCTCGGGCGCGAAGCTCGGAATGCCGGTGAAGCGCCGGTCCTCGCTCTCGCAGAGCGCGTCGCCGACCCGCAGCTGGCCGTGATTGGGCACGCCGATGATGTCGCCCGGGTAGGCCTCGTCGGCGAGGCCGCGGTCCTGGGCGAAGAAGAAGATCGGGTTGGCGACGGCGAGCGGCTTCTGGTGGCGCACCATCTTCAGCTTCATGCCGCGGCGAAAGCGCCCCGAGCAGACGCGCACGAAGGCGACGCGGTCGCGATGCTTGGGGTCCATGTTGGCCTGGACCTTGAAGACGAAGCCCGCGACCTGCGGCTCGTCCGGCGCCACCGGTGCCGGCTCCGCCGGCTGCGGCCGGGGCGAGGGAGCCTCGGCGACGAGCTGGTCGAGCAGCGCGCGAATCCCGAAGGTGCGGAGCGCACTGCCGAAGAAGACCGGGGTCAGGTTGCCCTCGCGATAGGCGTCGTGGTCGAAGGGCTCGAGGGCGCCCTCGACGAGGTCGAGGTCCTCGTCGAGCTTGTCGAGCTGGCCTTGCGGGATGCGCCCGGCCACCGAGTTGCTGCGCCGCTGCACCCGCTCCTCGGTGTCGATGCCCCGCCCGTCGGCCTTCATCAGCAGGAGGTCGCCGGAGGCGCGCTCGGCCACGCCCCGGAAGTTCTGGCCCATGCCGATCGGCCAGTTGACCGGGCTCGGGTCGAGCGCCAGCTGCTCGGCGATCTCGTCGAGCAGCTCGAAGGGGTCGCGGGCCTCGCGGTCGAGCTTGTTGATGAAGGTCATGATCGGCATGTCGCGCAGCCGGCAGACCTCGAACAGCTTGAGAGTCTGCGCCTCGATGCCCTTGGCGGCGTCGATCACCATGACGGCGCTGTCGACGGCGGTCAGCGTCCGGTAGGTGTCCTCCGAGAAATCCTCGTGGCCCGGCGTGTCGAGCAGGTTGAAGGTGCAGCCGCCGTAATCGAAGGTCATCACCGAGGTGGTGACCGAGATGCCGCGCTTCTGCTCGATCGACATCCAGTCCGATCGCGCCCGCCGCCGGTCGCCCCGCGCCTTGACCTCGCCCGCGAGGTGGATGGCGCCACCGAAGAGCAGGAGCTTCTCGGTCAGCGTCGTCTTGCCGGCATCGGGATGCGAGATGATGGCGAAGGTGCGGCGGCGGCCCGCCTCGTCGGCCAGGCGCTGGCGATCGTCGGTTTCGGACAAATGGCCCTCGAGCAAAACGGCCGGCTCGGCCGATCCGCGGCCGCCGGGACGGAAAACGATGGACACCGCCTAGCGCGAAACGGCCCGAGCGGCTATGTCCGCGCCTTCAGGTGGCCCCACCCGTACGAACATCAAGGGACCCAAGCACGTGCAGCTCATGCGCAACCTTCTTCTCATCCTATTCGGAGGCCTCGCTCTCGCCATGACCCCGCCAGCCTCGGCCCAGAACGGCCTCGACCCCGAGAACACGCTCGTCATCGAGCTGGAGACCGGCACCGTCACCGTCGAGCTCCTGCCCGACATCGCCCCGCAGCACGTCGCCCGCGTCAAGGAGCTGGCGCGCGAGGGCTTCTATGACGGCGTCGTCTTCCACCGCGTGATCGCCGGCTTCATGGCGCAGACCGGCGACCCGACCGGCACCGGCACCGGCGGCTCGTCGAAGCCCGACCTCAAGGCGGAGTTCTCGAAGGAGCCGTTCAAGCGCGGCACCATCGGCGCCGCCCGCACCCAGAACCCGAACAGCGCCAACAGCCAGTTCTTCATCTGCTTCGAGCCGGCCCCGCATCTCAACGGCCAGTACACGGTCTGGGGCCGGGTGGTCGACGGCATGGAGCTGGTCGACCGCCTGGCGAAGGGCGAGCCGCCGCGCAACCCGGACCGCATGGTCAAGGTCAGCGTCGCCGCCGACCTGCCGGGCTGAGCCGGGACCGGGCCGGGCACGGGGCGGCCCCGGCCGCCCCGGCGTTGCCCCGCGCACCATGCTGACGCTCGCCAACATCACGCTCAGAATCGCCGGGCGGCCGCTGCTCGAAGGCGCCGACCTGCAGATCGCCGCCGGGCAGAAGGTCGGGCTGGTCGGTCGCAACGGCACCGGCAAGACCAGCCTCTTCCGCCTGGTCCTGGGCGAGCTGCAGCCGGACGAGGGCGAGCTTTTGCTGCCGACCGGCTGGCGCATCGGCAGCGTCGCCCAGGATGCGCCCGGCGGCTCCCGAACGCCGCTCGACGCGGTGCTCGCCGCCGACCTCGAGCGCCAGGCGCTGATCGACGAGCGTGGCCGGGGGCCGTCGGCCGAGCGCCTCGCCGATATCGAGATGCGGCTCTACGAGATCGGTGCGGAGGCGGCGCCGGCCCGCGCCGCCCGCATCCTCAAGGGCCTGGGCTTCGACGAGGCGATGCAGGCCCGGCCGCTCGCCAGCTTCTCCGGCGGCTGGCGGATGCGCGTGGCCCTGGCGGCGACGCTCTTCGCCGAGCCCGACCTCCTCCTGCTCGACGAGCCGACCAACCATCTCGACCTCGAGGCCGCCCTCTGGCTCGAGGCCTATCTCAAGCGCTACCCGCGCACGCTCGTGCTGATCAGCCACGACCGCGACCTTCTGAACAGCATCCCCGACCGGATCGTCCATCTCGAGGCCCGGCAGCTCAAGGCCTATTCCGGCAATTACGACGCGTTCGACCGCATCCGCCGCGAGCAGCGCGAGCTGCTGGAGAAGCAGCGCAAGAGCCTGGACGCGCGCCGCAAGCACCTGCAGTCCTTCGTCGACCGCTTCCGCTACAAGGCGTCGAAGGCGACCCAGGCGCAGAGCCGCATCAAGATGCTGGAGAAGCTCGGCACCATCGCCCCGCCGCCGCCCGAGCCCGACGTCGTCTTCCATTTCCCGGCGCCGGAGATGCCGCCGCCGCCGCTCATCACGCTCGACGACGCGGCGGTCGGCTATGGCGGGGCGCCGGTCCTGCGCGGGCTCGATCTCCGGCTCGACCCGGACGACCGGATCGCGCTGCTCGGTGCGAACGGCAACGGCAAGTCGACGCTCGCCAAGCTGCTCTCCGGCCGCCTCGAGCCGATGCTGGGCGAGCTGCACCGCAGCCGCGGCCTGCGCGTCGGCTTCTTCGCCCAGCACCAGACCGAGGATCTGGAGCCCGGCGACACGGCGTTGCAGCACCTGCAGCGCCTCTTGCCGAACGAGCGGGCCGAGCGCCTGCGCGCCCTGCTCGGCCGCTTCGGCCTGACCCAGGCGCGGGCCGAGACGAAGGCGCAGCACCTTTCCGGCGGCGAGAAGACCCGGCTCTGCCTCGCCCTCGTGGCGACCCTGAAGCCGCAGCTCCTGATCCTCGACGAGCCCTCGAACCACCTCGACATCGACAGCCGCGAGGCGTTGATCGAGGCGATCAACGAGTTCCCGGGCGCGGTCGTGCTGATCAGCCACGACCGGCATCTGGTGGAGCTCACCGCCGATCGGCTCTGGCTCGTCAAGGACGGCCGGGTCCGCGTCTATGACGGCGACCTCGAGAGCTACCGGGCCGAGCTTCTGGCTCGTGCCGAGGGCGACGGCCAGTCGCAGAAGGGGCGGCCAGCGAAGACGGTGGGTGGCAGCGAGCGGCGCCAGCTGCTCGCACCCTTGCGCAAGGCGGCAAAGGACCTCGAGGCCGAGATCAGGCGGCTGGAGACGGACCGGGCCCGGCTCGAGCGGCGCCTCGCCGACCCCGCCACCTATCGGGGTGAAGCCGATATCGCCACCCTCGAGAGCGAGCGGCAGGGTGTCGTCGCCGCCATCGCCCGGGCCGAGGAACGCTGGCTCGAGATCGAGGGTGAAATCGAGGCGGTCGGTTGACGGCAGCGGCGCCGACCGCCATCTCGCCGTCTACAGGCTAAGGAAAGGCAGGCAACCCGTGATCGATCTCTACTACTGGCCGACCCCCAATGGCCACAAGGTCACCCTGTTCCTCGAGGAGACGGGGCTCGACTACAGGATCCATCCGATCAACATCGGCAAGGGCGACCAGTTCGATCCGGCCTTCTTGAAGATCGCCCCGAACAACCGGATGCCGGCGATCGTCGACCGGGCGCCGGCCGATGGCGGCGAGCCGATCTCGGTCTTCGAATCCGGGGCGATCCTGCTCTATCTCGCCGAGAAGACCGGCAGGTTCATCAGCCCCGATGCGCGCGGCCGGGTCGATGTCCTGCAGTGGCTCTTCTGGCAGATGGGCGGGCTCGGGCCGATGGCCGGGCAGAACCACCATTTCGGCACCTACGCGCCGGAGAAGCTGCCCTACGCCATCAAGCGCTATGTGGACGAGACCAACCGGCTCTACGGCGTGCTGAACAAGCGGCTGGCGGATCGGGCGTTCGTCGCCGGCCCGGACTACTCGATCGCCGACATGGCGAGCTATCCCTGGACCGTGGGCTGGGAGCGCCAGGGCCAGAACATCGACGACTTCCCGCATCTCAAGCGCTGGCAGGCGGCGATCGCCGCCCGGCCGGCGACCGTCCGCGCCTACGAGCTGGGGCCGAAATACCGCACCGAGGCGCCGATGGACGACGCGGCGAAGAAGATCCTCTTCGGCCAGACCGCCAAGGTCCTGGGCTGAGGCTCAGCCTGCCGGCCGGGAGCGCCGCCGTTCCCGCGGCGGCGCTGCCACCGGGTCCGTCGCCGGTGCGGTGACCGGGCCGAGCAGGCGCTCGATCCGGGCGATGTCCGGCACCGGCCCCGGGGCCGCCGTGTCGAGTGCCCGGCGCATGGCGGCGAGATGCGTGCCGGCCGTGCCGCAGCAGCCACCGATGATGCGCGCCCCGGCATCGCGCGCCAGGATGGCATAATCGGCCATGATGGATTCGGTGCCGGTATAGTGGATCGCCCCGTCGCGGTATTCGGGTATCCCGCAATTGGCCTTGGCGATGATCACCTCGCCGCGCCGCTCGAGCCGGCTGAAGCCGAGCAGCGTGGCCAGGAGCTGGGCCGGGCCGATGCCGCAATTGGCGCCGAAGCCGGCGGGTGCCGGGTCGAGCGAATGGGCCAGCGCCAGGGCCGCGTCGGGGGTCAGGCCCATCATCGTCCGGCCGTTGGTGTCGAAGCTCATGGTGGCGCAGACCGGCAGGCCGAAGGCGCCGGCGGCCCGCACGGCAGCGGTCAGCTCCTCGGCCGACGACATGGTCTCGACCCAGAGCAGATCGACCCCGCCCTCGACGAGGGCCGCCGCCTGGGCGCTGAAGGCCGCCTCGGCGTCCGCCGGGTCGAGCGTGCCGACCGGGGCCAGGATCTCGCCGGTCGGCCCGATCGAGCCGGCGACGAGCACCGGCCGCCCGGCCTCCGCCGCAGCGGCGCGGGCCGCCCGTGCCGCCGCCATGTTGAGCTCGCGCACGCGGCCCTCGGCGGCGTGCAGCTTCAGCCGAAACGCATTGCCGCCGAAGCTGTTGGTGAGGATCAGGTCGGACCCGGCCGTCACGAACTCGCGATGCACGTCGGTCACCCGGTCCGGATGGTCGACATTCCAGAGCTCGGGGCTGTCACCGGTCTCCAGGCCGCGGCGGAAGAGCCCGGTGCCCATGCCGCCGTCGGCGAGCAGCACGGAACGTTCGGCCAGCAAGGCCTGCAGTGTCTCGGACATCGACGGGTCACCCGGCATGGGGAAGCGCCGCGCGGCGGCGGGGACGGCTGTCGGCGGCACTGGTGATGCCGCGTGCCCGGCGGCGCTCACGCAGCGCGTTGACGATCGCCAGACGCTCCTCGTTCGTCGCCCCCGGCCACATGGCGATCTCCATCGCCGTCCGCAGGCAGCCGGCGCAGAGCCGGGTCTCGGGCTCGAGCGTGCAGACGCCGACGCAGGGTGTTGGGATGTTGGGCAGGTCCGACATGGGGCTATCGAGCAGGGATTTCCGGGGCAGGGGCGCAGGTTCCGCCCCACCTAGCGCAGGCCGGGTCGATCGCCTAGTGTGGGGGCGACATGCGGTTACCCGGCTGCGGCGTCGCGGCCCGTGACCGGCTCGCGCTCATCCCTGCCCCCCCTACCTGCCGCAGCGACAGGACGATCATGGCCAAGGACCGACCCCTGCAGTTCGATGCCCCCGGCCGCGGCCGCATCTACGACAGCATCGCCGAGACGATCGGCAACACGCCGCTCGTGCGCATCCCGCGCCTGCTCGCCGAGGAGCGGATCGCGGCGGACATCCTGCTCAAGCTCGAGTTCTTCAATCCCCTGGCGAGCGTCAAGGACCGGATCGGCGTCGCCATGATCACGGCGCTCGAGGCCGAGGGCCGGCTGCGCCCCGGCGGCACCATCATCGAGCCGACCTCGGGCAATACCGGCATCGCGCTCGCCTTCGTCGCCGCGGCACACGGCTACCGGCTGATCCTCACCATGCCGGAATCGATGTCGATCGAGCGCCGCAAGATGCTGAAGTTCCTCGGCGCCGAGATCGAGCTGACGCCCCGCGAGCGCGGCATGAAGGGTGCCATCGACCGGGCGCACGAGCTGCTCGAATCGATCCCGGGGGCGGTGATGCCCGGCCAGTTCGACAACCCCGCCAACCCGGCGGTCCACCGCCGCACGACCGCCGAGGAGATCTGGGTCGACACCGGGGGCGGCGTCGATGCGATCGTCGCCGGTGTCGGCACCGGCGGCACGCTCACCGGCTGCGGCCAGGTGCTCAAGCCGCGCAAGCCGGGCCTGCGGATGATCGCGGTCGAGCCCGAGGCGAGTCCGGTCCTTTCGGGCGGCCAGCCGGCGCCGCACATGATCCAGGGCATCGGCGCCGGCTTCGTGCCGGGGAACCTCGAGGTCGAGCTGATCGACGAGGTGGTCAAGATCGCCAACGAGACAGCGTTCCAGACCTCGCGTCGCCTCGCCCGGCTCGAAGGCATCCCGGGCGGCATCTCGTCCGGTGCGGCGCTGGCGGCGGCGCTCGAGGTGGGTGCCAGGCCGGAGATGGCCGGCCGGATGATCGTCGTGATCATCCCCTCCTTCGCCGAGCGCTACATCACCACGGCGCTCTTCGAGGGCGGCTGACGCATCGGGGAGGGCGGCTGACGGGCCCGGCGGGGCCGGGCTGGTGGGCGCGACAGGGATTGAACCTGTGACCCCTCGCGTGTGAAGCGAGTGCTCTCCCGCTGAGCTACGCGCCCGTCAGCCCCGGTCGCTACAGTGCGGCGCTCTAAGTCGTGGCCGCATTCCTGTCAAGCCGGTGTCCGGGCCGGCTCAGCCGCCGGTCGGCAGCTCGGCGAGCGCCGCCTCGAGCTCGGCGAAGTCGCCGATCACCCGATCGGCGCCGAGCTCGCGCGCCGGCACGACGGTGTAGCCGTAGTCGACGAGGATGCAGGGCATGCCGAGCCCCTGGGCCGCGGCCAGGTCGTTGTGGCTGTCGCCCACCATCACCGTCGCCGCGGGGTCTACGGCCAGGCGGTCGAGGACAGCCTGGAGATGCGCGGGGTCGGGCTTGCGCTTCGGCACCGCGTCGCCGCCGATCGCGGCCCCGAACAGGCTGCTCACGCCCAGGGTCTCGAGGATCGCCTCGGTCGGCGCCTGCGGCTTGTTGGTGCAGACGGCGAGCCGGACGCCTTGCGCTGCCAGCGCCTTCAGGGTCGGCTCCACATGCGCGTAGAGCCGGCTCTCCCGGCACGGGGCGGCATTGTAGATCTCGAGGAAGCGCTCATACACCTTATCGAAGCCGGCCGCGTCGACGGGGGCGTTCGCCCAGGCCAGGGAGCGCTCGACGAGGCGCCTGGCGCCATCGCCGATCATCGCCCGCACCTCGGGTGCGGAAGGGGCGTCGAGCCCGGCCTCGGCGAGCAGCACCCGCACGGCGGCGTGCAGGTCGGGCAGGGTGTCGACGAGGGTGCCGTCGAGATCGAAGACCACGGCCGCGACGGACATGGGAAGCCTCCCGGAGCAGGTGTTGTGAGCGGCCCGGAACTTGGCTAGTTCAGGGCCGCTTGTCGAGCCCGTCCGGCCGCACCTTTTTCGCTGGAGTTGCGCATGGCTGCCACCGTTGGCCCGGGTGCCGAGCCCGTCAGTCCCGAAACGCCCGGCGCGGCGCCGCTCAGCATCGTCGTGCTCGCCGCCGGGCGCGGCACGCGCATGTGCAACGACCGGCCGAAGGTGCTGCACGAGCTCGCAGGCAAGAGCCTGATCGCCCACGTTCTCGACCTCGCCGCGTCGCTCCGGCCGGCGCACCTGACGACGGTGCTCGGCGCCGGCATGGAGGATGTCGCGGCCGAGGTCCAAAGGCTGGCGCCGGAGGGCCGGATCGTCATCCAGGACCCGCCGCACGGCACCGGCCATGCGCTGGCCGTCGCCGCACCGGGCCTGCCCGAGACCGGTGCCGTGCTGGTGCTCTACGGCGACACCCCGCTCCTGACGCGGGCGACCCTGGAGCGGCTGCTCGAGCGGCGGGCGGGTGACGCGGCCGCCGTGACCGTGCTCGGCATGCGCCCGCCCGAGCCCGCGGGCTATGGCCGGCTGCGCGCCGAGCCGGACGGCCGCCTCCACGCCATCGTCGAGCACAAGCATTGCGACGAAGCCCTGCTCGCCTCGGATCTGTGCAATGCCGGCGTGCTGGCGCTCGCCGCCGACCGGCTGCGCCGGCTCCTCGCCGAGCTGCCCCGCCAGCCCGAGAACGGCGAGTACTACCTGACCGACGCGGTCGGGCTGGCGGTGGCCAGGGGCTGGCCGTGCAGCGCCGTGGAGGGCAGCTGGATCGAGGGCCAGGGCGTCAACACCCAGGCCCAGCTCGCCATGGTCGCGGCCTTCTTCCAGGCCCGCCGGCGGGCCGAGCTCATGGAGCAGGGGGTGATCATGGAGGCCCCCGACACGGTCATGCTCAGCGCCGACACGGCGATCGGGCCGGGTGCCGTGATCGAGCCCTTCGTCGTCTTCCGCCCGGGCGTCACCGTCGAGTCCGGTGCGGTGATCCACGCCCACTCGTACCTCGAGCAGGCGCGGGTCGGCGCCGGGGCCGAGGTCGGGCCGTTCGCCCGCCTGCGCCCGGGGCCGAGATCGGTGAGCGGGCCAAGATCGGCAATTTCGTCGAGGTCAAGAACAGCCGGCTCGGCACTGGCGCCAAGGCCAGCCACCTGACCTATCTCGGCGATTGCGAGGTGGGTGCCGGTGCCAATATCGGGGCCGGCACGGTGACCTGCAATTACGACGGCTTCATGAAGCACCGGACGGAGATCGGCGCCGGGGCCTTCGTCGGCTCCAACTCGGCCCTCGTCGCACCGCTCGTGGTCGGCGAGCGGGTGGTGGTCGGCGCCGGCAGTGTGCTCACCGCCGACGTGCCGGTCGATGCCCTGGCGTTGTCGCGGGCGCCGCAGCGCATATTGGAGGGTGCCGGGGCACGGCTCAGGACCCGCCTCGCCCACGAAAAAAAGCTCCGGAAAAGCTGACGCAGACGGATGCAGATGCTACAGCCGGGCGCTGAGAGGATTCGTCTTGCTTGGCAGAGGGAGGACCGCGAATGCGGCGATTGACGGCTATCTGCGCAGCCTGTGTTGTCGTGGCGTCTCTCGCCTGGGCTGTCCTTGCGATGTTCGGGGGCGGTGCCCTGGCGCAGGGCTTGGCCGACGTGCGAACCGGCAACGAAGCCTTCCGCCAGGGTGACTACGGCGCGGCCGTGACGGCCTATACCGACGCGATCCGCTCGGGCGAGCTGGTCGGCGAGGCGCTGGCCATCACCTACAACAATCGCGGCGTGGCCTATGGCGAGGCCGGCGACTTCGAAGCGGCGATCGCCGACTACAGCCAGGCGCTGGCGCTGCGACCCGGCGATGCCACGACCATCAGGAACCTCAGGGTCGCCCATGTCCGGCGGGGCGAGGTCCTGTTCGCCTCCGGCAGCTACGATGCGGCGATCGCCGATTTCGACGCGGCGATCGAGATGCAGCCCGACCACTACCTCGCCTATCTGCGGCGCGGCGAGCTCCATGCCGAGCGCGGCGAGCTCGACCTCGCCCGGGCCGACCTGGAGCAGGCCGCGGCCCTCAACCCGGGCGATCCCGAGATCATGGCCGCGCTCGATCGTGCCCAGGGTCACCAGGTGACGGCAGCACCCGTCGCCGCCCCCGAGGAGGCTGCGCCACCCGAGAAGGCGACCGCACCGGCGGCGAGCGAGGCGCCGGTGACCGCCGCCACCGGGCAGCCTCCCGTGGCCGAGCAGGCCCCGGCGGCCGAGCCGGAGCCGGCGGCTGCACCGGAAGCCACGGCCGAGGCCGCCCCGCCTGCCGCCCCGACTCCCGCAGCGCCGGCTACCGAGGACGCCGCCGGCCCGGTTGTCGCCGCGGTGCCCGAGCGGCCGGCCGCCGCCGAGCAGCCGGCGGCTGCGGCACCCGAGGCGCCGACGACCACCGCCGCAGCGCCGGCCCCGGCGCCAGCGCCGGCGGCGAGCCGGGCGGCGGGGGAAGGTGAGACCTGGCGGGTGATCAGCGCGGTCAACTACCGGGCGGGTCCCGACAACGATGCGGAGCGGCTCGGCACCGTGGACGCCGGCCGCATGGTCACCGTCACCGGCGACACCCTCGGTTGGAAGCACGTCACCCTGCCGAACGGCGACCAGGGCTACATCTACAAGAAGTGGCTCGAGCTCGTGACTCCCTGAGGCAACACGGACACGCAAAAAAAACTCTCCTCTTTCGCCGCTTAATCGAATCGCCTAAAGGCAGTGTTAACCTTCGCGTGATAGAGAGGGTGGGGTTGGCGGATGGCGGGTGTTATCCCCCGTTCCAACCGTAGGTTGAAGATTGAGCCCGGAGAGGCATGGGTATGATCGGTCGCCTTGCCTTGGCAGTTCTCGTTCTGGTGCTCGGCGCCGCGATCGCGCCGCCGGCCCAGGCCAACAGCAAGTACGCGGCCATCGTCCTCGACTACGCGACCGGCGAGGTGCTGCATTCGCGCCGCGCCGACGTCACGCTCTATCCGGCCTCGCTCACCAAGATGATGACCCTCTACATGCTGTTCGAGGCGCTCGATCGCGGCGAGCTCCGGCTCGGCAGCAAGCTCGACGTCTCGCGCCGCGCCGCCGGCATGCCGGCGTCGAAGCTCGGCCTCAGGGCCGGCTCGACCATCACGGTCGAGAAGGCGATCGAGGCGATCGTCGTCAAGTCGGCCAATGACGTGGCCGTCGTGATCGCCGAGGCGCTGGCCGGCAGCGAGCCGCGGTTCGCCGACGCGATGACCCGCCGGGCACGGGCCATCGGCATGCGGAACACGACCTTCAAGAACGCCTCGGGCCTGCCCGATCGCCAGCAGAAGAGCTCGGCGGCGGACATGGCCCGGCTGGCCTACCGGCTGATCAGCGACCATCCCAGCTACTACCCCTATTTCAGCCGGCGCAGCTTCTCCTTCAACGGCGTCAACCATCGCGGCCACAATCGGCTGCTCGTCACCTATGCCGGCATGGACGGGCTGAAGACCGGCTACACGCGGGCTTCGGGCTTCAATCTCGCCGCCACGGCGCGGCGCAGCGGCGAGCGGGTCATCGTCGTCGTGTTCGGCGGCCGCAGCGCCCGCACCCGGGACAAGGAGGTGGCCCGCCTGCTCGATCTCGGCTTCGAGCGGGTCCGCAAGCGCCGCCCGGCGCCGGCGATCGCCCTCCTGCCGCAGGCGAAGCCCGGGACGGCCATGGCGGCGGTAGCCATTGCCGATTCGGCGGCGGCTGCCCTGGCACCCGAGGCAGGGCCCGTGCCGGCGCTCCGGCCCGGCACGCTGGTCGACGTGCCGGACGCGCGCCCGGCGCCGACCCTGGCCGAGTCCTCCACCGGCTCGGTGCTCGATGCCCTGCCGCCGGCCGAGCGCGCGGTCATCGTCGCCGCCGCGGCGAACGCGCCGCTGCCGGCGCCCAACCCGCAGCGCCTCATGGTCGCCGGGACGGCTGCCACCGGCGGCTACGCGGTCCAGGTCGGCGCTTTCCACGATTCGAACCTGGCACGCCGCGCCGCCCAGGCGGCAGCCGGGCTCGTGCCGCAGTTCCTGATGCAGGGGGCCATCGACGTCAGCCCGCTCAAGGGCCGGCGGCGGACCGTCTACCGGGCGCGCCTCGCCGGCTTCGAGCGCGAGGTGGCGGACCAGGCCTGCCAGATGCTGCAGCAGCAACACCAGGAGTGCTTCGTCGTCGAGACGCAGGGCTACGAGGTGGCCGGCCGGACCTCGTGACGGCCGGGCGCCGCCAGCACCTGTCGCGCCGCGCCGGGCGGCCGCCGCGGCAGCGTCGCCACCCTTGACCGCAGCGTCGCTTCCTCACTACCGTCCCCCTTCTTCATGACGATCAGGCTCGGCCCCGGTCGGCCGGTCGCGGCAGGAGGTGGATGGCGTGGGCGAGGGCGCGGATATTCGAGGCGGTCGGCTGCCGGCCGCCGCCTATGACGGGAACTTCGCCGACCTCCAGCCGCCGCTGGCGAAGAAGGAGGCCGTGGTCGACGCCGCCCGCTGCTATTTCTGCTACGATGCCCCCTGCGTCCAGGCCTGCCCGACCGGCATCGACATCCCGAGCTTCATCCGCAAGATCCAGACCGGCAACCTGAAGGGCTCGGCCCTCGACATCCTCGAGGCCAACATCATGGGCGGCACCTGCTCCCGGGTCTGCCCGACGGAGGTGCTCTGCGAGGAGGTCTGCGTGCGCACCGTGCAGGAGGGCAAGCCGGTGCGGATCGGGCGGCTGCAGCGCTACGCCACCGATGCGCTCTTCGCCTCGGGCGTGCAGCCCTTCACCCGGCCGACCCCCACCGGCCGGCGGGTCGCCGTGGTCGGCGCCGGCCCGGCCGGGCTCGCCTGCGCGCATGCGCTGGCGCGGCGCGGCCACGACGTCGTCGTCTACGAGCGCCGGGCCAAGGCCGGCGGGCTCAACGAGCACGGCATCGCCGCCTACAAGATGGCGAACGACTTCGCCGCCCGCGAGGTCGCCTTCATCCTCGGCATCGGCGGCATCGAGCTCCGCCTCGGCCAGGCGCTCGGCCGCGAGCTGACGCTCGAGGCGCTGCGCCGCGACCACGACGCGGTCTTCCTCGGCATCGGCCTCGGCGCCACCAACCGCCTGGGCCTGCCGGGCGAGGGGCTCGCGGGCGTGCTCGACGCGGTCGACTTCATCGAGAAGCTGCGGCAGAGCCCGGACAAGGCGACCCTGCCGGTCGGCCGCCACATCGTCGTCATCGGCGGCGGCAACACCGCGATCGACATCGCCGTCCAGACGAAGCGCCTGGGTGCCGAGACCGTCACCCTGGTCTATCGCCGCGGCGCCGGCGAGATGGGGGCGACCGGCCACGAGCAGGAGATCGCCCAGCTCAACGGGGTGCTGATCCGCCACTGGGCGCGGCCGGTGGCGCTCGAGGCCGCGGGGGGCAACGTCGCCGGCGTGACGTTCGAGCATACCCGCCTCGCTGCCGGCGGCGGTCTCGAGGGCACGGGCGAGCGCTTCACCCTCGCCGCCGACCAGGTCTTCAAGGCGATCGGCCAGAAGCTGCTGGCGGACGAGCTCGCCGGCAGCGGCCTCGCGATCGAGGCCGGCAAGATCGAGGTCGACGCCGAGCTGCGCACCTCTCTCGATGGTGTCTGGGCCGGCGGCGACGCCGTGGCCGGCCAGGATCTCACGGTCAGCGGCGGTCGAGGACGGCAAGCGCGCCGCCAGCTCGATCGACCGGGCACTCCGCAACTAGGCAGCCGGGAGGCAGTCATGGCCGATCTCCGTTGCACCATTGCCGGCGTGAAGTCGCCCAACCCCTTCTGGCTCGCCTCGGCGCCGCCGACCGACAAGGCCTACAACGTGGTCCGCGCCTTTCGCGCCGGCTGGGGCGGGGTGGTCTGGAAGACGCTCGGCGAGGACCCGCCCGTCGTCAATGTCAGCTCGCGCTACGGGGCCATCCATTTCCGCGGCAACCGCATGGCCGGCTTCAACAATATCGAGCTGATCACCGACCGCACGCTCGAGGTGAACCTGCGCGAGATCACCGAGGTCAAGCGCGACTGGCCGGACCGGGCGATCGTCGTCTCGCTCATGGTGCCCTGCGAGGAGGCGAGCTGGCAGGCCATCCTGGCCCGCGTCGAGGCGACCGGCGCCGACGGGGTCGAGCTCAATTTCGGCTGCCCGCACGGCATGAGCGAGCGCGGCATGGGCTCGGCCGTGGGCCAGGTGCCCGAGTACATCGAGATGGTGACCCGCTGGTGCAAGCAGCACACGAGGATGCCGGTCTTCGTCAAGCTCACCCCAAACGTCACCAACATCCTGGCCCCGGCCCGGGCGGCCGTCGCCGGCGGTGCGGACGCGGTCTCGCTGATCAACACCATCAACTCGATCACCGCAGTCGACCTCGACGCCATGGCGCCCGAGCCCGTGGTCAACGGCAAGGGGGCGCATGGCGGCTATTGCGGCCCGGCGGTCAAGCCGATCGCGCTTTGCATGGTGGCCGAGATCGCCCGCGACCCGGAATGCGCGCGCGTGCCGATCTCCGGCATCGGCGGCATCGAGACCTGGCGCGACGCCGCCGAGTTCATGGCGCTCGGCGCCGGCTCGGTGCAGGTCTGCACCGCCGCCATGCATTACGGCTTCAAGATCGTCGAGGACCTGGCCGACGGTCTCGCCAACTGGATGGACAGCAAGGGCTACGCCACGCTCGACGACTTCCGCGGTGCCGCGGTCGGCAACTACACCGACTGGGGCAAGCTCGACATGAACTACGACATCAAGGCGCGGATCAGCGACGAGCTCTGCATCGGCTGCGGCCTCTGCCACATCGCCTGCGAGGACACCTCGCACCAGGCCATCCGCTTCACCCGGGAGGCCGGCAAGCGCCGCTTCACCGTGATCGACGCCGATTGCGTCGGCTGCAATCTCTGCATGCATGTCTGCCCGGTCGAGGGCTGCATCACCATGGAGGAGGTGAGCCGGGGCCGGCCCTACATGACCTGGGCGGAGCACCCGAGGAACCCGCAGAACCTGAAGGCGGCCGAGTAGCCGCCCCGCACCACCGCCCGCAAGTCGCACGCGCAGCCAGGAGACCGACCGGTGACCGAGAAGCCGACCAATATCAGGATCGACGGCGATCGGCTGATGCAGACCATCTTCGAGATGGCGAAGATCGGCGGCACGCCCAAGGGCGGCTGCAACCGGCAGACGCTGACCGACCTCGACCGCGAGGGCCGCGACCTCTTCCGGTCGTGGTGCGAGTCGGCCGGCTGCACGGTCGAGATCGACGAGCTCGGCAACATGTTCGCCCGCCGCCCCGGCCGGCGGCCGGAGCTGCCGCCGGTCGTCATGGGCAGCCATCTCGACACCCAGCCGACCGGCGGCAAGTACGACGGCATCGCCGGTGTCCTGACCGGCCTCGAGGTGATCCGCACGCTGAACGATTTCGGCTTCGAGACCGAACGGCCGATCGAGGTGGTCAACTGGACCAACGAGGAGGGCACGCGCTTCGCCCCGGCCATGCTCGCCTCCGGCGTCTATGGCGGCGCCTTCACGCGCGAGTGGGCCTATGCGCTCGAGGACTTCGCCGGCGCCACCTTCGGTGCCGAGCTCGAGCGGATCGGCTACAAGGGCGAGCGCCCGTGCGCGCCGCAGGACTGGGACAGCTTCTTCGAGCTGCATATCGAGCAGGGGCCGATCCTCGAGGCCGAGGGCAAGACCATCGGCGTAGTCACCGGCGGGCAGGGGATGCGCTGGTACACGGTGACCATCACCGGCCGCGACAGCCATGCCGGCACGACGCCGATCGATCGCCGCAAGGATGCGCTGCTCGCCGCCGCCAAGGTCTTCACCCGCCTGCGCGAGATCGCGCTCGAGCACGGGCCCTACGGCGTCACCACGGTCGGCCACGTCGACGTGCGGCCCAACTCGCGCAACGTCGTCCCGGGCGAGGTGCTGTTCACCGCCGACATCCGCCACCCCGAGGCCGACCACCTCGAGGCGATGGGCGAGGCCTTCCGTGCCGCGGTCGCCGAGGCCTGTGCCCTCGAGGGGCTGGAAGCCGCGATCGACGAGATCTGGTACTTCCCGCCGGTCGCCTTCGACGCCGACCGGGTCGCCGCCGTGCGTCGCGCCGCCGAGGCGGCCGGGCTCAGCCACCGCGACATGGTCTCGGGTGCCGGCCACGATGCCTGCTACGTCGCCCGGGTGGCGCCGACGGCGATGATCTTCGCGCCCTGCCGGGACGGGCTCAGCCACAACGAGGCGGAGCACGCCGAGCCCGAGCACCTGATCGCCGGCTGCGACGTGCTGCTCCGCGCCGTGCTCGAGCGCGCCAGCGGCTGACCCCATCGCGGCGACGTCATCGTCGCCCGCGCGCCCGTCCGCAACCCGTGGTAGGATGCCCGCGCAAGTCGGGAGCGGCCAAAGGCGGGGAGGCTGCCATGCCAGGCAAGGCGAAGAAGAAACGGCTGTCCAGGGCCGAGCAGGTCCCGGATCCGTGACGTGCTCGGCTGGCGCGAGCGCTATGACGACCGCCCGATGCGCGACGGGTGGGCCGGCCGGCGCCGCACCGGCGACGGCGGCGGCACCGCGCGAGCTCGCGGCCGAGGCCCGCGAGCTGATCGTCCGCCACGAGAGCGGCGGGCGTGCCTACTATGACCAGGTGATCAAGCGGCGGCCGATTTGGCCCGAGTTCAGCTCGGGCCTGACCATCGGCTTCGGCTTCGATATCGGCCACCGCTCGAAGGCCGAGCTGGAGCGGGTGTGGACGCCGCAGCTGGGGGCCGCGTCGGTGGCCCGCCTCGCAGAGGGCGTGGGCCTCACGGCGACCGGCAGCGATCGCGACACCAGGGTCGCCCGGCTGAAGAAGCTGGCGAAGCAGCTCGCCGACATCGAGGTGCCCTGGGCCATGGCCGAGGCGGTCTTCGCCGCCGAGGAGGTGCCGATCCAGGTGGCGAAGACCCGGGCCGCCCTGCCCAACACCGAGCTTCTCGGCGACATGTGCCTCGGTGCCCTGGTCTCGCTGGTCTTCAACCGTGGCAGTGGCGGCTTCACCAGCGGCAAGGCGCGGTTTCGCGAGATGCGGGCGATCCGCCAGCACATGGCCGACCGCGACTTCGCCGCCATTCCGGCCGAGATTCGCGCCATGTGCCGGCTCTGGCCCGACCATCCCGGGCTGACGGGGCGGCGCGAGGAGGAGGCGGCGCTCTTCGAGGCCGGGCTCGCGTCCTTGCCCGCCACGGCCGCGGCCAGGCCGGCTCCCGCCTGGCCGGCGCTGGTCGCCAGCCTCGATGCGGCGCCCGACCGCTTCGACACCCGCGACCTGCCCTACCGGCCGCCGCTCGTCTCGCTGCCGCCGTCCTGGCCGCCAGCGCTCTGGATCGAGCGCTTCCTGCCGCAATACGCGGCCGACGGCATGGTGCTGGACCAGCGGGCCGAGGGTGCCTGCACCGGCTTCGGCCTCGCTGCCGTCATCAACTACATCGCCTGGGAGGCCTGGCAGCGCGCCACCATCGAGGAGCGGCCGGCGCCGGCACCGGTCAAGGTCAGCGAGCGCATGCTCTACCACATGGCCCAGCTCTACGACGAATGGGAGGGCGAGGACTACGAGGGCTCGAGCTGCCGGGGTGCTATGAAGGGCTGGCACAAGCACGGCGTCTGCGCCGGCCATCTCTGGCCTTACGAGGATGGCAGCTTCGTGGGACCGGACCCGACATGGGCCAGCGACGCGGCGCTGCGGCCGATCGGCGCCTACTACCGGATCGATCGGAGCTCGCTCGTCGACCTGCAGGCGGCGATCGCCGAGGTGCACGCGATCTATGTCTCGGCCCAGGTGCACGGCGGCTGGAATCTCGGGCCGGCTGCGGACGCACCGCCGGTCATCGACTGGAACGGCGAGGCGGCGGCGGGTGCCCATGCCTTCGCGCTCGTCGGCTATGACGAGCGCGGCTTCATCGTGCAGAACTCGTGGGGTCCCGACTGGGGCTTCGGCGGTTTCGCCATCCTGACCTATGGCGACTGGCTGGCGCATGGCCACGATGCCTGGGTCGCCGTGCTGGGCGCACCTATCGGCCGGACGACCAGCCCCGTCGCCCTGAGCGAGGCGCCCCTGCAGGCCCGCGCCGCGACGCTCGCCGGAGCCGGCGCTGGCCGCGCCGACAGCGCTGCACCGCCGGCGGCGGCACCCTGGGCGGCCGATACGGCGCTCGAGCGGACGCTGGTCCTCGGCAATGACGGAAGGCCGCTGCACCGGCTGCTGACGGCCCGCGACGCGGCGGCGAATCTGGCCTGCGTCGTCGAGGAGCACCTGCTCCGCCGGCTCCGTGACAGCGGCAGCCGCAAGCTCGTGGTCTATGCCCATGGCGGGCTCAACGACGAGGCGGCGTCGCTCCTGCGGGTGCGCCGCCTGGGCCCGTATTTCGAGGCCAACGGCGTGCCCGCCCTCTTCTTCACCTGGCGGACCGGCGTGCTCGACTGCGTCGCCGGCATCCTCGAGGATGCCGCATCGCGCGTCGGCATCGACATGGCATTGGTGCGGGCCGAAGGCCTTGCCCGGAGCCTGAAGGCGCAGCTCGCCGAGACCCGGGACGCCTCGCTCGAGGTGCTGAGCGAGCGCCTGCTCGGCAAGGCCGTCTGGACGCAGATGAAGCAGAATGCGGCGGCCGCCGCCGATCCGGCCGGCGGTGCTGCCTTGGCCGCGCGCTCGCTGGCCCGGCTGGCCGGCGAGATCGACGGCTTGGAGATCCACCTGATCGGCCACTCGGCGGGTGCGATCTTCCAGGGCCACCTGCTCCGCCGCCTCGCCGCCGAGGGCCTCGCCGCGAAGAGTGCCGAGCTCTGGGCGCCGGCCTGCGACCTGCGCTTCGCGATAGAGCAGTATGGCCAGGCCTTCGCCGCGGGCACGCTGGCGCCCGAAGCGCTGCACATCGCACTGCTCGACGACGCCATCGAGCGGGCGGATCTGGTCGGCCTTACGGCAAGTCGCTGCTCTATCTCGTCAGCCGCGCCTTCGAGCCGCTCAAGCGCATGCCGCTGCTCGGGCTCGCGGACGCCTGGACGGGCGACCGGACGACGGCCGGGCGGCCGTTCAACACCGCTGCCAGCGCCGACATCGACGCGTGGCGGGCGCTCTGGCGCGGCCGGCTCGAGCTGGTGAGCGAGCCCGAGGTCGGGGACGGGAAGAGGCCATCCCGGCGGCGCACGGCTCCTTCGACAACAATGCCGCCATCGTCGCCGCCGCGATCCGCCGGATCAGGGGGAAGAAGCTGGCCGCGCCGGTAGAGCGATCTCGGCGGCTTCTGAGCCGGCCTCGCCGCGCACCTGTTCAGCTTCCGGCCGAGCCTGTGCCCGGGCCGTCCTCGTCGCGAAAGCACCTGAGGACGAAGGCCAGCATCTCGGCCAGCTCCTTCAGCGCGTCGAACCGGCCCGAGGCGCCGAAATGCCCGGCATCCATGTTGGTCTGGAGGAGCAGCAGGTTGTCGTCGGTCTTGAGCTCGCGCAGCCGCGCGACGTATTTCGCGGGCTCCCAGTAGGTCACCCTGGGGTCGCTGATGCCGGCCGTCACCAGCATGGCGGGATAGGCCCGGGCCGCGATACCGTACGGGCACAATAGCCCGGATACGCCGGAAATCCTCAGGTGATGTCAGGGGGTTGCCCCATTCCGGCCACTCGATCGGGGTGAGCGGCAGGCTGGCGTCGAGCATGGTGTTCAGGACATCGACGAACGGCACCTCGGCGACGACGCAGCGCCAGAGCTCGGGGCGGAGATTGGTGACGGCACCCATCAGCATGCCGCCGGCCGAGCCGCCGCGGATGGCGATCCGGCCGGGCGCTGCATAGCCGCCAGCGATCAGCGCCTCGGCGCAGGCGATGACATCCGTGAAGCTGTTGGTCTTCCGCTCCAGCTTGCCCTCGCGGTACCAGCGATGGCCGAGCTCGTCGCCGCCACGGACATGGGCGATGGCTACCGCGAAGCCGCGGTCCAGGAGGGAGAGCCGCGTGCTGTTGAAAGAGGGCTCCATCGCCATGCCGTAGGAGCCGTAGCCGTAGAGGTAGAGCCTGCCGCTGCCGTCGACCGGGCAGTCACGGGCATGGACGAGGGAGATCGGCACCCGCTCACCGTCCGCCGCCGCGGCCCAGAGGCGCCGGCCCACATAGCGGCTCGCATCGTAGCCCGAAGGGATCTCCTGTTCCTTCAGCACTTCGAGCCTTCGATCGGCGACATGGTAGTCGAGCACGGTGGCGGGCCGGGTGAGCGAGCTGAAGCCGACCCTGAGCCGATCCGTGGCGAACTCGCGGTTGTCGCCGAGCCCCGCCGTGTAGACCGCCTCGGCGAAATCGATGGCGTGCTCCTCGCCCGCATAGTCGCGGATGCGCAGGTTGGCGAGGCCGTCCAGCCGCTCGGTGATGACGAGGAAGTCCCGAAAGCAGGTGACGCCGAGCAGGTAGTGGTGGTCGTCGCCCGCGATCTCCTCCTGCCAGCTTGCCTCGCCGGGGGCATCGATTGGTGCCGATACCAGACGGAAGTTCTCGTGCCGGTCGTTGGTGCGGATCCACAAGCGGTCGTGGGCGTGCTCGACGCTGTAGCGATGCCCGTCCCGCCGGCCCGCGATCAGCAAGGGCTCGCCCGCCGGTCGGGTCGCATCGATCAGCCTGACCTCGCGCGTGACGTGGCTGCCGGCCGTGACGACGACGAAGCGGCGGCTCTGGGTCAGGCCGATGCTGACGAAGAAGGCCGGGTCGTCCTCGGTGTAGACCGTGCGGTCCGCAGCGGCGTCGGTGCCGAGCCGGTGCGCCTTGACCCGGTAGGGCCGCAGCTTCTCGTTGAGCTCGACATAGAAGAGCGTGGCGCCGTCGGCCGACCAGACCACGCTGCCGGCGGTGTTGGCGACGAGATCGGTGGTGCTGACGCCGCTCGCCAGGTCCTCGATATGGATGACGTAGCGCTCGGAGCCGTCCTCATCGGTCGCGAAGGCGAGGAGCTGGCCGTCAGGGCTCGGCGCCAGGCTGCGCAGGTTGAAATAGCTCTTGTCCCGGGCGAGCGCCGCCTCGTCGAGGATGACCCGGGCCGCACCGCCCTCGCGCGGTGCCCGGTACCAGGTCCGGTACTGGGCATCCGGCCGGAACTGCCAGTGATAGAGATAGGGGCCGTCGGCCACCGGCACCGAGCTGTCGTCGTCCTTGATCCTTCCCTTGAGCTCGGCATGCAGCGCCTCGATCTGACCCTGCTCGGGCGCCATGACAGCGGCGAAATAGGCGTTCTCGGCCTCGAGATAGGCCCGGATCTCGGGCTCCTGGACCTCGGGATAGGCCGGATCGCGGAGCCAGGCATAGGGGTCGGTCCAGCTCGTGCCGTGCCGCTCGTTGACGATGGGGTGCTGCGCGGCACGCGGCGGTGCTGCGTCGGTCATGCGAATTCTCCTGCGGGACCGCCCGTATCTAGCAGGCTGTCGAGGAAGTCGCGATGGCCGCGACGGGACTTCTTCGACAGCCTGCTAGCCGATCGGCGGCCGCACCGGTAGGCCGCGCGCATTAACGAAAGGGTAAGGGGCGGGTGCTAGGGTCGCCGCAGTGAGCCGGTCGGGCCGAAAGCCGCACGACCGCTGGTCAGCTACGAGGTGCGCATGGAGATTGTCGCCACGGCCATTCCCGAGGTGAAGGTGATCCGGCCGAAGCGGTTCGGCGACCATCGCGGATTCTTCGCCGAGGTCTACAACCGCCGGGCCTTCGAGACGGCGGGCCTCCGTTTCGATTTCGTCCAGGACAACCATTCGCTCTCCGCCCAGCGGGGCACGTTGCGCGGCCTGCACTACCAGTCGCCGCCCTTCGCCCAGACCAAGCTGGTGCGGGTGCTGAAGGGCCGCATCCTCGACGTCGCGGTCGATATCCGCCAGGGCTCGCCGACCTTTGGCCGCCATGTCGCGGTCGAGCTCAGTGCGGAGGGCTTCGAGCAGCTGCTGGTGCCGAAGGGCTTCGCGCACGGTTTCGTCACGCTCGAGGACGATGTCGAGGTCTTCTACAAGGTCGACGCCTATTACAGTGCGGCGCATGATCACGGGATCGCCTGGAACGACCCCGACCTCGCCATCGACTGGCCGGTGAGCCCGGTCGAGTGCGTGCTCTCCGCCAAGGATGCGGCGCAGCCCGCCTTCGCCGGCCTTCCCGCCCACTTCACCTACGTGCCGGTTGCCTCCGCAACCGCCACCGCCTGATCGGAGCTCTCGATGGAACGCGTCCTCGTCACCGGTGCCGGTGGCTATATCGGCACCACCCTCGTGCCGATGCTGCTCGCCCAGGGCTATCAGGTCCGGGCCCTCGACCGCTTCTTCTTCGGCGCCGAGCTGCTGGCGCCGCATGCCCGGCTCGAGCTGGTCAAGGCCGACAGCCGGCGGCTCGAGGCGCACCATTTCAAGGGCGTCGATCACGTCATCGACCTCGTTGCCATCTCCAACGACCCGAGCGGCGAGCTCTTCCAGGACGCCACCTACGCCATCAACCACGAATCGCGGGTGCACTGCGCCCGCCTCGCCAAGATGGCCGGGGTCAAGCGCTATGTCCTGCCGTCCTCCTGCAGCCTCTACGGGTTCCAGCCCGAGGACGTGATCTGCGCCGAGGACCACGCGACCAACCCGCTCACCACCTACGCCAGGGCCAACGAGATGGCCGAGCACGGCGTGCTGCCGCTCGCCGACGAGCGCTTCTGCGTGGTCGTGCTGCGCCAGGCGACGGTCTACGGCTACAGCCCGCGCATGCGCTTCGACCTCGCCATCAACGGCATGACCCTCGGCGCCTGGCAGACCGGCACGCTGCCCCTGATGCGCGACGGCACGCAGTGGCGGCCGATGGTCCATGTCAAGGACACGGCGGCCGCCCAGATGTTCATGCTCCAGGCGCCGCAGGCGGCCGTCAACGGCCAGATCTTCAATGTCGGCTCGGATGCCAACAACTACCAGCTCGGCCCGCTCGCCGAGCGGATCGCCGCCGCCGTGCCGCGTGACGTCACCGTCGAATGGTACGGGGACGCCGACCACCGCTCCTATCGGGTCGCCTTCGACAAGATCGAGAAGCTCGGCTGGCAGGCCAGGCGGGTCGCCGAGGACGGGGTCGCCGAGATCGTGGCGAAGCTCGCCGACGGCAGCCTCGAGAAGTCGACGCGGACGATCACGCTCGACTGGTATCAGGAGCTGATCAAGTGGCAGCGGATCATCCGCGAGGTCGAGCTCGACGGGACGATCTTCGATCTGCCGGACCAGCGCTCGAAGGCCGCCGCGGGCTGAGCCCGCCCACAGCGCAAGCCGCGCGGGTCGCCGACCCGCGCCCAGGGAATGCCGCCCGGGCGACGGCCCATGCCGCCCGCCCGGGCCGCCGACACGGAGCCATGTGATGCCGACCTCGACTGGGCCGACCTCGACCGGAAAGCCGGGATGGAAGGGCATCATCCTCGCCGGCGGCTCGGGCACGCGCCTCTATCCGATCACCCGCGCGGTCTGCAAGCAGCTCCTGCCGATCTTCGACAAGCCGCTGATCTACTTCCCGCTGACGACGCTGATGCTCGCCGGCATCCGGGACATCCTGCTGATCACCACGCCCGAGGACCAGTGGCAGTTCAAGAGCCTGCTCGGTGACGGCAGCCAGTGGGGGGTGGCCATCAGCTATGCGGTGCAGCCGCGCCCGGAGGGCCTGGCGCAGGCCTTCGTGATCGGCCGCGAGTTCATCGGCGACGACAATGTCGCCCTCGTGCTCGGCGACAACATCTTCTTCGGCCACTATTTGCGCGCCGACCTCGCGCGCGCGACCGAACAGGCCCGTGGGGCCACGGTCTTCGGCTATCGGGTGACCGATCCGGAGCGCTACGGCGTGGTGGCGTTCGACGCTGCCGGCCGGGCGACCAGCATCGAGGAGAAGCCGGCCCGGCCGCAATCGAACTATGCGGTCACCGGCCTCTATTTCTACGACAACGCCGTGGTCGATATCGCGGCCGGCCTCGCCCCCTCGCAGCGCGGCGAGTACGAGATCACCGACGTCAACGCCGCCTATCTCGAGCGCGGCGCGCTGCGTGTCGAGCGGCTCGGCCGCGGCTATGCCTGGTTCGATGCCGGCACCCACGACAGCCTCCTGCAGGCCGGCGAGTTCGTCCGCACGATCCAGCAGCGTCAGGGCTTCCAGATCGCCTGCCCGGAGGAGATCGCCCATCTCCTCGGGCATATCGACGACGACCAGCTCCGCCACCTCGCCGGCCCGCTGGCGAAGACCGCCTATGGCCGCTACCTCCTCGACGTGGTGCTGGCGACGGAGCCCTGGCAGGCCGGCAGCTTCGAGGCCCCGCAGGCGCACCGCGCGGTCGCCTGATCGTCGTCCAGGCGGGCGATAGCCCGCAGCATCTCCCGGCCACCGCCCGGCCGCACCCCACGACGAGACACCCAAGGCAGGCTCCGCCCGCCCGACCCTGTCGGGCACGCCCGTCGGCCGCGTAGGCTCGAGGGCCTGCATCGCGGCAACCCAAGGGCTCGCCGGGGCCTGCCTCGATACCACCCGGACCAGGCCTTCGGTCGCTCGCGCCGTATCGGCAAGCGTCGGCTCCCGGCCGTTGACCGTCGGAAGCCCTGGCGGCAGCTCGTGCCACATGCGGCCGTGGCAGCCGCCCCGATGAGGCGCGCGCCTCGCTCGCCCGGGGCGAACACACGACGTCCGGGTCGCCACAATCGACCGTCCCTGACGGCCCCGGAGATCGCCGGGATCGCGCCTCGCCTTGCGGCACCGGGGCCGCCGCCGGGCTGATGGCTGAAACGGCGCCCGGCCTTGCCGACCGAAGCGCCCCAGAGGAGGCCGGTGCAGCGCGCTGCGGCGCGGACCTCATAGGTTCGACCGGTGGCCGGCCCGGCAGTCTCGGCGAGGACGGAGCCGGGTTCGCCGTGTCATCGAGCGGATGTCGGATCCGGGCTGGCTGTCGTCGCCGGCCATCGATCGGCTCGGGGACATGACCGATGATTGCCCGGGAAACTGCCCGGATGGCATCGCCCGGTCGGGTGGTGAACCTGCATCGGGTCGGGTCGGACCGACGAAGCCGCCGCTGGTGGCCGCTCCCCGGCAGGCTGTCGGCAGGGAGACGCTCTTCGTGCCGGCCTGCCGATGACATGGCCGGTCGCGGAGCCCGCTTCGCCACACCCCGTTGCGGCAGCAGCATGTTCGTCACTGCGGCAAGGGACGGCGACACCGGGGGCTAGGTTCCGGGCAGCGCGTCCCTTGCTGCAATCGTCGAGGGATCGGGGTCGTCCCCGATCACGGGCCGCGACGGGTCGGGCAGGAAGGAGCGTCGCCCGAGACGGGCATTTCGGGCTCCGACCGATTTTGATGAAGGGCGACCTGGAAGCGTAGCAAAGGCCCTGCGAGCCGCACCGCGCCCGGACCGTGAGGCACGTGTCAAGCCGCGCGCGGTCAGCGCATGAGCAGCGGGTGGGCAGGAGGTACGGCGCAGCCGGCCGGCCCGCATCGGCGGGTCGTCGCCTGCTGCTGCCCGTCGAACGCGGGCCTGCCCCCGGGCGGGCACGCGGTCGCCGGCATGGCGGGGATATGCGGCGTGGCGAACCGGGCCTCCGGCTCGGAGCCCCCGGACCCCCGCGACCGCCCGGCTTCAGCCGAGCTGGACGACGGGCCGGTGGTCGGCCCGGGCCGGTGGCGGGGCGGGGGAGGCGCCGCCCATCTCGGCGATCGCGGCCCAGCTCGCGCGCATCTCGCGCAGCCGGGCGATGACCTCGTCGCAGATCGCCGGGTCGTTGTGGACATTGATCTGCGTCATGCGGTGCAGGAGATAGGCGTAGTAGCGGTCGAGCAGGAGGGCCACCTCGCCGCCGGCGGCGAAGTCCAGCTGGCACTGCAGCCCGTGGACGATGGCGTGCGCCTTGCCGACGAGCCTGTAGCGCTCCTCGATGCGGCCCTCGGCCATTGCCCGGCCCGCCTGCTGCAGGCGCTGCACGGCGCCGTCGTAGAGCATGACGATGGCCCGGGCGGGCGTGACCGTCTCGGCGGCGGTCTGGTACGCCGTCATGGCGCGGGCGCGGTGCTGCATCGAGCTCATCTCCAGGGGTATCCGTCGAAGGGGCCGGTCGCCTGCCGGCCCGGCCGTTCATACGAGGCTGGCCAGGCCGCCAGCCCGCTCCGGGTCGCCTAGGCATCCTGGGTCATGGCGTCGATCTGGGCGCGGATCTGGGCGAGCATGGCGTTGGCGAGGGAGAGCGCCGCCTCCATCGCGGAGAACCGCTCGACCAAGAGGTCGCGGGCGCGGGTGGCGCGCTCCTCGATCCGCTCGATCTGCTTGGCGTAGTTGCCGTTGAGGTCGCGCAGCGCATCGATGGCGTTGGGGATCGAGCCACCCAGCGGGTCGACCGCCGGCTTGACGAAGTTGAAGACCTTGTCGGCGAGGCCCTGGCTGGCCTCGACGTCGATCACCGTGCTGCCCTGGCCGGTCCAGATGAACTCGAGCCCCTCGAAGGCCGTGCCGGCCGCACCCTTGATGGTCGAGCCGGCGATCTCGGCCGCCACGCCGTTGATGGTCACCGCCTCCGGCGTGCCGTCATTGTCGGCATCGGTGATCTCGAGCTGCATCGTGGTGGCGGCCAGCGCATTGCTGCGGGCGAAGATGGCGAGCTCGGAGGAGGACGACCGGTAGCGGAACTCGAAGATGTCGCGGACGTCGTCGAGCTTCGTCAGGAGGGCGTTGTCGAGCTTGGCGTCGTCGATCGTGAGCTGATTGCTGGCATCGAGCTCGATGCCGATGGCGCGGAACGAGGCGAGGGCATCGGCATCGAGGCCGGCGACCGACCCGCCGACGATGCCGCCGAGGCCCGTCATGATGCTGCGCATCGTCCGGTCGCCGAACAGCACCGCGTCCGCCGCCGGGCCGCCCGACGCGTCGACCGCCGACTGCTCGTTGACGAAGCCGCGCAGCGCGTTGAAGGCCTCGACGAACGCCACGATGCGGTCCTTGATGTCGCCGAGGCTCGGCTCGACGGAGACGGATACCGTGGTGCCAGGGTCGGCCTTGTAGAGATTGATGGTCACGCCGCCCAGAAGATCGTCGGCCTGGTTCGACGTGCGCGTGATCGAGACGCCGTCGATCTCGAAGATCGCCGGCTGCGCCGTCTGCAGCGTTGTGGTCGCGAACCCGCCGGTGAGCCCGCTGGCGTCGTTCAGGGTGATCGCCTTGCCGGTCTCCTCGGCGGCGAGGACCAGGCGGAAGTCGTTGTCGGCGACCTTCAGCACGCTGGCGCTGACGCCGGTCGTCGCGCGCTCGGCGTTGATCCGGTCGCGCAGGTCGTAGAGGTCGAGATCGCCGTCGAGGTCGATCGCCGCGGTGGGTCCACCGGCGAGACCGAGCTCGATCGTGCCGCTGAACGGGTCGCCGCCATTCCAGGCATCGGCGAGGCTGGCATCGGCCGCGGCGACGCTCGGGGTGGCGAGCTTCTCGGCGGTGGCGAGCTGCATGACCCGCAGATCGAAGCTGCCCGCCTGGGCCGTGTTGGCGAGGGAGACACCGAGGATCTCGCCCGGTGCGGTCGTCGTGCTCGAGCTGAAGAAGGCCTGCTTGGTCTCGAACGCGTTGTCGCGGGCACCGAGGAAGCCGGGCGGGTTGCGCAGGCCGTCGGCGGCGGAGCGCAGGCTCTCGAGCAGGCCCTGCATGCTCTCGTAGGCGGCGATCTTCGCCTCGTTGGTCGTGGTCTTGCTCTCGAGGCGGACGGCCGGCTGACGCTTCGCCTCGTAGGTGGCCTGCAGCACGGCCTCGGTGTCGAGCTGCGAGCTCGTGCCGGAGAGGCGAGGGGTGCCGCTGCTCGTCGAAAGGCTGCCGAAGCTGATCGAGGAGGCCATGGTCCGTCTCCCGCCGCTCAGGCCTCGAGGCGCAGGAGCGGCTCACCGAGCGGCTGGCGGCCGCTCGCGAAGAAGCGCAGCAGCGAATCGGACGGCGTCTGGGCCAGGATCTCGCCGCTTTCGCCATCGGCGATGCGGTGCACGAAGCGACCGCTGGCCTTGTCGTAGAAGCTTTCCACCGCGACCTCCCGGCCGGGAAAGAGATCCCGTGCCGCCTGCTGGACGACCCGTCGAGCGACGCCGGCGGACTCGGCAGGCGCTGGTTGGGCCGCCGTCGGCGCCTGGCCGGCCCTGCCGGCGGCCGCCGGGGCGACGCTCGCCTGGAGCATAGGGCAATGGGTTGAGCATCGGTTAAGCCCGCTTCGCGAAACGTCGACCGGGGCCGGCTGGCGCCGGCCCCGGGCTCGTTCGGCCTAGTTGAGCAGCCGCCGCAGCCGCTGGGGCATCTGGTTGGCCTGGGCGACATCGCCACCGAGGCCTGCATCAGCACCTGCTTGGAGGAGAAGTTGCTCATCTCCGCCGCCATGTCGACGTCGAGCAGGGTCGAGCGCGCCGAGTCGAGATTCTCGATCGTCGTCGCGACGTTCGCCGAGGCGAACTCGAAGCGCGAGATCAAGGCGCCCACATCGGCCCGGGCCTCGCTGATCTGCGACAGGGCACCATCGATGATGTCGACGGCCGCGGCCGCGTTCGCCGCCGTGCCGATGCTGGCGGGGTTGCCGCTGCCGTCGGCGTCGGCGAGCGACCGGTCGGCGGTGACGTTCAGGTGATCGGCGATGCCCACCCCGCCCAGCGCCGAGGTGCGGATGTCGGCGATGGTGACGTCGATGGTGTCCGACGAGCTGACGCCGACCTGGAAGCTCATCGCCCCGGAGGTGACGGTCGCCGTGTTGTTGGCGGCGATCGCGACGGTGTCGAGGTCGAAGGCGGTGAACGCCACCTCGAGCCCGAACTGAGCGAAGGCGACGCTGCCGGTGAACGCGGTGTCGGTGTTGTCGAGGGTGACCGACTGCGATTCCGCACCGACGCCGGTGCCCTGGGTGACGGTGAGCACGCCAGTGGCGTCATCATAGGCGACGGTGTAGTCGCCGGCCTCGGCGCTGCCCGTCAGCTTGAGCTCGGCGGCACCCGAGCCGTCGATGGCCGTGCCGATGGCGGAGAACGCCGTGGCGATGTTGCCGCTCAGAAGCTCGGTGCCATTGAACTTGGTCTGGGAGGCGATGGCGTCGATCTGGCCGGAGAGCGCCTGGAACTCCTTATCCAGGAAGCCCCGCTCGTTGTCGCTGACCGAGCCCGACTGCGCCTGGACGGCCAGCGCCTTCATCCGCATCAGGATGTCGACCACCTGCGACAGGCCGCCATCGGCGACCTGGAGGAGGGAGGAGGCCTGGCCGGCATTGACCTGGGCCTGCTTGAGTGCGGTGACATCGGCCTTGATCTTGGTGCCGATGGCGAGCGAGGCGGCGTCGTCCGACGCCTTCACGATGCGCGAGCCGCTCGACAGCTTGGCCAGCGAGTTCGAGGCCGCGGCGTTGTTCTGGCTGAGATAGCGCAGCGCCGTGTTGGCGGTGGTGTTGGTGGTGGCCGTGAGAGCCATGGGGAATGTCCTTCTACATGAAGAGGGGCCAGTTGGCCCGTTGACGACCGGCTATCTGCCGATCGACACCGATGTGCCGGTGTAGGGACAAGCTAGCCCATGGAGATTAACAGGGGCTGAACGTGCGGCGTGCCCGGCGGGGGCGGTGGGTGCTGCGGCGGCCGAAAGGCGCATCCCGGTGCATGATCCATGTGAAATTCGCAGATTCCGTCGGCTCGAACGAGCGAGGCCGGCCCAGACGGGGCCGGCCTCGCTACCGAAAGAAGGGGGAAGCGCCCGGGCCTGCCGGGCGCGGGCTCAGCCGAGCAGCTTCAAGAGCTGCTGGGGCATCTGGTTGGCCTGGGCGAGCATCGCCACCGAGGCCTGCAGCAGGACCTGCTTGGAGGAGAAGTTGCTCATCTCCGCCGCCATGTCGACGTCGAGCAGCACCGAGCGCGCGGCATCGAGATTCTCGACCGTGGTCGCCAGATTGGCCGAGGCGAACTCGAAGCGCGAGATCAGGGCACCCACATCGGCGCGATGCTCGTTGAGCAGCGAGATCGACCGGTCGAGGATGTTGCCGGCGGTGATCGCGTCGTCCTGGGTGCCGATGCTGGCCGGGTTGCCGCTGCCATCGGCGTCGGCGAGCGACCGGTCGGCGGTGACGTTCAGGTGATCGGCGATGCCCACCCCGCCCAGCGCCGAGGTGCGGATGTCGGCGATGGTGACGTCGATGGTGTCCGACGAGCTGACGCCGACCTGGAAGCTCATCGCCCCGGAGGCTACCGTGGTGGTGTTGTTGGCGGCGATCGCGACGGTGTCGAGGTCGCGAAGGCGGTGAACGCCACCGAGCCCGAACTGAGCGAAGGCGACGCTGCTGCGAACGCGGTGTCGGTGTTGTCGAGGGTGACCGACTGCGATTCCGCACCGACGCCGGTGCCTTGCGCGACGGTGAGCACCGGTGGCATCGTCGTAGGCGACGGTGTAGTCGCCGGCCTCGGACCCGCCGGTGAGCTTGAGCTCGGCGCACTCGAGCCGTCGATGGCCGCCGATGGCGGAGAAGAACGGCGACGTTGCCGCCTGCCAGAAGCCCGGTGCCGCTGAACCTGGTCTGGGCGGCGATGGCGTCGATCTCGGAAAGCGCCTGGAACTCCTTATCCAGGAAGCCCCGCCTGCTGTCGCTGACCGAGCCCGACTGCGCCTGACGGCCAGCGCCCTCTATCCGCATCAGGATGTCGACCACCTGCGACAGGCCGCCATCGGCGACCTGGAGGAGGAGGAGGCCTGGCCGGCATTGACCTGGGCCTGCTTGAGTGCGGTGACATCGGCCTTTGATCTTGGTGCCGATGGCGAGCGAGGCGGGCGGCCGTCGGCGCGGACGATGCGCGAGCCGCTCGACAGCTTGGCCAGCGAGCTCGCCGCCATGTCGTTGTTCTGACTGAGATAGCGGAGTGCCGTGTTGGCGGTGGTGTTGGTGGTTGCCGTCAGGGCCATGGGAACGCTGCTCCAGCTCGGTCGTTCAGGGTGCGTCAAGGGGTGCCGCGGGGCACCGCCGACGCGCGACTCGACGCACGCGGCGCACCGGTTCTACCGCTCAATGGTTAAGGAAACGTTTGCCGAACCGGGGCGTTCGGCTCAGGCGGGGCGCGATCGTGGCGGCCGTCCCGCCCCGGCGGCCAGCCGGTCGCCGAGCCGGGCCAGGCGCTCGAGCTGGTCGAGGCGCTGGTCGAGCTCGGCCAGCGTGGCGGCCTGGTCGGGCGAGTCGTCCCGGAGCCAGACGCAAGGACCCGGGCATAGGCCAGCATCAGCGCCCGCCGGGCGAGGCGGCCCTTGAGGCCAGACCCGGCAGCCTCGGCGAGATCGAGCAGCCAGCCGGCCATCCGGCCGAGGTCACGAGCGTGGCGAGCCCGAGCCTCGACCTCGCACCGCGCTTCGCACGAAGCCGGGCGAGCCCCGGCCGGAAGGGGGCGAGCGCGTCGAGGCGGCGCATCACAAGCCGAACAGCCGCTCGCGCGGGCTCAGCCCGAGCAGCTCTTCCGGCGGCACCGCCAGCATCGCCCGGTCGAGCCGCACCCTGGCCGACAGGGCAGGGCGGCCGGCGTCGGCAGCAGCGCGTGGATTTCCCGAGCGAGGCACCGGTCCGCTCCTCGAGGGCCAGGGCCGAGAAGCCGTGCCAGCCCGCCCGGCGATCAGGGCGGTGCCGCCTCCAGGAGGTCCGGTCGCGGCCGGGCCTTCGCTTTCCTGCTCATCCTGCCCCCTGCTCGGTTAGGGTCTTCCAGACCGGTTGACCGGTCGCCTTGTGCGAGCTTCGGCGACCGTCTCCGCCGCCCGGGCGAGGGCCTCGGCGACCAGGCCGCCCAGCCCGGCTTCGGCTCCCTCCGTCGGCATCAGCACGTCCAGCGCCGCCCGCGTCGTGCCGCCTGGGCTCGTCACCGCCTTCGCGCAGTGCCGCGGCCGTCGCGTCGCCTGCTTCGAGCAGCGCCCCGGGAGCCGGCGACGGCCCGGGCGAGGCGCATGGCGAGGTCGCGCCAGGCCCAGCCGCCGCCCGCCGCAGCTAAGGCCTCGACCAGGAGGCAGACAGCAGGGGCCGGGCCGCCGCCAGCGCCGTGACGGCGTGCATTTCCGCCTCGGCGCCGAGCTTCAGAGCGTCTCGCCCACCGCCTGCATCAGCCGCTCGGCGAGTGCCCGGTTCGCCGCATCGGTCGCCGGGTTGGCGAAGAGGGCGGAAATACCCCGGCCGATCGCCGCCGGGGTGTTCGGCATCACCTGACGATCGGCGTGGCGGCGCCGAAGGCGGCCTCGAACACGGCGAGCGGCTTGCCCGCGGCGATCGAGACCACGAGCCGCCTGGCGCCAGCCGGCCGGCCAGGGCCGGCAGGACGCCCGCCATGACTCAGCTTGACCGCGAGGACGAGGATGCGGGCGCGAAACCCTCGGGCAGGGCCGTCGCGGCCGGCATCACGGCGAGCCCGCTGCCGCCAGCGCCTCGGCGCGACCGAATCGGGCTTCGACCACGGTGGCCGAGCCGGCGTCCAGACCCTGCCGCAGCCAGCCGCCGAGCAGGGCTCTCGCCCATCCGGCCGCCACCGACCAGGAGCAGCGGGCCGGGGATCGTCGCCATCAGGCTTCGCCTTCGGTTTCCAGCATGGCTGCGAGGATCGCCTCCTGCGGCTCCTTGCCGCCCCAGAGAACGAACTGGAAGGCCGGGTAGAAGCGCTCGCACTCGTTGAGCGCGATCTCCACCAGGTCCTCGATCAGGGCAGCGCTGGCGGTCGAGCCCTCGCGGAACAGCGAGGCGTGCCGGAAGACCGGCAGGTCCTCGTCCGGCCAGATCTCGAAATGCCCGACCCACAGCTTCTCGTTGGCGATCGCGAGGACGTGATAGAAATCCGGCCGCTTCTTGGCCGGCACCTTCATGTCGAGGGCGCAGGACAGATGCAGCACGCCCATCTCGGGATGCCAGGCGAACCACAGCTTGTATGGCACCACTGGCCGCTGATCTCGGCGGCCAGCTCCTCGTCGCTCTGGCGATGGAACGGCCAGTCGTTGGCGACGGCCATCTTCTCGACCAGCTCGAGCGGGTTGCGGGGCGGTACGGCGAATTCGGAAAGGAGGGAAGTCACGAGGGTGCACTCCAGGAACGGGGCAGTCCGCACCGCCGCCGATCGCGCGAGGCGACCGGGCGGGCGGGCATGCCGGACGGCCGGCGAGCGGCTCGCCTGACCATCCAGCCGGACCCTGCCAAAAGCGTCGGGGACTGACAAGGCTGGGCGGGACGCGGATCGGTCAGCCGTCGGCACCCGCCCCGGTCGAGGGTCGGGACTTCCGCCCCCCGGCGTTTCGGGCGCGCCCTGGCCTCCGGCGCCGGATCGGCGGTCTCGAGCGCGGCGAGCTTCGCCTCGAGGCGGTCGAGCCGCGCCTTCAGGGCTTCCTGCTCGGCCCTGGCCTTCGCCGCCATCGCCTGCACGGCATCGAACTCCTCGCGGGTGACCAGGTCCATCTCGCCGGCGAGCCGCTCCAGCCGCTCCTTGACGCGCAGCTCGATTTCCTCGCGCACGCCGCCCAGCGTGTTGATGGCCCCGCTCGCAACACGGGCCAGATCGTCGAACAGGCGGTTCTCGGTCTGCATCGGGACCTCCATCGAGCACGGCGTCGCCATCGAGCCGGTAGGGGGAATATCGGGCATCGGGTTGCGGGGAACAAGCCCGACGGCACCCGAGGGGCCGGCTTGTCGCGGCGCGCGGGAGCCACTATCAGAGCCTCGGAAGCTGCGCGGGTGCTAACCTCCTAATTTAGCTGGAGTCGTTTATCTTGTCGCTTTTGGCGATCCCGTTCCCGGCCTTCGACCCGGTGCTGATCCAGCTCGGCCCCCTGGCGATCCGCTGGTACGCGCTCGCCTACATCGCCGGGCTCCTGGGCGGCTGGCAGCTGCTCAAGCGCATGGTCGCCCGGCCCGGCTGGACCATGACGCCCGAGCAGGTCGACGACCTGCTCTTCTTCGCGACGCTGGGCGTCATCCTCGGCGGCCGGCTCGGCTTCGTCCTCTTCTACCACCCGCTCTACTACCTCTCGAACCCGCTGCAGATCCTGGCCGTCTGGCAGGGCGGCATGTCGTTCCATGGCGGCCTGGTGGGCGTGCTCGTCGCCTGCTGGCTCTTCGCCCGCAGCCGGGGCATTCCCGCCCTCGAGGTCGGCGATGCCGTCGCGACCGTGACGCCGATCGGGCTCTTCTTCGGCCGGATCGCCAACTTCATCAACGGCGAGCTCTGGGGGCGGCCGACCGAAATGCCCTGGGGCATGGTCTTCCCGAATGCCGGGCCGCTGCCGCGCCACCCCAGCCAGCTCTACGAGGCGGCGCTCGAAGGCGTGCTGCTCTTCATCGTCATGCAGGTCATGGCGCGCGGCGCCCGCGATCCCGCGGCTGCCGGCCGGCTCGGCGGCACGTTCCTCCTCGGCTACGGCCTCTGCCGCGCCTTCGTCGAGCTCTTCCGCGAGCCGGACGCGCATCTCGGCCTGCTCTTCGGCTTCATCACCATGGGCCAGCTCCTGTCCCTGCCGATGATCCTGCTCGGGCTCGTGCTGATCGCCTGGAGCCGGCGCGACCGCGGGCGACGGGTGGCGTCGTGACGCTCGCCGCCGCCCCGCCGATCACGGCGGATGACGACGCGGCGACCCCGCTCGGGCGGGAGCTCGCCGCCCTGATCGCGGCGCACGGCCCGATCGACGTCGGCACCTTCATGGCCCTCGCCCTCGGCCACCCGACGCACGGCTACTATCCCTCCCGCGCGACGCTCGGCCCCGACGGCGATTTCGTCACCGCGCCGGAGGCATCGCAGCTCTTCGGCGAGCTGGTCGGCGCGGCGCTGGCCGCCACCTGGCTGCAGGCGGGCGGCCCACCAGCCCGAGGTCGAGGGCCGGCCCGGCAACGGCACGCTGCTCGCCGATCTCTGGCGGGGTTTCCACGCGGCGCTCGACGTGCATCTGGTGAGACGAGCCCGCTCTTGCGCCAGTAGCGGCAGGCCGAGCGCCTGGGCGCCGTCCCCGGTCTTCGCTGGCACGAGGCGCTCCATCGATTGCCGGACGACCGGCCGCTCTGATCGCCAACGAGTTCCTCGATGCCCTGCCGATCCGCCAGCTGATCCGGCTGGCGAGCGGCGGCGCTCGGCCTCGATGCCCGGGGCCGCCTCGCATTGGCACCGGACCCGCTCTCGCCGCTCACTGCCCGGCTGCCCGCGGCGGCCATCGGCGGCGTCCTGAAACCGGCCCGGCGCGCGAGCGGCCATGAATCGCCGACCGCGTCGCCGGCCAGGGCGGCCTGGCGCTGGTGATCGACTATGGCGAGCGCCAACCCGCACCCGGCAGCACCCTGCAGGCGGTCAGCCGCCATCGCCGGGTCGACCCCCTGACCCGGCCGGGCGAGTCGATCGGCCAGGGTCGCCTTCGGCCCGCTGATCGACGTACCGGTGCGGCCGGCCCTGCCGTCTTCGGCCGTGCCGCAGGGTCTCTTCCTGCAGCGTCTCGGCATCGACCTGCGGCTCGAGCGCCTGCTCGCCGGGCTTCGGCCGAGGCCGCCATCGAGGCTGCGCCACGGTAGCGGCTGACGTCGCAGGCCGCCATGGGCGAATGCTTCCAGGTGCTCGCGATCGACGGCTGGGGGGACGGCCCGCCGGCCGGCTTCGTCGCCGCCGAGGCGGGCCCGCCCGTGACGGCAGCGCCATGAAGCTCCCCATGAAGCACCGGCGCTCGCCCGGCAGGACGGCATCGCGCACGGCTTCCTCGGCCGGCGGGGGCGTCAGCGAGGGCCGTTCGCCAGCCTCAACGTCTCGCTCCGCAATGCCGACAGCACGGCAAACGCGCAGGAGAACCGGCGCCGTGCCGTGGCGGCGCTGGGCCACCCCGACCGGCCGCTGCTGATCGCCCGGCAGGTCCACGGCACCATTGCGCCATCATCGACGCCCCGTTCGATCCCCTCGCACCGCCCGAGGCCGACGCGCTGGCGACGACGACGGCAGGGCTCGTGCTCGGCGTCACCACCGCCGACTGCGCGCCGGTCCTGCTCGCCGATCCAAAGGCCGGTGTACATCGCTCACGCCCATGCCGGTTGGCGTGGCGCCAGGGACGGCATCCTCGAGGCGACCGTGGCGGCCATGTGTCGGCTCGGGGCGATGCCCGGCGGACGATTGCCGCCATCGGCCCCTGCATCGCCGTCGCCTCCTACGAGGTGGGCGCCGAGTTCGAGGCGGCGTTTCTCGAGACCGAGCCGGCGAGCCGCCGATTCTTTCAGGGCATGGCCGCGGGGCGGCGCCATTTCGATCTCGCCGGCTTCTGCGCCGATCGCCTGGCCCAAGCCGGGGTCGGCACCGTCGAGCGGCTCGACCGCGATACCTGCGCCGAGGCGGCGAATTATTTCAGCTATCGCCGGGCCACCCTGAACGGCGAGCGGCATTTCGGCCTGCAGGTCGCCGCCATCACCCGCAGCTAGCCTGCTGAACGCTCCGCTCAGCCGTTCGGCGGCAGCAGCCCGACCTCGCGGTAGTAGCGCTCGGCGCCGGGATGCAGCGGGATCGCCGCCCCGTCGAGCGCCGTCTCGAGCGTGATCTGCCGGCCCTTCTCGTGGCCGCCATCGAGCAGGGCGCGCGCCGTGGGGTGCCAGAGCGACTGGCAGATGTCATGCGCCAGCGCCTCGTCGAGCGTCGCGTCCACCAGCCACTGGGCGACCACGGCGAGCGTCGGCGTCGGCCCGACCCCGGCATAGACACCGCCAGGGATCACGTCCCGCGAGAAGAAGGGATAGGTCTCGACCAGGGCGGCCGCCGCCTCGCCGTCGATCGGGGCGAGGCGGGCGCCGAGCGCGCTGGCGGCCTCGACCACCGAGGGGATCGGGTAGCCGCCGACGATGAAGAAGGCGTCGAGCGCACCCTGGGCCATCAGCCGGACCGCCTGCTCGGGCTTGGCATGGTAGGCCACGATGTCGTCGGTCGTCAGGCCATGGCCCTCGAGCAGCAGCAGCGCATCGATCTGCGTCCCCGAGCCCATGCTGTCGAGGCTGACCCGCCGGCCGCGCAGATCGTCGATGCTCTCGATGCCGCTTTCGGCCGCGACCACCAGATGGACGCTCTCGACATAGAGGCTGGCCAGCAGGCGCAGGCTCTCGATCGGCTTGCGGCCGGCAAAGGCGCCGGTCCCGGTATAGGCGAAATAGGCGACGTCGCTCTGCACGAAGCCGCTCTCGATGCGGCCGTCGACGATGCCGTCGATGTTGTCGACCGAGCCGTTCGACGACTGGACGATGGCGGCGAGACCGGGCACGCCGCAGGAGCCGCCGTCGTCGCAGCTCCTGGCCCCCGACGGCTGGCTGATGATGGCCGCGATCAGCCCGCCGATCGGGTAGTAGGTGCCGGCGATGCCGCCCGTGCCGATGCGGAAGAGGCGCATGTCCTGGGCGAAGGCGGAAAACGCGCCGAGGCCGGAGAGGGCCGCCGCCCCGGCGAGCACCCGGCGCCGGTCAATCCGCACGGACCGCCCACCCGTCGATGCGCCGCAGCACCTCGCCGTCGACCACCCGCTCGAAGGTCAGCTCGAGCCCGTCATCGACCAGTTGGCGGGTGTAGGTCTGCAGCTCGTACTGGCCGTCCTCCAGAATGGCGAAGGAGAAGACATGCATGCCGTTCTCGTCGAGCTTCGCCCAGCGGACCGGATCGCCCGCCAGGGGTGACATCTCCTCCTGCCGCTGGAAAAGGTTGGCGACCGATGCCTCGACGAAGAGGCGGCTGCCGTCATGCGGCTCGAAGATCACCTCGTTGACCCGGCGCTTCACGCCCGGCACGTCGCGGCGGCCGTCGACCAGCGTGACATTGGTCCAGCGCAGGCGAAAGCCGGTGCGCCGGAACGGCCCGATCTCGATATCGATGTCGCGCGTCTCGACCAGACCCTCGCCCGTGTCGCGGACTTCGGCGCGACCGACGAAGGCGCCGAAATAGTCGGTCAGCGACTGCGCCGACACAGGT
>JAWKVR010000017.1:0-65440 GCA_041397945.1 Geminicoccaceae bacterium
GGCGGTCAGCGCCGTCACCAGGTCGAGGCCCATCAGGCCGAGCAGCACGGTGAAGATGGCGACCATGCCGAGCAGGGCGGCGACGAAGGCGAGCACCGCACCCGGCACGTCCTCGGGCACCCGACTGCCCCCATAGCGCAGCGGCACGACCTGGTGCTGGGCCACGAGACGGCGCAGCTTGAGGCGGATGAGCTGCCAGATGATCAGGTGGCGGTAGACCTTGATCGCACCCGAGGTCGAGCCGGCGCAGCCGCCGAGGAACATGAGGACGAAGAAGACGGCTTCCGCACCCGGCCCCCAGAGCGTGTAGTCGGTGCTGGCGAAGCCGGTGGTCGTCACCACCGAGACGACGTTGAAGGCGGTGTGCTGCAGCGCCTCGTCGAACGCCATCTCCCGGGTGACGGCGAGCCAGGCGGCCTTGCTGCCGATGACCAGGAAGAAGAAGACGAAGAGTGCTTTGACCTGCGTGTCCCTCAGCAGGGCACCGCGGTCGCCGCGCAGGACCCGGATGTAGGCCAGGAAGGGCAAGGCGCCGGCGATCATGAAGATCGTGCCGATCCAGTGCGTCAGCGGGCGCTGGAAATAGCCGAAGCTCAGGTCGTGGGTCGAGTAGCCGCCGGTGGAGAGTGTCGCCATGGCGTGGTTGACGGCATCGAAGACGCTCATCTCGGCGAGCGCGTAGGCCACGGCGCAGGCGATGGTGAGGCCGAGATAGACGAGGCCGATGGATGCCACCATGTGGAAGGCGCGCGGCACCACCTTCTCCGACTGCTCCGAGCTCTCCGTGCGGAAGAGCTGCATGCCGCCGATCCGCAGGAACGGCAGCAGCACGATCGCCATGACGATGATGCCGATGCCGCCGAGCCACTGCAGCAGCGAGCGCCAGAGCAGGATGCCGGGCGGCAGGCTGTCGAGCTTGCTGAGCACCGTCGAGCCGGTCGTGGTCAACCCGGACATCGCCTCGAAGAAGGCGTCCGTGTAGCCGTGCCCGAGCCCGATCATCGGCAGGGCCGCGAAAGCCGGCACGATCACCCAGGTCAGCGCGGTCAGGAGGAAGGCCTGCCTCAGGTCGAGCTGGAAAGCACCCGGCCGGGAGGTGACGAGAATCAGCATCCCGGCGAAGAAGCCGGTGATCGCGGCCGAGACGACGAAGGAGAGCCAGTCCCGGTTGCCGGAGACCGCGTCGACCATGGCCGGCACCAGCATCACCAGGGCCAGCACCCCGAGAAGCAGCCCGACGACCCGGACGACCGGACCGAGTTCGATCATGGTCGTGCCCGGGCTGACGCTAGCGCACGACCCAGACGGAGCAGCCGGCCTGCAGCGCCACCTGCGCCGCGTTCGAGTGGTCCAGCGTCTCGTCCGCCTGCGGCATGTGCGTGCCCATGACGATCAGGTCGGCCCCGACCTCGGCCGCCGCATGGCAGATCTCGCGCACCGGGTCGCCCCAGTCGGCCCGGACATGCGCCTCGACGGTGATGTCGTCGCCGAAGCGATCGGCGACGAAGTCGTGCAACACCGGCAGGTAGGTCTCGGGCAGCGTCGCCGGGTCGGCGGCGGCCGGCGGCGCCACCCAGAGCACGGCGAGCGTGGCGCCGTAGCGCCGCGCCAGATCCTCGGCGGCGTCGATGGCGTGCCGCCAGACGTCGGGGCTGGTCAGGTCGATCGGCAGGAGAATCTTCTTGGGCAAGGTCCGGCGCTCCGCTCAGCGGCCGGAGAAGCGCTCGCCGGCCGGCCCCATCATGCCACGGCCCCGACCCCGCTGCTACCGGACGACGAAGACCGAGATCTTGGCGTGGCTCGCGATCCAGCCGGCATTGGAGCTGATCAGGTGGTCCCTGATGCCCGGAACGTGCGAGGCCATGACCACGAGGTCGGCATCGATCTCCCCGAACGCCTTCAAGAGGTCGCGGTCGAGGTCGACCGCCGGGTCGAGGCTGACCAGCGGCTTGGCCCGTGCCTCGATGCCGAGGGCGGCGCCGCGCTCGGCGGCGAACCGCTCGAGCTTGCCCCTGAACTCCTCGGGCGTGTGCGCGACACTCGACGGCGTCTCGGTCGTCGCCCCCACATAGTAGAGCGTGGCGTCATAGGCCTTGGCGAGACGGGCCGCCGTCTCGAGCGCCTTCGGCAGCCGGTCGGCATGGGCGAGGTCGACCGGCACGGCAATCACCTTGTACATGAATTTCTCCCTGGCTCGACGTGCTAGCGCGCCATCTGCGGGTCGGCGCGGAGCCCCTTGAACGTGCACCAGCACATGACCACCAGCACCACGGCGAAGGGGAAGCCGGTGGCGATGGCCGCCGCCTGGAGCGAGGCCAGCCCGCCGCCGAGCAGGAGCGTGATGGCGACGAGGCCCTCGAAGGTCGCCCAGAAGACCCGCTGCACGACCGGCGCGTCGGTCTTGCCGCCGGCGGTGATGGTGTCGATGACGAGCGAGCCCGAATCCGACGAGGTGACGAAGAAGACGATCACCAGGATGATCCCGAGAAAGGACGAGACCATGGTGAGCGGCAGGACCTCGAGCATCTTGAAGAGCGAGAGCTCGGGCACGTAGGCGGCGACCGTCTCGGCCACGCCCTGATAGTCGTCCGCGACGATCTGCTCGATGGCCGTGCCGCCGAAGGCGGTCATCCAGAGGATCGAGACCAGGGTCGGGATGATCAGCACGCAGACGATGAACTCGCGCACCGTCCGGCCGCGGCTGACCCGGGCGATGAACATGCCGACGAACGGCGACCAGGAGATCCACCAGGCCCAGTAGAACGTCGTCCAGCCGTGCATGAAGTCGAAGTCCTGGCGATTGACGAAGTTGCTGAGCGACAGGACGTTCACGAAATAGTGCCCGGCATTGGTGAAGAAGCCGGTGAGCACGGCGAGCGTCGGCCCGGCGATGATGACGAAGAGCAGCAGGGCGAGCGCCAGCACCATGTTGATCTCGGAGAGCCGCTTCACGCCGGCCTCGAGCCCGGCGACGACCGAGATCAGCGCCACCGCCGTGATGGCGACGATCAGCACCACCTTGGTGACGTCGGTCGCCGGAATGCCGAAGAGGTACTCGAGCCCGGCGGAGGCCTGCTCCGCACCGAAGCCGAGCGAGGTGGCGAGGCCGAAGAGCGTCGCGAACACCGCCAGCGTGTCGATGATGTGCCCGGGCCAGCCCCAGACCCGGTCGCCGAGCAGCGGGTAGAAGGCCGAGCGGATGGTGAGCGGCAGGCCGTTGTTGAAGGTGAAGAAGGCGAGGGAGAGCGCCACCACCGCATAGATCGCCCAGGGATGCAGGCCCCAGTGGAAGATGGTGGCGGCCATGCCCATGGCGCGCGCCGCCTCCACGTCCTCCGGGTTCACGCCCAGGGGCGGGTTCTGGAAATGGTAGACCGGCTCGAGCACGCCGAAGAACATGAGGCCGATGCCCATGCCGGCGGCGAACAGCATGGCGAACCAGCCGGCATAGGAATAGTCGGGGGTGGCGTCGGCGCCGCCCAGCCTGATCCGCCCCCAGGGCGAGACGACGAGGAACAGGCAGAACAGCACGAAAATATTGGCCGACGACATGAACACCCAGTCGAAGGTCGAGGTCAGCCACGGCCGCAGCCAGCCGAAAAAGGCCGCTGTACCCTCCTGGAACATCAGCGCGAAAATCACGAAGCCGACGATCGTCACCGCCGAGATCATGAAGACCGGGTTGTGGATATCGAGGCCCAGCACCTGGACATTGTCTTGACCGACCTCGTAGTCGGTCGAATCGACAGTATAGTCCGGCTGAACGGCTTCGCTCATCAGGCATCTCCACGACGTGATACGGGCGTCGACTATGCGCCCCGGGGCGTGCAGGCGCGAAGACGGCGAGCCATCTTGCCCGCCATCGGCCTCGCTCGCCGATCATGTTCCGGCCACCTTAACGTGACGAGATTGTAATGCAACCGGCCCCGCCACCCGCCCGCGGGGCGGCGGCGTGCCGCGAAACCATTGACGGCGGCGGGCAACCGTGCCGACCTGTCAGGGCGCCAGGGGGCCGGATCTGCAGGCCCAGGCACCAGGGAGAGCCGGAATGCCGGAGATTTTCAGCCGTCCCTTCACCCGGTCGGAGCTGACCCGACACGTGGGCGATACGTCGCAGCTCTTCGGCGTCGAGCTCGTCACCCACGAGGACGGGCCGGAGCGTGGCCTCAGGGTCCTGCGCTTTCGCACCGGCGGCGGGCTCGAGCTCGAGGTCCTGGTCGACCGGGCCATGGATGTCGGTGCGATGAGCATCTTCGGCGTGCCGCTCGGCTGGCGCTCGGGCAACGGCTTTCGCCATCCCTGGCTGCACGAGCACGATGCCGAGGGCGGCCTCGGCTGGCTCCGCTCGTTCTCCGGCCTCGTCAACACCTGCGGCCTCGACCACATCATGGGCATGGCCGAGGAGGGGGCGGACCACTTCAACTACCCCTACCGGGCCAAGGTGGCCCACGGCATCCACGGCCGCGTCGCCTTCACCCCGGCGCGGCTGCGCGGCTTCGGCGAGCGCTGGGACGGCGACGCGTGCGTCCTCTACGCCGAGGGAACCGTCCGCCAGGTCACGATGTTCGGGGAGAACCTGGAGCTGGTCCGCCGTATCGAGGCGGCGGTCGGCGACCGAACGGTGAAGATCACGGACAGGGTGACCAATCTCGGCTACCGCACCACGCCGCACGCGCTGCTCTACCACGTCAATGCCGGCTGGCCGGTGGTGGCGGCCGAATCGCGGCTCAGCCTGCCGCTGGAGCGCACCGTCTTCCACGCCCACGACCCGCATGCGACGAGCATCGGGCCGCTCGAGCAGGCGGCGCCCCAGGTGGGATTCAGGGAGCAGGTCTACGAGCACGCGCTCAGGCGCCGACCGGACGGCATGGTGCCCGTCCTCCTCGCCAACCCGGGCTTCGGCGGCCTGCCCGGCTCGCGCGGCATCGGCCTCGCCATGCGCTATGACGGCCGCAGCCTGCCCGCCTTCTACCAGTGGCAGAACCTGCACGAAGGCGACTATGTCATCGGTATCGAGCCGGCGACCTGCCACGCCGGCAGCCGCGAGGACTGGAAGAAGCGCAACGAGATGATCTGGCTGGAGCACGGCGACAGCCGCGAATACCACCTCGAGCTGGAAGCCGTCGTCGGCACGGCGGCGATCGAGGCGATGGTCGACGAGATCGATGGCCTCGGCTAGGGCGGCGCTCGCCCGGCCGGGCACGCACTGGCGGATCGAGACGGCCGCGCGCCTGGCGCTGCTGGTCGACGGGGCCGCGTATTTCAGCGCGCTCGCCGCCGCCATGGAGCAGGCGGAGCGGTCGATCGTCATCCTCGGCTGGGACCTGCGCAGCGATCTCCTGCTCGAGCCCGAAAGCTCGGCGGAGACCCTGGCCGCCCGGCTGCAGCGGCTGGTCGAGGCGCGTGCCGGGCTGCATGTGCGGATCCTCGTCTGGGACTGGCCGATGCTGATGGGTGCCGGCCGCGAGGTCCTGCCGCACTGGAGCTTCGGCCCATTGGAGGAGCGGCTGACCTTCGTCCTCGACGACGAGATTCCGGTCGGTGGCGCGCATCACGAGAAGCTGGTCGTCATCGACGACCGGCTCGCGTTCGTCGGCGGTCTCGACCTCACCGCCGGCCGCTGGGACACGCCCGAGCATCATCCGGGCAACCTGCGCCGGCTCGAGCTCGAGAGCGGCTCCGACCGGGCGCCGTTCCACGACGTCATGCTGATGGTCGAGGGCCCGGTCGCCGCCGCCCTCGGCGAGCTCGCCGCCGAGCGCTGGCGCGTGGCGACCGACGATCGCCTGGCGCCCTGCGGCCCGACGGCGACCGACCCCTGGCCCGAAGGGGTCGCGGCGGACGCCCGGGACGTGCCGGTCGCCATTGCCCGGACCCGGCCGAAGATCGACGGGCTCGAGGCCGCCCGCGAGATCGAGGCCCTCTATCTCGCCGCCATCGCGGAGGCGCAGCGGCTCGTCTATATCGAGAACCAGTATCTCACGGTGCCGGCAGTGGCCCGGGCCCTGGCCGGGCGCCTGCGCGCGGTGCCCGGGCTCGAGGTCGTGATCGTGACACCCCAGGCCTGCGAAGGCCCGCTCGAGACCGCGGTGATGGATGCCGGCCGCAAGAAGTTCAAGGCGACGCTCGAGGCCGCGGCCCGGGACCGGGTCCGCGTGCTGACGGCGCAGAGCCACGGGCTCCGGGTCAATGTCCATGCCAAGCTGATGGCCGTCGACGATCGCCTGTTCACCGTCGGCAGCGCCAATCTCGCCAACCGCTCCATGGGCGTCGATACCGAGACCAACCTCGCCATCGAGTGGCCGGAGCCCGAGCTGGTCATCCGCGGCTGGCGCCATCGCCTGCTCGCCGAGCATGTCGGCCGGTCGCCCGAGGAGGTCGCCGCCGTCGAGGCGGAGCTGGGCTCGACCATCGCCATGATCGAGCGGCTGTCCGACCCGGCGGCCGCGCATAATCTGGCGCCGCTCGAACTCGACGCCCGGCCGATTCCCGAGCCGCTCTCGGACATCGTCGACGTCACCGAGCTCGCCGACCCGCCGGAGCCCATCATCGGCGCGCAGCTCTTCGCCGATTTCGGGCTGCCGACGCGCTTTCGCCATCTGCGCCGCTGGCTCGGCCGGGTCGCCGGCATCGTCGGTGTCGCGGTCCTGCTCGCCTGGTTCCTCGGCGGGATCCACATGGTCACCGGCTGGGTGGTCGCGGCCGCCAGCCTCGCCCTCGTCCTCGGCTGGGCCATGGGCGAGCGGCCCTGGCGGCTGGAGCGCCACTGATGCGGGTCGCCACCTACAACATCCACGGCGCCGTTGGGCTCGACCGGCGGCGCCGGCCCGAGCGCATCGTCGAGGTCATCGAGAGCCTCGATGCCGACATCATCGGCCTGCAGGAGGTCGAAGGCCGCCGCAGCCGCAGTCGCGTCGACCAGGCGCAGCACATCGGCGATGCGCTGGACTACCATCTGGTCGCCGGCCCGCTGCTGCTCGAGGGCATGGGCGGCTATGGCAACGTGCTGCTTTCGCGCCATCCCGTGCTCGAGGTGGAGCGCCGCGTCTACCAGCGGCCGGGGAGCCAGACCCGCGGCCTGCTCGACGCCGTGGTGGCGCACCCGCTCCTCGGCCGGCTGCGGGTCATCGTGACGCATCTCGAGGTGCGCGACCACCGCATTCGCGCGACGCAGCTGCGCGAGCTCGAGAGCCTCCTGGCCGAAGGGCCGGAGGGGCCGGCCGTGCTGATGGGCGATCTCAATGAGTGGTGGAGCCGGCGCGTGGCGCTGAAGTCGCTCGACCGCACGGTCCGCTTCCTCCACTCGCCGGCCACGTTCCCGGCCCGGCTGCCGATCCTCCGCCTCGACCGGATCGGGGTCAGGTCGCTGCGCTCGACCGATCCCGACGGTCGCGCGCGGCGGGTGGAAACCCGGCTGACGCGCATTGCCTCGGACCATCTGCCGCTGGTCGCCGACCTCGAGCCGCTCGAGGCGCTGCCGGCGCCGGAGGACGAGGATCAGGCGAGCAGCACTTCCTCCCGGCATTCCACGCCGCTGGCCCGGCAATAGGCCTCGAGCTCGGCGAAGGCGGCGTCGATCGCCGGCACGTCGTCGCCGCGAAAGACGATGCTGGTGCCGGGCTTGTCCATCCGGAAGAACGGGTAGCTGCCGATGTCGATCGCCGGATAGCGGTCCTGGATCGCCCCCAGCGCCGCCGCCATGTCGCCCTCGCCCTTGAAGACGACGAGGGTGCGCGACTGCACCAGAGCACCGCCGACCAGCCGCGGCTGCAGGATGTCGAGCATCGCCTGCATGATCTTCGGCACGCCGGCCAGCACGTGCACGTTCTCGACGATGAAGCCGGGCGCCACGCTGACCGGGTTGTCGATCAGCGTCGCCCCTGCCGGGGTCTCGGCCATCTTGAGGCGCGCCTCGGTCAGCTTCTCCGGCGGGTAGAAGGCCCGCAGGCGCCGCTCGGCCTCGGGATGGCGGCCGAAGCCGAGGCCGAACGCCTTGGCGATGCAGCGGGCGGTGATGTCGTCATGGGTCGGGCCGATGCCGCCCGTGGTGAAGAGATAGTCCACCTTGACGCGCATCGCGTTGACCGCGTCGACGATTTCCGCCTCGATGTCGGGGATCACCCGGGCCTCGACCAGCCTGATGCCGATGCCGCCCAGGAAGGTCGCGAGATAGGGGAGGTTGGCATCGACCGTGCGGCCGGAGAGGATCTCGTTGCCGATGATGAGCAGGCCCGCCGTCACCTTGCCTTTTTTTTGCTCGCCGTCCGTTGCCATTCTTCACGCCTCCCCTGCTGCCTGACCCGGATATAGCGCCCTTGGACCTGCCCGTCCCCCTGCATCGCGCCACGCTGCGGCACCGCTACAAGCGCTTTCTCGCCGATGTGACCATGGCCGACGGGCGCGAGCTCACCGCCCACATCGCCGACCCCGGCCGCTTGCCCGGCCTCGCCGTGCCGGGCGCCGATCTCTGGCTGTCGCGGAGCGACTCGCCGAAGCGCAAGCTCGCCCACCGCGTCGAGCTGGTGGAGACGCCGGAGAGCCTCGTCGGGCTCGACACGGGCAATGCCAACCGGCTCGTCGCCGAGGCGCTGGCCGGCGGCCGGCTGCCCGGCCTCGAAGACTGGCAGGCGACCGCCCGCGAGCCCCGGCTCCACGCCGGCACGCGGCTCGATTTCGCGCTTCGCGCGAGCGATGGCCGGACGGGCTTCCTCGAGGTCAAGAACGCGCACCTGGCGGCGCGGCGCGGGCGGCGCCTTCCCGGATGCGGTGACCGCCCGGGGCCGGCGCCACCTGCAGGCGCTCGCCGGGCTCGCCACCGCCGGCACGCCGGCCTTCCTGCTCTTCGTCTGCCAGCGCTCGGACGTTGCCGCCCTCACCATCGCCGCCGACATCGACCCGGCCTACGCGGCCGCCTTCGAGCTGGCCCGGGCGGCCGGTGTCGCCATACTCGCCTGTCGTTGCAAACTCAACCATTGCGCGATAACAATCACGGAGGGCATCCCCATGGTGTGAACGCGGGAGTGTTGCGGCGGTGACCGACATCAAGGCCCTCGAGCTCGAGCTGCAGCGCTACACGCTGACCCTGGTCGAGCGGCCGGAGACGCCGCAGCCCTACCATGTCGCCGGCGACACCTTCCGCCACAAGGAGCAGCTCCGCCGCGCCGGCGGGGTGTGGAGCCGCTTCGACCAGGCCTGGCGCTTTCCGACCCGCACCCACCTCGAGGCCCTGGTCGACCTGCTGAACGGCCGTCCGGCGGCACAAGGCCTCGCCGAGGCGGCGGCCGGCTTCACGACGGAATCAGGCGGCAGCAAATGGGGCGACAAGCACTATCACGGCCATCGCGAGCGGCTGCGCGGCCGCTTCATGGAGGCCGGCCCCGAGGCACTGGCCGATTACGAGCTGCTCGAGCTCCTGCTCTTCTTCTCGGTCTGGCGGCGCGACACCAAGCCTTTGGCCAAGCAGCTCCTCGAGCGCTTCGGCGGCTTCGGCGGGGTGCTCGCCGCGGACCCGGCCCGGTTTCGCGACATCCCCGAGCTCGCGAGCGGTGGCGAGGAGGACCTGAAGTTCACCACGGTGCTGCTCAAGGCGCTGCAGGCGGCCCTCCTGCGCGTGCTCAAGGAGGAGATCAAGGACCGCCCGGTGATCGCGTCCTGGACCAGCCTGATCGACTACCTGCAGGTGGTGATGACCCACGAGCCGGCCGAGCATTTCCGCATGCTCTTCCTCGACAAGAAGAACATCCTGATCAAGGACGAGGTGCAGAGCCGGGGCACCGTCGACCACACCCCGCTCTACCCGCGCGAGGTGGTCAAGCGCGCCCTCGAGCTCGCCGCCTCCGCCGTCATCATGGTCCACAACCACCCCTCCGGCGACCCCACCCCGTCCAGGCCCGACATCGAGATGACCCGCCAGGTGGTGACGGCCCTCGGCGCCGTGCACATCACCGTCCACGACCACGTCATCGTCGGCAAGAACCGCCACACCAGCTTCAAGTCGAGCGGGTTGATATGAAAGAAGGGCAGGGAGGGTGACCTCTGTATGGACCGGAGACATCATTAACAGCTGTACGGAGACATGGGTGACACTTTCGACCTGTCGTGGTCGGGAGGTTGCGGATGGCTTGGCGAGTGGTGAATGTGATGTCTCTACGTTTGGAGTTTGTGACGTTGGCGGCGCAGCCGGGGGCCAAGCTGTCCGAGCTCTGCCGGCGTTTCGGGGTGAGCCGGCAGACCGGCTACAAGTGGCTGGCACGGTTCGGCGAGGCGGGTGAGGCCGGGCTGGTCGACCGATCCAGGCGGCCGCATGGCTCGCCTTCGCGGACCGATGCCGCGGTCGAGGAGGCGGTCCTGGCGGTGCGTCGGGCCAATCGGTGCTGGGGTGGGCGCAAGATCCGGCGGGTGCTGTTGAACGCTCGGCCCGAGGGTCTGCCGGCCGAGCAGGTGCCGGCGGCGAGCACGATCACGGGCATCCTGCGGCGGCACGGTCTGCTCGAGCGCGACGAACCGGCCCCGCAGCCCTTCAAGCGGTTCGAGGCGGTTGCTCCCAACCGCTTGTGGCAGATGGATTTCAAGGGCCATTTCGCGCTTGATGGGCGAACCGACGGTGGCGGCGTGCGCTGCTGGCCGCTGACCGTGCTGGACGATCATTCCCGCTATGCCATCGGCGCCGAGGCTTGCACCGACGAGAAGGAGGTGACGGTCTGCGAGCGTCTCACGAAGGTGTTCGAGCGCCACGGCCTGCCCGACGCGATCATCACCGACAATGGCGCACCCTGGGGGCATCAGAACGGCGTCACCAAATACACCAGGTTCTCGGTCTGGCTGCTCCGCCTCGGCGTCAAGCCGCTCCACAGCCGCCCCCGTCACCCCCAGACCATGGGCAAGATCGAGCGCCTGCACCGCTCGCTCAGGGCCGAGCTCCTGCAAGGCCGCCGCTTCGCCGACCTCGACGCCGTCCAGAGCGGCCTCGACCGCTGGCGCGCCCGCTACAACCACCAGCGTCCACACGATGCGCTCGGCGGCGCCTTCCCGGCCAGCCGCTACAGGATGAGCGAACGGTCGATGCCCGCCAGATTGGTCGAGCCCGACTATCCCGACGACCAGGTCACCGGACGTGTCCGCCGCAACGGCTGCCTGCGCTGTCGTCCCCAGGACCAGCGCCGCGTCGATCTCCAGCTCTCCGCCGCCTTCGCCGACCAACGCGTCGCCGTCCGCCCATCAGCCGAGGACGGGGTCCATCATGTCTGGTTCATGACCTGGCGCATCGCAAAGGTCGATTTCCGGACAAATCCCGAGCGCCCAACTGTCACCCATGTCCTCGAACGCATGTAAACCTTGTCTCCGGTCTACAACCTCCCTGGACCCACCGATACTTCGGCGGCCTCGGCCATTGACCGAGTTTGTCATTGGCCGATAGTGCAGGCTGTCGAGGTGGAGTGAGAGGCGAAGAGCACCCGCGCATCATCTCTGCGGGAAAGGCCAACCGCCGTGAGCACAATCACTACCGTTCGCGCCCGGATCAACGGTGACCGGGTCTACCTGATCGCCGCCGACGGCAGCGAGACACCGCTCGTGCCCGAGATCGACCGGGCCAGGCTGGACGCCGCCGACGCGGCCGAGATCGCCCGGCAGATCGCCGCCGACGACGCAGAGGCCAGAGCCGCCGCTGCCGCCCACATCCGCGGCCTGCGCGCCCGCACCGGCCTGAGCCAAGCCGCCTTCGCCCGCCGCCTCGACGTCTCCGCCGAGACCCTGCGCAACTGGGAGCAGGGCAAGCGCCTCCCCCAAGGCCCCGCCCGCGCCCTCCTCCGCATCATCGACAAGGCCCCCGACACCGCCATGGCGGCCTTGGGGGGGTGATGGTCAAGAAGGGACGTGTTCCACTAAGCCAGTGCCGAATTTTTCTGCAATAGTTCTTATCTTGTTTGAGAATTCTGCCTGCCGCTCCGGATGCCCCGGGCCCAACTTGGTTTTACTATCCGGCCTAAGCATTACGTAAGAATAATGGGGAATTTTCTCGATAGGCGGAGTCCTCAGCCCACACTTCTTCATGACGTCTAACAGCCGTGCAGCTTCGGAACCGAGTTCTACTAAAACACGCGGACTCCCAAAGTCAATTTGGTATTGTAAAACATCCAGCCAAATGGCGGATTCTTTTTTGTAGAATCCAGATATTATACCCTTTTCATTATTTCTTTTTTTTTACAACTTCGGGTTCTTTGGTCACATTGGTAATATAGCAGTTCCATCCAATGTCCTCTGCTGGATCGCCTTCTTTAAGGCCAGCTTTAGTAAGTGCATCGCGAAACAACCGAGCCTCCCGAAATTTATAACTCCATTGAAGATTCTCTGAATGTGAAGTCGAAACCTTATCTATGTGTTCGACACGACTTCGACTCGGGTTCTCGCCAATAAACCATACGGGAGCAAAAGGATTTCCGAGATGGCCCGTCAGCCAGGGGAATTCATCCAAAAAATTGCTTAGTCGATTCTTGAAAATAACATCACGAATAGCATTGAGGTAGGCGTCTTTGAAAACGTTGATGCTTGATGGCATTTTACACATCAAACCTCCGGAAAAGGAGGTCACCTCACTTTTGACCTTTTCGCCGAAGAGAGGCGCCCCCCCTTCATAGCCAAGCGAGTTTTCGGTTTCCAGCACGCCGCGCTTACCGAAACCGCTTGGCCCAACGCGGCCGGTACCCTACCCTCGCCATGGCCCCGCCCCCTCGACCCATGCGGAGCGTCGCCATGACCCTGCTCGATCCCGACCGGATTGCGATCGTCAAGCCCGGCGGCACCTATGCGTGGGCAAGCAGGGCTTCACCTATGGTGCGGGTGCCTCGGCCGAGACGGTGGGTGCCACGAGGATCTGCATGAACGTGCTGCCCATGCCGCCCGGTGCCAGGGCCAGGGCGCACTACCACGAGGGCATCGAGACGATCGCCTACCTGCTGGAGGGCCGCTGCACGGTCCGCTTCGGCCAGCGTCTGGAGCACCGGGTCGAGCTCTCGGCCGGCGAGCAGGGCTGCCCGCCGACCTGCCGCACGCGCCGTGCAACGACAGCGGCACCCCCTGCGTCTGGCTCGTGGTGCATTCGTCCGGGCAGCGTGACCAGGACGGCATCGTGATGCTGCCGGAGCTCGATGAAGTCCTGGCCAGGGCGGCGAGCGCCTGACGTTCGCCTCGGTCGGCCTCCTAGCCGTTGGCCAGCGGGGACGGTCAAGGCCACAGTGCGCTTCACCGTCCACGACCACGTCATCGTCGGCAAGACCGCCATCCCAGCTTCAAGAGCGCCGGGCTGATCTGAGCCCTCATGCTTCTTGCCGGGCACTTGCGGCGGCAGTAGCGTGATGCCCGTCGAATGTGCGGCTGGTGTCTTCGGTGGAGTATCGGTGATGCCGTTGCAGGTGATCGGCACCGGGTTCGGGAAGGACCGGGACGGACTCGATGCGCACGGCCCTGAACATGCTGGGCCAGGGCCCCACCCATCACATGCTGGAGCTCTCGGACCGGCCCGAGCTGTATCGGCTCTGGATCGAGCTGGCCCGGGGTGCCGAGCCCGACTGGGACGCGCTCTTCGACGGCTATCGCGCGTGCATTAGACTGGCCGTCGGCCTATTTCTGGCGCGAGCTGATCGAACTCAATCCGCAAGCCAAGGTGATCCTGACCTGGCGTACGGCCGAGAGCTGGTGGGCGAGCTTCGAGAAGACCATCCTGAAGGTCTGGCGCTGCCCATCGAGCAGTCGCCGCCGGATTCACTGCGGGTGAGAACGTGTCTGGCGGCTGGCCGGACGACCGAGAACGCGATTGCCGGCCCAGAGAGCCATGTCGAGGAGGTCATCGCCACGGTGCCAGCCGACCGGCTGCTGGTCCACCGGTCGGCGACGGCTGGAGCCGCTCTGCGCCCATCTCGGCGTGCCGGGTGCCGGCGGAGCCCTATCCGAGCCGGAACACGACGGCGGAGCTGCAGGCGCGCATGAGCCTGGAGTAGGCGCCCTGCGCCAGACGCGACGGCTCATCCCGCCGCCGGCCGAGCCCAGCTTCCGGCCTGCCCGAAGCGGCTGCGGATCGCCGGGCTCAGCGCGATCAGCAGAATGCCGACCGAGAACAGGCACCAGATCGCCGGCATCTCGTTCGGATTGTCGGTCAGGGTGCTGGCGAGGAGCGGGCCGGCCGCGATGTGGAAGAGCACGAAGCGCCAGGCACCGTAGGCGAGCGGCAGCAGGAAGACGGCGAGCATATAGGTCGGAAAGGCGCCGCCCGGACCGACCAGCTCCTCGAGCGGCACGGTCAGCCCGTTGTACGGGACGCTCCAGCCGATGTGCCAGTTGCCCCAGATCGCGCAGAGCTCGGCGCCGCACAGCGCAGCCGACGCTGCAGACGCCGGCCCGCTCCAGGGGCACGGAGCTGCACGATACAACAGCGAGGCCAGCTCCGCATAGCGCGCAGACCCAGCGTCGCGCCGCCACCTTGCGCTCCCCCCGGCACCAGCTCCATGGCGAAGGCGTTGATGACCAGCGGCTGCAGGGCGATGCCGTGCAGGTAGGCGAGCAGGGTCACCGCCCGATTGACGCCTTCGCTACACTGGCCGACGACGGCGTAGCCCGCGAGCTGCAGCCCTTCCATCAGCGCGAAATAGGCGAGGGTCGCGGCACGGCCGGCGGCTCGCCGCGCCGCAGCGTCAGGACGGCGGCAGCTGTGCCGAGGCCGGAGCATGGTCGCAGTCGCCGCCACGCCCCAGCACATTTCAGGTCCCAAGGTCGCGGCTTCCGCGGCGCCCGGCGCCGCATCCAGAGGCGAGTAGACCACAAGTCGGCGTCGATCCGCAGCGCCAAAACGTCGACGGGTGCCGCGACTGGCGAACAAGGCTCAGGCGTCGCGCACTTCTGCCTCGAGCTCGTCCAGGCTCGCGGCCTCCAGCACCCGCCGCGCCACGGCATAAGGAAGCCTGCCCGGGCGAAGGCGGCGAGCGCCTGCTCCGGCGTCCGCCTGCGTCCGCCCGGCACGGCCCAGGGCCTGAGCCGGCGGCGCAGGCGAAGCCAGGGCGGCCGCAAGGTCGAGGTCGGGCGTCTCCTCGCCGAGCCCTTCAGCACGCCCATGGCCACGTTGCGATCGACCTCTTGGCTGCCAGCTCCTGACGATGCGCCGGGCCGGCCGGCTCCTTCGACCAGCCGCCGGGCGCGGGTTTCGGCGAAGGCCCGGTCGTCGACGAGGCCGAGCCGCACGAGGTCGTCGAGCAGGGCCTCGATCGCGGCCTCGACCGGTGCCGCCCAGCTCGAGCGTCTCGGCCTTCGCGCAGCGCCCGGCGCCGCAGCACCGTGCCCAGATGCGCCCGGCTGGTCGAGAACCGCTCGAGATAGGCGAGCGCCCGCCGCCGCAGCCGCTCGGGCGTCGGTCGCTTGGCCGGGTCGGCCTAGAGCGCCACAGGCGCCATGCCGGCAGCCCCTGCACGCCCGGCACGGAAAGCGAAGATGCCGCCGGCCTGTGGCTGCCGGGCTCGGTGCCGGGCGTCTGCCCGCCGCTGATCGAGGTGACGTAGAGCGTCTTCAGGTCGGCGCTGCCGAAGGCGATCTTGGTCGGCCGCTCGACCGGCATGTCGACGATGCGGTCGACCCGGCCATCGGGCGTGAAGCGGACGAGCGCCAGCCGCCGACGCCCGCCATCCAGTAGCAGCCGTCGGCGTCGATCGTGCCGCCGCCGTCCGGCCGCCCGGCGAGCTCGTCGGTCTTCGCCAGAACCTGCCGTCGGCCGAGCGTGCCGCTCGCCGGGTCGTAGTCGGCAACCCAGATGGTCTGCACCGAGGGGTCCGAATCGGACCAGTAGAAGAGCCGGCCATCGGGGCTGAAGGCCATCCCGTTCGAGACCCGAAGCCCGTCGACCAGCCGGCTCACCCGGCGATCCGCATCGAGCCGCCAGATGGAGGGCCACCGGCAGCCGCTCGCCCATCGGCATGGTGCCGGCGATCAGCCTGCCGGCCGAATCGGGCGTGCCGTCGTTGAACCGCCTCGGGCCATTCGCTCGGGATCGACGATCGCCTCGATCGCCCCGGTCTCGGATCGAAGGGTCGAGAAGCCGTCCTCGAGCGCCACCACGAAGCCGCCCTTGGCCCGAAAGCCGAAGCAGCCGATCCTGACGGCATGGTCCAGGCCCGGTTCTCGCCGTCGCCGGATCGAAGCGGTTGAGCGTGGGCGCGTTGATGTCGACCCACCAGAGCCGGCCCAGGGTCTCGTCCCACATCGCCCCTTCGCCGACCTGCGCTTTGGCGTCGAGCACGCAATCCACCACCGTCAAGGCCGTCTCCCCGTTCATTAAAAGCCAAATTCAGGGTTTGCCCGCTTCCCGTTTCGATCTCAACTCGGAAGACGCGCGACCGCCGCACCAGCGGCGGCTCGGCGTCGGTTGGCAAGGCTCGCCACGTAGCGAAAGATCGCCGCCGCCCGGTTGGCGTAGGAGGCGGCGGACGGCAGCATGAAGTCGGGTGCCTCGATCGTGGCCCGCATGATCGACCAGTAGCGCCAGATGGAGGGCTCCTCCCGCTCGAGCAGCAGCACCATCTCGAGCCCGTCCACCGGCAGCACCTCCATGCCCAGCACGCCGCCCGGCAGGACGTTGCGCATGGCCACCCGGATCAGCTTTCCGGGCGAGAACGCCTCGACCGTGATCGAATGCACGACGGCACCGATCAGGTCGTCCTCGAGCAGCACGTGGACCGGCTCGCCGAGCACGATCTCGTCGCGCCGGAAATCGCCCCGGGTCGCCGCCGGATCGGCCCGGAGAGCGGCACCGCGTCGAGGAAGAGCGGGCGCTGCGGCCTCGCGGGTCACCGACCAGTAGCGGATCCGGGTGAGCGCCGAGATGGCGGTGAACCGGGCGAGCAGCGCCTCGATATCGTCGAGCCGAACCGGGCGGCCAGCGCCAGGACGACGTCCGGCTTCGCCCGCCAGCCGAGGCATGCTGGCGGGCGCCAGGCGGCGAGCAGGTCGCTGCTGTCGGTGCAGGCGAGCACGGTCGGCGGCTGCCCGAGGCGCGGCGGCGCCGGCCGCGGCGTCTCGCCGGCGCACGGCGGCACCGGCAGCCTGGCCGCGGCGGCCACCCTCAGCGGCAACAGGGCGCCGGCCAGCAACAGGGTGCGGCGCGTCAGCCCGGGCGACACGGCAAGGCTTCCTTAACGCGGATGCGGTAGAACTGACGCATGCGCCTGTTAACGCTACTGCTGCTCACTGCGTTCCTCTCGCTTGCCGCAGCGTCGCTGCGGGCGCAAGCGCCGTCCTGTGCGCCGGAAAATGCCGACGAGGTCGCCTGCATCGCCGACAAGCTCTGCCGCTGCCGCTTCGAGCGCGGCGGCAGCATGAGCGTCGTGCCGGCCGGCTGGCGCTGGGACTGCGGCGCGCTCCGCCCCTACTGCCATCGCCCGCCCGCCCTGCCACCCAGAACCCGGGCGCTGGGCGGGGTGGTCATCGATACGCCCTGGCGCCTGGAGCGACCGCCAAGGCCGCCGACTCCGGAGCTGCCGCTGCCGGTTGTGCCGCTGCCCGGGACCCGCTGACGGACTGTGCCGGCGCCTGGCCGACCCGTCGCCAGGGCTCGCGCTTGTACCAGTCGACCATGTAGGCGACGCCGATGATGGCGGCGAGGCCGAAGATGTTGGCGGCAGCCACGCTCAGCGGCTCGCGACCGGGCCGGTACTTGCCCGCGAAGGTCGTGCCCTCGCCGCCGAGCTGGTCGAGGGCGATGGACAGGATCCAGGCCAGCGCCATGCTCGTCATGAAGGTGGCGAGCGCCTGCTGGCCCACCTTGATGATCACGCGGCAGGGTGCCGTATCGAGCCAGTGCTCGCGCCCGCGCAGCACCCAGAGCGCCAGATAGGCGAGCGCCAGGAGATGCAGCCAGCGCAAGGGGTGCTGATTGGTCTTGAAGATGCCGCCCTGCTCCCAGTCCTTGAGCCAGAGCCAGTCGTGGACGGCCTCGAGCGCCGGCACCTGCATGTAGATCTGCCAGCGGCTGATCGGGATCATCACCAGGACGTAGCCGGCGGCGAGGGCGAGGAGCCACGGACGGTAGGGCGGCGGTCGGACCCAGCCGCGCGACAGCATGAAGCCGGTGAAGAAGACGATCTGCCAGCCGAACGGGTTGAAGAACCAGACCCGGTCCGAGAAGGGCTCGGCCGGCAGGTTGAGGTTGAAAACCCATGTGGCGACGTAGAGCAGGATGCAGAAGGCGATGGCTGCGGCGAGGTGGAGCCGGTGCAGCAGCATCACCAGCGGGATCATCGCCAGGATGACCAGGTACATCGGCAGGATGTCGAAGTAGTTCGGCACGTAGGTGAGGGTGAAGAGCCCGACGAGCTGGCCCGTGTGTCGTCGAAGAAAGGTCGAGGTTCAGCACGCCCAGATAGTTCCATCGGGGCGTCCCGGAAGAGGCCTGCTGGCGCACGACGGTGATCGCCGCCACGGTGAAGAAGAGCCCGAGATGCGCCCAGTAGACCTGCCAGCAGCGCAGCGCGATGCGCCGCACGCCCATCCAGAACCCGGCGGTGACGAAGGTGCCGCCGAAGGCGATGGCCGCCAGCCTCGAGCAGAAGACGAACATCTCGGCCGCGTCCGACGGGGCCGAAGCGTGCCGGGATCCAGAGCGACCACGAATTCCACTGATGTGCGCCACGAGGATGATCAGCATGGCGATGCCGCGAAAAAGTCGAGACGCGGATCGCGCCGGCTCTTGCCCGGGCCTTGGCTGTGCGCGACCTTGGAAGACATGGGGGAAGGGTTCCGTCGGGTTGGCGAGCGGAATGGGATGGGTTCGCCGATGCACGCAACAGTCGACACGCAAGCCGCGGGCGGCCGTCAAGAACGCCAAGCCGGGGCGGGTCCCGGGGTGCTCCCGGTCGTTCACATTCCCAAGCTGCCGACCTGTGCCGCTGCCGTCGTGCGGCCTCCTGGCGCCTGGTCGTGCTCGGCGGTGGCTCGCTGCCGGCGGACGCGGCGGACGGGCTCTTCGGCTCGCCCTCGGCACGGACCAGCCCCAGCCTGAAAGGCCAGATCGACCGGGCGCGCCGCGACCCGGCCGGCACGAGCACGCTCCAGCGGCGCAATCTTCAGGACCAGCTGCGCCAGGCTGCCGGGGCCGAGCGCACCCGCCAGCTGAACACGCTCGACAGATTGCCGCCGCCCAGGCCGGCGACTCGGTCCGGAACCGGTGCCGGCGCCCCTGCCGACGGGCCAGTTGCCGACCTCCATTCCAGCACCGGCAGGCGGCCTGCCACGTCGCTGCCGCCGCTTGTCCCCCGGCCGGCCCCACGCTGACCCTCGATGCACAGCCTCGACCTCTTCCTCATCCGCCACGGCGAGACAGAGTGGAATCGCGAGCGGCGGTTCCAGGGGCACCGGGATCTGCCGCTGACCGGGCGCGGCATCGAGCAGGGCGAGCGCGCCGGCCGGCGGCTCCTGGCCGATCGACGAGCCGGCGGCCTACGCCCTCACCTCGAGCCCGCTCGGCCGGGCGCGGCACACCGCCGAGATCGTCGCCCGGCAGATCGGCCGTGCGGCCGCCGAGATCACCCTCGACGACCAGCTCAAGGAGATGACCTGGGGCGCCTGGGACGGCCTCACCGCCGCCGAGATCGAGGCCCGCGACCCCGAGCTCTGGCAGGCCCGGATCAACGACCGCTGGACTGTCGCCCCACCCGGCGGCGGCGAGACGCAGCAGGCGATCCTGGGCCGCGCCAGAGCCTGGCTCGACGCCCTGGCCCCGACCGCACGGCTGGTCGCCGTCGCCCACGGCGCCCTCGGCCGGGCCGTCCGCTGCGCCTATCTGGGCCTGCCGGCCGCCGCCATGCTCGAGCTGGACGAGCCGCAGGACGCCTTCTTCCGGCTGCGCGCCGGGCAGATCCAGCGGCTCGACTGCGAAGCCGACTGAGCGAAGCTCAGCGACCCTGCGCCTTGCGCCATTCGGCGAAGCGGGCCCGGCTGGCGTCGGTCGCGGGATAGGTGCCGAAGATCGGCCGGCCGCCCTTGACCTCGCTCTCGACGAAGTCCTCGTAGGCCGTCATCTCGAAGGCCTCGTCGGCGATCTCGGCGGCCAGGTGCGCGGGCAGGCAGACCACGCCCTCGCCATCGCCCACCATGATGTCGCCCGGGTAGACGGCGACGTCGCCGCAGCCGATCGGCAGGCCGATATCGGCGGCGTGGTGGAGGATCGGGCCGGTGGGTGCCGAGGGCCGCTGGTGGTAGGCCGGGATGGCGAGGGCGGCGATCGACGGCGTGTCGCGAAACCCGCCATCGGTGACCACGCCGGCGACGCCGCGCACCATCAGCCGGGAGACCAGGATATCGCCCGCCGAGGCGGCCCGCGCATCCTTGCGGCTGTCCATGACGAGGACGTGCCCGGGCGGGCAGGTCTCGATCGCCTTGCGCTGGGGATGCTCGAAATCGGCATAGGCGTCGAGCACGTCGATGTCCTCGCGCGCCGGGATGTAGCGCAGCGTGAAGGCGGGCCCGACCATCCGCGTGCCGCTGCCACCGATGGGGTGGACGTCCTGCAGGAACTGGTTGCGCAGCCCGCGCTTGAACAGGCAGGTGGTGAGCGTCGCCGTGCTGACCGCCGCCAGCTTCGTCGCGACCGCCTTGTCCATGGCTTCCATCCCGGTCTCCTCTTGCAGTGCAGCGCCGGGCCGCGCAAAACCCCCGCTGCACCGCGCGGTTCGGTGCAGCGCGCGGAAAGCCGGAGGAACCGCCGACATGGCAGGCGACAAGGAACTGCCCGACGCCAAGGAACTGGCCGCGCGTATGGCCGAGATCGGCGAGCGGAGCAACCGCATCTTCCGCAAGTTCCTCGAGCGGCAGGACGACGAGCACTTCCAGATCCCCGACCCGAAGGTGGTCACCGACGCCTTTGCCCGCCTCGCCGAGCACCTCCTGGCACGGCCCGAGCGGCTGGTCGACGCGCAGCTCGCCTATTGGCGCGAGATGGGCCGCTTGTGGGAAAGCTACATGCGGCGCGTGCTGGGCGAGGAGGTGCCGCCCATGGTCGAGCCGGCGCCCGACGACCGCCGCTTCAGGGACGACGCCTGGAGCGAGGATCTCGTCTTCGACTACATCAAGCAGTCCTACCTGGTCACGGCGAGCTGGATCCAGGGCACGGTCGCCAATGTCGAGGGGCTCGACCCGGCGCTGCGCAGCAAGGTGGCGTTCTACACGCGCCAGTATGTCGACGCGCTGGCCCCCTCCAACTTCGCGCTGACCAACCCCGTGGTGCTCCGCCAGGCCGCCGAGACCCGGGGCGAGAGCCTCTACGAGGGGCTGCGCCGCCTGCTCGACGACCTCGAGCGGGGCAAGGGCGAGCTGAAGATCAGCATGACGCGCGAGGACGCGTTCGAGCTCGGCCGGAACATCGCGACGAGCGAGGGGGCGGTGGTCTTCGAGAACGAGCTGATGCAGCTCATCCAGTACGCGCCCCTGACCCCGACCGTGCAGCGGCGGCCGCTGCTGATCATCCCGCCCTGGATCAACAAGTTCTACATCCTCGACCTCAAGCCCAAGAACAGCTTCATCCGCTACGCGGTGGAGCAGGGCTCGACCGTCTTCGTCATCTCCTGGGTCAACCCCACGGCCGAGCTCGCCCACAAGAGCTTCGAGGACTACCTCGTGGACGGCCCGCTCGCCGCCCTCGATGCCGTCACCCGGCAGACCGGCGAGGACGAGGTCAACATCATCGGCTACTGCCTCGGCGGCACGCTCGCCGCCTGCCTCCTCGCGCACGAGACGGCCAAGGGGCGCAAGCGCATCGCCTCCGCCACCTTCTTCACGACCATGCTGGACTTCGCCGAGCCCGGCGACCTCGCCGTCTTCATCGACGACGAGCAGCTCGAGCTGCTCGACCGGCACATGGCGAAGAAGGGTTATCTCGAGGCGCGCCACATGCAGCAGGTGTTCAACCTGATGCGCGCCAACGACCTGATCTGGTCCTTCGTCGTCAGCAACTACCTGATGGGCCGGGCACCCCTCGCCTTCGACCTCCTCTACTGGAACGCCGACAGCACGGCGATGCCCTACATGATGCACAGCTTCTACCTGCGCTGCATGTACCAGCAGAACCTGCTGACCCGGCCCGGCGGCATCACCCTCGACGGCGTGCCCATCGACCTCGGGCAGGTGCGCGTCCCGGCCTTCTTCGTCTCGACCAGGGACGACCACATCGCCCCCTGGCGCTCCACGTTCCGCGGCAGCCGCCTGCTCGGCGGCCCGGTCCGCTTCGTGCTCGGCGGCTCCGGCCACATCGCCGGCATCGTCAATCCCGCCGATTCCACCAAGTACGGCTACTGGACGAGCACCAGCCGCAGCACCGATCCGGACACCTGGCTGGCGCGGGCCGAGCATCACGAAGGGTCCTGGTGGCCGGCCTGGCGGCAATGGCTGGAGCGGCACGGCGGCGGGGCGACAACCGCCCGCGAACCCGAGGCCGGCAACCTCGAGTTGATCGAGCCAGCACCCGGCCGCTACGTACGCGTGCGCAGCCTCGACTGATCGAGCCAAATCGCTCGCAGGGCAGCGAAATTTCGGAATAATTTCGCGAACCCGGCGTCCATATCACGTGTCTTGACCGACACCGAATCGGCTTGGCGCCGGTCCGGTCCCGGTCAATGGCTTTTACCGCCCACGATTGGTCCGTCGGCCGTGTGGCCGACGGACATTTTCTGCCTCCGCCGGGCCGCGCTGCGGCTGGCGATATTCGACCCGAGACTGCACTCGGGTATTTAACTTCGCTTCCGTCTGTAGATGGACTAATGGTGATGCGAACGAGTTTCAACTGGAATGCGCATGATCTGGCAGCGTGGCGATGTGCGGGCGGAGGCGGCGAGTCAGGCGATTGCCGAGGAGCTGGTGGTGCATGTGGCGGCTCTGCGTCGTTACGCCCTCCTTCTGCTCGGCGATTCCTCGGATGCCGACGATGCCGTGCAGGAGACCCTGACCCGGGTCCTCGCGCGGGCCAAGAGCTGGCACACGATCGGCGATCTTCGACCCTATCTCTTCTCGACGCTGCACAACGTCTTCGTCGACTCGACGCGGCGCGAGAAACGCATGGCCACGGATTTCCTCTCCGAGGACATCCTGGCTTCGCTCGTCACACCGCCCAGCCAGCAGCAGCGTATCGAGCTGCGCGACACCGTGATGGCGCTGGCCAAGCTGCCGAACGAGCAGCGCGAGGTGGTGTTGCTCGTCGGCCTCGAAGGGCTGAGCTACCTGGAGGCGGCCGAAGCCCTGGGCATACCTGTGGGAACCGTGATGTCGCGGCTGTCGCGCGGCCGAGAGGTGCTGCGCTCGATGACCAGCCGTGAGACGTCGCGCAAGCTTCGAGTGGTGAAATGACGCAAGACCAGATGCGCGTCGATGACGCGCTCGACAATGACCGGCTGCTCCGCTTCGTCGACGGTGCGCTCGACGACGACCAGCGCGTGCAGGTGCTGACGGCGCTCTCCTCGCGCCCGGAGACCGTCGCGAAGGTCGAGGCCTATCTGCACCAGAATGCCCGCCTGCGCGCGCTCGGGCAGCATCTGCCGATGCACGACAGCCGCACCTTCAGGGCGGACCTGCAGGGCGAGATCGTGCGCCGGCTGGCCGGCCGGCGGACCCGCGCCACGGCCTTCCGCTATGCCGCCGCCGCGGCGGTGGCGCTGACCGTCCTCGCCGGCGGCACGGCGCTGACGCTCGACCGGCTCACCGGCAGCGGCACCAGCCTCGCCTCGCGGGCATCGTCCGCTCCCGAGATCTACTTCCCGTTCGGGACGACGCAGCTGGCGGCGAGCGAGCCGAGCGGCACGGCCGCCCCGTCCGACGCCACGCCCACCGACCTGGCGTCGATCACCTGGCTCGCCGGCCAGGTGCCGGGCCTCTCGCTCAGCGCGCCGGAGCTCGACGGCATCGGCCTCCATCTCGTCCGCGGCGAAACCCTCGACACCAACCGCGCGCCGGCGATCCGCCTGATCTACGCCGACGAGGTCAGCGCGACCGGTCGTGCTCTATGCCGGCGTCGCCCGCTCGAACGCCGACCACGTGTTCCGTCTCGTGCCCAGGAGGGCCATCTCTCCCTGCAATGGCGCCGCAGGCCGATGATCTTCGCGCTGGTGGCACCGACCGACAGCCCGCAGCTCTCGGCGATCGTCGAGCTGGTCGGCAAGGGGGTGGCGCAGGCGCAGCCGCGCGAGGCCACCGAGCCGGCGCCGGCCGCGGCACCGGCCGATGGCGGGCCACGTCCAGTCGATCGCCGTGCCCGCGGCGCGGCTACGCCCCGAGCTGCCGAAAGCGCCCGAGCCGGCCGCGGCGGCGGCGACCGCCACGACCACCGGCGACGGCGTGATCACGCCACCGACCGTGCCCGCCACGGCCAAGGCCAACGAGCCCAAAGCCGCTGTAGCCGGGCCTGCAACGGCCGGTCTTGACCTGGATCAAGACCGGCCGGGGCCGGCCCCGCTAGCCTCGCACCCCTGACGCAACCGTGGCACCGGCTTGGCCCAGCCCGCCGGCCGAAGCCTTACCGGGTGGGGGGATGCTTATGGCCGCCTCGCCGAGACGTCCGCTCGGCCCACTGAGCCTTCCACACCGATTTGCCCGTCGAGCAGCTCGGCCGGCTCTTCGCGGCCGATCGTGTGCCGCACTTGCACAGGCTATCCGACGAAGCACCGCATTTCCGCCCCGATATCGGGCCCCGGGCGGCGGCGGACTGGCTCGCGACCGCCCCGGGGCCAGCCGGCCTCGCTCTATCTGCACGTACCGTTCTGCCGCCAGCTCTGCTGGTATTGCAGCTACACCACCCACATCACCCAGCATGCCGGCGGATCAACGCCTATGCGCAGACCCTGGCGCGCGGCTCGGCCTCGTTGCCGACCACCTGCCCGGCCGCGTCCCGCTCGCCCATCTGCACTGGGGCGGCGGCACGCCGTCGAGCCTCGGCACGGAGGATCTCGCGGGCCTGATGCGGCGGATCGACGAGCGCTTCGGCTTCACCGCCGATGCCGAGCGCATCGGACACTGGCCGCGCTGGTCTCCAGGCGATTTCGCCGATCACCTCGCTGATCAAGGTATCGACGAACGATTTACCGGCCATCGGCCTTCGAACCTGGCAGCGGCGCCGTAACCGCGTCAGGCGTCGACGTGCGAGGCTCGCTCGAGCGACCCGCAGGCCGCCGGCATCCGTGCCGTCTCGTTCGACATCCTCTACGGCCTGCCCCGCCAGGACGTGGCGAGCGTCATCGATACGGTGGACAGCGTGGCGGCATTGGCACCCGGCCGGGTCGCCGTTTTCGGCTATGCCCACCTGCCGGGGGCTGAAGAAGCACCAGGCCATGATCCCGGGCGAGCTGCTGCCGGATGCCGCCCGGCGCCTGGCCCAGTTCGCGGCGATCACCGAGCGGCTCGAGGCACGCACGGCTACGTGGCGATCGGCCTCGACCATTTCGCCCCGCCCCGACGACCCGATGGCGCGCGCACTCGCGGCCGGCCATCTGGAACGCAACTTCCATCAGGGCTACACCACCGACCGGGCAACCACCTGCTGATCGGCGTCGGCGCCTCGGCCATCGGCAGCTTCGCGGAAGGCTACCTGCAGAACCATGTCGACCTGAGCGTGGCGGGCGGCGATCGCCGAAGGCCCTTCACCGACCGCCCGCGGCCTGCGCCTCGACGCCGACGACCGGCATCGCCGGGCGATCATCAACCGCCTGATGTGCGAGGGCCGGGCCGACCTCGGCGCGATCGCCGACGCGCACGGCGCCGCCGCCATAGCACCGGAGCCGACGCGTTTCGCCCGGCTGGTCGAGCTCGGCATCGCCCGCCGCGAGCACGACCTGATCCTCGTGCCGGCCCGCTATCGACCCCTGCTCCGCCTCGTCGCCGCCTGCTTCGACCGCTATCTGGCGCCGAGCGAGGCCAAGCATTCGCTGGCGCTCTAGCACGCTGCCGGGCGCCAGCGGCCAGGCGCTCAGCGCCAGAAGGGCTTGTTGCTTTCCCGGCGCGCTTCCGCCCGGGAGACGCCGATGTCGCTCAACAGGCGATCGTCGAGCTCGGCGAGGCTGCTCCGCCCGCGCGACCGCAGCATGCAGCGCCCGAGCCAGACCATCAGATCGGCGAGCCCGACCGGGCGCTGCGCCGCCTCTGCCAGGGAATGGTGACCGAACGAGACGAGCTGAATGCTCTTCATGACGAACCCCCTGCGCCGCATCGGGGAGCTCCGGCTACGACCGGCACCCGGCGGCGATGAAGGGCCTCTACTGCGCCGCCGCGCCCCGCCGATCAGTAACCGAGGTCACAAACCCGCGGATTGCCGGCCTGCCGGCGCGTATTGGCAGCTCTCAGTCGGCCGCGGCCACCACCTCGAGCTCGAGCATGACCTCGTGACCGACCGCGGTGGCACTCGCCCAGTCGCCGCGCCCGACGCCGAAGACGGTGCGATCGAGCTCGACACTGCCCTTGGCCACGGCCCGGTCACCGTCGATGGTGATCGTCATCGGCAGCACGACCGGCGCGGTGACGTCGCGGATGGTCAACTCGCCGGCAACCTCGTAGGCGTCGCCGCCGGTGGCCGTGAAGCCGGTGCTGACGAAGCGGGCCGTCGGATAGGCGGCCGCGTCGAACCAGTCCGGCCCCTCGATCCCCGCATCGCGCTCGGCATTGCCGGTGGCCACGCTCGAAATCTCGATCACCGCCTCGACCGAGGCCGCATCCAGCGCCTGCGGATCGAAGCTGATGTCAGCGGTGAACGCGTCGAACCTGCCGGTGACCGGCGAGCCCATCTGGCGGAAGGTGAAGGCGAGGCTGCTCTCGCCCTCGATCATCCGCCAGTCCCGGGCGGCGGCCGGCACGGCCGTCAGACAGATCAGGAGGGCGACTGGCAGGCGCATCGGGTCAGCTCCTTCGGGGCAGCAGCATGCGTTTGAGGACGGAATCGCGGCTGATGAAATGGTGCTTGAGGGCACCCAGGACATGGAGGGCGAGACAGAGCATCAAGAGCTTGCCGGCGATGTCGTGCACGGCCCGCAGCACCTTCGCCAGGGTCTCGTTGGCACCGATCAGGTCCGGCACGGTGAAGAAGCCGAACCAGTTGGCCGGGCTCGCCGTGGCGCCGGAATAGAGCCAGCCGCTGAGCGGGATCACCAGCAGCAGCACGTAGATGCCGTGATGCACCGCCGTGGCGACCAGGCTCTCCAGCCGGCCCATGCCCTCGGGCAGCGCCGGCACCCCGTTCAGCCGGCGCCAGGCCAGCCGTGCCAGGACCAGCGCCAGCACGGTCAGCCCGAGCGACTTGTGCAACGCATAGGCCTGGAACATCTGCGGGCTGAGCGGCAGCTCGACCATGGTCAGCCCGAGCCAGAGGAGCCAGAAGATCAGCACGGCGGTGACCCAGTGCAGGGCCCAGTGGACGAGGCCGAAGCCATCCGGCGAGTTGGTCAGGCGCATGGTCGATCCCCGTCCATGGCAGGTTGCTCTGCCTCCTGCTCAGTCGACCAGAGTCTTCGGCCGCAGGAGCTCGGCCTCGATGATCAGCTCGACCTCGTCGCCGATCATGGGCACCAGCATATCCAGCCCGAAGGCGGAGCGCAGCACCGTGCCGCGCGCCGAGAAGCCGGCCACCTCCACGTCCGCATAGTCGGGCACGAACTGGCCGAGCTGATGATCGCCCAGATAGTTCAGGGTGACGTCGAGGACGACCGGCTGCGTCGTCTCCCGGATGGTCAGATCGCCGGTCACCTCGGCCGTGGTCGCGGAGGTGGGCACGACCCCGGTGCTGACGAAGCGGATCTCGGGCGAGCTCTCGACCGCGAAGAAATCGTCGCTCTTGAGATGCCCGTCGAGCGCCTCGACGCCGGTGTGCAGGCTCGCGGCGTCGATCACCACCTCGATCCGGCTCCTGGCCGGGTCCTCGGTGTCGAGTGCCAGCTCGCCGCTGAAGCCCTCGAACGCGCCGAAGGCACGGCTGTTGCCGAGATGGCTGTAGGCGAACTGGATCTCCGTGTGCCCCGGGTCGAAGGTGAAGACCTCCTCGGCCGCGGCCGGGGCCGCTGCCAGCACGAGGGCGGCGAGCGGGAGGCTGCCGCGGGAGAGGTGAAGGCCGAGCTGCATGACTGTCACTCCGGGTGGGGAAAGGGGCTTGGCTCGACCCTCATCTGGTTCACCGATCGGAACCGGGACAGCCCATCGCCGCAAACGCTCTGTTTCCGCTCCGGTGACAGTCCACCCGGCGGCCCTGCGCCGCAGGCGCGATACGGGGATGCACATGGACAGCCCATGGCCGCGTCGTTAAGAGGGCGTGGCTGCAACGCAGGACGCATTGCGGAGCCGAAGAGCAATGCCCGATCGACGGATCGGGCCATTTTGTCTGGGCATGCCCGATCGACGGACCGGGCGATTGGCGCGGGGACGGCGACATATGTCGGGTTTCGAGTGGTTCTTGCTGATCCTGATCATCGGCTGCGGTGCCGCCGGTGTCGCTTACGGGATTCTCACACGACAGATCATTCTGGCCTTGCCGACCGGCACGCCGCGGATGCAGGAGATCGCCGCCGCCGTGCAGGAAGGTGCCCGGGCCTACCTGAACCGCCAGTACCGGACGATCGCCATGGTCGGCGTCGTCGTCTTCATCCTGCTCACCGTCTTCCTCGGCTTCTCCGTCGGCATCGGCTACCTGATCGGTGCCGTGCTCTCGGGCCTGACCGGCTATATCGGCATGAACGTGTCGGTGCAGGCCAATGTCCGCACCGCCCAGGCGGCCTCGGGTGCCAACGGCCTCGCCGCCGGCCTCGACGTCGCCTTCAAGGCCGGTGCCGTCACCGGCATGCTGGTGGTGGCGCTCGGCCTGCTCGCCGTCTCCGTCTATTACGGCATCCTGATGGTCATCGGCGTCGAGACCCGCACCATCCTCGAAGCCCTGGTCGGCCTCAGCTTCGGCGCCTCGCTCATCTCGATCTTCGCCCGGCTCGGCGGCGGCATCTTCACCAAGGGTGCGGATGTCGGCGCCGACCTCGTCGGCAAGGTCGAGGCCGGCATTCCCGAGGACGACCCGCGGAACCCGGCCGTCATCGCCGACAATGTCGGCGACAATGTCGGCGACTGCGCCGGCATGGCCGCCGACCTCTTCGAGACCTACGCGGTCACCGTCGTCGCCACCATGCTGCTCGGTGCCATCTTCTTCACGGGCGAGACCACCGCGACGCTGATGATCTACCCGCTCGCCGTCGGCGGCATCTGCCTGCTCGCCTCGATCGCCGGCACCTACCTCGTCAAGCTCGGCCCGAAGAACAACATCATGGGCGCCCTCTACAAGGGCTTCTGGGGTGCCGCCGGCATCTCGCTGGTCGCCCTCCTGCCGGTGACCGCGATGGTCCTCGGCTTCGGCGCCACCGGCTACGAGGCCAAGATCGGCGACACCGTGGTCAGCAGCTTCGGCGGCCGCCATGTCTACTACTGCACCCTGGTCGGGCTCGCCGTCACCGGCGCGCTCATGTGGATCACCGAGTACTACACCGGCACCAACTACCGCCCGGTCAAGAGCATCGCCAAGTCGTCGACCACCGGCCACGGCACCAACGTCATCCAGGGCCTCGCCGTGTCGATGGAAGCGACGGCCATGCCGGTCATCGTGATCTGCGCCGGCATTCTCGTCGCCTACCTCAATGCCGGCCTCTACGGCATCGCCGTCGCCGCCACCACCATGCTGGCGCTGACCGGCCTCGTCGTCTCGCTCGACGCCTACGGCCCGGTGACCGACAATGCCGGCGGCATCGCCGAGATGGCCGACCTGCCGGCCAATGTCCGCGAGACCACCGACGCGCTCGACGCCGTCGGCAACACCACCAAGGCGGTGACCAAGGGCTACGCCATCGGCTCGGCGGCGCTCGCCGCCCTCGTCCTCTTCGCCGCCTACGTCCAGGACCTGAAGCACTACTTCCCCGACCTGGACATCGTCTTCGTCCTCTCCGACCCGTTCGTCGTCGTCGGCCTCTTCATCGGCGGCATGCTGCCCTTCCTCTTCGGCTCGATGGGCATGCAGGCGGTCGGCCGGGCGGCCGGTGCGATCGTCGAGGAGGTCCGGCGCCAGTTCCGCGAGAACAGCGGCATCATGGCCGGCACCTCGAAGCCCGACTACGGCCGGGCGGTCGACCTTTTGACCAAGGCCGCGATCCGCGAGATGATCATCCCGTCGCTCCTGCCGGTGCTGGCCCCGATCGTCGTCTATTTCGTGATCTCGTGGGTCGGCGGCCAGGCCGCCGCCTTCACCACTCTCGGCGCCATGCTGCTCGGCACCATCGTCACGGGCATCTTCGTCGCCATCTCGATGACCTCGGGCGGTGGCGCCTGGGACAACGCCAAGAAGTACATCGAGGAGGGCAATTACGGCGGCAAGGGCTCCGACGCGCACAAGGCGGCGGTCACCGGCGACACCGTGGGCGATCCCTACCAGGACACGGCCGGCCCGGCGATCAACCCGATGATCAAGATCATCAACATCGTCGCCCTCCTGATCATCGCCGTCCTCGCGGCGCACTGACCCGGTGACGACGCCGTGGCCATCCGCGTCGCCCGAGCGCGCCGGATGGCCACGGACCGGCCCCCGCCTCGACGGCTACTTGCCGCCGATCTTGCCGGCCACCGGGTCGCCGAACCGCCCGACATTGCCGATCAGCTGCTCGAAGACGGTCAACTCGTTGCCGAGCGTCGGCGTGACGTTGGCATTCGGATCGATCTCCATCGCCTCGTCCATCGTCACATGACTGACATCCTGGACGATGCCGCGGTCGTCGAAGGCGATGGTGAGCACGGTCTGCTCGGTGATCTCGCTCTGATAGAACGAGAGCCGCTCCAGCTTCTGGGTCACGTAGTACCAGCGATTGTCCTCGAAGGTCGCGAGGGTCGACGGGCTGCCGAGCAGCCGTGCCACCTCCTCGCGCGGCGTGACCCCGGGGACGATGCGCTGCACCGCCGCCTTGTCGAGCGTGTAGCCGTGCTGCGACACCTGCGGGCTGCAGGCGGCGAGCCCGCCGGTGAGCCCGAGGGCGAGAACGAGAAAGGTTGCGCGCGGTTTCGATGGCATGGTCTCTGGCTCTCTCCAACGGGCGGCGGATCTCCGCCCGAGGCCGATGCGCGGGAAACGACCGCGCGTGGGTTGAACGGCAGGCGTACCAAGTAAAGTCATGACCACGCGCAAACAAGAGACTTGGCCGGTCAGCCGGGGGCTGTTCGGCCGTTTCAGCGGCTGGCTCGGCAATCGCCGGGCCGACCGGCGACGCCTGGCGAAGGCCTTCGCCCTCTACCACGGCATCGTCGCCCGTGCCCGCGAGCCGCGATTCTATGCCGAGTGGGGCGTGCCGGACACGCCCGACGGCCGCCTCGAGCTCATCTTCGCCCACACGGCGCTGGTGATGCGCCGGCTGCGGGCGGAAGGCGAGGCCGGCAGCAACCTCGCCCAGGACCTCTTCGACGTGCTGTTCGCCGATGTCGACCGCAACATCCGCGAGCAGGGCGTCGGCGACCTCTCGGTCGGCAAGCACGTCAAGCGCTCGGCGCAGACCTTCCTCGCCCGCGCCCGGGCGCTCGATGCCGGCCTCGATGCCGGCGACCGCGACGGCATCGCGCGCACCCTCGACCGCAACATCCACAACCGCGGCGCGGTCGACGAGCCGGCGACCACGCCGCCGGACGGCATGCTGCAGCTCGCCGCCCACCTGCAGGGCGAGGCGGCCCGGCTGGAGCGGCTGGACGGCGCGGCGCTGCTCGCCGGCCAGGGCGATCCGGCAGCGCCCTGAGCACCGCTGCTTGACCCGGAACCGGCTTGTGCCTAGCGTTGCTGGCCTTCCTGCTCCGCCATCCGTGCCCGCTGCCGGGTCGGGGCGGGGCGGCAGCCGCCGCCACCGGCGGCGTGAAGCAGTGGCGGGCGCGGCACCTCTGGAGTGGCACCGCGACCCGGGGAAACACCATCCTGGCGGGGAGGGGACTGTCTTGGCGCAAGACCCTGAGTTCTCGCGCTTGATGATGCTCGGCGAGCTGCCCGAGAGGGACGGCCGCCCGTTCGCCATCGCGGCCGACCCGGAGGAGTGCCGGCGGGTGGCCCTGCGGCTCGAGCTCGTGGCGCTGACCAGCCTCACGTTCGGCGGCCGCCTCGAGCACGGCCCCAGGCCCGGCGTGCTGATCCTGCGCGGCCGGCTGGAGGCGGACGCGACGCAGCGCTGCGTCGTCACCCTGGAGCCGGTGGCGGCCCATCTCGACGTGGAGATCGAGCGCTATTTCGTGCTCGGCCCGGAGGCCGCGGTCGAGGAGATCCTGATCTCGCCCGACGACGAGGAGCCGGAGCCGCTCGACGGCAGCTGGCTCGACCTCGGCGAGATCGCCGTCGAGGAGCTGGCGCTCGCCCTCGACCCCTATCCGCGCGCCGCCGACGCCGATGCCCGGCTCGAGGCGCAGCGCGCCGCCATGGGTGGGGACGCCGGGACCGACGCCGCCGGCTCGGCCTTCGCCGCCCTGGCGGCGCTGCGCGACCGGCGCAAGGAAAGCTGAGGGGCGTGCCCGAAACCCGCTGCATGACAGGCCGCGCAAGTCGGCGCCGACCCGTGCCGAGCTGCAAGCCCGGCCGATGAGCGTCGTGATCGCACTCGACGTGATGGGCGGCGACCGCGCGCCCGAGATCGTCATCGAGGGTGCCGATCTGGCGCTCGGGCGCAATCCCGAGCTGCGCTTCATCCTGTTCGGCGACGAGGCCCGGATCGGCCCGCTGCTCGCCGGCCACCCGGCGCTGCGGCAGGCGGCCGAGCTGCACCACACGCCGGACGCCGTCGCCGCCGACGCCAAGCCGTCGGTGGCGCTGCGCCAGGGCCGCAACAGCTCGATGCGGCTCGCCATCGACGCGGTGCAGGCCGGTCGCGCCGGGGCCGCGGTCTCGGCCGGCAATACCGGTGCGCTGATGGCGATGGCGATGATCGCGCTGAAGACCCTGCCGGGGATCGACCGGCCGGCCATCGCCAGCGTGCTGCCGACCAAGCGCAGCCCGGTCGTCTTTCTCGATCTCGGCGCCAATGCGGTCTGCAGCGCCGAGATGCTCTTCCAGTTCGCCGTCATGGGCGAGGTCTACGCCCGGGCCGTGCTCGGCGTCGCCAAGCCGCGTGTCGGGCTGCTCAATATCGGCACCGAGGAGGTCAAGGGCGACGGCGTCGTCCGCAGCGCCGCCGGCCTCGTGCGCGACAGCGAGCTGCCCATCGACTATGTCGGCTTCGTCGAGGGCACCGGGGTCACCGCGGGCACGGTCGACGTGGTGGTCACCGACGGCTTCACCGGCAACGTGGCCCTGAAGATCGCCGAAGGCACCGCGTCGATGTTCACCCACTCGCTGCGCCAGGCGTTCGCCAGCAGCCTGCGCGCCAAGCTCGGCTATCTGCTCGCCCAGCCGGCGCTGCGCGGCCTGCGCGACCGCTTCGACCCGCGCCTCTACAACGGGGCGATGTTCCTCGGCGTCAACGGCGTGGTCGTGAAGAGCCATGGCGGCACGGATTCCGTCGGCTTCGCCGCCGCCATCCGCGCCGCCCTCGACCTCATCAGCCGCGGCACCAACGAGCGGATCATCGAGGAGATGGGCCGGGTCGCCGTCATCGACACGGACGCGGACGACGGCGACGCACCGAAACCGCACGCGGCGACCGGTTAGGACAAGGATTCCATGCGGCGATCGATCCTGCGCGCCGTCGGCGGCTACCTCCCCGACCGGTCCGTCACCAATGACGAGCTGGCGCAAACCCTCGACACCTCCGACGCCTGGATCCAGGAGCGCACCGGCATCCGCCGGCGGCACATCGCGGCCCCGGGCGAGCTCACCTCGGACCTCGCCGTGACGGCGGCCAGCCGTGCCCTCGCCCGCGCCGATCTCGGGCCGGAGCGGATCGACCTGATCATCCTCGCCACCTCGACCCCCGACCACACCTTCCCGGCGACCGCGACCGCGGTGCAGCGCAAGCTCGGCGCCGGCCCCGGCATCGCCTTCGACCTCCAGGCGGTCTGCGCCGGCTTCGCCTACGCGCTCGCCACCGCCGACAACTTCATCAAGGCCGGCCAGGCCAGCACGGCCCTGGTGATCGGGGCGGAGACCTTCTCGCGCCTGCTCGACTGGACCGACCGCGGCACCGCCGTGCTCTTCGGCGACGGCGCCGGGGCCGTCGTGCTGAGCGCCGAGGAGCAGCCGGGCACCGCCCTCGACCGCGGCATCCTCGCCACCATGCTGGCCGCCGACGGCCGCCACTACGCCCATCTGCAGGTCGATGGCGGCCCGTCCTCGACCGGCACGGTCGGCCATTTGCGGATGAACGGCCGCGAGGTCTTCCGCCATGCGGTCGGCGAGCTGGCTGGCGCCGCACGCGCCGTGCTCGACGCCACCGGGCTCGGCATCGACGACGTCGACTGGCTGGTCCCGCACCAGGCCAACAAGCGCATCATCGACGCGGTCGGCAAGAAGCTCGGCATCGCCGAGGAGAAGGTGGTGGTCACCGTGGACGAGCACGCCAACACCTCGGCCGCGTCGATTCCCCTGGCCCTCGACCAGCTCTACGGCTCCGGCCGGCTCGACCGCGGCGACCTGCTGCTCTGCAACGCCATGGGCGGCGGCTTCGCCTGGGGTGCCGCCCTGCTCCGCTGGTAGGCGCCCTTCCCCGCCCGCCGGTCTTTGGGTGTCGGCCCGGTTGACGGAAACCTTTGTATCATCTAGCGTTTTATCCATCGAAGGCACACGCGAGGGGAACGCGGGCGATGACGGGCAGAACGGTGACTCGCGCCCAGCTCGCCGAGGCCGTCTATCAGGAGGTCGGGCTGTCACGCAGCGAGTCCGCCGGCCTGGTGGATGCGATCCTCGAGGAGATCGCGCATTCGCTGGTGATGAACGGCACGGTCAAGATCTCGTCGTTCGGCACCTTCGCCGTGCGCGAGAAGGGCGAGCGGGTCGGCCGCAACCCCAAGACCGGCGAGGAGGTGCCGATCCTGCCCCGCCGCGTGCTCGTGTTCCGCGCCTCCCAGGTGTTGAAGAGCCGCATCAACTCAGAACGCCCGGCGGCCTGAGATGGTGGTGACGGCCGACCAGGCGGCGATCCCCGCGCAGACGCGCGGCAAGTCCCAGGCCGCGTTCCGGACGATCAGCGAGGTCGCCGACGAGCTCGACGTCGCCCAGCACGTGCTGCGCTTCTGGGAGAGCAAGTTCCCGCAGGTGCGGCCGCTCAAGCGCGGCGGCGGGCGGCGGTACTACCGCCCAGAGGACATCGACCTCCTGCGCGAGATCCGCACCCTCCTCTACGACGAGGGCTACACCATCAAGGGGGCGCAGAAGCTGCTCCGCCAGCGTCGCGCCCGGCCGCCGGCGGTGGCCCGCACGACCGAGAAGCCGAGCCCGCCGGCCCCGGCACCACCCCCGGCCGCGACCGACCCCGAGCCCGACCCCGCTCCTGACGGGTCCGATGGCGCCGCCGCCCCGCCGCCAGCCGCCAGCGCCGCCCAAGCACCCGATCGCGCCCGCCTCCACCAGCTTCGCGACAGCCTCGTGGCACTCCGCGAGGAGCTCGCAGCAGCGCTCGCCGAAGCCGAAGGCTGACCCCGCCCCCAGCTTGCCCGCCTCCCGGCCCTTGGCTATAGTCCGCCCCGTCGGAGCGTAGCGCAGCCTGGTAGCGCATCAGTCTGGGGGACTGGGGGTCCCGAGTTCAAATCTCGGCGCTCCGACCACTAAGAACAATCGGTTATCGAAGGCGACGCTCCCGCAAGCAGCCTGCCGCTCCAGATCGGTAGCGCACGGGAAGCAGCATCCGGCCCACGAGCGCAGCGCCCGACACAGCATCGAGTTGATCTTCCACGATTGGCTGCTCCCGGCGCGGGCCGCTCCCGGAAACGACCGGCAGACCGGCGGGCCGCCCGTTGGCGACGAGGGTGCCGGGGAGTGAAGATGCCGGGAAGACTGCAGCGGGCGATCGACGGCTACCTGGACGAATGGCAGGCGCTGCGCCGCTGCTATCCCGACTTCGTGCTGCGCGATGTCGACGCGTTGCCCGGAGGTGACGTGCCTGTATTCACGTTCCATACGGTCGAGCCCGGGCCCTTCGAGGCGCAGCTTCGCCATCTCCGGCGGAACGGCTACCGGACCATCGACGGTGCCGCCCTGCTCCGCCATCTCGCCGGTGTCGCCCCGGCGCCGGAGCGCGCGGTCATGCTGACCATCGACGACGGGCGCAGGAGTGTCTGGACCCACGGGCTCCCGCTCCTGCGCCGTTACGGCTTCCGCGCCACCGTGTTCCTCATCCCGGGCTATCTCGAGGATGGTCAGGGCGTCGCCGCCAGCCTCGACGACGTCTGGGCCGGCAACATCGCCGCGGCCGATCTCGCGATCGCCGATCCGGCGCTCATGAACTGGCACGAGATCCTCGCCCTGCAGGCGTCCGGCGTGATCGACTGCCAGTCGCACACCCGTTTCCACCATCGCGTGCCGGTCGACCCGACGCCCGATGGCTTTGTCAGCCCCCGGTCGCGTGACGCCTTCTTCGATCTGCCCTTGCCCGCCGGCGAGGAATGGCGGCTCCTCGCGGCAGGGCCGGCCGGTGCTTACGGGATGCCGCTCTATCCCTCGGCGTCGCCGATGCTCGGCCGGCCGCGCTATCATCCGGCCTCTGAGGTCGTGGCGGCGTGTGTCGATCACGTGCGGCGCCACGGCGGGGCGAGCTTCTTCGCCTTGCCCGATGCCGCGGCGCAACTGCACCGGGTCCATGACGAGGCGAGGCGGGCGCATGGCCGGGGACGCGTGGAAAGCCCGGCCGAGGCACTTGCCGCCATCGCCGACGATCTGGCGGGGTCGCGCGCTTTGATCGAGACGGCGCTCGGTGGCAAGCCCTGCACCCATCTCTGCCTGCCCTACACCGAAGGCAGCGCCGCAGCCGTCGGGATCGCCCGCGAGGTCGGGTTCGAGGCGGCCTACTGGGGCGTCCACGAGGGTCGGCGGATCAACCGGGCCGGCGACGACCCGCTGCGGATCGTCCGGCTGAAGAACGACTACATTCATCGTTTGCCGGGCGCCGGGCGCCGTTCTCTCGGCCGGATCATGTTGGCGAAGCTCCGGCGACGCTTCACGGGCGGCCCCGTCCACTGACTCAAACGAACCGGCGCACCAGACACCAGTAGCCGGAATAGAACGCGTCGAGCGCTCGCTTGACCCGGGCCCTCCAGCCGTGGCCCTCGAGCAGCTCCTCGCGGATGGTGATCGGCCCGCAGCCGAGAAAGCCCCGGTCGGGGATACAGCGGAAAGCAGCGACCTGCCGGCGCTTCGCCCGCACCCACGGCAGGTCGCGCAGCACCGCCCAGTTGGCGCGCAGATAGGTGACGAATTCGCCCTGCGTCAGGAAGAAGGCGGCGATCGCGAGCTCGTGGAGCAGCAGTGCCGGGGCGAGGAGGAGCAAGGTGCGCAGCCGGTAGAGCCCGAGCATGACCAGCCAGCGGTTGCGGGCCTGATAGAAGCCGGCGGCGAGCGCCCGTGGCGTGTAGTCGTGGCGCACGACAGCACGGGGCACGACGAAGGCCCGGTGCCCGGCGATCAGGAGACGCTGCACCAGCTCGCCATCCTCGCGCCCGAAAACCAGATGCTCGTCGAACCCGCCTACCTCGCGCCATGCCGCACCGCGCAGCAGCATGCACCCCGCGCCGAGGACGGTGACCTCGCGCGTCTCGTCGGGCACTTCGCCCACCAGCCGGCCACTATGGTGGTGCGTGGCCTCGCAGAGATAATGAACGATCGCGCCGTCGAACTGGATGCGCTCCGGATCGGCCAGGTAAACCACCCGAGCACCGAATGCCGCACCCTCCGGCCTCGCCAGTGCTTCCTCGACCAGTCGCTGCAGACAGCCGGGTGTCGGAATGCAGTCGTCGTCGATGATCAGCGCCAGCCCGTCGCCGGCCCGCTCGACGATGCGGTTGCGGGCCGGGTTGGGGCCGTTGTTCTCGGCCAGGGCGATGAGCTCGACCTTGGGAAAACGCCCGGCGACCAGCTCCCGGGTCCGGTCGGTCGAGGCATTGTCGGCGACGAGCACCGTGAATTCCGGGTAGTCTTGGGCAAGGATCGCGGCAAGTGTTCGCTCGATGACCTGCTCGCTGTTCCAAGTGACCACACCGACGACAAGGTGCGGCAGCGTCGTTAGTACGATAGTATTAGCGGGCCGGCAGGCTGACGCCCGCTCGAGCCGTTCCGAGCTCGGCACATTTTCCTCCAGGTCGCTTTCGGGACAATGTGGCTCCCGTTGCCAAGCGACAGACCGAATCCAGGTTCACGCAATGAGCGCCGCACAGGGCGCGCTTTCCTGGGCCGTAACATTGAATGCGATTTGCTGCAAGTGATCTTGACACTCGTGCCATGCCGCGAGCACGACCGCCCTGCGCTCCGGTGTGCCGGCGCCCGTTGGCCCGATCGAGGGCGGTCGCTGACGGTGGCACCCGGGTCCGGCCGGACATGGCGTAGCATCGACGTCCAGAGCACAACTGATCCACCATGAGCACGCTGCATCAGCTACTTGCCGATTTCATTGCTTTCCGTCGTCGCCGGCGCGTCGGGCCGGATGGCGACAAGTCCCTTGGCGACCTCAGGTCACCCGTGCCGGTCGCGCGGGCCTATGGCTGGGGGCGCGGCAAGGCCATCGACCGCGTCTTTGTCGAACGCTTCCTTGCCGCACGGGCGGAGGTCATCCGGGGCCGCGTCCTCGAGATCGGCGACAATGCGTACACGCTCGCCTATGGCGGGGCGAAGGTGCGGCAAAGCGACGTCCTGCACGTGGACGGCAGCAACCCAAAGGCCACGTTCGTTGGCGATCTCGGCCGCTGTGACCACATCCCGAGCGCTCTCTTCGACTGCATCGTGCTGACACAGACACTGCAATTCATTGCCGATGTGCCGGCAGCGCTCGCGCATGTGCATCGCCTGCTGAAACCCGGCGGCGCCTTGGTTGCGACGTTCCCCGGGCTCAGTCAGATCAGCGATCCGCAGTGGGGCCCGTCCTGGTGCTGGGGCTGGAGCCCCGGTCAGGCGACGAGCCTGCTCGAGAGGGCGTTCCCCGGCGGCCGCGTCGAGGTCGAAGCGCTCGGCAACCGGTTTGCGGCGGTGGCGTTCCTCTACGGGCTCGTTGCCGAGGAGGTGGACACGGCGCAGCTGCTCGCACCGCAGGGCGCCTGCGCCTTCCTGATCGGCGTGGTGGCCACCCGCTCGACCGGGGCGGCCAGGGCGACGGCATGCTGAACATCCGCCCCTGGAAATTGCTGTGGCGATTCATGGCGCGGCAGCCGTTCGTCGGCCGCGGTGGCATCCTGCTCTACCATCGCGTCGCCGAGCTCGCCCATGACCCGTGGTCGATCGCCGTCACCACGGCCGAGTTCGCAGCGCAGCTCGCGGTCCTGCAGGAGCACGCCGTTTGCCTGCCGCTCGAGGCGTTCCTGGCACGCCGCGCCGCGGGCACGCTGCCGCAGAATGCCGTGGCCCTGACCTTCGACGACGGCTACGCGGACAATCTGACGGCTGCCCTGCCATTGCTCGAGGCCCATGGCATCCCGGCGACGCTCTTTGTCCTGTCGGGCTTCGTCGGCAGCAATCGGGAGACCTGGTGGGATCGTTTGCAGCAGGCGGTGCTCGACACCCGGGATCTGCCGGGCGAGCTCGAGATCGGGATCGGTGGTCGGAAGTTGACCTGGAAGCGCCCGGTCGACGTCACCGATGCCGGGATGCGTCGAGCGCTTCATGGCCAGCTCCACGCTGCGTTTGCAGCGGTGGACACGCCGGCGCACGAAGCGGCCTTCGCCGAGCTCATGCGAAAGCTCACCTGGCAGCCGCAGGTGCGCCGCAGCCATCGGCCGTTGACCCATGACGAGCTGCGCGAGCTGGCCGCCAGCCCGCTGATCTCGATCGGCGCGCACACGCGCAGCCATCCTCACCTCGCGCGCCTACCACCGGGCCGACAGCAGGCCGAGCTGGCCGGCGGCAAGGCGGACCTGGAGGCCCTGCTCGACCGGCCGATCGACATGCTCGCCTATCCCCACGGCTCGTGCGACGCGACGACGGCTCGCCTGGCCAGAGAGGCCGGGTATCGCTGGGGCTTCAACTCGGTCGCCAGCATCGTGCCGCATCGCGTCGACCCCCTCCGGATCCCGCGCATCAACGTCGAAGGAATGAATGCCGAGAGCTTCGAGCGTCTCTTGATCGGCCATGGTATTCGCCAACGGCGACATACCAATTGACGGTCGATTCCAACCGCCTGTCGCAGAAGTTCCGGTCAACTTCAATGCGTAACCTGCTTGACGACTGTTCCCTGGCACCCTGGCGACTGCACATCGACCGGTCGATTTGTCGCACAATCTCGAATGGTGCAACCAGGTCTCGATACCGCTAAGAGGGCGGTCGTTCTTTCTGCGGCGGAGCCGAGCCAGCCACATGCCACGACCGACCGTGAGCGTGATCATCATCTTCCTCGATCCGGGTGCCCGGTTCCTGGCCGAAGCCATCGCCAGCGTGCGGGCGCAGACCTTCGACGACTGGGAGCTGCTGCTCGTCGACGACGGCTCCAGCGATGCGTCGAGCGAGCTCGCTCGCGCCGCGGCTGCGGCGGAGCCCGACCGCATCCGCTACCTCGAGCACCAGGGGCACGCCAATCGCGGGATGAGCGCCTCGCGCAATCTGGGTGTCAGTGCGGCACGCGGGCGCTACTTGACGTTTCTGGACGCCGACGACGTCTACCTGCCGGACCGGCTCCTGCACCATGTCGGGATCCTGGACGCGCATCCCGAGGCAGCGCTGGTGTTCGGCCGTCATCAACTATGGTTCAGCTGGCAGGGGGCAACGCTGCAGGCCGACCGGCCGGTTCGGCTCGGTTTCGTTCCGGAGCGCGTCTATGCGCCACCAGCCGTGCAAGTGAGGCTGCTGCAGAGTGCGGGCCGTTACAACCCCGGCATCTGCACGCTGACGGTGCGGCGCGACGCGGCCTTGGCGGTCGGCGCGTTCGAGCCCGAGTTCCGCGGCTGCTACGAGGATCAGGTCTTCATGTCGAAGATCTTCCTCGCGTACCCGGTCTTCGTCACCGAGCGCGTCGATTCACTCTACCGCCAGCACGACGCATCGTTCACCGCGACGGCTGCCGAGAGCGGCGAGTACCGGGCGGGTCTCCCGCACCCGACACGCGAGCGCTATCTGCGCTGGCTCGAGGCGCATATCGAGGCGACCGGCAAATCAGATCCCGAGCTCCGCCAGGCACTCCAGCGCGAGCTCTGGCCCTATGACAAGCGCTGGCAGTACAATCTGGCGGCACTGCCCTGGCATCGCCTGAGGTTCGAGCTCAAGCGGCTGAAGCGACGGGTGCTTCGGCGGCTCGCTTCATCGCTTGCATCCACCGCCGGACAGTGAGGCCAGACAATGAGGAAGGACGAGCCGATGCTGGCGGGCCACGAACCGGGCACTTCGCCCCGCCAGTCAGCTCGATCGGGCGGGCGTGACAGGGGAAGACACAGCAGGCGGTCCAGCCATGGCTGAACCCACGCCGACCGTCAGCGTCATCATCATCTTCCTGAACCCGAGCGCGGCCTTTCTCGATGAGGCCATCGCCAGCGTTCGCGCGCAAACGCTGGCGGATTGGGAGCTGCTGCTGGTCGACGACGGCTCGAGCGACGATTCGAGCGAAGCGGCGCGGGCCGCCGCTGCAGCCAAACCCGACCGTGTCCGTTACCTCGAGCATCCAGACCACGCGAATTGCGGCATGAGCGCCTCGCGCAACCTGGGCATCGGCGCCGCCCGGGGTCGCTATCTGACCTTTCTCGATGCCGACGACGTCTACCTGCCGGAGCGCCTCGCCCATCAGGTGGCCCTGCTCGACGACCACCCGGAGGTGGGCATGGTCTACGGGCCGACCCTGTACTGGCACAGCTGGCGCCCCGATGCGCCGGGGCGCGACGCCGTCAGCCGCCTCGGCCTGCCTGTCGGCGTGCCCCTGGACCCGCCCCGTGTCATGCGTGCCTTCCTCGAAACGCATGGCGGCATCGTGCCCGGCATCTGCAGCCTCACCGTCCGGCGCGACGCCGCGCTCGCGGTCGGCTGCTTCGAGGCGGCCTTTCGTGGCTGCTACGAGGACCAGGTCTTCCTCTCGAAGATCTGCACGAACAGAAACGATCATGCTCACCGATCGCTGGCATGCGAAATATCGGCAGCACGATTCATCCTGCACCGCCCAGGCGGTCAGATCCGGCGACTACCAGGAGCATTTGCCGCATCCGACACGCGAGCGGTATCTGCGTTGGCTGGCCGGCTACCTCGCGAAGGAAGGTGCCGACGACCCGGCGCTGCTGCGCGCGCTGCAGCGCGAGCTCTGGCCATATGACCATCCGGAGCTCCACCGCCGGATCTGCGCACCGCTCCTGCTCGCCAGGCTCCGTGCAAAGCGATGGGTCTGGCAGCAGATCCGGCAGGTCACGGGCGACCGGCGTCCGACAACCGTGCCCGCCGGCGAGTGAGCGACAGCACGCCCGGCCGCGGCCCGGGCAGCTGCGACCGACGACATCAGCCCTGCGCGGGCCGCTGCCGGGCGATGATCCAGCCCGCTCGGCAGCACGGTTGCGGACCTCCGTCGCGAACCCGCAATCGTGCAGATGCTGCAGGAGCTGCTCCTCGCTGAACGCCTTTGCCAGGTCGCAATGATAGAGGACGAGCATCGTGCCGATCCGGCGCAACGTTGCCGGGTCGGCGCCGAGCAGGATCTCGAACTCGCCACCCTCGCAATTGAACTTGGCGAAATCGACCCTCTCGATATTCCGGTCGGCGAGAAAGCTGCGCAGGCTTCGGCCCGGCACCTCCTCGCTGTCGGCCGCGTAGTCATGCGTCGTCGAGTCGCCCCAGCTCTCGCCGGGCGGCGCATGAAAGAGCGTGCAGATGCCGTCGTGGCCGGCCAGGGCAAGGTGACTCGGCACAATGTTGCTCGCGCGGTTCAGGGCAAGGTTGATGCAGAGAATCCCGTAGGTCTCCCGGCAGGCCTCGACGGCGTGAACCCGGCCATCGCCCACCCGTCGCGCCACCAGAAGCGCGAAATCCCCGATATGCGCACCGACATCGAGCACGATGTCGCCGGCACGCGGCTCGTACTCCGGAACACCGGAGAGAAAGATGTCCCGGCCGAAGCTGTGGGCGAGCACGTCCTCGTCGAGGTGCCGCGCCGGTAAGCGACGTAGGTGCCGTCGAACCGGCCGATCGAGAGCGACTTGAGCTCTCGCCAGCTGCCCCAGCACCAGGATGGCGCAGGCCTTGAACCAGGTTCGGCGCAGCAAGCCGACGGCAGCGCGGATGGGCTTCATGTCAGCCGGTCATCGTCGGCGCAGATCGGCGCAGCTCATCCGGCACCCGATCCTGCTGCTCGACACTCGACTGCCGGCGCCACAGCCGATCGAAAGCGCCGCCACTCTCGATCAGCGCCGCAGGCGGGCCGCACTCGACCACGCGACCATTGTCGAGCACCACGACGAGATCGGCGTGGCGCACCAGCCTCAGGCGATGGGCGATGACCACCATCGTCATGTCGCCACGCGCGGCGTGCAGCCGCTGGAGCACGACATCCTCCGATTCGGCATCGAGCGCATTGGTCGCCTCGTCGAGGATCAGGACGTCCGGGCGACGCAGCATGGCGCGGGCCAGGGTCAGGCGTTGCCGCTGCCCGCCGGAGAGATTGAGGCCGCGCGCACCGATCGGCGCGTCATAGCCGCCGGGCAGAGCGGCGATGAAGTGATCGGCATGCGCGAGCCGGGCGGCGGCTCTGATGGCCTCGTCAGTGGCATCGGGGCTGCCATAGGCGATGTTCTCGGCCACCGTGCCGGTCATGAGCTCGACGTCCTGGCCGGCAAAGGTGAGGCGGCGTCGCCAAGCAGCCAGATCGAGCTCCGTCAGCGGCACGTCGTCGACGAGAATGCGTCCGGCGGTCGGGTCGAAGAAGCGAAAGAGGAGCCCGATCAGGGTCGACTTGCCGGCGCCCGAGGGTCCCACCAGCGCGACCGTGGCACCCTTGGGGATCGTGAAGGAAATGTCGTCGACCCCGGCGGATTCGCCATCGCCGTAGTCGAACGACACGCCTTCGAAGCGAATGGCGCCCCGGATGCCGGCAATCGGGCGCTTGCCCGAGCGTGGTGCGGTCGCGTCCCTCGTCTCCAGCAGCGTGAGGACATCCTCGATCGGGCCGGTATGCGCCGCCAGCTCGACCCGCTGGCGATCGATCTCGCGCAGGTGCGGCTGCAGGCGGTAGAGCATCAGGAGATAGGCGACGAGTGTCGGCATCCCCAGGTCGAGCAGCAGGCCCAGGCCGATCGCGCCGAACATCAGCGGCACGTAGAGGAGCTCGGTGGCCGGGGCGACGATGCCGCGCAGCAGCTCGGTTCGCCATACGGCTCGTCGCACCGCCTCGCTCGCCGAATGAAACCGCTCCATCTCGAGGTTCTCGGCGCCGAACGCGCGAACCATGCGCTGATGGGTGAGCGATTCGACGATCCGGCCGGACAGGTCGGCATTGACGCTGACGAGCTCGCGGCCGCGCCGCTGGGCGGCGCGACGCACCGCCAGCATGATCAGCGAGACCAGCAGGACACTGCCGACCACGGCCAGGGTCAACGGCCAGGAGACCAGCAGCAGCAGGCACAGGAAGACCGAGCTCGCCGCCATGCTCGCGGTCAGATGGGTGAGCGTGTCGAGCGCCTGGCAGACCTTCCAGACCTGGATGTCGATGGTGTTGTTCAGGCGGCCGATGCCGAGCTTCTGGATCGCCAGCAGGCCGATCTCGAACGTCTGCCGGAACAGCCTGTCGCGCAGGTCGCCACCAACATGGCTGGTGAGCGAGATCGACAGCATGTGATGGCCGTAGATGACGGCAGCCTTCAGGACGATGAGCAGACAGACCAGGGCCACAATCAGCGCCAGCCGGTGCTCTTCCGGCAGCCGGTCGGTAAATGTGCCGAGGACAGCACCGAACCCGCTTTGGGAGCTCGCCTGCCCCGCGGGGCCGAGCATCGTGTCGACCAGCGGAATCAGCAGCCCGATGCCCATGCCCTCGAGGAGGAAGGCCAGGATCGCCAGGACGATGATCGGCAGCAGAACGACCCGACGCCTGCCGCAGAGCGCAAGGAGCGCCCGGATCGCCTGCCCGTCGCCAACGAGCCGAATGCGCTCGTGACTCATCGGGGAATGCCGGCTTCAGTCGACCGTGGCGAAGGCCACGACCATCGGATATTCGGGATCGTTCCTCTCCAGCTCGTCGGGCCAGAGGCGATCTGCAGCGAGACCGAGCAGCTCGGCGCTTGCCGTCAACGCATTGCCGAGGCTGGCCAGCAGACGAATTCGGTCGCCGAACGCCGCCCCTGCCATCGCCTTGCCACTGACCGCGCTGAAAAGCCAGCGTCGCGGGAACGGCGGCTCGTCATCGGGCAACATGGCCGTGCCCGGCAATACCATGAGGATGCGCGTGGCCGGCAGGGAGGCGAGACCCCGGGCAATGCGCGCCAATGCCGCCTGGGGGTCATCGAGCGAAGCCAGCCCGTCACCGATCACCAGCCATCGACAGCCCGGCTCCAGGCCCCGCCAGTCGGTGGCTCCGGGCAGCGGGTCCATCCGGCAGGGAAAGGGCAGAGAGCCTTCGCAAACCAGGCGACCCGGGCCGAGCACGTGGCAGGTCCCACCCTCGCCGCTGCCCAGGCAACGGGCGAGCAGCCGGCGGGTCATGACTGCAGCCGGTGACGACGAGCACCCGTCGCTTGGGCCGACCGGCCGGCGCGCGAGCTCCGGCAGCCGCCCCAGTCGGGCGCGGCCGAGCGGCACCGTGGCAGGAGACGCCTCAGCCTTCCAGCCATGCCGGCCCTTCGGCGCTTGCCAGTGCGGCGCCGATGCCGCGTCGCCCTGACGCCGCTTCGACGAGGTCGGGCGTGGCCGAGCGGAACAGGAGAGGCGACTGCCGCGCCACGAGGCGCAGCAGCCCGCGCAGCGATCCCGAGCCTCGGGGGTCCGGCCCCCTCAAGCCGGCCAGCGTCGCCTTTCTGAGGTAGCGGGTCACGAAGCGCGCGCGACCGACGCGCCAGGCCAATGCCAGGCTGTTCGGGTCATGCGCTTGCGGGCGGTGTCGCTCGAGGCCGATCAACCCGCCGGCAATCATGCGCTCGGCGTTGGCCGAGATGCCGAGGCTGTGCCTGCGATACTCCGCCACGATCCCCCGGTGGCAGGCGACCTGATGGTTGCGGGCGAGGCGCAGATAGATCTCCCAGTCCTCGACCGACGGCAGCGACTCGTCGAAGCCATCGGCAGCGATGAGTCGCTCGCGGTTGTACATGACGGCACCGTGCATGCCGATGATGTTGCCCAGCAGGAGATCCCGGTAGGGCAGACGGCCCGAGCAGCGCAGATTTGCCTTTCCAAAGGGACGGCCGGTGATGTCCATGTTGCGAAACCCGCCCCACACGAAGGCGGCGCCCGGATGGGCGTCGTGGCACTCGAGGCCGGCGCGCAGCGCGCCCGGCAGCAGTCGGTCGTCGGCGTCGAGAAACACCACGAACCGGCTTCGCGCCGCGACCAGCCCGGTGTTTCGGGCGGCCGAAAGCCCGCCATTGGGTCGGCGGAGGAGGCGGATCGTCGGTTGCGCACCGAGAGACGCCACAGCCGCTGCCACGTCGTCCGGCGAGCCGTCGTCGACGACGATGACTTCAGCCGGGGGCGGGTCCTGATCAAGGCTGCTGCGCACCGCCTCGGCCACGAGATGGGCCTGCCGATAGCAGGGAATGACAACGGCGACAGGGGCACTCATGAAGCTGCTCTCAAGCCGAGGCGCGCGCTTGGGCGCTGTGGGAGAGCACCGAGGCGAGGCCTTCGGCAAGTCGGATCCGGGCGCGGAAGCCGAGCAGCTCGGCGGCGCGTCGCGGGTCGCCCACCGACTCCCGGATGTCGCCGACCCGCGGCGGGCCGTGCACGAGCGGCACCCGCCGACCGGCCACCGCCATCGCCAGCTCCGCGATTCTCCTGACCGAGGTCGGGAGCCCGGTGCAGACATTGCAGATCTCGGCCCACGGGCCGTTGTCCAGGACAGCGCGACGGCACCGCTCCATCGCCAGGACGAGGGCCTCGACGACGTCGCTCACATGGATGAAATCCCGCGTCTGCCCGCCGTCGCCGTGCAGGCACAGAGGCAGCCCCCGTTCCACCCGATCGACGAACGTCGTGATGACCCCGCTATAGGGTGAGTCCGACGGCTGGCGCGGGCCATAGACATTGAAGAATCGCAGGCCCACGTTCGGCACCTGATGAATCCGGGCCGCCACCTGGGCGTGAAGCTCGCAGCCGTATTTGTCGGCGCCGTAGGCGGTGATCGGCGACGGCTCCGTCCCTTCGCACAGCGGCATGCGATCGCGACGACCGAAAACGGCGGCCGACGACGCATATACGACCGGCAGCCGCCGGGCGCGGGCCGAGTTGAAGACGGTGACCGTGCCCCCCTGGTTGACCGCATGCGACCGGAGCCATTCGTCGTTGGAGCGGACCACGGAAGCAATCGCCGCAAGATGGAAAATGGCGTCGACGCCTCGTGGCCCCGCGGCGACAGCGGTGGCATCGGTGACGCAGCCTTCGTGGACCTCCACGCCGCGCGGCAGGTTGCGGCGCGAGCCTGTCGAAAAGTCGTCGAGCACGCGAACCGCATGGCCGACCTCGGTCAGACGTTCGACCAGATGGGAGCCTATGAAGCCGCCGCCCCCCGTCACCAGAACCGACATCTTGTTTCCTCCCCGACCTACGAGCCGAGCCAACAGAAGGCCCGGCAATCGGCCAGTGTCGCCTCCAAATTCATGCATAACCCAAGATGTATGGGGATGCGTGACAAAAAAATGACGCTCCGGCTCGAGCATGGTAATATTCATGCAAAATATGGATCAATCTACATTTATCCAATTTGGACTGTATAAATAAACAGAACTCCAGAGAATATTCGTTAATTGACCGATGCGCCGAAGCATTGATGCAGACCCACGCTGCACGACACTCTTCCTGCCTGCTGGCCTGCATTGTCCCCTCGACCTGCTCGACTGACGAGCCGCTGAACCGTCTCCACGTCGCGCCCGGCTCGGGAACCTGCCGCAACGATGCCCTCGAGGCATCGAAGGGCATTGGTCTTGCTGTCCCTTGGCGCTATGCAGGGGGGCATTTCCGCAGCGCCGGACACGACGCCTGCCCGGAGCCATGGTCGGCCATGGCGCCGGGGCGCGCGGCGTGGCCTCCGCGGCCCGTCACCTCAGGCATTCGGCTACCTCGTGTCCGTCAGCGATCCCATCATCACCCGCAGAACCGTGCCGGCCAGGGTCACGGTGGGCGTTTCCGATCTCGGCATCCTGCGGCGCGTGCTGGGACTGGCGATGCATTACCGCTTCGGGATGGCGATCGCCTTCGCCGCCACCCTCGTCGCCGCCGTCTTCCAGCTGCTGATCCCGCAATATCTCGGCCACGCGATCGATTCGGCACGCGGCCTGCTCGCCGGCGGGGACGCCGAGGTGGCGCGCGCGGCGCTCTGGCGGACCGCCTTCCTGCTCCTCGGGGCGAGCGTGCTGCGCGGCCTCTTCACCATGTGGCACAACTACCAGGGCGAGGCGATCGGCCAGCGCATCGCCTATGACTTGCGCCTGGCCTACTATGCGCAGCTGCAGCGCCTGAGCTTCGACTTCCACGACCGCACCCATAGCGGCGAGCTGATCACCCGCGGCATGCTCGACATCGAGGGCATCCGCATGGTGATCAATGCCGGCTTCATGCGCCTCGTCCTGATCGCCGTGCTGGTCGGCGTCGGTGCCACCTTGCTGCTCCGCCAGGATGTCTGGCTCGGGCTGATCGCCCTGAGCTTCGTGCCGTTCGCCGCCTGGCGCTCGATCGTGGCGCGCCTGCGGCTGCGTGCCGGCTGGCTGGCGCTGCAGGAGAAGCTCGGCGACCTGACCCGGGTGATGGAGGAAAATCTGCAGGGCATTCGCGTGGTGCGCGCCTTCGCCGCCCAGCCCTACGAGCTCCGCAAGTTCGACACCGTTTCCGACGAGACCCTGGCGCTCGCCGATCACCGGATCGACATCCGGGTGCGCAACACGGCGGCCATGTCCTACGCCTTCTTCCTCGCCATGGGGCTCTTGCTCTGGGTCGGCGGCAACAAGGTGCTCGCCGGCGAGATCAGCGTCGGCACACTGGCCGAGTTCCTCGCCTTCATGGCGATCCTGCAGATGCCGATCCGGCAGCTCGGCATGATGGTGAACGCCTTCGCCCGGGCTTCGATGTCCGGCGGCCGGCTCTTCGAGGTGCTCGATCGCGAGCCGGCGATCCGGGACGCGCCGGGTGCCGTGGAGCTGCGGGTGACGGACGCAGCGCTCCGCTTCGAGAACGTGTCCTTCACCTATGCCGGTGCGCGGACCGGCGGCGGGCCGACCCCGGCCCTCGTCACCCTGCACGACATCAGCTTCGAGGTCCGGGCCGGGCGCACGCTCGGCATCGTGGGCCCCCCCGGCAGCGGCAAGTCGACGATCGCCCACCTGATCCCGCGCTACTACGATGTCGACGGCGGCCGGATCACCATCGACGGCCAGGACGTGCGCGACGTGACGCTGGCATCGCTGCGCCGCGCCGTGAGCCTCGTCCAGCAGGACACCTTCCTCTTTACGGCCTCGATCGAGAACAACGTCGCTTACGGCAATCCCTGGGCGGAGCGCGACCGCATCGCCCATTCGAGCGAGATGGCGCGGCTGCACGACTACATCGCCGGGCTGCCCAAGGACTACCAGACTCTGGTCGGCGAGCGCGGCGTGTCGCTCTCGGGCGGCCAGCGCCAGCGCCTCTCGATCGCCCGCTCCATCCTGCTCGACGCCCCGATCCTGATCTTCGACGACAGCACCGCCGCGGTCGACGCCGCGACCGAGCAGGGTATCCGCGAGGCCCTGCGCAGCCAGAGCACGAGGCGCGCCACCATCATCATCGCCCATCGGCTGGGCTCGCTCATGGATGCCGACGAGATCGTCTTCCTCGAAGGCGGCCGCATCGTCGAGCGCGGCTCGCACCAGGAGCTGCTCGCCCTGGGCGGTCGCTATGCCAGCCTCTACGCGCTCCAGAGCCTCGGCAACGAGCCGGCGACGGATGTTCCAGCACCCTCGTCACCGGATGCGGAGGCGGAGCGATGAGGGCACCGCAGGTCGCCGGCCGCATCGCACCCTCGAGGGATGAGGCGCGACCGCCGCATGCCGTGGTCGGCTCGCAGATCGACAACGAGGAGGAGATCTTCGCCGCCTTCGACGGCCGGATCATCAGGCGTTTCTGGCAGTTCGTCAGCCCCTACCGGCGCCGGCTCCTCCTGGCGCTCGCCACCGTCCTCGTCTTCGCGCTGAGCCAGGTCGCCATCCCGCTGATCCTCCGCGCCGTGGTCGATTCCGCCCTCGCCGGCGGCAATGCCGAAGCCGACATGGCGGCCGAGCGCCTGCTGCTCCTCGGCGTCGCGGTCTTCTTCGCCGTCGTGACGCTCAATTTCCTCGCCAATCTCGTCCAGGAGACGCTGGTGGCGCGGATCGCGACGCCTGCTCGTCGATCTGCGTCGGGCCATGTTCGCCCATTGCAGCGCGTCTCGCTCTCCTTCATGGACAAGACCGAGGTCGGCCGGCTGATGTCCGGCTGCAGGGCGACGTCCATGCGCTGCAGGAATTCCTCGAGACCTCCGTCTTCACGGTCGGTGACCTCGTCCTCCTGATCGGCATCACCGTCGTCCTCCTCGTGCTCGACTGGCGGCTCGGCCTCCTGACCCTCTCGGTCATGCCGATCCTCGTCGTCATCCGGATCATCTGGCTGCCCCGGGCGCGCCGCGCCTTCCTGCGCTCCCGGGTGACCAGCTCGACCCTGAACGGTGCCCTCGCGGAGGGCATCCACGGCGTGCGCACGGTCAGGGGATGGGCCGGGAATCGGTCAATCTGCGGCTCTTCGAGGAGAAGGCGGCCGACAATCTCGACGCCCAGCTGCACGGCACGCGGCTCGCCAGCTCATGGTCCCGATCGTCGACACGCTGACCGGCGGGGCTATGGGCATCGTCGTCGTCTTCGGCGGCATCGCCGTGCTCGACGGCGCCCTCGACCTCGGCGTGATGGTCGCCTTCCTCTTCTACGTGCAGCGCTTCTTCGACCCGATCCGCTCGCTCTCCATGCAGTACAGCGTCATGCAGCGCGCCATGGCGTCGGGCCAGCGGATCTTCGAGGTGCTCGACGTGCCGATCGCCGTGGTCGACCGGCCGGACGCGCTGGACCCGGAGACGATCGACGGCTCGGTCGTCTTCGAGGATGTCACCTTCGGCTACGTCAAGGGCATCCCGGTCCTCAAGAACGTCAGCTTCGCGGCCCGGCCCGGCGAGACGGTGGCCCTGGTCGGGCCCACGGGCTCCGGCAAGAGCAGCACCATGGCGCTCGCCCACCGCTTCTACGATGTCGGCAGCGGCCGCGTGCTGGTCGGCGGCCACGACGTGCGCGACCTCACCCAGGCCTCGCTCGGCCGGCATGTCGCCATGGTCCTGCAGGAGCCCTTCCTCTTCACCGGCACGGTGCTCGAGAACATCGCCTACGCAACGCCGGGGGCGACCCGGGAAGCGGTCGAGGCAGCGGCCAGGGCGGTGGGCGCGCACGACTTCATCATGGCCCTGCCTAAAGGCTACGAAACGTCGCTCGAGCAGCAGGGCGGCAATCTCTCGGTCGGCCAGCGGCAGCTGATCAGCTTCGCCCGCGCCCTCGTCGCCGATGCCAGCATCCTGATCCTCGACGAGGCGACCGCCAATGTCGACAGCTACACCGAGCGCCTGATCCAGCAGGCGCTGGCCCGCCTGCTCGAGGGCCGCACGGCCCTGGTCATCGCCCACCGCCTGGCGACGATCCGCCATGCCGACCGGATCGTCGTGCTCCGCGACGGGCGGGTGATCGAGACCGGCAGCCACGCCGAGCTGATGCGCGAGAACGGGCTCTACGCCCGCCTCTACCGCCTCAACTACGCCTCCTTCGACGACGTCTAGCTCCTGGCTGTCCCGGGCGGAGTGGCGCATCAGCCGCTCCTTGTCGCGCTGCCAGTCGCGGTCGCGCTCGGCCTGGCGCTTGTCGTACGCCTTCTTGCCGCGCGCCAGCCGAGCTCGATCTTGGCGAAGCCGCGCGGCGAAATAGAGGGCGAGCGGGACCAGCGTCATGCCCTTGCGCTTGACCGCACCCAAGAGCTTGTCGATCTCGCGCTTGCGGAGCAGCAGCTTGCGCGGCCGCTTGGTCTCGTGATTGAAGCGGTTGCCGGCCTTGTACTCGGGGATATAGGCGTTGAAGTGCCCGAGCTCGCCGCCCATCTCGCCGGCATGCGCCTCGTTGATCGTCGCCCGACCCTCGCGCAGCGACTTGACCTCGGTGCCGGCGAGGACGAGGCCGGCCTCGATCCGGTCCTCGATGCTGTAGTCGTGGAAGGCGCGCCGGTTGCGCGCGACGCTGCGCTGCGCCTTCAGCCGCTCGTTCATCTCTCGTGCCCCGGATTCAGGCGGTGTCGAGGAGCCCGGCATGGCGCATGGCCGCCTCGACGGCCCTGGCCGTCGCCTCGCCGATCGGCACGAGCGGCAGGCGCAGCTCGGCGCTCATGCGGCCGAGCCGCTCCAGCGCCCACTTCGCCGGCGCCGGGCTGGTCTCCAGGAAGAGGTCGCGATGCAGGGGATAGAGCCGCTGCTGGATCTTCAGCGCCTCGGCACTCCGGCCGGCCGCCCAGGCATCCTGCATGGCAGCGCAGAGGGCCGGGGCCACATTGGCGGTCACCGAGATGCAGCCGTGGCCACCATGCGCGAGGAACGCCAGGGCATTGCCGTCCTCGCCGGAGAGCTGGCAGAAATCCGGGCCGCACAGCTCGCGCGTCGCGAGCGGCCGTGTAATATCATTTGACGCATCCTTAACCCCTATGATGTTAGGGAGTTCGGCGAGGCGTGCCATGGTCTGCGGTGTCATGTCGATGACGCTGCGGCCGGGTATGTTGTAGATGATGATCGGCAGCTCGACGGCGTCGTGGATGGCCTTGTAATGCGCGAAGAGACCGGCCTGGGTCGGCTTGTTGTAGTAGGGCGTGACGATCAGCGCGGCGTCGGCGCCCGCCTCCCTGGCGTGCCGGGTCAGGCTGATCGCCTCGGCGGTCGCGTTCGAGCCGGTGCCGGCGATCACCGGGCGGCGGCCGGCCACGATCTCGACGCAGAGCTCGACGACCCGCGCATGCTCGGCATGGTCGAGGGTCGGGCTCTCGCCCGTCGTGCCGACCGGCACGAAGCCGTGCGTGCCGCTTTCGATATGCCACTCGATCAGCCCGGCGAACGCCTTCTCGTCGATGGCACCCCCGCGCATCGGTGTGACCAGGGCGACGAACGATCCACGAAACATTCGGGCTTTCCTCGGGCGATCGGACCGCGAAGGGTCGGGGCTGCGAAACCGGGTGGCCGGCTGGGCGGCGGAACCGCTTCCATGGGGTCGGTCCCGACATCGGGTGCGATAGGATGATGACGCTGCCGGCCTTGGTGAGGAACGGCGGGACGGCAGAGGATAGTGCGCCGTCGCCGGGCCGGCAAGGCGCCGGCTTGCTTGCCGGCGCCAGGCTGGCGTCGCGCGCCGGGCGCCGCCTGGTGCTCCTGGCGCTCCTCGTCCTCGCCCCTGTCGCCCACGGCCTGGCGGCCGCCGCGAACGGGCTCGATTCCTTCGGGCAGGCCGCCCTCATGCGGGCGCTCGATGCCGCCGACCGGGGGGAATGGAGCGTTGCCCGGCAGGCCCTGGTCGAGCTGCGCTCGCCGCTGCTCTTCACCTATGTCGACTGGCGCGAGCTCGCCGAGAGCAACGAGCCGATCGCCTTCGGCCGCTACCGGGCGTTCCTCGACGGCCACGCCGACTGGCCGCGCCTCGGCACGATCCGTGCCCAGGCCGAGCGTCGCCTCGATGCGGGCGTCGACTATGCCGAGCGTCGCGCCTTCTTCGCCGACCACGAGCCGCGCACCCGCGAGGGCCGGATCCGGCTCGCCGAGGCGGAGCTGGCCGTCGGCAGCCCGGAACGCGGCGGCGAGCTGGTCCGCCGGGCCTGGGTCCAGGACGGCTTCAGTGCCAGCGAGGAAGCCTTCTTCCTGCAGCAGTTCGGCCATCTCCTGACGGCAAAGGACCACGCGGCGCGGCTGCGCCGCCTGCTGTGGGACAAGCGTCAGGACGAGGCCCGCCGGATGTTCCGGCGCGTCGATCCGGGGCTCGTCAGCCTCGCCGAGGCACGCCTCGCTTTGCAGGACATGGCGCCGGGCGTGGACCGGCACGTCGCGGCGGTGCCGCGGCAGCTCGCCCGCGATCCGGGCCTGCTCTACGACCGGCTGCGCTGGCGTCGCCTGAAGGGCCGCGATGCAGATGCCAGGGAGATCCTGCTCGATCCGCCGGACGAGCTGGAGCGGCCCGAGGCCTGGTGGGACGAGCGGTCCTACCAGATCCGCGAGGCCCTCGCCGATCGCGATTTCGCCGGCGCCTACCGGCTCGCCAGGCGGCACGGCCAGTCCCCGGCCGAGGCCGGTTCCTTCGCCGAGGCCGAATGGCTGCTCGGCTGGCTCGCCCTGCGCCATGCGAACGAGCCGGCCCAGGCGCTCGGCCGCTTCGCCCAGATGTACGACGCCGTGCGCACGCCGATCAGCCGCGCCCGCGCCGCCTATTGGGCCGGCCGGGCGGCGGCCGCGCTCGGCGACCAGCGGGCCATGTCGCGCTGGTACCGGCTCGCTGCCGAGCACCCGACGACCTATTACGGCCAGCTGGCGCTGGGCGAGCTCGGCGAGCCGCTGGCGCTCGCCGTCCTGGCAGCCGGCTTCGCCGCTGCGCCGGTCGTGGACCCGCAGTTCGACAACCAGCCGCAGGTCCAGCTCGTGCGCCTCTTCTGCGCGCTCGAGATCGCCGACCGGGCCATGCCGTTCCTGCAGCGGCTGATGCTCGACCAGGGGGACAAGTCGCGGGTCATGCAGCTCGCCGGCGATTGCGGCCGCCCGGACCTGGTCGTCGAGCTCGGCAAGCACGGCGTCTCGGCGGGGGTGGTCGACCCGGTCGTGAGCTACCCGATTCCGGCGCATAACGGCCTGCTCTATCCCGAGGACGGCAGCGTGGAGCCCGCCCTCCTGCTCGCCATTGCGCGGCAGGAGAGCCATTTCGACCCCAAGGCGACGAGCTCGGCCGGTGCCGTCGGGCTGATGCAGGTGATGCCCGGCACCGGCAAGGCGGTCGCCGAGCGCAACGCCATGCCCTGGTCGCAACGGCTCTTGCAGCGCGACCCGCACTACAACGCACAGATCGGGGCCCGCTACCTGGCGATGCTGGCCGAGCGCTATGACGGCCGGGTCGAGCTCATGGCCGCCGCCTACAATGCCGGCCTTGCGGGTCGCGACCTGGCTCGCGACGAATGGCGATCCGCGTGAGCTCGACCGCTATGCGATGATCGACTGGATCGAGCTCATCCCCTTCCGCGAGACGCGCAACTACGTGCAGCGCGTCGTCGAGGGCCGCAACATCTATCGCGACCTTCTGGCCTCGGCCGCCGTCCGGCCGGTGAGCTTCGTCGTCGATCGCGGGCCGCTGCTCCCGCCACCGGTCCCGGCCGCCAAGCCCCGGGACTTCTGAGGGCCGCATCGCCGGCTTGCCGTGCGGCCGCAGGGTCTCGACCGGCGTCGCTGCCGGCGGCATTGTCGCCGCATGTGCAGCGCCTATTCGCTGACTCACCCGCGCGAAGCGCCGTCGATCTCGGCGAGGCATTCGCCCGCCTCGGCGGCTGGCAGCTGCATGCCGGGCTGCTGCCCGACCCGCTGCCGCAGCGCTACCGCATCAGCCCGCGGCAGCAGGCGCCGATCCTCAGGCTCGACCGGTCCGGCCGCCTCGTCTGGTCGATGGGGCTCTGGGGCTTCCTCGTGACCGGCGGCAAGCCGGGCTTCGCCCCGACCAATGCGCGTGACGACAGGCTGACCAGCGGCTGGCCCTGGCGCCAGGTGGCCGAGACACAGCGCTGCCTGATCCCGGCCGACGGCTTCTTCGAGCCCGAGAAGCCGGCCGGTGCGAAGGGCACGGTGCCCTGGTCCTACTACACCCTGGGCAACCGCCAGCTCTTCCTCATGGCGGGCTTGTGGAACCCGGCGGCCCATCCGACGACCGGTGCCAGGGTGACGAGCTACACGGTGGTCACGACCGAGGCGAGCGAGGCGATCCGGCTGCATGACCCATGCCGGCGATCCTCGACGGCGACGCGGCGGCGCTCGACTGGCTCCGCCCCGGTGCGGTGCCGACCGAGCGGCTCGGCCATGGCCAGCCGCGCGCCTGCGCGGCTGGCGGGTGGCAGACGCGGCGCGCAATTCCGCCTGCCCGACACCCGGCCATGATCCAGCCGGCCGAGGCCACCGCCGCCCCGTCCGGCGGGCTGCCGCTCGGTTGACCGCCCGGCGCTCAGCCCCTGCTTCGGGCCGTGCTCTGCGCGCAGCCGACGCCGAGCAGCGCCGCGAAGGTGAGGGCCACGGCCGGGATCCAGGAGGCTGAAATCGGTCACCGCGTGCAGCGCCGAGGCAGCCCGCACCGGCCCCGACCAGGGATAGAGCCGCCGCCGCCGGCGCGTCAGCGCTCCGTGGACGAGCCCCAGATCAGGAGTTCGGCGAGCCAGAGCCGCCGCCGCCAGCAGGCCGAGTTCGGCGGCGGTCTGCAGCCAGTCGTTGTGGGCGTGATCGAAGACACCGAAGCCGAGCTCCGTGTCGTGGAAGAATAATAGATCTCCACGAAGGCACCGTGCCCGTAGCCCAGGAGCCGGGCGCTCGGCTATGGCCCCCAGGGTCATCTCCCAGGCGAGCGCACGGCTTTCACCCTCCCGATCTCCAGGTCGGCACCGAACCGCTCGAGCAGGTTCGCACCCGGTGAGCCAGATCGACGAGGCCGACGGCGGCGAGGCCGGCCAGGATGACCAGAGCGGTAGCGGGCCGCACCCGACTGACCAGCAGCACCAGGAGCATGATGAAGCCGCGGCGCGCCGGAGGCTGAGGAAGCCGCCGCGCAGTTGCTGCCGACCGAGGCGAGCAGCAGGATGGCGGCGGCCATCAGGGTAGCGCCGCTCCTCGAGCACCAGCGTGATCGCGGCGGCGATGGCCGGCCGAGCCGCTCGCCCTCGGCCTCCGAGCGGCCGCGCAACAAGCGGCTCCAGGGATGAACCCGAGGGCGACGATCAGCCCGAGATTGGCATAAGTGGCGAAATGGTTGCGGTTGACGAAGGTCGAGGAGACGGTGCTGCGAAAGCCGACCCTCGGCGAACCGCCAGGCGAGGAGCTGGTCGAAGCCAGGCCGTAGGCCGCGTAGCCCGTGATGATCCGAGGATGCAGACGAGCAGGAGCCGGGCATCGGCCTCGTGTCGCGCCAGGACGAAGGCCAGAAGGAACATGCCGCAGGCGGCGAGCAGCGCATCAGCGCGTCGCCCGAGGCCGAGCGGTCGAGGCTGACCACGCCCTCGACGTCGAGGCCCGCGGCCGCGCCGCCCGCTCCCAGATCGGATGGCTCCACGCCTCGGGCAGGAAACCGGGCGTCACCTGCAGCAGGACTCCCAGGCGCTGACCCCGGCGACCAGCAATGCCGCCAGCACGAGGACCGCCGGCACATGCGGCAGAAGCGAGCGGCGCGGGGCGACGACGCACCAGCCGAGCAGCAGGGCCGCCACCAGGCACGCGGCGAGCGAGGCCGCCCAGTCCGGCTGACCGCCGATCGGCAGAGGCACCCAGGCGAGCAGCGCCACCGTGCCGAAGAGCGGCACCCGCGGCAGCCCGGTCCTGGCCTCCGGCGGCGCCGCTGCGCCGGCTGCCTCTCGACCGACGCACGACCTGCGGCTCGGTGTCGTCAGCGGCCTCGATCGTCGTCGCCATGGCCTCCGCCCCGAATGCGCTCCGGCTGCCCCGGCAGTCTGGCCAAGCGGCGCCCGGACCCTGCAAGCGCACGGCGGCGTGGCGCGCTTCCGCCAGGGCGGTCACCCTCGGTTGCCGGCCGGATCGAACGCACATCGGACATCGCGGGGAGCACGTTTTCATGATCGAGCTGGCAGGACAGGTGGCGATCGTCACAGGGGCCACGTCGGGGATCGGCACGGCAATGGCCGGGCGCTCGACGGCGCGGCGTCAAGCTGGTCCTGACCGGCCGCCGCGCCGATCGCCTCCAGGCGCTCGTGGCCAAGCTGGGCGCGGCGCGCGCGGTCGCCGGCGACATCACCGACCCGGACCTGCCCGGGGCGCTGGTCGCGGCGGCTTCCGAGACCCACGGCCGGCTCGACATCGCCTGCAACAATGCCGGGCTGCTCGCCTTCGGCACGATCGAGGATATCGACCTCGAAGCGCATGGCCACCATGGTCCGGGTCAATGTCGAGGCCGCCTACCGCTTCGCCTACATCGTGCTCCGCCACTTCAAGGCCGCAGAACCGCGGGCATCTCGTCAACACCTCGAGCGTCGCCGGCACCAAGGTCCGCCCGACCATCGGCGCCTATGCCGGCACCAAGCACGCGCTCGAGGCCCTGGCGCACGGGCTGCGGATCGAGCTGGCGACGACCGACGTCCGGATCTCCAACGTCCAGCCCGGCCTCGTCGCCACCGACATCTTCGCCCACATGCCGGCCGACGAGCACCCCGGCCGCCAGCAGGGCATCGACCAGCCGCTCCGGCCCGAGGACGTCGCCCGTGCGGTCGTCTTCATGCTCGAGCAGCCGGCCCATGTGAGCATCCCGACCTGATGCTCAAGCCCACCCACCAGCCGATGTGAGCCGACTGGGCCTGGGGCGCAGTCGACCGGCCCGGCAAGCGGCAGACCCACCATGAGCCCACCGCTCCCTGAATTCCCGACGCAGGAGTTCCGGAGCCGGTGACGACCGCCCTCCAGGCGGGCATGCAGAAGGCCGCGATCGACGCCCTTCTGCTGACCACCGAGCCGGATGTCCGATGTGAGCGGCTTCCTCACCCGGTTCTGGGAAAGCCCGACCCGGCCCTGGTTCCTCGTGGTCCCGGCCACCGGCAGGCGGTCGCCGTCGTCCCGGCGATCCGGCGCCGCGCTGATGGCGCGGACCTGGATCGGGGACATCCGCAGCTGGGACTCGCCCGATCCCGCCGATGACGGGGGTGACGCTGCTCGCGGATGCCTTGTGCGAGCGCGTGCCGGAACGGGGGCGGATCGGCCTGCCGATGGGCCCGGAGACCCATCTCCGGATGCCGCTCGCCGACTTCGCGCGGCTGCGCGACGCGTGGCACCCCGAGCCTTCACCGACGCGACGGCGGTGATCCGCCGGTCCGCGAAGGTGAAGTCGCCGGCCGAGATCGCCCGCATCCGCGCCGCCTGTGGCATCGCCGACCAGGCCTTCAGGGCGGTGCCGCCTTCGCCCGCGAAGGAAAGCCGCTCGACGAGGTCTTCCGCGCCCTTTCCAGATCGCCTGCCTCGAGGCCGGCGCCGACGACTGGGTGCCCTATCTGGCGCGGCGCCGGCGGCAACTATGCCGACGTCATCTCGCCCGCGACCCCGACCCCGCTCGCCGCCGGCATCTCCTGATGCTGGACACGGGCCTCGTGAAGGCCGGGTATTTCTCTGCGATTTCGACCGCAATTTCGCCATTGGCCACGCCACCGACGCCGCCCGCCGCGCCCGCGACGCTCTACGCCGCCACCGAGGCCGGCCTCGCCCTCGCCCGCCCCGGTATCACCGCGGCCAGGCTCGATGCCGCCATGCGCAATGTCATCACCCGCTCGGGCGGCACCTGCGAGCGGGCGGCTCGGCCACGGCCTCGGGACCCAGCTCACCGAATGGCCGTCGCTCATGCCGGGCGACACGACCCGCCTGCGCGCCGGCATGGTGCTGACGCTCGAGCCCTGGCTGGAGCTGGCACCGGGCAGGCTCATGGTGCACGGGAGAACATCGTGCTGACCGACAACGGGCCGAGCTGCTGTCGCGCCGCGCCCCTGCCGAGCTGCCGGTGCTGGGCTAGGCTGGCACGCCCATGACCTGCCTTCGCATACGACCTCACCGGCCCGATCGGCGCCCGCGCCAGCCTCGCCTCGTCGTGTGCAGTCCGACGAGGTGATCGAGCAGGATTTCCGCCGCCTCTTCCCTGCAAGCGACACCGCCCTCTACGTCACCCGCATCCCGAGCGGCGCCGACGTGACCGGGGCGACGCTCGCCACCATGGCGGCGCGCTGCCGGCGCCGCCGCCCTCCTGCCGCCCTCGGTCGACTTCGCCGCCATCGGCTATGCCTGCACCTCGGTGCCACGGTCATCGGCCCGGCCCGGTCGCAGCACTCGTCCGAGGGTGCCCGCCGGGCCGCCGCCGTCCGACCCGCTCTCGGCGGTGCTCGCCGCCTGCGCCGCCCTCGGCTGTCGGCGCATCGGCCTGGTCTCGCCCTATGTGGCGGAGGTTTCTGGGGCCATGCGTACCGCCCTCACGGCCCATGGCCTCGGGATCGGCGCCTTCGGCTCGTTCGAGGAGAAGGAGGAGGCGCGCGTCGCCCGCATCGCCCCCGATTCGATCCGTGCCGCGGCGCTGGCGCTCGGCCGCCTCGATACGGTCGACGCCGTCTTCCTCTCCTGCACCAACCTGCGCACGCTCTCCATCATCGCCGACCTCGAGGCCGAGCTTCAGAAGCCCGTTATCAGCAGCAACCAGGCCCTCGCCTGGCAGATGGCCCGCCTCGCTGGCACCGGCCCGCTCGATCCGGCCTTCGGCCGCCTGATGACGCTGGGCTGAGACCGGCCGCCTCGCCTTGACAGCCCGACTGACGCCCGCCTAACATTTCAGTGCGAGATCAGGGAAGTCAGGTGAACGAAGCGCACAGCGCCATGTCGAGCCAGAACGCGGCCGAGCCGGCCGCCGGCGACGGTGCGCGCGCACCCATGCTGCGCGAGCGGGCGGTGACCGCCTTCAAGGAGCGGCTCTTCAGGGGCGACCTCCGACCCGGCCAGTTCCTCAGCCAGCGCGAGCTGACCCTCTTCCTCGGCCTGCCCCTGGCCCCCGTCCGCGACGCCGTCCGGCGGCTCGAGAGCGAGGGCCTCGTGCGGGTGATCCCGCAGCGCGGCATCGCCGTCGCCGAGGTGAGCCTGCAGTTCGTCCGCGAATCGTTCGAGCTCAGGAAGGCGCTCGAGACCTGGTCCGTCAGGCGCTTCGCCGAGACCGGCCCGGTGGCCCTGCTCGACGCACTGATCCAAGAGGTGCGCGCACTCGAGGCCGAGGTCGCCAAGGGCCTCACCCCCGAGCGGCGCGGCCGGGCGATCCTGCTCGATCGCCGCCTGCACGAGACCATCGTCGTCTCGCTCGAAAACCAGCTCCTGGCCGAGGCCACCCGCCAGACCTTCGACAAGATCCAGCTCGTGCGCCTGGTCCATCCCGTCACCCCCGACCGCCTGCGCCGCGCCTTCGGCGAGCATTTGGCCATCCTGGACGCGCTGCGCCGACGCGACGGCGAGCAGGCGGCCGCGGCCATGGACGCGCATCTCGACAGCGCCATGCGGCACGCCATCGGCATCGTCGACTGAGGGACCCATGACCAAGCGACCCAACCTGCTCTTCCTCTTCTCCGACCAGCACGCCCAGCGGGTGGCAGGCTGCTATGGCGACGGCGTGGCGCTCACCCCCCATCTCGACGCGCTGGCCGCCCGCGGCGTCACCTTCGACAACTGCTACTGCCCCTCGCCCATCTGCGTGCCGTCGCGCATGTCGATGCTGACCGGCCGCTACCCCTCGGCACAGGCCTGCTGGACCAACGACGACCACCTCTCGACCGAGGCCCCGACCTTCGCCCATGCGCTGGGTGCTGCCGGCTACCGGCCGACCCTCGCCGGCCGGGCGCACTTCATGGGCCCGGACCAGCTGCACGGCTATGTCGAGCGCTTCGTCGGCGACCACAGCCCGAACCATGCCGGCGTGCCGCGCCACGACCTCGGCGTGCTCGAGGGGGCCAACGACCCCTGGAGCGTCGGCATCATCCGCTCCGGCCGCGGCCAGTCGGCCTACCAGCTCAAGGACCAGGCCGCGACCGACGCCGCCGTCGAGCACCTGCACGAGCTGGGCCGCCGCCAGCGCCGGGGCGAGGCCGAGCCCTTCGCCATGACCGTCGGCTGGCTCCTGCCGCACGCCCCCTTCGTCGCCACGGCCGAGGACTACGCGCATTTCGACGGCCGGGTCGGCCCGCCCGACCTCGCCCCGCCCGCCACGGGCGACGAGCACGCCTGGCTCGCCTGGTGGCGCCGCGACCGCGGCCTCGTCGAGCGCACGCCCGACGAGATCATGCGGGCGCGCACCGCCTATTACGGCCTCGTCATGCGGCTCGACCGGATGATCGGCGAGGTGCTGACGGCCCTCGGGCAGGCCGGCCTCGCCGAGGACACGCTCGTCGTCTACGCCAGCGACCACGGCGAGCAGATCGGCGAGCGCGGCCTCTGGTGGAAGCACACGCTCTACGACGAATCCGCCAAGGTGCCCTGCGTCCTCGCCTGGCCGGGCAAGCTGCCCGAGGGCGAGCGCCGCGGCGCCGTCGCCAACCTCACCGACCTCACCGCCACCATGCTCGACGCCGTGGGCGCCGACCCGCTGCCGAGTGCTCAGGCCTCGAGCTTCCTCGACGTGGCCCGGGACGGCTCGACCCCCTGGCTCGATGCCACCTTCTCCGAGTACTGCACCGACGCCGTGCCCCCCTGGACCGGCGGCATGGCGGTCCAGCAGCGCATGCTCCGCGCCGGCCGCTACAAGCTGATCTACTATCACGGCTACGAGCCGCAGCTCTTCGACCTCGAGGACGACCCGCGCGAGCAGCACGACCTCGCCCGCAGCCGCCGCCACCAGGCGGTCAGGGAGCAGCTGCTGCGCCGGCTCCTCGCCGACTGGGACCCAGAGGCCATCGCCCGGCGCATGCGCGAGCGGCGGCGCGAGAAGGACGTGCTCGCCCGCTGGGCCGGCGCCACGCGACCACCGGACCAGTATCGCTGGCCGATGCCGCCGGAGATGAACCGGCTCGACGACTTCGACCCGAACAACACCTGAAGGGAGGCTTGAAGATGCTCAGAAGAACGCTGCTCGTCGCGGCCCTGGCCCTCGGCCTGGCGCCAACCCTGGCCCATGCCCAGGCGCTCGAGTTCAAGATCGGCGCCGCCAACTCCGTCGACCACGCCCCGGCCTTCGTCGGCGTCGAGAAGGGCATCTTCGCCAAGCACGGGCTCGACGTGAAGATCGTCATGTACCAAACGGGCGTCGAGATGATCAACGGCCTGCTCAACGGCGCGCAGGACGTCAACATCATGGGCTCGATCCCGTTCCTCGCCGGCGTCTCGCGCGACCAGCCGCTCATGCTGATCGGCCACCTGCACGGCGACGCCACCAAGACCTCCTACACCGAGAACGTGTCGATCGTGGCGACCGCCGAATCCGGCATCAAGGAGGGCGACATCGCCTCGCTCAAGGGCAAGAAGATCGGCACGCCCAGGGGTGCCGGCGCCGAGGGCTACCTCGTCGGCATGCTGCCGGAGCACGGGCTCGGCGTCGACGACGTCACGCTGCTCAACATCAAGCCCGCCGACCTCGTCACGGCACTCCGCCAGGGCGACGTCGACGCCATCGCCATCTGGGAGCCCTGGGGCACCACCGCAGCGCTCCGCGTCCCCGGCGCCGTGCTCGTCCAGCGCGGCGGCTGCGGCCAGTGCTACGACCCCGGCACCATCCTCACCACCCAGCAGGTGATCGCCGACAAGGCCGAAGCGCTCCGCCGCTTCATGGTGGCCTTCGCCGAGGCCGAGCAGTGGGTCCGCCAGAACTACGACGCGGCGGCCGAGATCAACATGCGCTGGATGCAGGGCGTCGACCAGGACGTCATGACCGTCGCCATCCGCCACTCCATCTACGACCCGCGGCCGAGCCGCAACACGCTCGAGGGCTACCGGATCAACACCATCCCGCAGCTCCTCGCCGACGACCGCATGGCCAAGGAGGTCGACCCGGCCGCCATCGTCGACCCGCAGTTCTACCTCTACGCCCTCGAGACAGCGCCGGAGTACTTCAGCGACCTGCCGGAAATCCCCGCCGACCAGCGCTTCTGAGCGGCGGCCCGGGACCGATGACCACAACCAAGATCCGGCTCGACGCCGTCCGGCTCGAGTACGTCAAGGAGGAGGGGCGCTCGCGCCACCTGGCGGTCGAGAGCATCTCGCTCGACATCCGGGACAAGGAGTTCCTCGTGGTCGTCGGCCCCTCCGGCTGCGGCAAGTCCACCCTCATCTCGGCCATCGCCGGCTTCCTCAAGCCGACCGGCGGCCGCATCACCATGGACGGCCGCGAGATCACCCGCCCCGGCGCCGACCGGGGCGTGGTCTTCCAGGAATACGCCCTCCTCCCCTGGAAGCGCGTCATCGACAACGTCGCCCTCGGCCTCAAGTTCAAGGGCGTGCCGAAGGCCGAGCGCTACGCCACCGCCCGGCGCTTCCTCGCCATCACCAACCTCGCCGACGCCGAGCAGAAGTTCCCGCACGAGCTCTCGGGCGGCATGAAGCAGCGCGCCGCCGTCGCCCGCACGCTCGCCAACGCGCCCGAGGTCATGCTCATGGACGAGCCCTTCGCGGCCGTCGACGCGCAGACCCGCATGACCCTGCAGGAGGAGCTCGTCCGCGTCTGGGAGCAGGCCCGGCTCACCGTCCTCTTCGTCACCCACAGCGTCGAGGAGGCCGTCTTCCTCGGCGACCGCGTCGTCGTCCTCACCCCCGGCCCCGGCCGCATCAAGGCGATCGTCGACGTCCCCATCCCGCGCGCCCGCCGCAACTGGCAGGAGATGAACCAGGACCCCGAGTTCATCCGCCTGCGCGACGAGGTGCTCGTCCAGGTGCGGGGCACGCCGGTCGCGGCATGAAGGCCCTCCTCCATCTCCTCCGCTTCCCCCCGGTGGCGGCGACGCTGGCGCTTCTCGTCCTCTGGCTCGCCTACAGCGCCTGGCTCGACGCCGGCGGTGCCGCAAGGCTGACCCCGGACGAGCTGCCCGCCGACGGCAGCGCTGCCCCCTTCGAGGTCGAGCTGCGCTTTCGCCCCGAGGCCTTCCACATGACGCGGCTTCAGGACATCGGCCGGCTGATCCGGGTCGAGGACCGCTCGGTCTTCCTCATGGACGTGGACCCCGACGCCGCGCGGGCCATGGCGCGCAACTACTGGGTCGCCGACATCCGCCCCTGGGACGGGGTCTGAGCCCGTGACCGCAGGCTTCTGGAGCCCCGCCACCGCGCGGTTCCTCAAGGGTGCCGCCGGCGTGCTCGCCCTCCTCGCCCTCTGGCAGGCCTCCGTGCCGCTGGTCGGCCTCGAGCCCTATTTCTACCCCTCGCCCATCGACGTCTGG
>JAWKVR010000018.1:0-64379 GCA_041397945.1 Geminicoccaceae bacterium
GGTGCTCTCCACCGATTTCAGCAATCTCCGCTATCAGGGGCTGACCGTGGCCCCCAATCTCACTTTCCGGCGCAACGACTTCATCCTCGACGACATGCGCGGCGTGCTGTCGATTGGCCCGCTCTTCGGATTCGACGGGCTCAACGACTACTTCTACCGCGTGGCGCCGAGCGAGGCGCGACCGGGGCGGCCGGCCTACGACGCCGACGACGGCTACATGGGCACGGAGGTGAGCGCCGGGTTCTCCTGGGGCATCCGCGAGGACCTGCGGCTCTTCGGCGGGGTGCAGCTCGGCTATTGGGGCCATTCGGCGAACGACGACAGCCCGCTGCACCGCCAGGACCTGACCGTGGGCTTCGGCGGCGGCCTGCGCTGGTCGTTCCTCACCAGCGAGCGGCGGGTGGCGCGGTAAGTCACTCGAGCGGCAGGCCGGCCTTGGCCATGCCGGTCAGATAGCCCTTGTCGACGAGCGGCAGCGACGGCGGTATGCCGGCGGCGACGCTGGCGACCGTGGCACCGGGATGATGCTCGAGGAAGGTCGCCAGCGCCTTGCGCGCTTTCGGCAGGTCGCCGTTGTTCGCGTGGTAGGAGGCGAGCATGCGGTAGGCCCAGACGGCCCGCGGGTGGGCATGCAGGGCCCGCTCGACCAGGCCGATGGCCGTCGCGTAGTCGCGTCTCAGGCTGAAGGCGGCGGCCTTGCCGAAATGGACGTTGAAGGCGAGCGGATCGAGCGGGCTGAGGCTGAGTGCCCGATCGAAATACTCGATGGCCTCGTCGGGCCGGTTGGCGAGGTAGTTCGACCAGCCGAGCCTGGTCCAGCCCCAGGCATGGTTGGCGTCGATCGCCAGGGCGCGACGGATGTGCAGTGCCGCGCGGTCCTGGTCGGTGGTGGTCAGCCCGTAGGCCGCGCCGATGGCGACCAGCGCCGTCGCGTGGTCCTCGACGCGGTTGGCGGCCTCGTCGGCGAGGCGGACCGCGAGGGCGCGCTCCCGCGCCGGATCGGGTGACCACAGGTAGCAGGCCTCCTGGGCGTGGCACCACGCCTTGAGCGCCATGGCGACGGCGTAGTCCGGGTCGCGCGCCAGCGCCTCGCCGAGCAGGGCCAGCGCCTTGCGGTTCTCGACCCGGTCGTGCGCCCAGAAGTGCGGATAGGCGCGCAGGACGAGGTCGTAGGCACCCAGGTTATCGGGCGGCTTGCGGCGGGCGTTCTCGATCTCGGAGGCGCGGATGCTGGGCTGGATGGCGCCGGCGACCTGTGCCGCGATCCTGTCCTGCAGCTCGAAGATGTCGGCGGTGGTGCCCTCGTAGCGGTCGGACCAGAGCTGGGCACGGCTCTGGGCATCGACGAGCTGGACGGAGATGCGGACCCGCTCGCCGCCGCGCCGGACGGTGCCTTCGATGACGTAGCGCACGGCCAGCTCCGCCCCGACCTCGCGCACGTCGACGAACCGCCCCCGATAGGCGAAGGCGGATTGCCGGGCGACCACGAAGAAGTCGCGGATGCGGGAGAGGGCCGAGGTGATCTCCTCGACCACGCCATCGGCGAAGTAGCTGTCGTCGGCCGGGCCGAGATTGTCGAAGGGCATGACGACGAGCGACGGCGGCTGGTCCGCCTGGATGGTCGCCCGCTCCGGTGCCGCGGCTGGCGGCCCGGGGGCATCGAGCAGGCCCGTGGTCGCCGGCTCCGGGTCGGCATCGAGCTCGCGCCGGAGCACGGCGATGCACTCCTCGAGCTGGCGGCGGGCGAGGTTCGCCTGGCCCCGGGCCAGATGCACGCGGATCAGCGTCCGGTGGGCCTCCTCGGCGGTCGGGTCGCGGGCGAGGAGCCGACGGGCGAGGCCGACCGCGGCATCGGCGAGCGCGGGCTCGGCCCCGGCCTGCAGGCCCAGCCGCTCGCACAGGGCGAGCGCCCGGCGCCGCAGCTCGGCGGCATGGCCGGCCCGCCAGTCGTCGAGCGGGGGGGTAAGGGCGATGTCCTGCAGGAGATCGCCGGCATAGAGAGCGGCGGCGCGGCACTGCTCGGCCGGCCGGTCGCTGCCGGCGAGCGATGCGAAGGCGCGGGCGTCGCAGCTTTCCGGCGGCAGCTCCAGCCAGAGCCGATCGGCCGTGGCGCCGAGCGCGCCCGTGCCGTCGGCCGCGAGCAGCCGGCGCAGGGCAGCCAGGCCCTGGCGCAGGCTGGCGCGCGCCTGCGCCTCCGGCCGATCCGGCCAGAAGAGGGCGAGCAGCGTGTCGCGCGACACGCCACGCTCGCCGGCGAGCAGCACGGCGAGGAGCAGGCGTGTCTGGCGGGTCGGTGGCGGGCCGTCCCCGACCCGGACGTCGAGACCGCCCAGGAGATCGATCTGCATTGGCGACGGTCCCGACAGGCGGCCGGACCCTAGCCGATTTCACGGGCTTTTCACAGCCGGCGTGCGGCTTCTCACGCGCCGCTGACGCCCCGCCATACGCCGGGCATACGGGCATGCCCTAGCTTTGCCTGGCTGGTTGCCGCTCGTGGCGACCCTGAGACGGGGGAAAAACGATGGCCAGGTCTCATCTCCTTTCGGTTTCGGCCCTTGCCGGCGTGCTCGACCAGAGCCGGGCGATGCTGGCGGCCGCCTCGCATGGCCACGTCCGAGCTCCGGCGGCGGCGGGCGGCTGCGGCGCTCGAGGAGGCTTTCGCCCCGTCAGCTTCGCGACCTGGGCCTGCCCCCTCCGGAGCTCAGCGCCGCCCATCGCGGCACCGTCCTGGTCGACGGCTCGACCATGCGGCGGCTGATGTCAGCTCTATTGACCCGCCGACCTGCGGCGCTGGCCCTGCCAGCGTCGCGGCTATAGACTTCGCCGCTCGCCCGTTGGCGCCCGGGCGGTGGATGGGTCATGTCGGTACGAGCTCGCGTGTCGCCCGAAAGCGGAAGCCCCGAGGCGGCCATCCTGGTTGCCGACGCGGTCGGCTACAGCCGGGCGATGAGCCGGGACGAAGGGGCGGCGCTCGATGCGTTCGGGGCGAGCCGGCGGCTGATCGACCCGCTGATCCGGGAGCATGGCGGGCGCATCTTCGCCACGGCGGGTGACAGCGTGCTGGCCGAGTTCGCGCAGGCCGACGGTGCCGTCGGCTGTGCGGTGGCGATCCAGCGGGGGGTCGAGGCGGCGATCGCGGCCGGGGCCCTGCTGATGCGGTTTCGCATGGGCGTGCATCTGGGGCCCGTGCATCGGGTGGCCAACGATCTGCTGGGGGACACGGTCAACGTCGCGGCCCGGCTCGAAGGGCTCTCGAACACCGGTGGCGTGTGCATCTCGGCGACCGTGCGGGACGCGCTCGGCTCGCTCGACGGGCTGGCGCTCGAGCCGATCGGGCAGCGCATCCTCAAGAACATCGAGGCGCCGATCGAGGTCTTGCGGATCAGGCTCGGCGAGCCGGGGCGCGAGGATTTTCTCGAGCAGCGGCGGCTCGGCGTCGCCGTCCTGCCCTTCGTCGACCCCTCGGGCGAGGTCGCAGGCTATCTTGCCGACGGCCTCGCCGACGATCTGATCGCCGGCCTCGCCCGGTTCCGCACGCTGGCGGTGATGGCCCGTGGTGCGACGTTCCACTATCGGGGTGCGGCGGTCGACCCGCGCCGCGTGGCGGCCGATCTGGGTGTCGGCTTCGTCGTGCGCGGCACCTGCGTGCCGCAGGGCCCGGATCTGCGGATCGGCATCGAGCTGGTCGCGGCCGGGACGGGCTCGGTGCTCTGGGCCGAGCGGTTCAGGGGCACGGTCACGGACCTGCTCGCCACCCAGGACACCATCGTCGAGCGGGTGGTGGCGGCGCTGGCCGGGCAGATCGCCGCGGCCGGCCAGGCGGATTCGATCCGCCGGCGGCCTGCCAACCCGGCCGCCTTCGATCTCGTGCTGCAGGGCATCTTCCACGCGCACCAGACCGAGCCGGCCGCCACCGCGACAGCACTCGGGCTCTTCACCGAAGCACTGGCGCTGGAGCCGGACTATCCTCTGGCGCTCGCCTGGCAGGCGCTGATGCAGCTCCGCCGCTGGGGCTGGGCGCCGACCGTGGCGGGTGATCTCCTGCCGATGCTCGAGACGGCGCGGCGGGCGGCGGCGCTCGACCCGGGCGACGCCTGGTGCCAGCTCGTGCCCGGGCAGGTCGCGATGTATGCGGGCGATCTCGACCTCGCTGCCGTGCATCACAAGCGGGCGGCGGCGCTCAGCCCGTTCGATGCGCATATCCTGGCGTTGCGCTCGCCGCTCGCCGTCTATCTGGGCAAGCCCGAGGAGGGCGTGCTGCTGATCGAGCGGGCCATTCGCCTCGATCCCTTTCCGCCGCCCTGGTACGCCACCAACCATGGCCTGGCGCTCCATGCCGCCGGCCGCTACGCCGAGGCGGCGGCCGCCTATGCCGGGGCGGCCACGCCGCAGACCGGCGTGCTCGCCGGCCTCGCGGCGAGCCTGGCCCGGGCGGGCGACATGGCCGGTGCCGGGCAGGCGGCGGCTCGCCTGCTGGCCCGCGAGCCGCGCTTTCGGGATCGAGGTCTTCCTGGCGATGCGGCCCTTCAGGGAGGCGGCTGATCAGGAGCACCTGCGGGAGAGTTGCGCCTGGCCGGTCTGCCGGGCTGACCGTGGGGCTGGGGGCCGTTCGCCCGCCGGCCCGGCGATCCTCGGTGATCCGCCCGTCGACCAGGTGGATGCGGCGATGCATGCGATCGGCGAGCTCGAGGTCGTGCGTGACGGCGACCACCGTGCGGCCGTCCCGCTCGACCAAGGTCCTCAGGATGTCGAAGACCTGCTCGGAGGACTTGCTGTCGAGCGAGCCCGTGGGCTCGTCGGCGAGGATGAGGGGCGGGTCGTTGGCGAGGGCGCGGGCGACGGCGACGCGCTGGCGCTGGCCGCCGGAGAGCTGGTCCGGGCGCTTGTGGCCGTGGCCGGCGAGGCCGAGCGAATCGAGGATGCCGTCGGCGCGCTCGCGCCTGGCCGCGTCGCCCAGCCGGCCGAGCCGGCGCATCGGGATCATGACGTTGTCGCGGGCCGAGAACTCCGGCAGCAGGAAGTGGAACTGGAAGACGAAGCCGAGCGTGGCGAGGCGGAGCCGGGCGAGCTCGTCCTCGGCCATGGCGCCGGTCTCCTGGCCTTCGATCCGCACCTCGCCGGCCGTCGGCAGGTCGAGCAGGCCGAGGAGATAGAGGAGCGACGACTTGCCGGAGCCCGAGGGCCCGGTGATCGCGGTGAGCTCGCCCCGCCCGATGGCGAGGTCGATGTCGGCGACCAGCGTGACCGGCACGGCGCCGGCGAGAATGCGGGTCACGCCCCTGGCCTCGACCAGCGGGGAAGCGGGGCTCACGTGGCGCCTCGAATGATGTCGACGGGATTGAGGCGTGCCGCACCGCGCGCCGGCAGGTAGCCGGCGATGCCGGCGGCCAGCATGGCGAAGCCCGAGGCCATGACGTAGTGCAGGGCCTCGTAGACGACCGGCAGATGGGTGAGGTCGGTGTTCTGGCGGAACTCGAAGGCGATGCTGCCGAGCACGCGCGTCAGGCCGAAGCCGAGGAGGCAGCCGAGCAGCGCGCCGGCGCTGCCCATGGCCAGCCCCTCGAGCAGGAAGATGCCGCGGATGTCGGCCGGCGGGAAGCCGATCGACTTGAGGATGGCGATGTCGCGCGCCTTCTCGTGGGTGATGATCGAGACGATGTTGAAGATGCCGAAGCCGGCGACCAGGAGGATGGCGCCGACGACGGTGAACATGATGATGTTGCGCACCTCGAAGGCGTTCAGCAGGTCCTCGTTGCTCTCCTGCCAGGAGACCGACTTGATGCCGAGCATGGCCTCGGTGCGGGCGGCGACGAGCGGGGCGGAATCGATGTCGCGCAGCCGGATGCGGATCTCGTTGATGGCCTCGGGCCGGTTGGCCAGGACCTGGGCACGCTTGAGCGTGGTGTAGACGACCCGCTCGTCGGTCTGCGCCGAGCCCGTGCGAAAGAGCCCGACGACCTTGAACTGGCGGGCATTGCCGCCGGCCACGGTGACCGTCAGGAGATCGTTCATGCCGGCGCCCAGCCGTTCCGCCAGACGCTCGCCGATGACGACCGCGAAGCCGGCGCCGACGAGATCGTCGAAGCGGCCCGTGGTCATGTCGTCGGCGATGGTCGAGACGCGGACCTCGTCCCGGGGCTCGACGCCCATCAGCGTGACCCCCATGTCGGTGCCGGCGAAGCGGACCACGGCCTGGACCTCGAGGGTCGCCACCATGGCCCCGTCGACCCAGCTCCTGAGGCCGGCCAGCGCCCTGGTCGGGTTGAGGATGCCGCGCGGGTCCGGCACCGGCCGGAGGCCCGAGTAGGCCACGGCCGCGAAGGCGTCGCTCGCCGGCTGGCGCGGCGTGGCGCGTGTCTCGTCGGTGATCCGGACATGCGGCACGGCGTCGATCAGTGTCTCGGTGAAGTCGCGCTGGCTGCCGACCATGAGGGCCGCCATGGCGATCGAGAAGCCGACGCCGAGCGCCACGCCGAGGATCGAGACGATGGTCTGCCGGCCGCGGCCGGCGACATGGGTGAGGGCGATGGCGAAGAGGAGCCTCACCCGGGTTGCCGCACGGTGATGCGGGCACCGTCCTCGAGGCCCGCCGGCACGGGCGAGACGACGGTCGTCCCGGCCTCGACTCCGCTTGTGATCTCGACCGCCTCGGCACCGACGATGCCGGTCTCCACCGGCTGGCGGCGGGCGTGCCCGTCGGGGCCGACGACGAAGACGGCGCCGTCCAGAACGGCCGGGGCCGGGGCGAGGAGCGTGTCCTCGACCGTGCGCACGATGATGTTCACCTCGACGGTCATGCCGATGAAGAGCGGCGTGTCCTCGGGCAGCGCCAGGCGGACCCGGTAGGTCTTGAGCTCCGGGTCGCCCATGGGCGTGATCGCGTGCACGGTGGCGTCGAGGGGCCGGCCGGGAAAGGCGTCGGCCTTCAGCAGCGCCGGCTGGTCCAGGGCCACGCGCGGAATGTCCTCCTCGTTGACCGAGGCGTTGACCAGAAGGGGCCGCGGCTGGCCGACCCAGGCCAGAGGCTCGCCCGGGGTCACCACCTCGCCGATCTCGCCGTCGAGGCGCAGCACCTGGCCGGCCATCGGTGCCACGATCACGTAGTCGCGAAGCTCGCTGCGCGCGCGGGTGACGGCGGCGCCGTGCTGGCTCACCGCCGCTGTCGCCTGGTCGACCCGCTCCTCGGTGGCGATGCCGCGCCGCTGGAGGTCGCTCGCCCGCTGCAGATCCTTGCGGGCGAGGTCGAGCTGCGCCTCCAGCTCGGCCACATGCGCCATGGCCGCCGAATCATCGAGGCGGAAAAGGACGGTCCCGGTCTCGACGAACTGCCCTTCGCAGCGGCAGGTGTCGACGATGCGCGCCGTCACCAGCGAGGTCACCTCGGCCCAGCGATCGGGCTCGACGAGGCCGGTGGCGTAGATCACCTCGGCGGCGCTGCCTTTGGCGATCACCGCCGTGGTGACCGGCAGGGGCCGCTGCAGCCACCACAGAACGCCGAGCGCCAGGGCGATGGCCAGGGCCGCGAGGAGGATTGGCTTGCGCATGCGGACGGCTGCTCGACGGTTCCGGTTGACTGGCTCGATGTCGCCTCCGGCGGGTATAGCGCAAGTCGGCCGTTCATCGCGCTTGCATCCGGTGGCGTCAGACAGGAATATCCGCGCAGTCGCCGGGCCGGGCCCAGGCGTGCAACGATCAGGGAGAAGAAGCTTGAGCAAGACACCCATTCTGACGCCGGATTCGCGGCGGTCCTTCATCCAGAAGGCGGCGCTCTCCAGTGCTGCCGCTGGCGCGATGCTCGGCGGCTTTGGCTTCGACCCGCTCATCGCCAGTGCGATGGCCCAGGAGATGGGCCGCTCGGAGAAGCCCCTGAAGGCGGCCTTCTCCAATGCCGGCCTGCAGGCGACCTGGTGCGCCCAGGGCAAGCAGGCGGCCGAGTTCTGGGGCAAGCTCTTCAATGTCGAGGTGACCTGGTTCGACGGCGAGCTCAGCGCGCCGAAGCAGCGTGCCGCCATCGACAACATGGCGACCCAGGACTGGGACTTCGTCGCCATCCAGGCGTTCGGCATCGGCACGCTGACCGACCCGGTCAACAAGATGATCGATCGCGGCATCCCGGTTCTCGACATGGACACGCTGATCGCCCCGCTCGAGGAGATCAACGTCCACAGCTTCCTCGCCCCGGACAACGAGTTCATGGGGGCGTCGGTGACCCAGGCGCTGGTCGACGCGATCGGCGGCGAGGGCACCATGGTGATGACCCAGGGGGCGCTGGGCCACACCGGGGCGCAGGGGCGTGCCCGCGGCTTCTTCTCGGTCATCGAGAAGTATCCGGGCATCGAGGTGCTCGACGAGCAGCCGGCCGACTGGGACGTGACCAAGGCGTCGCGCATCTGGGACAGCCTGCTCACCAAGCACCCGAACATCTCGGCTGCCTTCTTCCACAATGACGACATGGCGCTGGCCGCCTACAACGTCATGCAGTCCCGCGGCCGGACCGACATCCTGATCGGCGGCGTCGATGCCATGCCGCCGGCCGTCGAGGCGGTGCTGGACGGGCGGATGTACGCCACCGTGCGCAACCCCTCCTGCCGCATCCACGGCGGGTCGATCGTCGCCGGCGTGGCGGCCGTGCTGACCGGCGAGAAGACCGGCGAGGGCATCCCCAAGCACATCATCACCGACGGGCCGGTGGTCACCCAGGCCAACGCCCCCGGCATGCTGTGGATGCAGAAGCACTTCCTCATCTAGGGTCGGGTGGTGAGCGACGGTAGCGAGCGTCCGCCGCTCATCGAGCTAAGCGGAATCGGCAAGACGTTCGGGGGCGTCACGGCGCTCTCGAACGTCGATTTCGTGCTGCGCGCGGGCGAGGTGCACGGGCTGGTCGGCGAGAATGGCGCCGGCAAGTCGACGCTGATGAAGATCATCGCCGGCGTGCACACCGAGTTCGAGGGCAGCTATCGCCTGGACGGGCGCCCGATCCAGCTCCGCTCGACCCGCGACGCCCTGTCGCTCGGCATCGGCATGGTCCACCAGGAGCTGTCGATCGTGCCGCATCTCTCGGTGGCCGAGAACGTCTTTCTCGGCACCCAGCCGGTGAGCGGCATGGGCATCGTGCGCTGGCGGCACATGGCGCGCGAGGCCGAGGCGCATCTGCGGAACCTCGGCATCGAGGTGGACCCCACGGTCGAGGCGGGTTCGCTCTCGCTCGGCCTACAGCAGCTCATCGAGATCGGCCGCGTGCTCTTCTCCGGCGCGCGGATCATTATTCTCGACGAGCCCACCTCGGCCCTCTCGCCGCCCGAGGTCGAGCGGCTCTTCCAGGTGATCGACCGGCTGCGGCAGAGCGGCAAGAGCTTCATCTTCATCTCGCATTTCCTCGACGACGTGCTCGCCATCTCGGACGTCGTCTCGATCTTCAGGAACAGCCGCCACGTGCGGACGGCACCGGCCGCCGCCCTCGACAAGGGGCAGATCATCGAGCTGATGATCGGCCGCGGCCACGAGGAGCTCGAGGAGAGCTATCTCAGCACGCTGGAGCTGCCGCCGGCCTCCACGGCGCCGACCCTGCTCGAGGTGCACGGGCTGTCCCTCAAGGGGGCGTTCGAGGGGCTGGATCTCGCGGTGCACGAGGGCGAGGCGCTCGGCATCTACGGCTTCATGGGCTGCGGCCAGCTCGAGCTGGTGCGGGCGCTGGTCGGCAAGCTGCGCGCCGACCGCGGCACGCTCGTGATCGGCGGCGCGGAGCGAAAGCTCGCCAACACGGCGGCCGGCAAGCGGGCCGGGGTGGCCCTGGTGCCGGAGAGCCGGCGCAGCATGCTGTTCGCCGAATCGCCCATCTATCGCAACATCTCGATCAGCGTGCTCGAGCGGATCTCGCGCTGGCTCCTGAAGCCGGCGGCGGAGCGGCAGCTCGCGCGGGAGAAGATCGAGGAATTGAGGATTCGCGCGGGCTCCGAGACGGTGGCGCTGCGCACGCTTTCCGGCGGCAACCAGCAGAAGGTGGCGCTCGCCCGCTGGCTCGCCTATCGCCCCGACGTGCTGGTGCTGGCCGAGCCGACGCGCGGCATGGATGTCGGGGCCAAGGACGACGTGGTGAAGATCATCCGCGCCCTCAAGGAGCAGAAGATGGGGGTGATCGTGGTGTCGACCGAGCCGGAGACGGTGCTCTCGCTGGCCGATCGCATCCTGGTCATGCGGCGCGGCCGGTTCACGCGCGAGTTCGTCGGCGAGGCGGTCGGCAAGGACCAGCTTCTCGCGGCGGCCTAGGTGAAGGCGAGACGACAGATGAAGGTGTGGGCATGAAGGTCTGGGTGCTGCGGCGGCTGACGGCGATAGCACCGCTGATCACGCTGCTCTTTCTGGTCGCGATCTTCGTCTCGGCGAGCCCGTCCTTCGCCACGCTCGACAATGCCGCCAACATCCTGCGGCAGGTCTCGATCACGGCGATCATCGCGACCGGGCTGACCTTCGTCATCCTGACCGCCGAGATCGACCTCTCGGTCGCCAGCGTCGCCAACGCCATCGGCATCCTGGTCGCTTTCTTCACCCTCCAGGCGGCCTATGTGAACATCGCCAACGTGCCGCTGCCCGGGGCCTTCGCGATCATCTTCGCGATCATGGCGGCCCTGGCCCTCGGCGGCATCACCGCCTTCGGCGTAGTGGTGATCGGCATCCCCTCCTTCATCATGACGCTCGCCATGATGCAGATCGGCGCCGGCATGTCCGCCCTCCTGGTGCGCGGCCAGATCGCCTACAACGTGCCGGACCTGGTCAAGACGCTGGGCTCCGGCAGCGTCGCCGGCGTTCCCTGGATCGTCATCATCGCGGCACTCTTCCTCGCGGTCGGCCACTTCGTGCTGAGCTACACGCGCTTCGGCCGCTACGTCTACATGGTCGGCGGCAATCGCGAGGCGGCCGAGTATGCCGGCGTCAACGTCAAGCTGATCGTGGCGGCGGTGATGATCATCGGCGCCTTCTGCTCCGGCATCGCCGGGATGCTGGGTGTGGCCTATTACGGCAGCGCCCAGCAGAACCAGTTCGACGACTTCCTGCTCGATTCGATCGCCGCGGTCGTGGTCGGCGGCACCAGCCTGTTCGGCGGCCGGGGCGGCATTCCCAACACCATTATCGGCCTCTTCGTGCTGGGCGTGCTGAACAACGGCCTCGACCATGTCGACATCGACAGCTTCCTGAAGATCCTGATCCGCGGCCTGATCCTGCTCCTGGCGCTCGTCATCAACGTCTACGCGCAGAAGATCCGCGTGGAGTGAGCCGGCCGGCTATTCGTCCGGCGCATCGGCCGCGGCCTTCTTGGCGTCGGCCAGGAGCTGGCCGCAGGGTGCATCCTCGGCAAGGCCGAGGTCGAAGAAGGGGACGAGGGCGGCGATCGGGGCGAGGAGCCAGCCCAGCGTGCTGCTCTCGACGTCGCCCGGCGCCGGGGCCAGTGTCGGCGAGCGCCAGTCGCCCTCGAGCCGCAGCGGCTGGTTGCCGCTGAGCAGGCTCGCATCCTTGGGGTGCGACTCGATCAGCAGGTCCAGGGTCTCCTTGCCGAGGTCGATGGTGCCCACCGCCGTGAGCACCGAGTCCTCGGTGTCGACGAGGATGGGATGGGTCGAGGCGACACCGCCCTGGACGTCCAGATTGGCGACGGCGCAGCGGATCGGCACCTGGTCTTCCGTGTCGTCGGTCGCAAGGAGGACGATCAGCCCTTCCATGAGATCGAGGCCGATGGCCTCGACGATCAGCGCATCGAGCGAGCCCTCCGACATGACCAGCCCGGCGCGGCCGTTGCTGGACCCCAGAAGCTCGGCGAGCGAGAGGCCCCGGCCCTCGAGGCGGACGCGGCCGTCGATCACGCCCGCCGCCTCGTTCGCCTGACCGAGCCTGGCCAGGATGTCGCGCAGGGCGAGGCTGTCGAGGCGCAGGTCGACCTCGGCGGCCGGCGGGCGCTGCGTGGTGTCGAACGACAGGTAGGCGACGAGCCGGCCATCGGCGAGGCCGGTGTCGAGCGGGTCGATGGTCAGCCAACCGCCCCGGACGGCCAGATCGAGGTCGAGCCGGTCGATGGGCAAGAGATCGGAGCGGACCGCGGCGGCGGCGAGCTTGACGTCGAGATCGAGATTCTGCCAGCGGGCCGGGTCGATCTCGACTGCCGGAATGAAGCTCGGCCGCTGGCCGATGCTCTCGGCCGCCGCTGCCTGCGCGGGGCTGGCGGTCTCCCGGGCCGCTCTGGGGCGGCATGCCGAGGAGCGGCAGGAGGTCGTCGAGATCGAGCGAGGGGCTGGCGAGGTCGGCCGTGACGCTGAGCGGCAGCTGGCCGTCATCGATCTGCAGGCTGCCCGAGATCTCGCTGTCCCCGATGGTGCCGGTGACGCCGTCGAGCCGGAGCACGCTGCCGTCGCGGGTCAGCTCGCCCTGCAGGTCGTAGGGTGGCGTGTCGACCTTCGCGAGGCCGAGGCTGGCCAGGACGGGGCCGGGATTGGGGCCGGCGGCCGCGAACGTGCCCTGCATGGCCGCGTCGGCGCCGAGCCGGTCGATCCTGCCGTTGAAATGGAACGTCGTCTCGTCGATGGCGATGCGGGCGTCGACCTGGGCGCCGTCGCCCTGCGGCTCGCCGTCGAGCTTCATCCCGAACGCCGGCAAGGTCGGGACGGCGAGGCCGAGGGTGGCGAGGAAGGCGGCGAAATCGTCGCCGGCCTGCAGATCGACGCCGAAGACGCCGGTCGCCGGCTGGATGGAGGCGTCGAGCGACGTGCTGGCCGCTTCGAGCTTGACCTGCAACGGCTCGCCGTTGCCGCTCAGTGCGGCGCTGCGCGAAGGGCCGCTGCCCCGGATCGTGAGGGCCTCGTCGCCGAGCCGGCCGGCGCCGGTCAGCGTGAACGGCTCGCCCTGGCCCCAGTGCGCCTCCAACTCGTCGAGGGCGAGGGTGACGTCGCGACCCGGGTCGCGGTAGTCGACCCGCAGATCGGCGACCCGGAGCTCGCGGATTTCCGGCAATGCGAGCGGCCCGTCGCCCGGGGTCGGCTGTCGCTCCGGCAGCTGCCAGTTCAGCCGGCCCTGCGCGTCGCGCTCGATGACCGCGTCGATTCCTTCGAGCATGACCGCGGGCAGCACGACATCGCCCTCGAGCAGGGGGCGGAGTGCGAGCTCCGCCGTTGCGCGCCGGAGCGACGCCAGCTCCGTGCCGTCATCGTCCCTAATGTGCAGGGGGCCGACCGTCAGGCGCAGCGCGCCGTCGCTCCAGGCCAGTTGCGGTGCGGCTTCGAGCCGGACCGCGAAGCCGGCAGCGGCGCTCGCCCGGGCCTCGATCAGGCCATTGAGCCAGCCCTGCTGCAGCGCCAGCCACGCCCCACCGACAGCGAGAACCGGCAGGCCGACAATCAGGACGAGTGCTACCAGCGCCCAACGCAGCACAGGCTCTCCGCTCCCAATGCCTCGACCCGCACAACCGCCAGGCAGCGGTCCGGTTGCGTCAGACCTCGGCCCACATCCGCAGGAGATTGTGGAAGGTCTTGGTGATCGTGTCGAACTCGACGGTCTTGCCGTGCTGGTCGAAGAGGCTGCGGCGGGCGGTGTCGAGCTCGTAAAGCAGCTCGCGCCGGGCCGGGTCACGGATCATGCTCTGCACCCAGGAGACCGCCACGAGGCGCTGGCCCCTCGTCACCTCGGCGACGCGGTGCAGGGCGGAGGTGGGATAGAGGACGAGGGCGCCGGCCGGCAGCTTGATCTCCTGCTCGCCATAGGTGCTCTCGATGACCAGCTCGCCGCCGTCGTATTTCTCGGGGTCCTCGAGGAAGAGCGTGAAGGACATGTCGGAGCGGATCGGCGGGCGGCCCGACATGACCGCGTTGTCGACATGGCTGCCGTACTCCATGCCGGGCTCGTAGCGCGCCACCAGGGGGGTCCGGACGATCAGCGGCCGGGCCACCATCTCGAACTCGAGATTGGCGAGCACCGCGTTCAGGATGGTCTGCTGGATCTTCTGGGCCTGCGGGCCCTGCTCGAGCTGGCTGTTCCGCTTGACCGACTGGCCGAACTTGCCGGCCGTGGCAGCACCATCGACGAAACGCAGCGAGCGGAGCTCGGAGCGGAGCAGGGCCACGGCCTTGAAATCGAGGATGTCGGGAATGACGGAGATCATGGGTGCCGGCCTCCAGGGCCCGGTAGACTCACCAGAGCGTGTAGCCGCCGTCGATGACCAGCGCCGCGCCGGTCATGAAGCGACTGGCATCGGAGGCGAGATAGACCGCGAGCGGTCCCAGGTCCTCGGGATTGCCCGAAACACCCATGGGCGTTCGCGCGACGAAGCCCTCGATCATCTCGGGCTTCTCCTTTGCCCAGCGCCGGTTGGCGTCGGTCATGAACAGGCCCGGGCAGATGGCGTTGACGGTGATGCCATGGGGCGCCCAGTCGGCGGCGATGGTGCGGGTGAACTGCAGGACGGCCGCCTTGGCGGTCTCGTAGTGGCGGCCGCCGATCCCCGGCCCGGCGATGAGGGCGTTGATCGAGGCGATGTTGATGATCCGCCCGCCCTTGCCGCGCTCCAGCATCGCCGTGCCGACGAGGCGGGTGCCGATGAAGGTGCTGGTCAGGTTCAGGTCGATCAGCTCCCGCCAGCGTTCCGTCGACATCTCGGTGAGCGGCGCCGGGTCGCGGCGGCCGCCGACATTGTTGACGAGGATGTCGACAGGCCCGTGGCTGGCCAGCACGCCCGCGATGGCCGCCTCGCAGCTCGCCGGCAAGGCGAGGTCGGCCTGGACGGTGTCGACCTTGCGGCCGGTGGTGCGGAGTGCTGTGGCCGCCTCGTCGAGGCTCGCCGCGTCGCGGCCGGCGATGACGAGGTCGGCGCCGGCCTCGGCCAGGGCGGTCGCCATGGCCCGGCCGAGGCCGCGGCTGCCGCCGGTGACCAGCGCTCGCTTGCCGTCGAGGCGGAACCGATCGAGGACGCTCATGCCGGATGATCCTATTGCGGTGTGGGCGCGTCCTGGCGGAGCAGCCCTTCGTGCTTCAACTCGGCCCAGAGGTCGGCCGGGATCGGTGTCGTGAAGGTTTTGACGTTCTCCTCGATCTCGGCGGCCGAGCGGGCACCCGGGATGATGCTGGCGACCCGGTCGTGGCCGAGCGGGAACTGCAGGGCGCAGGCCTTGAGCGGCACGCCGTGGCGGCCGCAGACGGCCTCGATCCGGCCGACGCGCTCCATGATCTCGGGCGGTGCATCCTGGTAGTTGTACTTGGCCCCCGGCACGGCACCGGTGGCGAGGATGCCGGAATTGTAGGGCCCGCCGATGAAGAGCGAGACATTGGTTTCCTCGCACCAGGGCAGCAGCTCGTCGAGGGCACCCTGCTCGAGCAGCGTGTAGCGGCCGGCGAGGAGGAAGCAGTCGAAGACGCCGGCGCGGCCGAACTCGAGCGTGGCCTGCACTTCGTTGACGCCGGCGCCGATGGCCTTGACCGTGCCGCTGTCGCGCAGCTCGCGCAGCGCCTTGTAGCCGGAATCCATGAGCTCCCTGAACTTCGCCTTGCGGCCTTCCTCGCTGCCATGCGTCCAGATGTCGATGTCGTGCACCAGCAGCACGTCGACGCGGTAGGTGGCGAGGCGCTGCAGGCTGTCCTCGAAGGAGCGCATGACGCCGTCATAGGTGTAGTCGAAGACGCCTTCGAAGGGGTGGTAGTCGACGAAGTTGCGCGTGTTGATGCCGAGGGCGGGGTTCTTGGCCTTGAGCACCCGGCCGATCTGGTCGAGAGCACCCATTCGTCGCGCGCGGGTGCTGGTGCATGAAATGGCCGATGCGGTGCTCGGACATGCCGTGCCCGTAGAGCGGTGCGGTGTCGTAGAAGCGGATGCCGGCGGCCCAGGCGGCACCGAGCGTGGCTCTGGCATCCTCGTCGGAGCACTTGCGGTAGAGGTTGCCGAGCGGCACCCCGCCGAAGCCGTGCGTCGTGACCTCGACCTCGGAGCCGCCGAGCCGGCGGCGTTCCTTCATGTCCATGGTGCCTCCCCCCTCCAGATGCTGCGTCGGCGCCAATAACCGCCCCGGTGCCGCCCGCGTCAAGCGTGGAGGCGGCGGCGCTGGGCGACGGCGATGCCGCCCAGCACGAGGACGAGGGCGGTGGCGTGGAAGAGCTGGAAATGCTCGCCCAGGAGGGCCACGGAGAGCAGGGCACCCATGATCGGGATGAGGTTGAGGTAGAGGCCGCCGGCATTGCTGCCGAGCACCTCGATGCCGCGGATGAAGAAGGCCTGGGCGAGGATCGAGGGGAAGATGGCGGTATAGGCGATGACCGCCCAGGCGACGGGCGTGTGCGGCCAGATGAGCGCGCCGCCCAGCGCCTCGACGCCGACGAAGGGCAGGCTGGCCACGGAGCCGATGGCGATCAGCGTGGTGACGAAGCTGAGCCAGTGCATCCGGGGCTTCTGCCGCAGCGCCACCGAGTAGCTGGCGTAGATGAACGTCGCCACGATCATCAAGAGGTCGCCCCGGTTGAGGTCGAGCCCGGCGAGGCCGAGAATGTCGCCCCGGCCGGCGGCAACGACGACGCCGGCCAGGGTCAGCGTGTAGCCGGCGATCTGCAAAGGCGTCGCGGCGGTGCGGAAGATCACGAAGTTCAGGCCGAAGATGAACATCGGCATCGCCGCCTGGATGATCGTGGCGTTGATCGCCGTCGTGCTGATCAGGGCGTAGTAGAGGAGGCCGTTGAAGACGGTGAAGCCGATCGCCCCCATGGCGACGAGATAGGGAGATTGGCCCGGATGACGGGCCAGTCGCGGCGGAGCCCCGGCCAGGCGAAGGTGGCGAGGACGAGGGCGGCGATCGTCCAGCGGAACCAGGAGAGGAGGAAGGGCGGGGCCTCGCCCACGGCGAACTTGCCGGCGACGGCGTTGCCGCCCCAGAAGAGCGTGGTGAGGACCAGCATGACGCGGGCCTGGGCGACGGCGCTGCCCATGATGATAGCGCGTGCCGGCTCCTAGAGAATGAACTTCGAGAGGTCGCCGCCCTGGAGCAGATCGCCCACCTGCCGTCGCACATAGTCGCGGTCGACGGTGACGGTCTCGGCGGCGGCCTGATCCGATGCCTTGAAGCTGATCTCCTCGACCAGCTTCTCCATCACCGTCTGCAGGCGACGGGCACCGATGTTCTCGACCCGGCTGTTCATGGCGTGGGCGAGGGTGGCGATCTCCTCGATCGCCTCCTCGGCGAAGTCGAGCGTCACCTCCTCGGTGGCGAGGAGCGCCTTGTACTGCTTGACCAGGCTCGCCTCCGGCTCGCGCAGGATGCGGGCGAGGTCGTCGCGGGTCAGCGCGTCGAGCTCGACGCGGATCGGCAGGCGGCCCTGCAGCTCGGGCAGGAGGTCCGAGGGCTTGGTGAGGTGGAAGGCGCCGGACGCGATGAACAGGATGTGGTCGGTCTTCACGGCACCGTGCTTGGTGGTGACGCTGGTCCCCTCGATCAGCGGCAGCAGGTCGCGCTGCACGCCCTCGCGGCTGACGTCGCCGCCGCGGTTCTCGCGGCCCGAGATCTTGTCGATCTCGTCGAGGAAGACGATGCCGTTCTGCTCGACCGCCTCGATCGATTCGCGCAGCACGCGGTCCTCGTCGAGCAGCTTGTCGCTCTCCTCGGCCATCAGCGCCTCGTAGCTCTCGCCGACCTTCATCTTCTTGCGCTTGGTCCGCTGGCCGAGCGCCTTGCCGAGCATGTCGCCGAGATTGACCATGCCCATCTGCGACCCGGGCATGCCCGGGATCTCGAAGGCGGGCATGCCGGAGGAGGTGTCGCGCAGCTCGAGCTCGATCTCCTTTTCGGCGAGATCGCCGTTGCGCAGCAGGCGGCGGAACTTCTCGCGGGTGTCCGGGCCGGCGCCGGGGCCGACCAGGGAGTCGAGCACGCGCTCCTCGGCATTGGCCTCGGCCTGGGCCTTCACGTCTTTCCTGAGCCGGGCGCGCGTCTCCTTGAGCCCGACCTCGACGAGGTCGCGGATGATGCTCTCGACGTCGCGGCCGACATAGCCGACCTCGGTGAACTTGGTCGCCTCGACCTTGACGAAGGGTGCCTGGGCGAGGCGCGCCAGGCGGCGGGCGATCTCGGTCTTGCCGCAGCCGGTCGGGCCGATCATCAGGATGTTCTTCGGCAGCACCTCGTCGCGCAGCGCCGGGTCGAGCTGCTGGCGGCGCCAGCGGTTGCGCAGCGCAATGGCGACGGCGCGCTTGGCGGCGTTCTGGCCGACGATGAAGCGGTCGAGCTCGGAGACGATCTCGCGGGGGGTGAGGGCGGTCATGGCTGCCCGATCGTCTCGATGGTGAGCTGGCGATTGGTGAAGACGCAGATGTCGGCGGCGATGCCCATGGCCTTCTCGGCCACGGCCCGGGCATCGAGCCCGTCGATGTCGATCAGCGCCTTGGCGGCGGCGAGCGCGTAGTTGCCGCCCGAGCCGATGCCGATCAGCCCGTCGGCGGGCTCGAGCACGTCGCCATTGCCGGTGAGCACCAGCGAGACCTCGGCGTCGGCCACCGCCATCATCGCCTCGAGGCGGCGCAGATAGCGGTCGGTGCGCCAGTCCTTGGCGAGCTCGACGCAGGCCCGCATCAGCTGGCCCGGATGGCGCTCCAGCTTGGCTTCGAGCCGTTCGAGCAGGGTGAAGGCGTCGGCCGTGCTGCCGGCGAAGCCGGCGATGATGGCGCCGCCGCCGAGGCGGCGGACCTTGCGCGCATTGGCCTTGATGACCGTGTTGCCGAGGCTGACCTGCCCGTCGCCGGCAATGACCACCTGGCCGCCCTTGCGGACCGCGAGGATGGTCGTGCCATGCCAGAGGCTGGCATCCGTTCCCGTCATGTTTCCCGCCCTGCGCCCTTGCCTGCCCGGGTGCTGCGGCACCCGGTCGTCAGCGGCATTTGGGCAGGGGCGGGGGGATCGTCAAGGAGACGGCCGGCGGCGGGTGCCGTCGGCCGTGGTGGCGGTCGGGGAGGAGCGGGGGCGGGCAGCCCTCAGCCGCAGGCGGCGCGGCGGGCCGGCGCGTCGTCGCGCGAGAGGCCGTCGACCGCGTTGGTCAGGCGGCGCAGCATCATGATGAGCGCCTCCTCGTCGCGCAGGCGGAAGGCCGTGGCGACCAGCATGGCGGCGCCGACGACGTTCTCGAGGCGCGGGTCGTCGAGGGCGGCGGCGAGATCCTGGGGAGCTCGAGATCGGCGAGCTCGGAGCTCGCCGAGGGCGGGCTGGTTGTCGTTGACGGCGGCCGGACGGGTCATGGCGGGCTTTCCCAGCTGTCGGATGGACGAGGGCGGAAGAGTGGGAGCTCCTGTAAAAAAGAAGCCCCCGGGAGGCGGTGCCTGCCGGGGGCCAAGGGAGGGAGGCACCGTCTGACTTGACGAGCCGGAAGCTAACTTAACCTATGGTTGAGAGCAACAATAAAATCGTGAATTGCGTCGGGTATCGATTGCGCTTTGACACGAAAGCCGTATGAATTTTAGTGAAGTTGGAGACTGATGATTTAGCTTAGTCTTCACATCAAATGATGGTAAAAATATTCGTAAATTCAGTCGGCTGGAACGATCGATGGAGAAGGGGCGGCATGTCGGGGGACCGGACCGCGGGCGCTGCATGGGCGGGTTTTGTCGATGAACGGCAAGGGGTTGCGATGGCTTGATCAGTTCACGCATGAGTTGAGGGTGGCGCGACCGTCGGCGCTCTGGCGGTCGCCCGGCTCGGGTGTTCCTTGGCGCCGGTCGCCAACTGCGCTAGAGCGAGGCGCAACATGCGGCAGGCGCTGCCGCGAACCTTTTCCAGCGTAGCAAGGACAGGCCATGGCTGGCCATTCACAGTTCAAGAACATCATGCACCGCAAGGGCCGCCAGGATGCGGTCCGCGCCAAGCTCTTCACCCGGCTGACCCGGGAGGTCCAGGTGGCCTCGCGCATGGGTCTGCCCGATCCCGCGTTCAACCCCAGGCTGCGCGCCGCCATCCAGGCGGCCAAGGCGGCCAATGTTCCCAAGGACAATCTCGAGCGCGCGATCAAGAAGGGCCAGGGCGGCGATACCGAGAGCTACGACGAGGTGCGCTACGAGGGCTACGGGCCGGGCGGCGTGGCGTTCATCGTCGAGGCCCTGACCGACAACCGCAACCGAACGGCCAGCGAGGTCCGGGCGGCCTTCAGCCGGCATGGCGGCAGCCTCGCCGAGACCAATGCGGTGAGCTTCCAGTTCGACCGCATCGGCCAGATCCGCTTCGCCGCCGAGGCGGCCGACGAGGAGGCGATGCTCGAGGCGGCCATCGAGGCCGGGGCCGAGGACTGCCAGTCCAGCGAGGACGGCCACGAGATCACCTGCGCGCCCGACGACCTGGCCCAGGTGACCGAGGCCCTGGAGGCGAAGTTCGGCACGCCCGAGGCCTCGCTTTTGACCTGGCGGCCGCAGGTCACCGTGCCGGTCGAGGACGACAAGGCGCCGACCCTCTTCAAGCTGCTCGAGGTGCTGGACGAGAGCGACGACGTGCAGCGGGTCGTGGCGAACTTCGAGGTCTCCGACGAGGCCATGGCGAACCTGCAGGCGTGACACGGCTGCTGGGCCTCGACCCGGGTCTGCAGCGCACCGGCTGGGGCGTGATCACGGTGAACGGCCCGGCGCTCGGCTTCGTCGCGGCCGGGGTCGTGGCGAGCGATGCGCGCGAGACGCTGGCCGAGCGCCTCCTGGCGCTGGATCGCGGCATCGCGCTGGTGATCGAGCAGCATCTGCCGGCCGAGGTCGCGGTCGAGGAGACGGTGGTCAACAAGAACGCCTTGAGCTCGCTCAAGCTCGGCCATGCCAGGGGCGTGGCGCTGGTGACCGCGGCACGGGCCGGCCTGCCGGTCGCCGAATATGCGGCGAAGCACGTCAAGCGCGCGCTGACCGGCACCGGCGGTGCCTTGAAGCCGCAGGTGGCGCACATGGTCCAGGTGCTGCTGCCCCGGGCCGGGCCGGTGACGGCCGATGCGGCCGACGCGCTGGCCGTCGCCATCTGCCACGCGCACAACCGCATGACCCTGGCGCGCATCCGCGGCGCCGCCCTCGAGACCGTTCGATGATAGCATTGCTGCGCGGCCGGATCGCCGCCCAGGGCGAGGACCATGTGGTGATCGACACCGGCGGCGAGGCCGGCGGGGTCGGCTATCTCGTGCACTGCGCCGGCCGGACGCTGCATCGCCTGCCACCCACCGGCCAGCGGGCGGAGCTGCGGATCATCACCCAGGTGCGCGAGGACAGCATCACGCTCTACGGCTTCCTGACGCCGGTCGAGGAGCAGTGGTTCCGCATCCTGCAGGGCATCCAGGGGGTGGGGGCGCGGCTGGCGCTCGCCGTGCTCTCGGTGCTCGAGCCGGAGGAGATCAGCCGGGCCATCGCCGCGCAGGATTCCAGGGCCTTGACCCGGGCCGCCGGCGTCGGGCCGAAGCTCGCCGGCCGCATCGTCGCCGAGCTGAAGGACCGGGTGGCGAAGCTGCCGGCGGCGCTCGCGATCGGTGGGGCTGCGACGCCGGCACCGACGCCGGCCGGCGGGGTGGTCGAGGATGCGCTGGCGGCCCTGCAGAACCTGGGCTACGGGCGCAGCGAGGCCTATGCGGTCGTGGCCCGCGTGCAGAACGAGCTCGGGGTCGAGGCGACGCTCGAGCAGCTGCTCGCCGCCAGCCTCAGGGCCTCGCGCGATGAGCGGGTCGGGGGCGGCGGCGAAGGCGAAGAGGGGCGGCTGGTCGGCGGCGCGTCGCAGCCGGCGGACGCCGACGCCTCGCTCCGGCCGAAGCGGCTCGCCGAGTTCATCGGCCAGGCCCAGCTCAAGAGCAATCTCGCCGTCTTCGTCGAGGCGGCCCGGGCGCGCGGCGAGGCCATGGACCATGTCCTGTTCGCCGGCCCGCCCGGGCTCGGCAAGACGACCCTGGCGCAGATCGTGGCGGCGGAGCTCGGTGTGGGCTTTCGCGCGACCTCGGGGCCGATCATCCAGCGGGCGGGCGACCTGGCGGCGCTGCTCACCAACCTGCAGCCGCGCGACGTGCTCTTCATCGACGAGATCCACCGCTTGAGCCCGACGGTCGAGGAGGTGCTCTACCCGGCGATGGAGGATTTCCAGCTGGACCTGATGATCGGCGAGGGCCGGCGGCGCGCTCGGTGCGGATCGACCTCGCCCCCTTCACCCTGGTCGGCGCCACCACCCGGACGGGGCTCCTGACCACGCCGCTCCGCGACCGCTTCGGCATCCTGGCGCGCATGGAGTTCTATGGCCAGGCGGAGCTGCTCGAGATCGTCGAGCGGGGGGCGCGGTTGCTGCGGCTCGGCCTCACCGGCGAGGGGGCTGCCGAGATCGCCCGCCGCTCGCGCGGCACGCCCCGGGTGGCGACCCGCCTGCTGCGCCGGGTCCGCGACTTCGCCACCGTCGAGCAGCCGGATGGCGGGCACCCGGTCGATCGGGCCGAGGCCGATGCGGCGCTGCAGCGCCTCGCCGTCGACCGGCTCGGGCTCGACGCGCTGGACCGCCGCTACCTGAACGCCATCGCCGTGCATTACGGCGGCGGCCCGGTCGGCGTGGAGACCCTGGCGGCGGCGCTCTCGGAGCAGCGCGACACGCTGGAGGAAACGGTCGAGCCCTACCTCCTGCAGCAGGGCCTGCTGCAGCGCACGCCGCGCGGCCGGCTCCTGACCCAGGCGAGCTGGCGCCATCTCGGCCTCGCCATGCCGGCCAGCGCCGTCGCCCAGGCCGAGCTCTTCGCCGGACCGGGCGCGGGACCGGGCGAGGATGGAGAGGGCGGGCCTTGAGCACCGCGCATCTTCTGCCAGTCCGGGTCTACTACGAGGACACGGACGCCGGCGGCATCGTCTATCATGCCCGCTATCTCGCCTTCGCCGAGCGGGCGCGCACCGAGCTTTTGCGCTCGCTCGGCGTCGAGCAGCGGCAGCTGCGCGACGAGGTGGACGGCGTCTTCGCCGTGCGGCGGGCCGTGACCGAGTTCCTGCGGCCGGCGCGGCTCGACGACGCGCTCTTCGTCGAGACCCGGCTCCGCTACCTCCGCGGCGCGCGGCTCGGCTTGCTGCAGAACATCACGCGCGACGGGCAAGTGCTTGTTTCGCTTGACATCGAGGTCGTCTTCATCAGCTCCGACATGCGCCCGCGCCGCTTACCGCCTTGGCTCGCAGCGCGTTTTGCCGAGGCCGGCTATTCGGTTGCTGGCGAAGCTTGACAAGCTTCGCGGGCGTGGTCGATAGCACGCTCGGCCAAGGCAACCGTCCCGGCAGGCCTCCGGTGGCGGGCCGCCACGGAACGTCGCCACCATATCCCGGCCTGCCGGCCCGAAGCGTCGCTGCCCCCCGCGACCAACGCGATTGACCGCATGGAATCCGATACCATCAGCTCCGCGATGCTCGGCGATCCGACCGCCGGCACGAGCATTCTGGCACTGGCGCTCGAAGCCGACATCGTCGTCAAGTTCGTCATGCTCCTCCTCCTCGTGGCCTCCTTGTGGGTCTGGGCCGTGGTCTTCGAGAAGGGCTTTCGTCTGATCCGGCTGCGGCGCCAGACGGCACTGTTCGAGCAGGCCTTCTGGTCGGGCACGCCGCTCGGTGAGCTCTATCGCCGGCTCGGCAAGCGCATCGACCACCCCATGGCGCTGATGTTCGCCGCCGGCATGGAGGAATGGCGGGGCGGGCCCAAGGCGGTCAGCGGTGATACCCAGGACCGGCTGGTCGGGCGCATCGGCCAGGTCATGCAGCTGACGCTGGAGCGCGAGATGCGCGTGCTGGAGCGCAATGTCTCCACGCTTGCCACGATCGGCTCGGCGGCACCCTTCGTCGGGCTCTTCGGCACGGTCTGGGGCATCATGAACAGCTTCCAGTCGATCGCCATGACCAAGAACACGACGCTCGCCGTGGTCGCCCCGGGCATCGCCGAGGCGCTCTTCGCCACCGCGCTCGGGCTGCTCGCCGCCATTCCGGCGGTCATCGCCTACAACCGGATCTCGACCTCGGTCGACGGGCTCGGCGACCGCCTCGCCAGCTTCGCCGACGAGTTCGGCGTCGTGGTCAGCCGCGAGCTCGACAGCAGCCGGGTCATGCCCTGATGGCGGCGGCAGCCGTCGGCGGCACAGGTGGTCGTGGGGGCAAGTGGCGCCGCGGCCGGCAGCGGCGGCAGATGGGCGAGATCAACGTCACGCCCTTCGTCGACGTCATGCTGGTGCTGCTCATCGTCTTCATGGTGACCGCCCCCATGCTGACCATGGGGGTCTCGGTCGACCTGCCGCGCGCCGACAGCTCGCCCATGCCCGGCCAGGACGAGCCGCTCTCGGTCAGCATCGATGCGAGTGGCGCCATCTACCTGCAGGAGACGGCCATCGAGCTCGACCAGCTCGCCCCGCGGCTATTGGCGATCACCGAGCAGAACGCCGAGGCCCGCATCTTCGTGCGCGGCGACCGGGCGATCGACTACGGGCGGGTGATGGCCGTGATCGGCAATCTCAACCGGGCCGGCTTCACCAAGGTGGCGCTGCTCACCGAGCAGCCGGACCTTCTGGTGGCCGAGTGAGCGCATGAACCGCTCGTTCCTCGCCTCCGTCCTCTTCCACCTCGTCTTCATCGGCTCGCCGTGCTCGGCCTGCCGAGGATGGCCGAGCGCCTGCCGATCGACGAGGCCCTTCACGGTCGAGATCGTCGGCATTCCGGCGGCCCAGGAGCCGACGCCCCGAGCCGCCGGCGCCACCGCCGGCCGAAGCGGCACCTTTGCCGCCGCGCCAGGCGGCGAGGCCCCGCGCCACCACCGCCGGCGCCCGAGCCCGAGCCTGGAGCCCGAGCCCGCCGCAGCAGCTGGCCGCCCCCGAGCCGCCCCCGCCCCCCGCCGCCGCCACCACCGCCGGAGCCCGAGCCGCCGCCGCCTCCGCCACCGGCCGCCGAGCCGGCGCCGGCCCAGGCCGCGCTGCCGGTCCCGCCGAGCCGGCCGCTGGCCCGCCCGGCGCCGCCGAAGCCGGTCGAGACCGCGGCCCCGGAGCCCGCGCCCAAGGCCCCCGAGCCGCCGAAGGCCGAGCCGCCACCGCCCGCGGGGACGGTGGCGGCCCGGCCGAAGCCGCCGGCAAAGCCGGCGCCGCAGAAGAAGGCGGAGCCGAGCCCGGCGCCGGTGGCCAAGGACGACAACGACTTCAACGCGCTCCTGCGCAGCGTCGAGCAGCAGAACCGGCGGGTCGAGGCGCCCGAGCGGCGGCCCGGCACCGGCAATGCGACGGCGGAACGCACGGCGCCGCCGGCGGCGGTGGCCGCCCCGGTCGCCCTCTCGGCGAGCGAGCTCGCCGGCATCCGCCGGCAGATCGAGCGTTGCTGGAACGTGCCGATCGGCGTGCCGGGCATCGAGGCGATGCGGGTCAGCCTGCGGATCCAGCTCGAGGCCGACGGCTCGGTGCGCGAGGTGAGCATCGAGGAAAGCGGTCGCTTCGACGCCGATCACGGGTTCAGGACGGTGGCGGAGAGCGCCAGGCGGGCGGTCCTGAGCTGCCGCCTCGACCTGCCGGCCGAGAAATATGCGGTGTGGCGCGACATGGTCCTGACGTTCTCTCCCGGGGATGCGCTGAGTGGCTGATCTTTTGCAGGACAGGCGGCCCGGCGGGCCGACGCGACGGGCGATGCTGGCCGGCTCGGCGGCCGGGCTCGGCCTTCTCGCCATGCCCGGCGGGGCGGGTGCCCAGGTGCGGCTCGACATCACCAAGGGCGTGGTCGAGCCGATCCCGATCGCCATCAGCCCGTTCGCCGGCGACGACGTGGGCACGCGCGACATCGGCCTGGCCGTGGCCGACGTGATCGCCGCCAATCTCGAGAGCTCGGGGCTGTTCCGGGTGATCGACCGGCGGGCCTATATCCAGGACCCGGAGAGCCTGCGCCAGACGCCGCGCTTCGCCGAATGGCGGCCGATCAACGCCCAGGCGCTGGTCACCGGCGCGGTGTCGCGGCCGGCCGCCGACCGCCTGGTGATCGAGTTCCGGCTCTGGGACGTCTTCAGCGGCAGCCAGCTGCGCGGCCTGCGCTACGAGCTGGCGGCAGACGGCTGGCGCCGGGTGGCGCACCAGATCTCGGACGTCACCTACGAGCGGCTGACCGGCGAGGCCGGCTATTTCGACACGCGCATCGTCTATGTCAGCGAGAGCGGGCCGCGCACGCGGCGGGTCAAGCGCCTCGCCGTCATGGACCAGGACGGCGCCAACCACCGCTTCCTCACCGATGGCGGCCAGCTCGTGCTGACGCCGCAGATCGCCCCGGACGGCCGGCGGGTCGCCTATTTCGTGCTGCGCACGCCCGTGCCGCAGATCATGATGCTCGACCTCGCGACCGGCCGGACGTCGCCGCTCGGCGAGTTCCCCGGCATGTCGTTCACGCCGCGCTTCGCGCCGGATGGCAGCGTCCTCCTGCTCACCGTGGCCCGGGACGGCAATTCCGACATCTTCTCCTTCGACACGGCGACGCGGCGGACCACCCAGCTCACCCAGTCGCCGGCGATCGACACCTCGCCGAGCTTCAGCCCGCGGGGCGACCGGATCGTCTTCAACAGCGACCGGGGCGGCACGCCGCAGCTCTACACCATGAACCGCGACGGCTCGAACGTGCAGCGCATCAGCTTCGGTTCGGGCCGCTACGGCAGCCCGGCCTGGTCGCCGCGCGGCGATCTCATCGCCTTCACCAAGATCCAGGGCGGCTATTTCCACATCGGCATCATGGAGCCCGACGGCGCCAACGAGCGGCTGCTGACCCGCAGCTTCCTCGACGAGAGCCCCGCCTGGGCGCCCAACGGGCGGATCATCGTCTTCACCCGCGAGAACCCGCAAACTGACCGCACGCGCCTCATGACGATCGACATCACCGGCTACAACGAGCGCGAGCTGCCGACGCCGCTCGATGCGTCCGATCCGGCCTGGTCCGGCTTGATTCCTTGAGGCCCGCCACGTATCCACAAAAGCCCGCCGTGCCGCAGGGCCGGTCCCGTCCTCGTCGTCCAGATCGTCCCCGGCGCCCGCGCCACACCCTCCTGCCACGAGGTGTCAGCCCATGAGACCGCTTCTCGTCATCCTACCGGCGGCCCTGCTCCTGCTCGCCGCCTGCAGCTCGACGCCCGAGGATACGCTCGGCAGTGACGAGCAGGCGGGCGGCAACGTCTCTGCCGCCGGCGGGGCCGGGGGTGCCCCGACCGAGCTCGGCGACGGTAGCGGCACCGTCATCGTGCAGGAGGACCTCTTCGCCAACGGTGCCCCGGGCAGCCAGCAGGACTTCGAGATCAATGTCGGCGATCGCGTGTTCTTCGGCTTCGACAGCACGACGCTCGACGACGATGCCCGCGCCACGCTCGACCGGCAGGCGTCCTGGCTCTTCCAGTACCCGGCGACGTCCGTGACCATCGAGGGCCATGCCGACGAGCGCGGCACGCGCGAGTACAATCTCGCCCTGGGCGAGCGGCGCGCCACCGCGGTCAAGAACTACCTCGTAGCACTCGGCGTCACGCCGGACCGGCTGCTCACCATCTCCTACGGCGAGGAGCGCCCGGTCGACCCCGGCCGCGACGAGACCGCCTACGCGCAGAATCGCCGCGCGGTCACCGTCATCAACCTCGTCAACTAGGCCGGCCCGGCGCTCCTGTCGACGGCGGCCGGGCCGGTGCCCGCCGCGGCGCCGCCCGGCATGCATGAGCCCTGCGCACATCGCCCGGCCTGAAGCGGGAGACCTTCGCCATCATGTCCTTGCGTGTCGCCGCCTCGCTCGCCGCATGCCTCGTCGGCTTCGCGCCGGCCCTCGCCCAGGACCCGCAACCGCTGCGCATCGAGCGGGCCGCGCCGGCGCCGGCGCCGCTCCAGCAACCGGGTGCGGCGGCGCCCGCGGGGCAGGCGGTCGACGGGCGGGCGATGGCGGTGATGCAGAACCGGATCGCCGCGCTCGAGGAGGAGGTGCGGCGGCTGACGGGGCGGCTCGAGGAGGCCGAGTTCCGCGAGCAGCGGACGCAGCAGCGGATCGATGACTTGGTCGCGGATCTCGATCGCCGGCTGATGGCGCTCGACCAGGCGGCGGAGGCGCCGTCACCGGCCGACGGCCAGCCCGCAGTCGCGGGAGATGCGGGGGCGGTCGGCCCGGCGCTGGTCGCACCGGGCGCAACTGGTGACGACACGGCAGCGACCGATGTCCAGCCCGATCGGGCGGCGCGCGAGGGCTATGTGCTCGGCGCCATCCCGCGCGATGCGGTGCTGGGGCTGCCGCAACCCGATGCCAGCGGCCCGTCCGGCACGGCGCCGCCCGCCGCGCTCGAGGGAACCGCCGGTGCGCGTTTCACCGCGTCGCTCGATCTCCTGCAGACCGGCGACTGGGGCGCTGCCGAGATCGCCTTCGGCCGCTGGCTGGAGGATTTCCCCGACGACCCGCAGGCGCCGGTGGCTGCCTACTGGATTGGCGAGTCCCAGCTCGCACGGGAGGATTTCGCCACCGCCGCCGCGACGTTCGCCGGCAACTACCGGCGCTTCGGTGCCGAGGCGCCGCGTGCGCCGGACAGCCTGCTCAAGCTCGGCACGGCGCTGGCCGCGATGGGCGACCAGACGCGCGCCTGCCAGACCTTCATCGAGATGGAGCGACGCTATCCCAACGCGTCGCCGGCACTGCTGCAGGCCAGGGAGCGTGAGAGCCGCGCCGCCGGCTGCGGCTGAGCCGTCGAGCGAATCGGCGCCGCTGGGCGACACCGAGTTCGCGGCGCTGATGGCCGCGCTCGGCCCCTTCGAGCCGCGCCCGGCGATCGCTGCCGGCGTGTCGGGCGGGGCGGACAGCATGGCCCTGGCGCTGCTGCTGCGGGAATGGGTGGCGCACCGCGGGGGTCGGCTGCTGGCCCTGGTCGTGGACCACGGCCTGCGCCCGGAAGCCGCGGCCGAGGCGGCGCTGGTGCGCGACCGGCTCGCGGCGCTCGGCATCACCGCCCGCGTGCTCGAGGTCACGGGCGACTGGCCGTCAGGGTCCATCCAGGCGACGGCACGGGCGCGGCGTTACGCGCTGCTCGAGGCGGCGGCCGAGCAGGCCGGCATGCTGCACCTGGTGGTGGCCCACCATGCCGCCGACCAGCGCGAGACCGTGGCGATGCGGGCGGCGGCGGGCAGTGGCCCGCGCGGGCTCGCCGGCATGGCGCCGATCCGTGAGCTGCGCGCCGTCCGCCTGCTGCGCCCGCTCCTGCCGGTCGAGCCCGCCCGGCTGCGGGCGCTGCTCCGGGCCCGGTCGGTCGAGTGGCTCGAGGACCCGAGCAATCGCGACCCGCGCTTCTGGCGGGCGCGGGCCCGGGCGGCGGGCGAGCTGCCGGCCCTGGTGAACGACACGACCGAGCGTGCCGCCCTGGAGCATCGGCTCGCCCGTTTCCTGGCCGGCCATGCGCAGGTGCACCCGGCGGGCTTCGTCGAGCTGTCTCTGGATGCGCTTTCGGCCCTGGCGGCAGACGAGCGCCGCCAGCTCCTCGGCCGGCTGGTCGCGGCGGTCGGCGGGCGGAGCTTCGCCCCGCGCGGTCGCTCGCTCGCCCGCCTCGATGCCTGGCTCTGCGACCCTTCGTCGCCGCGCTGCTCGCTCGGCGGCACGCTGGTCGAGCGGCGCCGGACGCGCCTGCGGGTCCTGCGCGAGGCCCGCGGCCTGCCGGCCGAGCTGGCACTGGCAGGCGGCCGCACGATCTGGGACGGCCGGTTTCGCATCGACTGGCATGGCGCCGAAGGGAGCGAAGGCGAGGCGCCCGGCCTGCGCGCCGCCGGGCAGGCCATGCCCGGCAGCCGGGGCCTGCGCGCGTGGCTCGTCGCTGCCGGTGCCCCGGAGGCCGCGACATTGCCGGCGCTGGCCCTCGCCACCCTGCCGCTCGTCTCGCGCGATGCGCGAATTCTGGCGCTCGGCCCCTGGGTGGCAAGCTCCGCGCGCGGCGTTCTTGGCCTGGTCTTTCGCCCGACGCATACCATGACGGCGGTCGGAAGCGCGCCTTCGGTCTGTTGCGCGGACGAATAATTGCCTTATCTTGTGTAAACCATAGATGAAGCGTCGCCGCTTCGCCCATTGCCGGTAGCTTGCCGGTCGAGATGAACGAGGCGGCCGCTTTACCAACGATCGCCAGTTGCGAGGCTCGCACGTGAACAACTTCAGCAAGAACCTGGCCCTCTGGATAATCATCGGCCTGTTGCTGATTGCCCTCTTCAACCTGTTCCAGGGTCCGTCGTCGCGTGGTCCGCAGACCTCCATGGCGTTCTCCGATTTCCTCTCGGAAGTCGAGGCCGGGCGGGTCAACGAGGTCACCATCAAGGGGGATTCGATCTCCGGCACGTTCGCCGACGGTCGCCAGTTCTCCACCTATGCGCCCTTCGACCCGAACCTCGTCGACCGGCTGACCGCCAACGACGTGCGGATCAGCGCCCAGCCGAACGACGACAACATGCCGTCGCTGCTCGGCGTGCTGGTTTCCTGGTTCCCGATGCTGCTGCTGATCGGTGTCTGGATCTTCTTCATGCGCCAGATGCAGTCGGGTGGCGGCAAGGCCATGGGCTTCGGCAAGAGCCGGGCGCGGCTGCTGACCGAGAAGCACGGCCGCGTCACCTTCTCCGACGTCGCCGGCATCGACGAGGCCAAGGAGGAGCTGCAGGAGATCGTCGAGTTCCTCAAGAACCCGCAGAAGTTCCAGCAGGTCGGCGGCCGCATCCCCAAGGGCTGCCTGCTCGTCGGCCCGCCCGGGACCGGCAAGACGCTGCTCGCCCGCGCCATCGCCGGCGAGGCCAACGTGCCCTTCTTCACCATCTCCGGCTCGGACTTCGTCGAGATGTTCGTCGGCGTCGGCGCCAGCCGGGTGCGCGACATGTTCGAGCAGGCGAAGAAGCACGCGCCCTGCATCGTCTTCATCGACGAGATCGACGCGGTCGGCCGGCATCGTGGCGCCGGGCTCGGCGGTGGCAATGACGAGCGCGAGCAGACCCTCAACCAGCTGCTCGTCGAGATGGACGGCTTCGAGGCCAACGAGGGCGTCATCCTGATCGCCGCGACCAACCGGCCGGACGTGCTCGACCCGGCGCTGCTGCGCCCCGGCCGCTTCGACCGCCAGGTCGTGGTCTCCAACCCGGACGTGCTCGGCCGCGAGAAGATCCTGAACGTGCACGTCAAGAAGGTCCGGGTCGGGCCGGACGTCGACACGCGCGTCATCGCCCGGGGCACGCCCGGCTTCTCCGGCGCCGACCTCGCCAACATTGTCAACGAGGCGGCCCTGCTGGCGGCGCGGCGCGGCAAGCGCCTCGTCACCATGGAGGATTTCGAGGCGGCCAAGGACAAGGTCATGATGGGCGCCGAGCGGCGCTCCATGGTGATGACGGAGGACGAGAAGAAGCTCACCGCCTTCCACGAGGCCGGGCATGCGGTGATGGCCTACTACTCGCCGGCCTCCGACCCGATCCACAAGGCGACGATCATTCCGCGCGGCCGCGCGCTCGGCATGGTGATGCGCCTGCCGCTCGGCGACCGGATCTCGGTCAGCCGCGAGAAGCTCAAGGCCGACATCGCCGTCGCCATGGGCGGGCGGGTCGCCGAGGAGCAGGTCTTCGGCCACGAGAAGGTGACGGCCGGCGCCTCGTCCGACATCCAGCAGGCCACCAAGATCGCCCGCTACATGGTGACCCAGTGGGGCATGAGCGACCTGCTCGGGCCGATCGGCTACGACGAGAACCAGCAGGAGGTGTTCCTCGGCCACTCGGTGACGCAGTCGAAGAACGTCTCGGAGGCGACGGCCCAGCAGATCGACGGCGAGATCCGACGGATCGTCGAGGAGGGCTACCATCTGGCCCAGGAGATCCTGCGCGACCGGGCCGACGACCTGCACGCCCTCGCCAACGCGCTGCTCGAGCACGAGACGCTGTCGGGCGAGGAGATCACCGCCATCCTGCGCGGCGAGCCGATGCCGGCGCCGAAGAAGGCCAGCGACGACACCGCGTCGTCGCCGCCTACCGGCCGGCGCGGCTCGGTGCCGACGACCCGGCCGGCCGATGACGGCCCGTCCGGCGACCCGGCGCCCCAGCCGGGCGCCTGAGCGGCAGCACCTCTCTCGCGACTTCAGACGCCGGCCTTCGGGCCGGCGTCGCTGTTTTCGGGCGGGCGGTGCCGGCGCTCGAGCAGCCGGAAGACGAAGGGTGCGGTCATGACGACGATGGAGATCCGCACGATGTGATGGGTCGCCACGAAGGCCGGGTCGACGCCGAGGGCGAGGGCGATGACGCTCATCTCGGCGACCCCACCCGGCACCAGGGCGAGCAGCAGCAGCAGGGGCTGGGTACCGGTGACGAGGTGGACGAGCGCCGCCACGACGAAGGATGCAGCGAACATCACGAGCGTGAGGCCGATGCCGGCGATCAACGTCGCCAGCACGTCGTGCAGCCGGAACCCGGCGAAGCGGGCGCCGATCGAGCAGCCGATGACGAGCTGGGCGATGGCGACGAAGAGCACCGGCGGCGCCCCCTCGAGCAGGCCGGTGAGATGGCCGATGGCGCTGATCACCATGCCGCCGAGGAGGGTGGGGGCCGGCAGCCTGAGCTTCGTGCCGAGCCAGCCGCCGAGCACCGCGGCCAGGAGCAGGCCCGTCACCTCGAGCCAGCCGGCCTTGGCCGCCGCCGGCAGCGCCGTCGGCAGGTCGATGCCGAAGGCGCGGACCAGGACCGGCACGGTGAGCACGATCAGCAGCACGCGGACGGTATGGACGAGCGCGATGCGGCGGGGGTCGCCACCGGCCCGGTCGCCCAGCAGGACCATCTCGCCGAAGCCACCGGGCATGCCGGCGAAGAAGGTGGTCCGCGGGTCGAAGCGGGTGACCAGCCTGAGATAGGTCATGCTGGAGACCGCGACGATCGCGACGTAGACGGGCAGGATGACGAGCGTCGGCAGCCAGGTCCACAAGTTGGCGACGAGCTTGGGCGTGAAGCCGCTGCCGAGCAGCACGCCGATGATCGCCATCATCGGGTCGCGCAGGGTCACCGGCACGGCGATCGGCAGGCGTGCCAGTGCCGCGAGCGTCGTGGCGACCATCGCCCCGAGCATCCAGGGCAGGGGCCAGCGCAGCCAATAGAAGAGGATGCCGCCGACGATCCCGATGGCCAGGGCGAGAGCGAGGCCGCGCCATTGCGCGGCGGTGAGGGGATTGCGCACCCGCCGGGTCAGTCGTCGAGCCCGGCCATCCCCGAGATGAGCGCCCAATGCGCATCGCTCACCGGCATGACCGACAGCCGCGACTGGCGCACCAGCGCCAGGTCGGCGAGCGCCGGGTCGGCCTTGATTGCCTTCAGGGGCACCTCCTGCGGCAGCGGCCGCACCGGCGCCACGTCGACTCGCACCCACTTGCCGGCCGGGTCGTCCGGATCGGGATAGGCTTCACGGGTGATCTCCATGATGCCGATCACGGCGGGCTCGACCAGCGAGCGATAGAAGAAGGCCCGCTCGCCCTTCTTCATGGCGCGCATGTTGGCGGCCGCCTGGTGGTTGCGCACGCCGTCCCAGCCGGTGCCGCCCTCGGCGACCAGCCGGTCCCAGCTGTAGTCGCCGGGCTCGGTCTTCATCAGCCACTGCGCCATGTCACCGGCTCCGGGCGGCAGGCTGGTCCTCGCAGGCGATCTCGAACGTCAAGACGGCTCTCCCGATGTGCTTTGCTCGCTGGCGTGCCGTTTGCTGCTAGGCCCTGGGTCGCGGAAGCGCAAGATGCCGGGGGCGCTCGCCGCCAACGCGCGACCGGCAGCGCTGCAGCGTTTACTTGCCGGCGATGGGTTGATAGAAGCGCGCCTGTCAACGACATCCAGCCTCGATAGGCCCCTCGATGAAACTGCTCGCCGGCAACAGCAATCGGCCGCTGGCCGAGGCGATTGCGGCCTATCTGCGCGTCGACCTGACCAAGGCCACGGTGCATCGCTTCGCCGACATGGAAATCTTCGTGGAGATCCACGAGAACGTGCGCGGCGAGGACGTGTTCATCATCCAGTCGACGTCGTATCCGGCGAACGACAACCTGATGGAGCTTCTGGTCTGCATCGATGCGCTCAGGCGCGCGTCGGCGCGGCGCATCACCGCGGTCATCCCCTATTTCGGCTATGCCCGGCAGGACCGCAAGCCGGGCCCGCGGACCCCGATCTCGGCCAAGCTCGTGGCCAACCTGATCACCGAGGCGGGTGCCAACCGGGTGCTCACGCTCGAGCTGCATGCCGGCCAGATCCAGGGCTTCTTCGACATCCCGGTCGACAATCTCTACGGCGCGCCGCTGATGGCGCCCGACGTGCAGAGCAATTTCGGCGCCGACGACGTGATCATCGTCTCGCCCGATGTCGGCGGCGTGGCCCGGGCGCGGGCCTTCGCCAAGCGGCTTGACGCCAATCTGGCGATTATCGATAAGCGCCGCGAGCGGGCCGGGATCTCCGAGGTGATGAACGTCATCGGCGAGGTCGACGGCCGTCACTGCGTGCTCGTCGACGATATCGCCGACAGTGGCGGCACCTTGTGCAACGCCGCCGAGGCGCTGCTCGCCGAGGGTGCCGTGTCGGTCCAGGCCTATGTCACCCACGGCGTGCTGTCGGCGGGGGCGGTCGCCAGGATCGCGGCGAGCAAGCTCGATCGTCTGGTGATCACCGACAGCATCCGGCCGACCGAGGGTGTGCGCGTGACGGAGAAGATCCGGGTGCTCTCCGTGGCCCAGCTGATGGGCGAGGCGATCAGCCGGATCGCCAGCGAAAGCTCGGTGTCGAGCCTGTTCGACTAGCGGCGCCGCACCATGGTGCGAGTGTTCAACCAGAAATGACCTGTCCGGGGCGGCAATCCCGCGCGTGCCGGAGGGGTGAAAGGAAAGACCGATGAGCGAGACGATCCAGTTGACGGCGGAGCCGCGCGAGCGGACCGGCAAGGAAGGGGCGCGCGCGCTCCGCAAGACCGGCATGGTGCCGGCCATCGTCTATGGCGGCAAGGAGCCGCCCGAGAAGGTGGCGCTGGTGGACCGGGAGATCCGCCGGCAGCTCGAGCAGAACCCGCGCTTCTTCAGCTCGGTGGTCGAGCTCAAGCTGGGCAAGAAGGTGATCCAGGTGGTCCCGCGCGAGGCGCAGCTCCATCCGGTGAAGGACCACCCGCTGCACGTCGACTTCCTGCGCGCCACCAAGGGCTCGACCGTGACCGTCGAGGTGCCGGTGCATTTCGTCAACGAGGAACGCTGCCCCGGCCTGCGGCGCGGCGGCGTGCTCAACATCGTGCGGCGCGAGATCGAGCTGGTCTGCCCGGTCGAGGCGATCCCGGAGCGGATCGACGTCGACCTCGGCGCCGTCGAGATCGGCGACTCGGTGCATATCAGCGCCGTCACCCTGCCTGCCAACGTGACGCCGACCATCACCGACCGCGACTTCACGATCTGCGCCGTGGTCGGCCGCGGCCCGACCGCCGACGAGGAAGAGGCCGGCGCGGGCGAAGAGGCCGGCGCGGGCGACGAGGACAACGACTGAGACCGGCAGGCCCAGGCTTGCGGCTGCTCGTCGGTCTCGGCAATCCCGGTGCCGCCTATGCCGGGCAGCGTCACAATGTCGGCTTCATGGCGGTGGAGGCGGTGGCCGAGCGTCACCGGTTCCCCGCCTGGCGGCGCAAGTTCCAGGCCCTGGTCACCGAGGGGCCGATCGGCGGCGAGCGGGTCATGCTGCTGAAGCCGCAAACCTACATGAACGAATCCGGTCGGGCGGTCGGCGAGGCCATGCGCTTCCTGAAGCTGCCGCTCGACGACCTCGTCGTGCTGCACGACGAGCTCGACCTGGCGCCGGGCCGGCTCAGGGTGAAGCAGGGCGGCGGCGTCGCCGGCCACAACGGCCTGCGCAGCCTCGACGCCCATCTCGGCAGCCGCGACTTCAAGCGGGTGCGGATCGGCATCGGCCATCCGGGCCACAAGGACCGGGTGACCGGCCACGTCCTCGGCGACTTTCAGAAGGCCGACCGGCCGTGGCTCGAGGCGATGCTGGATGGCATCGCGGTCGCCGCCCCGTTGCTCGTGGCTGGCGACGACGCGGGCTTCATGAACCGCGTCGCCCTCGAGATGCAGCCGGTGCTCAAGAACGGTCAAGGCGGCGTGTAGGCGGCGCCGCGCGGCCCGTCGAGGAAGCCGTTCGCGAAGGCCCAGGGCGACGGCCAGGATGACCGCCGCGACCCCGCCGCGACTGACCCCGCCGGCGCTGGCCATGGCCTGTTCGCGGGCCACCGCATCGCCCAGGGAGCGCTCGAGACGGCGGCCGAGGGCCGTGAAGCGGCCGAGATAGAGACGGTTGGCGAGCAGGCCCTGGAAGAGCATCGTGGCGAGCTGGAGGCCGCAGAGGAGCCAGGGCGACCAGCCCTGGCGCCAGAGCTCGAGCCAGAGCAGGAGCCAGAGCACGCTCGCCAGGGCGACGAGGCGCAGCCGCCGATAGGCGAACCAGAACGGGCCGTAGAGGGCGGCATGGCGGTTCCAGCTCGTCTGCCGGCCGCGCCACGCCATCTGCCGCCAGGTTTCGTCGTAGTAGCTGGCATGCGGCCCGACGAAGGTCCGTGCTGCATCGAAGGCGAAGTCGACGTCTGGCGATTCGATGTCGATCGTCGGATTGGTGTGCATCGGACCGGCTCCACGCGACATGGCTTCGAGGGGGGCGACAGGTGGTCGAGCATTGAATAGTCGCGAGCCGCCGGCCGGGTCAAAAGCTGAATGGCCGGTTAACCAGGGAAGCCCCGGTGCCGAGTACGAAGGTGCCGCCCGGCGGTTAACTTCCCGTCAATTTTTTTGGCGCAGGCGCGGCCCGGGCCCTTGCCTCACCCTCTTGAACCGGTCCAGCGGCTGACTATCTCTTGTGAGCCGAAGGTCGCACCGCGAGTTCGGCAAGTATCGATCAAGGCGTGTCCGAATGGAGCGCCGACCCTGTCAGTATCGCTCAACTGGAGGATACCGTGAGCACTGTCCGTTTCGATCCCTTCTTCCGTACCGTTCGCGACCTCGACCGGATGACCGACGAGCTGCTCGGCAGCCGCGGCGGCTTTGCGCCGGAATACGACATCGAGGACCAGGGTGAGGACCGCTTCGCCATCGCGCTGGCTCTGCCCGGCTACGACCTCGACGAGCTCGAGATCACCGCCAAGGATCGCCAGCTCGTGGTCAAGGGCGAGCCCAAGGGCGGCAACCGGGCCAACTACATCCGTCGCGGCATCGCCCGCGCCTCCTTCCAGCGCAGCTTCACGCTCGGCGAGCATATCGAGGTCGCCGGTGCGTCGCTCGACAAGGGCATCCTGCGCGTCGAGCTCGAGCGGCGTGTGCCCGAGGCGATGAAGCCCCGGACCATCTCGATCGCCGCCCCGGTCGCCGGCCAGCCGGCGGCCCCGGCCGTCGAGCAGGCCGCCTGACGACCACGGCTCGACACTGACGAGCATGTGAAAGCCTGGCGGGCTCCGGCCCGCCAGGCTAGCTTCGTGCCCGGGCAGCGGACGGGCCGGATGCCAGACGAACTATCCCTGGAACGGGCTGCATGAGCGACGAGCTCTACAAGACACTCGGGGTCGGCAAGACGGCGTCGGACGACGAGATCCGCAAGGCCTATCGGCGCCTCGTCAAGACCTGCCATCCCGACACCAACCCGGACGACAGGAAGGCGGAGGAGCGCTTCAAGGCGCTCGGCCGCGCCTATGCGATCCTGGGCGACGCGGAGAAGCGCAAGCGCTACGACCGGGGCCTGATCGATGCCGACGGCAACGAGCGCGGCCCCCAGGGCTTCGGCGGCTTCGATCCCGGGCGCGCCGGCGGGCACCGGACCTACCACCGCAGCAGCGGTTCCGGCGCCGAGTTCAGCGGCTTCGGTGGCTTCGACGATGTGCTGAGCGATCTCTTCGGCGGCCGGGCCGGCCGGCGGGCCAATGCCCGGCCGCGCGGCGAGGACCTGAAGCTCGCCGTCAGCGTCGATTTCCTCGAAGCCGTCAAGGGCGGCAAGCGGCGGGTCGGGCTCCCCGACGGCCGGCATCTGGACGTGACCATTCCGGCCGGCATCGAGGACGGCCGGGTGCTGCGGCTCAAGGGCCAGGGCGTGGCCGGCGGCGACGCGCTGATCGAGGTCCAGGTGCGGCCGCACGAGGGCTTTCGCCGCGACGGGCTCGACATCCATCTCGACCACAGCATCCCGCTCGACCTGGCGATCGCCGGCGGCAGGGTGACGGTGCCGACGATCGACGGCGCGGTGGCCGTGACGGTCCCCGCCTGGACCAGCTCCGGCCGCACGCTCCGGCTGAAGGGGCGCGGCATCGCCCAGGGCGGTCGCCAGGGCGATCAGCTCGTGCGGCTCGAGATCCTCCTGCCTGACCGGCCGGACGACGCGCTGCAGCGCTGGGCCAAGGGGCGGGTCAAGGCGACGGCCTAATCTAGGATGCCGCGGCCGGCACCAGTCGGAAGAGGCCGCCGTTCTCCTCGTCGGTGAGCAAATAGAATAGCCCTCGGGGCCGACCGCCACGTCGCGGATGCGGCCGAGCTCGTCCTCGAGCAGGCGCTCCTCGTGCACCACCGTTGCGCCGTCCAGCTCGAGCCTGGCGAGGAGCTGGTAGGCGAGGGCGCCGACGAAGAGGTCGCCTTGCCAGTCGGAAAGGCCTCGCCGTCGTAGAAGGCATCCCGGAAGGGGCAATCGAGGGTCCCAGATGGTGATCGCCGGCGTCATGCCGGCGGCCTCGCTGGCGCCGACCGCCCGGCCCGAGGCATATTCCCGTCCCTGGCTGACCACGGGGCCAGCCGTAATTGGCGCCCGCCTCGATGATGTTGATCTCGTCACCGCCGCGTGGCCCGTGCTCGTGGGTCCAGACGGCACCGTCGTCGGGTGGATGGCGAGGCCCTGCAGGTTGCGGTGGCCGAAGGTAGATCGCCGCTTCGCCTCGGCCGAGCAGGGGGTTGTCCCCGGCACGCCGCCGTCATCGGTCAGGCGGAGCACGCTGCCGGCATGGCTTTCCAGGTCCTGGGCGAGGTCGCGCTCGCCGCGGTCGCCATGGGTGACCCAGAGGGTGGCCCGCATCGAAGGCCAGGCGCGAGCCGAAATGCCGGGTGTGGCTGGTCTGGCCATTGGAGGTGAAGATGACCTCGGTGGCAGCGAGCCCGTTGTCCTCGAGCACGCCTCGCGCCACGGCGGTGACCGCAGCCCGGCCGTCGAGCTGGCTGAAGCTGAGATAGACGAGGCGGTTGGTCGCGAAGTCGGGGTGCAGGGCCACGTCGAGCAGCCCGCCTGGCCGCGCGCGAAGGCGACCGGCACGCCGGCCAGCGGTGTCGGATCGAGCGTGCCGTCGGCCTCGATCAGCCGGAGCCTGCCGGGTCGCTCGGTTACGAGGAGGCGCCCGTCGGGGAGGAAGGCCATGCCCCAGGGTGCTCGAGCCCGCTCGCCACCCGCTCGACCCTGAAATCGGCCTGCTCGCTGGCGACATCGCCCGGCAGCTCGCCGGCGCCCACCGTGCTGCCGATCTGAAAGCTGCCGCACGAGGTGAACATGCTGACGCCGGCGGAGAGCAGGCAGGTGGCGCAGAGGCGTGCGAGGCGCATGTCGATCTCCCGTTGTCCCGGTCCTCGGGAGTGGAGATAGGGCGCCGGTCAGTGGTCGGCGAGGTGGCGCAGCCGGTCCACCTGCAGGACGATCAGCTCGCCGCTGCCGCGGCGCAGGATGCCCTGGCGCATCAGGTCGCTCATGGTCCGTGACACCGCCTCGCGGTGGGTGTTGACGCAGTTGGCGATCTCGGCGTGCTTGGGGGCGGGGACGATGCGCGCCACGTTGTCGGCGAGCGGCGCCTCCTCGGCGCGCCGCAGGAGCTCGGCGCAGACGCGCGTCGGCACGGGCGTGCTGAACTGGTAGACGCGCTCGCTCAGCAGCCGAACGAGATGGCTGAGCTTGCGCAGGACGAGCATCGCGAAGTCGGGATGCCGCCGCAGCAGGCGATGGAATTCCTCGCGGCTCATCGAGGCCAGGGCAACCTCGGTCAGGGCGATGACATGCGCCGAGCGGGGCTCGCCGTCCAGGGCCGCGAGCTCGCCGAACATGTCGCCGGCGGCGAGGTCGCGAAAGGTCACCTCCTTGCCCGAGCGCGAATAGAGCGTGACGCGCACCCGGCCTTCGAGGATGAAGTCGACATCGTTGCTGGTGTCGAACTGCGCGAAGATCGTGCTGCCGGCGACGAAGGTCTGCAGGCGCATCGCGGCGGCCACGCTTTCCAGAACCGAATCGTCGAGCTCCTCGAAAAGCCTGGATCGGCGCAGTTTGATCGGCGCAAGGTCCGCCATGTTCTCTTCCGGGCTGTAGCGCTCCGCGGCGACGCGGGCGACCAAGTGAGCGCAACCGGGCGCGGCTGGCAAGCCTGCCTGTTGCCAAGGCGCACTAGGTGCGAAAAATTTGCCACACAGTGATGCAGGCTACAGTTTTTCGTTCATTAAATTCTAATGTTGTGGTGTGCCTCCCTGAACCAACCTTGAAGGCGGCCGATGCGCAGATCGCGGGTCGGCCGTTTTTTTTGCCTTGTCAGCGCCCCGCCCGACGCGTCAGGACTGGGCCGGACGCAAGGATTCGCAACCGGGATGGGGAATATCGATGAACGGGGCCGAGCTCCTGATCGGTGCTGCACGGGATCTCGGGCTCGAGGTCTGCTTCGCCAATCCGGGCACCACCGAGATGCCGCTCGTCAACGCGCTCGACGCTGCCGATGCGGGTGACAATCGTGGCATCAGGGGCGTGCTCGGCCTGCACGAGAACGTCTGCACCGGGGCCGCGGACGGCTATGCCCGGATGGCCGGCAAGCCGGCCCTCACGCTGCTGCATCTGGGCCCCGGCTTCGCCAATGGCCTCGCCAACCTGCACAATGCGCGGCGCGCCCGCTCACCTGTCGTCAACCTGATCGGCGAGCATGCGAGCTGGCACCTCTCCGCCGACGCGCCCCTGCACAGCGAGATCGAGCGCCTGACCGGCTGGGCTGGCACGTGGACGCGGCGCTCGGCGCGGGCCGCCGATCTCGGCCGGGACCTCGCCGATGCGCTCGGCGCCGCCACCAGCGGGCGGGGCCATGTGGCCAGCCTCATCCTGCCGCACGACCTGCAGCTCGAGGCGGTCGCGGCGGCGACGCCCTGGGTCATGCACGCAAGAGGCCTGCCCGCCGTCGATGTGAGGCGGGTGCGGGCGGCCGCGCGCGGCCTCGGGGCGGCGCGCCGGCCGGCCATCCTGCTCGGTGGCCCAGCGCTCTTCGGTGCCGGGCTCGAGGCCGCGGGGCGGCTGGCCGAGCGAACCGGAGCGGCGCTGATCGGCGAGGTCGGCTTCGCCCGGATGGCGGTCGGCCGGGGCCTGCCCCGGGTGCAGCGCCTGCCCTATTTCCCGGAGATGGCAGCCGAGCTGCTCGCCGGCTTCGATGCCGTGATCGTCGCCGGCACGACGCTGCCGGTCTCGTTCTTCGGTTATCACGACAAGCCGGCGCGCTATCTCGAGGGGCGGGACGACGTCGTGCATCTGGCGGATGGCGACGAGGATGCCGAAGGGGCGCTTGCAGCACTGCTCGCGGAGCTGCCGGCCGGTACTGCCGCAACAGGCGGGGAAGCGCCAGCACCGACACCTCCCGGCGGCGAGGCGCTCGATCCGGCGGTGATCGGCGCCGTGCTCGCGGCCGAGCAGCCCGAGGATGCGATCGTCGTGGTGACCGCGGTGAGCAGTGCCGCACCCTATGGCCAGTTCGCGCTGGAGGCGCCGCCGCACACGCAGCTGGCCCTGACCGGGGGTGCGATCGGCGAGGGCCTCGCCATGGCGCTCGGTGCTGCCGTGGCGGCACCGGAGCAGCGGGTGATCGCCTTCGAGGCGGACGGCAGCGGTGCCTACATCATGCAGGCGCTCTGGTCGCAGGCGCGGCTGGGCGCCAGGGTGACCACCGTTATCTGCGCCAACCGTCGCTACCGCATCCTCGAGATGGAGCAGGAGCGGGCCGGCATCGAGGCCGGGTCGATCGCTCGCGACCTGACCAGCCTCGATCGGCCGGAGCTCGACTGGGTCGGCCTGGCGCGGGCCATGGGGGTGCCGGGCGAAGCCGTCCTCGACCGGACGGCCCTGACCCTGGCCCTGCGCCGAGGCCTCGCCGAGACCGGCCCCTATTTGATCGAGGCGCGGTTCTGAGATCGAGCGGTGTGTAAACCGTAACGCAAGTTCCAGTTCGGTCTATTAACGCCTGGAGTTCTCAAACCGCGTCGAATGCTTTAGCTTCACCGCTACGGTGTGGTGCATCCGGGGGTGGGCGTGTCGACGATGGAAGCGGACCTGCAGTCGACCGGGGCCCTGCCGGCCAACGAGGACCCGCTCGACACCGCCCCGACCGGTTCCGGGGAGCCGGCGTCGGCTCCCGAGGCGATCGTGGCGATCGGCGCCTCGGCCGGCGGGCTCGAGGCGATCGAGCAGTTCTTCGGTGAGGTGGAGGCGCCGAGCCGGCTCGCCTTCGTCATCCTCCAGCACCAGTCGCCGGACCACAAGAGCCTGATGCGCGAGCTCTTGAGCCGCCGCACGACGCTGGCCCTGCCGGCCGTGGTCGACGGCATGCGGCCGGTGGCGAACGCCATCTATCTGATCCCCCCCGGCAAGACGATGACCATCGAGGGTGGCGTCCTGCAGCTCGCCGACCGGGACGCGCGCGATTTCGCCTATCACCCGATCGACGAGTTCTTTCTCTCGCTGGCCGCCGACCAGGGGGCGGCGGCGATCGGCGTGGTCCTCTCGGGCAGCGGCAGCGATGGCAGCCGCGGTGCCCGCGCCATCCTGCGGGCCGGCGGCCGGGTGCTGGTGCAGGCGCCCGCCACGGCCAAGTTCTCGAGCATGCCGAAGGCGGCGCTGGAGGCCGGCTGCACGAACGACGTGATGCCGCCGGAGGCGATGCCCCGGGCCCTGCTCGAGGTCGAGCCCCGGCCGCGGGCGGAGCAGGGCCCGCTTGCCGAGAACGGCCTGCCGACCCTCCTGGTCGACACGCTGGATGCGACCTTCGGCATCGATTTCTCGAGCTATCGGGCCGGCACCGTGCAGCGCCGCGTGCGGCGGCGGATGATGCTGCGCGGCTTCGACCAGATCCAGGATTATGCCGAGCTCGTCGCCGACGACGGCGACGAGCAGGAGGCGCTCTATCAGACCTGCTGATCGGCGGGACGGCGTTCTTCGCGACCGCGAGGTGTTCGAGGCACTGGAGCGGCTCGTCGTGCCGGCGCTCGCGGCCGAGCTCGATGCCGGGCGCGAGGTGCGGGTCTGGGTCCCGGCGGTGGCGACCGGCGAGGAGGCCTACTCGATCGCCATCCTGCTCCTCGCGCAATGCCAGGAAGGGGCCGAGGAGCCGCCGCTGCGCATCTTCGCGACCGACGTGCATCGCCGTTCGCTGGCGGTGGCGGCTGCCGGGCACTACAGCGAGGAGGCGGTGCGCAACCTCCGCCCGGAATGGCTGGAGCGCTACTTCAGCCGGCGCGGCAGCGGCTATCAGGCGATTCCGGCACTCCGCCGCTGCATCGTCTTCAGCCCGCACGACCTCCTGAAGGACCCGCCATTCACCAGGCTGCAGCTCGTCAGCTGCCGCAACCTGCTGATCTATCTCAAGAAGGCGGCGCAGGAGGACGTCCTGCGCAGCTTTGCCGCGGCGCTGCAGGCGGATGGCCACCTGCTGCTCGGCCCGAGCGAGAGCCCGGGCACGCTCGAGGCGGAGTTCGAGGCGGTGGCGGATGGCGTGCCGCTCTATCGCCGGCGGCCGGGCAGCAGCTCGCTCGCCCGGCCGGCGCTGGTGCCGTCGGTGCTGGCCGCCGGGGGGCAGGCGGGGGGGCGCAGCCTGCCCGTGCCGCCGGGCGGGACGGCCCGGCCCGAGCGTCGCGACCAGCGGCTCACCGTGGCGCACGAGCTGCTGCTCGACCGTTACGTCCCGCCCAGCCTGCTGGTCGATGCGGCCGGCCTCGTGGTGCACTGCTTCGGCGATGCCGGCGCCTATCTGCGCCAGCCGCGCGGCCGGCCCAGCCTCGCCGTGCTCGACATGATCGTCGAGCCGCTGCGCGGCCCGCTCGGCTCGGCCATGAGCCGGGTGCGACGCACCGGCGAGCCGATCACCCTCAGGCACGTCGCCACCGGCGACGAGCATGTGCTGCCGCGTCTGGTGGTCGAGATGCTGCCGGGGCCGGGCGATGGCCGGCGCTGCCTCCTGGTGAGCTTCGACGACCGGCAGGCTGCGGGCGAGACGGCGGCGAGCGAGCCGCCGATCGAGCCCGATGCCCACGCTGCGGTTCGGATCCAGGAGCTCGAGCGCGATCTGCGCTTCACGGAGGAGAGCCTGCGGGCGACGGTCGAGGAGCTCGGCAGCGCGAACCAGGAGCTGCTGGCCGCCAACGAGGAGCTGCGGGCGGCCAACCAGGAGCTGCAGTCGACCATGGACGAGCTGCACGCGGTCAATGACCGGCTGCAGGCCGTCGGGACGGAGCATCAGCGCAGGATCGCCGGGCTGACGGAGTGCGCCCGCGACATGGAGAGCCTCTTCGGCTCGACCGAGCTGGCAGCGCTCCTCGTCGACGCCGATCTTCGCGTGCGGCGATTCACGCCGGCACTCGGCCGCTTCTTCAATCTGCTCGCCCAGGACATCGACCGGCCGCTCGCCCATCTGACGCACTGCTTCGGCGACGCGGACATCGTCGGCCGGCTGCGCGACGTGACGGCGACCGGCGACATCCAGAGCCAGGACCTCGTGACCGCGGACGGCACCGTTGTCCGGCTGCGGGCGGTGCCGCTGCGGGGCGGCGGTGCGCGGGTCACGGGCGTGACGGTGTCCTTCGTCGACGTGACCAGGGGCCAGCGTCAGGCCGAGGAGCTGGCCCGGGCGCGGATCGGCGTCGTGTCGCTGCTCGAGGCACTGCCGCAGCCGGCGGCCCTCGCCGATGGCACTGGCCGGCTCACCGCGGCCAACGTGCGGATGGAGGAGGCCGCCGCGGCGGCCGGGCTGACGCCCGACCTGGTCGGCCGCGAGCTCGACTGGCTGCTCGGGCCGTTCCTCGATGCCGCTGCTCTCGAGGAGCTCGGCCGGCGGCTCGCCCTGGCGGCGGACTGGCGGCATCGGCAGGTGCTGGCGACGGGGGGTGCGCTTTCGGTCGAGCTGCGCAGCTCGGACGGGCAGGCGGTCGTGCTCGTCCTGCTGGAGCCGCCAGCGGACAGCGCCGTCGCGCCAGCCGCGACACGCTGCTAGCCTGTGGCCCGGCGAGCGGGCGAGGGAACCATGCGGCGGCTGATTGTCGGCATCTCCGGGGCTTCGGGGGTCATCCTGGGCGAGCGGCTGCTGCGCGCTCTGGCCCCGCTCGACATCGAGACGCATCTGGTGCTGACCCGCTCGGCGGCGCTGACCGTGGCCTATGAGCTGGAGACGGGGGTCGAGGAGCTCAAGGCGCTGGCGTCCGTCGTGCATCCGATCGGCGATGTCGGGGCATCGATCGCCTCGGGCTCGTTCCCGACCGAGGGGATGATCATCGCGCCCTGCTCGATGCGCACGCTCGCCGCCATTGCCACAGGGGTCACGGACAACCTTTTGACGAGGGCGGCCGACGTGGTGCTCAAGGAGCGCCGCCGGCTGGTGCTGCTGGCGCGCGAGACGCCGCTGCATCTCGGCCATCTGCGCAACATGGTTGCGGTCACCGAGATGGGGGCGATCGTCGCCCCGCCGGTGCCGGGCTTCTACGCGAGGCCGGCCAGCATCGAAGCCATGGTCGACCATACGGTCGGGCGGGCCCTCGATCTCTTCGGCATCGCGACGGGCGGCGTCACGCGCTGGCGCGCCGGAGCCGCACCTTCGACCGACTGAAGCCGCATCTCATGCAAGGGGAGGTGGTGCGGTCGAGAGGACTCGAACCTCCACGGGCTAGGCCCACAGCGCCCTCAACGCTGCGCGTCTACCAGTTCCGCCACGACCGCAACGGGACCGGGTTCTAACGAAAAGCGTGAGAAGCGCAAGGGGTTGTGACCACCCGCGCGCCATCCGGTGAGGCGCCCCTGGTTAATGATCCGTTGACCCTGATGCATAAGCCGGTGTGCAGGCGTGCCTGCCGGGGTTGAGCCGGGGGGCCATGATCCGGATGCTCGGGCCGATGCTCGCCCATGGACGGGCGAGGCGGCATGGACCGTGCCGGCGGGCGGGTGCCGTGCGGGGCAGGAGGCCTGGACGATGGACGAGCGACGTGCCGCAGTGATCGCGGTCGGCAATCTCAAGGGCGGCACCGGCAAGAGCACGATTGCCGTCAATCTGGCCTGCGCGCTGGCGGCGGCCGGCGAGCCGACGATCGTGATCGACGCCGACCCGCAGCTCACCGCGACGCGCTGGCTGCGTGGCCGCAAGGTGCCGGCCAGCGTGTTCGAGGCGCCGCTCGGCGATTTCGCCGCGACCCCGGCCTGGATCGCCGAGCTGCAGGAAATCCGGCGGCACAATGCCTTCGTGATCATCGACCTGCCGGCCGTGCTCGGCGCCGCCCTGGCCTCGGCCCTGCTGCTCGCCGATCTCATGCTGATCCCGACGAGCCCATCCGCCATCGATCTCTCGGCCACCACCCGCACCCTGCAGCGGGTCGCCCGCGCCGCGGCCGAGCGTCGCGTGGGCGCCCTGCACAGCCTGGTGGTGCCGACCCGCATCGACGCCGGGTGGTTCGACGATGGCGGGCTCCGCCGCCTCAAGATCCGCGTGCCCTCGCCGCTGTCGCCGCCGATCCGCCGCTCGGAGCTATTCGCGCAGGCCTTCGACGCGGGCAACTGGATCGGCGGGTTCGCGCCGCGCTCGCCGGCGCATCGCGACATCCGCTCGCTGATGGCGGCAGCGCGCCGGGCGCTCGCGTCACCACCGACGCTGCCGAAGCCGACCGCGATCCGCACCACCGCGGTGATCGCTGCCGGGCTCACCGCCTGAGCGACGGGGCTCGCGGCCGCTCAGCGGCCCTTCATCAGGCTGCCGAGGATGCCGCGCACCAGCGTGCGGCCGAGCTGGCTGCCGATCGTGCGGGCCATCGACTTCGTCATTGCCTCGGCCGGGCTCTGCCGCCGGCCGCCGCCGCCCGTGAAGATGTCCCCGAGGATGCCGCCGCTCGACTGCTCGGGCGCCGGCTTGCGGCCCTTGCTGCCGACCCGGCGTGACGAGCCGAGCTCCTCGCCGAACTCGTGCTGACGGGCGATGGCCGCGTCGATTTCGGCCGCGGCCGCCTCGCGCGCCTGATCGGCGGCGCGCTGCTGCAGCATCTCGGATGCCGATTCCCGGTCGACGGCGTCCTCGTAGCGGCCGAAGAGCGGGCTCCGGTCGATCAGACCCTGCCGCTCGTCGCTGGTCAGCGGGCCCATGCGGGAGCGTGGCGGCAGGATCTTCGTCCGCTCGACCATCGAGGGCTCGCCCTTGTTCATCAGGGTCGAGACGAGCGCCTCGCCGACACCGAGCGCGGTGATGACCTCCTCGGTCGAAAAGGCCGGGTTGGCACGGAAGGTCTCGGCCGCCACCTTGACCGCCTTCTGGTCCCTGGGCGTGAAGGCGCGGAGCGCATGCTGGATGCGGTTGCCGAGCTGGCCGAGGACCACCGGCGGCACGTCGATCGGATTTTGGGTGACGAAGTAGACGCCGACCCCCTTGGAGCGGATCAGGCGGACCACCTGCTCGACCTTCTCGAGCAGGGCCCTGGGCGAATTGTCGAAGAGCAGGTGGGCCTCGTCGAAGAAGAAGACGAGCACGGGCTTCTCCGGGTCGCCCAGCTCCGGCAGGGTCTCGAAGAGCTCGGAGAGCAGCCAGAGGAGGAACGTGCCGTAGAGCCGGGGCGAGCGCATCAGCCGGTCGGCCATCAGGACGTTGACGATGCCCCGCCCCGCATCGTCGGTGCGCATGAGATCGCCGAGCGTCAGCGCCGGCTCGCCGAAGAACTTGTCGGCACCTTCCTCCTCCAGCACCAGGAGGCGGCGCTGGATGGCGCCGATCGAGGACTTGCTGACATTGCCGTAGGTCTTGGCCACGGCGTCGGCATTGTCGGCGAGAAAGACCAGGATGCTGCGCAGGTCCTTGAGGTCGAGCAGCAGCAGGCCCTCGTCGTCGGCGACCCGGAAGGCGATGGTGAGCACACCTTCCTGCACCTCGTTCAGCTCCATCAGCCGGGCGAGGAGCAGCGGGCCCATCTCGCTGATGGTGGCGCGCACGGGGTGGCCCTGCTCGCCGAAGAGGTCCCAGAAGACGGCGGGGGTGGCGGCGCAGGCGTAGTCCGTGTCGCCGAGCTCCGCGGCGCGGGCCTCGAGCTTCGGGTTCGGCTCGCCGGCCATGGCGATGCCCGAGAGGTCGCCCTTCACGTCGGCGCAGAAGACCGGCACGCCGGCGCGACTGAAGGCCTCGGCCAGGATCTGCAGGGTGATCGTCTTGCCGGTGCCGGTGGCGCCGGTGATCAGCCCGTGGCGGTTGGCGAGGCGGAGCAGCAGGCGCTGCGGTGTCTCGCCCTTGCCGATCAGCAGCGACGGATCGTTTTCCATGGGTCGGGCCTCTCCGCCTCTTGCCATTTCCGCAGGCTTCTCCTTTCTAGCGGCCGGCCGAAGTGTGACAAGGCTTGGCCGGCGAGCCCCGGCTTGCGGGGCGGGGAGTGACGGTTGGACGTCAAGAGCATGGCGCTCAGGGCTCTGCGGCCGAAGCGCCCGGCCGATCGGGTCTACCCGTTCCGGGGCACGGCACAGGTCACCGAGACGCGGCTGCGGCTGCCGGACGGGCGCCATGTCGGGGTGGCCCGGGCCGGCCCGCCGAGCGCCGAGCCCGTGGTCTATCTCCACGGCATTCTCGGCAGCCGGCTCGAGGCCTTTGTCGGGGGCGAGCCGCGGCACGGTGTCATCGGCATCGACCGGCCGGGCTACGGGCTGAGCGATCCTTTGACCCGGCCGTCGCTGGCGGCATACGGCCGCGACGTCGAGGCGGTCCTCGACGCGCTGGGCATCGAGCGCTGCTGTCTCTTCGGCGTTTCGGCCGGCGCCCCCTACACGCTGGCGGCTGCGGTGCGGCTCGGTTCCCGGGTGCGCGAGCTCTTCCTGGTGGCCGGCGTGGCGCATGCCGGGCTGGTGCGCACGGCCGGGCTGCCGATGCGCTTGCTCGTCGATTTCGCCGAGCAGCCGGTGCTGCGCGAAAAGGTGGTGCCGAACCTGCGCGAGCTCATCAGCCGGCCGCTCGTCGCCAATGGCTGGCTGCGGATGACGCTGACCGCCGAGCGCGAGCTCCTGCCGTCGACGGCGGTCATGCAGTTCCTGGCACGGCGGCTGGCGCGGTCGATGGTGGCCGGCAATGCGCACGGGCCGGAGGGCGTGCAGACCGACCTGCGCCTGCTGACGACGCCCTGGGACATCGACCATCGGGCGCTGGCCTGCCCGGTGCGCATCGTCCACGGGCTCAGTGACGGCGTGGTGGCGCCCAATCACGGTCGCTGGTATGCGCGCCATCTGCCGGGTGCCCGGCTCAAGCTGCTGCCGCGCTACCGCCACGTCTCGACCATTCTCTTCACCGGCCCCAAGGTCGTCGCCATGACGCGCTGCCTCGAGCGGCGGGGCCGGCCTGCCGGCTGAGGCGTCGCTCAGCAGACGGCGGGCTTCTCCTCGGGCTCGCAGGCGCGGAACTCGAAGGCCGCGAAGCTGTCGTCGCGCGTCGCGTCGAAGGTGCGGCCGTCCTCGCAATGCACCTTGGCCATGATCAGCGACCGCCCGTCCACCTGACGCTCGACGATCTGGCTGAGGAAGCTCACCGTGCAGTCCTCCATGACCTGGATCTCGGCGGCCAGATCCTCCTCCCAGCTCGACTGGGCCAAGGGCGCCGTGGCCGGCGTGCCGGCAAGCGCCATGGCGAGGAGGATCGGCAGGAGAAGGTGACGGGTCGACATGGCCGCAGCTCCAGCTGGTCGGGCTTCCGGTCGAACCACTAGCATTGGGAGCGGACAGCGTCACCGTTGTCAGGGAGCGCGGCCGGGCATGCCGGCCCGTGGTCGAGAGCGGCGGGCCTGTGCGCTCACCAGTGTGACATCGGCCACAGTGCCGGCTCGCCTTAAGACGCTATTCAGCAGGCCCGTGCAGTGATGCCGCTGCTTCAATCAGGTGCGCGCAAAGCGCCAGGAGGAAACCCATGGCTGGGATCCGGAAAACCCGGCGAATGGTCGTCGCGATGGCCGCGTTCGGGCTCGTGCTCATGGCTGCCACCGGCCCGGCGAGGGCCGCCGGCGGCGACGGGTTGCGGGCGGCGCTGGCGGCGGTCGACCGGCTGGGCAACGAGGCGGTCGCCATTCTGCGTGATGCCGGGCTGGAGCCGACGGCGCGCCAGGCGGCGCTGGCCGAGCTCGTCCATCGGCGCTTCGCGCTCGAACGGATCGGCCGACTGGCGCTCGGCCGGCACTGGAAGGCTGCCGATCCGGCGGAGCAGGCGGCCTATGCCGCCCTCTTCGAGCGCTACGTGCTCGCCACCTATGCGCGGCTGGTCGATTTCTACACCGACCAGCGGCTCGAGGTGGCGGCTGCCACGCCGGTCAAGGGCGGCGTGATGGTCAGCTCGCAGCTCGTCGGCACCCGCACGGCCGCGATCGACTGGCGGCTGGTCGAGGACGGGCAGGACTGGGTGGTGGTCGACGTGGTGGTCGAGGGGGTCAGCATGCTGCTCACCCAGCGCACCGAGTTCGCCTCGATCATCGAGCGCAATGGCGGCTCGATCCGCCCGCTGCTCGCCCATCTGGAGCAGCGCGTCGCCCTGGCCGACCGACCGCCCGGCTGAGGCCGGCCCGCCCCCGGGCTTGCCGTGGCGGGCCGGCTGTGCTGGCTTGGACGCCAAATCGGCCTAGAGGGAGCCTCCACATGCGCCACACCGTGCCCCCGGTCCAAGAACGCCGGACCACCCGCCTGCTCACCGGAGCGCTGCTCACCGCGTCGCTGGTCGCGGCCGCGGGTGCCGCGGGGGCGACGGAGCCCGAGCATTGCCGGACGGTGCGTTTCTCCGATGTGGGCTGGACCGACATCACCGCGACCACCGCCATGGCGTCGGTGGTGATGGAGGCCCTGGGCTACACCACCAGCGCCGACATCCTCTCGGTGCCGGTGACCTATGCCAGCCTCGCCAATGGCGACATCGACGTCTTCCTCGGCAACTGGATGCCGACCATGGAGGCCGACATCCGCCCCTATCTGGACGACGGCACCGTCACGAGCTTCGGGCCGAACCTCGAAGGTGCGCAATACACCCTGGCGGTGCCCGCCTACCTCGCCGAGGCCGGCCTGCGCGACTTCGCCGACATCGCGACCTTCGCGGACCAGCTGGACGGCGAGATCTACGGCATCGAGCCGGGCAATGACGGCAACCGGCTGATCCAGGACATGATCGATGCCGATGCCTTCGGGCTCGGCGGGTTCGAGCTGGTCGAGAGCTCCGAGCAGGGCATGCTGGCGCAGGTGGCGCGCTTCGCCCGGAACGAGCAGCCGATCGTGTTCCTCGGCTGGGAGCCGCACCCGATGAACGCCAATTTCGATCTCGTCTATCTCGGCGGCGGCGACGACTGGTTCGGCCCGGACTATGGCGGGGCCACGGTCTTCACCAACACCCGCGCCGACTTCGTCGACGAGTGCCCGAATGCCGGCCGCTTCCTGCAGAACCTGAAGTTCACGCTGGCCATGGAGAACGAGGTCATGGCGGCGATCCTCGATGACGGCGCGGAGCCGCGGGACGCGGCCAAGGCGTGGCTGGTCGCCAACCCCGACGCCTGGGAGTCCTGGCTGCTGGAGGTCGAGACGGTCGAGGGCGACGACGGCCTCTTCGCGGTCGGCGAGAAGCTCGGCCTCTAGGCGGCAGCGAACCGGTCATGGCACGCCCGGCAGGCCTTCCCTGATGCGCTTCGAGAAATCGGCCGTGCCCGTCGCGTCGTTGGCGCGGTCGTTGACGAGGCTCGCCTGGCGGAGCTCGGGGTAGGGCAGGCTCCGGTCGAGAGCACCCCGCTCGTAGAGCAGCTCGGGGAAGTGGCCGCTCAGCAGCACCTGCCAGTTCACCGGCAGGGTGGCGCCGAGCGCCCTGGCGTTCATGACGACGGCCGTGGTGCAGTTGGTGGTGGCCGTGTTGTAGAACTCGGGCGCCTCGCTCAGGCGGTTGATCTCGCCCAGGTAGTGCAGGAAGAGGTCGCGGATGCGCTCCTTCGGGATCTCGACGCGGAAGAGATAGACGTCCTCCGGCGGCTCGCGATAGGTGGTCCGCACGCCGACGAGGTCCTCCTCGGTGCCGACGACGTAATAGAGCTCGTAGCGGCGGAAGAAGCCGGCGAGCGACGAATAGGCTTCGCCCACCTCCTTCCTGGTCTCGATCGAGATGGTCACCGGGCCGTCGGCGAAGCCGAAGCTGACCATGGTGTGGGCGATGTCGTCGCCCATCCAGTGGACGGCGAAGAGGTCGAGGGAATCGAGCGTGTCGAGATCGACCGTGCGCTCGCGCCAGTGCTCGGTGAAGTCCGTGGCGGTCCGGTAGCTGAAGTCGCGCACGTTGTGCAGCGTCACGAGATTGCCGGCGATGTCGGCGGACGGCAGGCGGGCGACATCGGCCTGCCAGTCCCGGTCATTGCTGGCCTCGATCGTCGACCACCAGCCGAAGAGCGCGACGCAGGCGAGCGCGAACGGCAGGAGCGGGGCGACGAACCTGCGGCGGGCGGCGGACATGACGAGGCCGCCGAAGCCGAGCACGGCGAGCAGCGCCGCCAGCCCGAGGCGGATCGGCTCGCCCGCCGGCAGCGCGAACCAGAGCGCCAGGGCACCCCAGATGGTGAGGCCGAGGACGCAGATGGCCACGATGACGAAGAGCGTCCAGCCGATGACCTGCTTCATGGTTCCGATCTCGTGTGTTGTCCGGGATGCAGTATCGGCTCTACACGATTGATCCGCCGCGACAAGTCGCGCGCGTCGCACCGGGATGTGCCGCAAAGCTGGCCCGAGGGGGCCGGGTCGGGCAAGCTTCCGCCCGGGAGCCCGGTGCCGATGGCGGGGAATGTGGGGGGAAAGCGACGATGATGGACTGGCTCACCAGCCACAAGATCCCGCTCGGCAAGTGGATCAGCGACGGCGTCGATCTCCTCAACGAGAATGCGGCCTTCGTCCTTCGACGCGATCGCCTGGGCGCTCGATCTGGTGATCAGCAGCTTCGTCGATCTCCTGCAGGCGGTGCCGCCCGTGCTTCTGGTCCTGCTCTTCGCCGCCGGCGCCTTCGCCGTCCACCGCTCGTGGAAGCTGGCCCTCCTCATCGTCCTCTCGCTCCTGCTGATCATCAATCTCGGCTACTGGAAGGAGACGACGGAGACCCTGGCCCTCGTCGTGGTCGCCACGTTCACCTGCATGGTGATCGGCGTGCCGGTCGGCATCGCGGCGGCGCACCGGCCCTGGCTCTACGCCCTGATCCGGCCGATCCTCGACCTCATGCAGACGATACCGACTTTCGTTTATCTCATTCCAACACTTATTCTTTTGGTCTCGGCGTGGTGCCAGGCCTGATCTCGACCGTGATCTTCGCCATTCCGGCCCCGATCCGGCTCACCCATCTCGGCATTGCCAGCGTGCCGACGCCCTTGATCGAGGCGGGCGAGGCCTTCGGCGCCAGCCGCTGGCAGCTCTTGTGGAAGGTCGAGCTGCCGCACGCCATGCCGACCATCATGGCCGGCATCACGCAATGCATCATGCTCTCGCTCTCGATGGTGGTGATCGCCGCCCTCGTCGGTGCCGCCGGGCTCGGCGTGCCGGTGGTCAGGGCGCTCAACACGGTCAACATCGCCCGCGGCTTCGAAGCCGGGCTCGCCATCGTCATCCTGGCGATCATCCTGGATCGGGTCTGCAAGCAGCCCGAGCGGGGGCGCAAGCGTGGTTGAGGCCGGCCTTCCGCCGTCGCTTTCGAGGCGGTCGACATCGTCTTCGGCGACGCGCCGGAGAAAGCGCTGCCGGCGCTCGAGGCCGGCGGCACCCGCGAGGCGATCCTGGAAGCGACCGGCCAGGTGCTCGGCGTCGCCGGCTGCACGCTCAGGGTGGCCCCCGGCGAAATCTGCGTGCTCATGGGGCTCTCGGGCTCGGGCAAGTCGACCCTGCTGCGGGCCGTCAACGGCCTCAACAAGGTGACGCGAGGGCGGGTGCTGGTGGCCGATGGCGGCCGGCAGATCGACGTCGCCACCTGCGACGCGCGCACCCTCGGCCGGCTGCGCACCGGGCGGATCGCCATGGTCTTCCAGCAGTTCGCGCTGCTGCCCTGGCGGACGGTGGCGGAGAACGTCGGCTTCGGCCTCGAGCTGCGCGGCACGGGCCGCGCCGAGCGGCAGCGGATCGTCGCGGAGAAGCTCGAGATGGTGAACCTCACCCCCTGGGCCACCAAGCACGCGCACGAGCTCTCGGGCGGCATGCAGCAGCGGGTCGGCCTCGCCCGGGCCTTCGCCACGGACGCCGACATCCTCCTCATGGACGAGCCGTTCTCGGCACTCGATCCCCTGATCCGCGACCGGCTGCAGGACGAGCTGCTGGAGCTGCAGCAGCGGCTGCACAAGACCATCCTCTTCGTCAGCCACGATCTCGACGAGGCGCTCAAGCTCGGCAACCAGATCGCCATCATGGAGGGCGGGCGAATCGTCCAGGCGGACCCGCCCGAGGCCATCGTGACCCGCCCGGCGACGAGCTATGTCAGGGAGTTCGTGGCGAACGTGAACCCGCTGCGGGTGCTCACCGCCGGCAGCGTCATGCGGCCGATCGGGGAGCTGCCGGTCACCCTCGAGACGGGCCGCGGCAAACTCCACCTCGAAAGGGGGGGCGGCGGGCTCCGGGCGGCGCTCGACGGCGCACCGTTGCCCGTGGGCATGCTCGACGAAGCGACCACCACCGGCCTCTGGTGCTGCCCGCGGGAGACACCGCTCCGGCGGCTGGTGGAGGCGGCCGAGCGGCAGGCCGGGTCGTTCCTGGTGACCGCGGCCGACGGCGCGCCGCTCGGCCTGATCGGCGAGCGCGAGCTGTTCGCGGCGTTCCTGCGCCAGGCGCAGCTCGCGCGATAAGCGATGGACAGACAGAAATTCAACTAATAGTTTAGTCGCAGGGATATCTCGTCAGCGGCATGTCGGTCTCGGCCCCAGGGCCCGGGAACCTCGTCATGCGTGTGATCGGTACTTGTCTGACCAGCCTGCTGTCGCTGACCGCCTGCCTCGGCGGTGGCGGTGGGGCCGGCGGCGGGGCGGGCGGCCCGGCACCCCTGGCCGGGCTGAACCTGCCGCTCGTGGCGGATCCGGCCAGCTTCGACACCGCCGAGTACCGGGCGAGCGGTGCCCTGCCGCGCATCGGTGCCGCGACGCTCTACGCCGCGGGCGGCACCGGTGACGGGGTCACGGTCGGGCTGATCGACACCGGCATCGACACCGGCCATGCCGATTTCGCCGGGGCCCTGCACCCGGCGAGCATCGACCTGATCCGGGGCGGCGCGCTCAGCGACGGCTCGGGTCATGGCACGGCCGTCGCCGGCCTGATCGGCGCGCGCAAGAACGGCCAGGCGACGCATGGCGTCGCTTTCGATTCGACGGTGCTCGTGGTGCGCGCGGACAGTGCCGGGACCTGCCCTGCCGCCTGTCTCTTCAGCCAGGCCGACCTCGCCACCGCCACGGACTACGCCGTCGCCAACGGCGCCAGGGTCCTGAATTTCAGCCTCGGCGACGCGCCGAGCCTTGCCTCCGGCCTGCGCCAGTCGCTGGCCGCCGCGGCCGCCGCCGACACGGTCCTGGTCTTCGCCGCCGGCAATCTCGGCCTCAACAGCCCGCGCGACCCCGGCCGCTTCGCGCAGCGCGCCGACGCCCTCGGCCGGGCCATCATCGTGGGCTCGGTCGACGCCGACAACGTCATCAGCAGCTTCAGCAACCGCGCCGGCAGCGCCGCCGACGTCTTCATCGTTGCCCCCGGCGAGAACCTGCAGACCACGGGGGCAGGGGGCGGCAGCGTGCTCGCCACGGGCACCTCAGTGGCCACCCCCCTGGTCAGTGGTGCCGCGGCGGCGGTGCTCGACGCCGCCCCCTATCTCGCTGCGGACGAGGTGGTCGACATCCTGCTCGGCACCGCCCGGGACCTGGGTGCGCCCGGCACCGACGCGATTTACGGCCGGGGCCTCCTCGACCTCGACCGGGCGCTGGCGCCGGTGGGGGCGCTCGCAGTGCCGGTCGCGGCCGGCGGCGACGGTGCGGCGGCACCCGTGGCCACCTCCGGCCTCGCGCTGGGTGCGGCCTTCGGCGAGCGGCAGCTCGCGGTCGGGCCGGTCCTGGCGCTCGACGCTTATGGGCGGGGCTACACGGTCGAGATGGGTGGCGACAGCGGCAGCGCGGCCGGCGCAGGGGGGCAGGCGCTCGCGGGCTTCGTCGATCGCCAGCGGCGTGGCGAGGCGGGGCAGGCCGGGGAGAGCGGCCTTCCGTCGACTTCGTCAGGGCTGGCCTCCGGCAGCGAGGCCGCACCGGTGATCGCCGGCAGCGATCTCGGCAGCGTCGCCGCGCGCCTGGAGCTTGGCGACGGGCTCAGGGTCCGCGGCTTCGCCGGTCCGGCGGCGGCATTCGACGACACCGAGCGCGAAGTGCTGCCGGCAGGCCATGGCTTCGCCGGTCTCGCCAACGAGGCCGGCCTGGCGATGGACAGCTCCTTCGGCGATGCCTGGACGGCCTCGATCGATCTCCACGCGGGCAAGGTCGAGAGCGGCGAGCTCGGCGCCGGCGCCCGGCTCGCCGAGCTCGGCCTCGAGCGCCGGCTGGGCGAGGCGTTCAGCCTGCGGCTGGGCTTCGGCGTGCTCGACGAGGCCGACGGGCCGCTCGGCAGCAGCGGCAGCGGGGCGCTGGACCTGGAGGGCTCCCGACGCACTACGTCAATCTCACCGGCCGGCTGGCGCTGACCGAGCGCCTCGGTCTCTTCGGCCGGGCGGAGCTCGGGGCGACGGGCGGGGTGAACGGCAGCGGCGTGCTGACCTGGACCGGCACCATGCGCAGCAGCGTTCGCCCTGGGCCTGACCGCCGCCGGACCTGCTGCAGGCGGAGGACCGGCTGGGCTTCTCGATCCTGCAGCCGCTTCGCGTGGATTCCGGCACGGCCGAGCTCGACGTGCCGGTTGCCCAGGATGCGACGGGGGCGGTGCTCTTCCAACGGCAGGAGGCGGATCTGGCGCCGGATGGCCGCGAGATCGACGTCGAGCTGACCTATGGCTGGGGTGTCGGGCCGGGCACGCCTGCAGGCGGCGGCGATGCTGCGCCTGGAGCCCGATCACGATGCGTCGGCCGAGCCCGAGCTGCTCCTGGGCTTCGCCTGGCATCTGCCCTTCGACCTGGCGTGCTCGCACGGTGACCGTATACTTCGTCAGGCCGCGGGCGATCGGTGCTCACGCAGGTTGACCGCGCTGCGCGCCGATCGCCTTGCCTTCCTCGTCCACGGTCACCGCGCGAGCACGCTCGTCCCTAGCCCGGTGGCGGGCAGTCGGCGTTCCGGTCGAGGGTGAAGCTGCCATCGGCGCTTCGCCAGTGCAGCGCCTGGACGACCATCAGCGTCGGTGACCAGGGCTGGAACATGGGGCAGCCGACGTCGTCCTCACCGGCCGGCACCATGTAGAGCTCGGGGCTCACCTGCACCGCATTATCCGGTATCCCGGGCGGCACGGGCGGCCCCTCCGCCGCCGGCGCGCAGGCGCCGAATGCCATGAGCATGGCGAGCCCGGGCACGGTCCGGCCCCTTTGCATCAATCGTCGTGAGCGCCTGTAAAGGCTTTCGGTCCAGTTCATTGTGGCCAGATCCTAAGGTTGAAATCTAAAACCTTTGGTTAAGCATTTATCAATTAACGTTCTACCGTAAGATGAGACATTTCCAAAAAAACCTTTGAAAATAGGCAGTTAGCTGGCTATGGTTCGGCTCAAGGGAAAGCACCGTCTGACTTCTTCAACCGCCGGGTCCCATCGGCTCGTCATCGAGTGACACCAACGCCCGAGCTACAATCGGGGTGGGAGCACCGAATGATGATGTTGAACCAGCATGGTGGCGGCAGCAAGCCGTTCGCAGCTCTGCCGCGGCGAATCGATACCGGCGAGCCGGCGCCTGTGGACCGGCGCTCGAACGGTCGTGCACTGGCGTTCGGTGCACCGCTCGGCGAGCTTCATGGGCCTCCTGCTGGCGCGCGGCGACGCCGCGGCTGCGGGCGGGAGCAGCGACGAAGCGATTGCCGGCCCGGCCATCGGCCGGGGCGCCATGCCCGATGGGAGCGGCAGCGATGCCGGCACCGGGGCGATGTCGCTGGCGGCCATGGGGCTCGGCATTCCTCGCCGCGGCGGCGACGCTGGTCGGCGACGGCGTCATCGACGCGGCGGCGCTCACCGCCCTGAGCGAGGCATCGGCGGTCGAGACGGAAGCGCCGGGCCGGGTGGCCGGACGCCGCCGGCGGAGCGCGGTGCCGCACCCGATCGGTGCCGCCGGCGCCGCCGGAGATCGGCGACGTCACCATCGCCTTCGGCAGCGAGGCGCCCTTCGAGCTGCCCACCTATGCCACGGACGAGGTCGGGCCTGTCGAGGAGGATCGGGGCGATCTCGGCGACTCGCTCGATCGATCGCTCGCCGATCTATGCCGATACCGGGGCCGATACCGGAAACGACACGGAGGGGGATGACGGCTCGTCGACGGGGCAGGCAGGGTCCCAGGGCGAGACCGTGATCGGCCTGCGGATCACCGGGACCAGCGGTGGCGACTACCTCGTCGGCAGCGACGGCAACGACGTGATCGATGCCGTGGACGGGCGGAACACGGTTTTCGCCGGCGCCGGCGACGACCATGTAATCGGCGGCCTCGGCAACGACATCTTGCATGGCGGCCCCGGCAACGATACAATCGAAGGTAGAGCTGGGCAGAATGTCATCTACGGTGACGAGGGTGACGACAGGCTTTTCGGCGGTACCGGCGACGACACGCTCTATGGCGGCAGCGGCAACGACCGGCTCGACGGGGTGGCCGGCGTCAACCGGCTCGAAGGCGGGCCGGGGGACGACACCCTGGTGATCAACAACCCGCGCGATATCGCGATCGAGGCGAGCGGCGGCGGCAACGACACGCTCGAGGTGGCGTCTGGCTTCGGTGCCGCCCTGCGCGGCCGCTTCCCACCCTGGCGCCGGACGGGACGGCGACCTTCGTCATGGGCGACGAGTCGGGCCGGACCTTCCCGACCGAGGTCAATGCCTATCTTCATCAGGTCGATCCCGACATCGAGAACGTCCGGCTGACCGGCAGCGACCACCACGACGTCATCGGCGACGCCAATGCCAATGTCATCACCGGCAATGACGGCGACAACCTGCTCTATGGCGGGGTGGCGACGACATCCTCTATGCCGGCGGCGGCAACGATGTGCTGCGCGGCGGGGCCGGCGACGACACGCTCTATGCCGGGGCAGGGCAGGATGTGCTCTTCGGCGAGGCCGGCGACGACGTGCTCTATGGCGGGGACGGCGACAGCGAGCTGCATGGCGGCGAGGGCGACGATCTCTACGTCTTCGGGCTCGCGGAGGGTGGCCGGGCCACCGTCTTCGATCACGAGGGCAGCAATCGCCTGCGGTTCGACGGGCTGGACGACCCGGCAGCGCTCGGCGCGCGGCTGGACGGCGAGGACCTGGTGCTCGACCATGCCGGCGCCGACGTCGTGCGCATCGCCGACTATGCCGGCCATCGCGACGCCTTCGCCGGAATCGAGGTCGGTGGCGAGACCGTCTCGCTCGATCAGTTCCTCGAGGCGACGGCGGCCCGGGCCACGGCGTCACTGGCCGGCGACGACCTGCTCGCCACCTATCTCGGCCCGCAATCGGTGGAGGCCGAAGGTGACATCCTCGATCCGGCGCGGCTCGGCGAGGACGGCCCGGCGCACGATGCGCCCTTCGCGCTCTACGAGGACCAGGGCGGCAGCGGCTTCGAATCCGCCGCCGCGTCGACCGATGCGGGCGGGGCCGGGGCGGACGACATGATCGGCAGCTTCATGCGCGCCGAGCCGCTCTGGATCGGCCCGGAGGAAGGCGTCTTCGTGCCGGATGCCGACGACCTGCGGGGTGTCACCGGCGACGAGACGCAGCACGCCAGGGCCTGAGCTTTACGGCTGCGGGCGGCTTCTCTATAGCGTCGGGCGCTGCGCCTCTCGGGGCACGGCGCCCGCTCTGCTGTCCGACACCCGTCCCACAAGGCCCGCCATCCTGTGAGCTTTCCGTCCACCGGCCCAGCCGCTCTCGTCCACCTCGCCCTGCCCAAGGGGCGCATGCAGGAGGCTGTCGTCCGGCTTCTCGGCGACGCCGGCATCCGCCTGACCTATGACCGGCGCGGCTACCGGCCGTCGCTGTCGCTGCCCGATTTCGAGGCGAAGATCCTCAAGCCGCAGAACATCGTCGAGATGCTCGATGTCGGCAGCCGTGATCTCGGCTTCGCCGGGGCCGACTGGGTCGCGGAGAAGTCGGTCGATCTGGTCGAGCTGGTCGATACGGGCCTGGACCCGGTCCGGATCGTCGCCGCCGCCGATCACCGCTTCCTGGTCGATGGCAGGCCGCCGAAAGAGCGCTTCATCGTCGCCACCGAGTACGAGAAGCTGACCACGGCCTGGCTGGTGACGCACGGCTACGATGCCCGGATCGTCCGCTCCTATGGCGCCACGGAGGTGTTCCCGCCGGAGGATGCCGACTGCATCGTCGACAACACGGCGACCGGGGCGACGCTGAAGGCCAACGGGCTCACCATCTTCGACGAGCTCCTGCGCTCCTCGACCCGCCTCTACGCGCACCCGCGGTCGCTCGACGACCCGGCGAAGCGGCCGGTGATCGAGCATTTCGCCCTGCTCATCCGCTCGGTGCTCGACGCGCGCCAGCGCGTGATGCTCGAGGTCAATGTCTCGACCGAGGCGCTCGAGCCCGTGGTCGACGTGCTCCCCTGCATGCGTGAGCCGACCATCTCGCCCCTGCACGGCGAGGGCGGCTTCGCGGTCAAGGCCGCCGTGCCGCGCGTCGACCTGCCGTCGCTGATCCGGCGCATCAAGGAGCGTGGCGGGACGGATATCGTGGTCTCCGAGATCGCCCAGATCGTGCCATGAGTGATCGTGCCATGACGGACATGTCGACCGAACGCCGTGCCACGATCGAGCGGCACACCTCCGAGACCGAGATCCGCCTCACCTTGGCGCTCGACGGCAGCGGTGCCACCAGCATCGATACCGGGCTCGGCTTCTTCGACCACATGCTGACGGCGCTGATCAAGCACAGCCGCTTCGATCTCGAGCTCGCCTGCTCGGGCGACCTGCATGTCGACGACCACCACACCGTCGAGGACTGCGCCCTCGCCCTGGGCCAGGCGCTGGACCAGGCCCTTGGCGAGCGGCGCGGCATCCGGCGCTTCGCCCATGCTTTCGCGCCGCTCGACGAGGCCCTGGCGCGGGTGGTGGTGGACCTCTCCGGCCGCCCGGCGCCGCATGTCGAGCTCGGCCTCGCCCGCCCGCGGATCGGCGACGTGGCGGCCGAGAACCTCGTGCATTTCTTCCAGTCGCTGGCGATCGCCGGCCGCATGGCGCTGCATGTCGACGTGCTGAAGGGCACCAACGACCACCACCGGGCCGAGGCCGCCTTCAAGGCGCTGGCGCTCGCCCTGCGCGACGCCGTGGCGCTGACCGAGCACAAGGACGTGCCCAGCACCAAGGGGCTGCTTTGAGCCGCGAGGTCGCCATCGTCCCGACCGGGACCGCCAACCTGGCCTCGGTCCTGGCCGCCTTCCGCCGGCTCGGGGCCACGCCTGTGGTGGTCGAGGACGCGGCGAGGCTGGCCCGGGCGAGCCATGCCATGCTGCCGGGCGTGGGCGCCTTCGGGGCGTCTTTGGAACGGCTCGAGGCCCTGGGCCTCGATGTCGCCATCCGGGAGCGGATCGCTGCCGATCTGCCGACCATCGCCATCTGCGTCGGCCACCAGCTGCTCTTCGAGGCCAGCGAGGAGAGCCCGGGGGCTGTGGGCCTGGGGGTCGTCCGGGGCATGGTGCAACGTTTCCCGGCCGGCGTGCGCGTGCCGCAGTTCGGCTGGAACGAGGTCCGGGCGGGCGAGGGCTGCGCGCTGCTGGAGAGCGGCTACGCCTATTTCGCCAATTCCTACCGGGCCACGGCCGCGCCGGGCTGGCAGGTTGCCACGGCCGAGCATGGCGGGCCTTTCGTCGCCGCCATGGAGCGGGGCCGGGTGATCGGCTGCCAGTTCCACCCGGAGCTCTCGGGCGATTACGGCGCGGCCCTGCTGTCGCGCTTCCTGGAGCTCGGCTGATGCTCACCAAGCGGATCATCCCCTGCCTCGACGTCAGCCATGGCCGGGTGGTCAAGGGCGTGCGCTTCCAGGGGCTCCGGGATGCCGGCGACCCGGTCGAGCTGGCGCTGGCCTACCAGCTTCAGGGTGCCGACGAGATCGTCATCCTCGACATCTCGGCGACCCCGGAGGGGCGCGGCCACCAGCATGCCACGGTCGAGCGGGTGCGCCAGGGCCTCGCCATTCCGCTGACCATCGGCGGCGGGGTCAGGACGGCGGCGGATGCGCAGGACCTGCTCGAGGCTGGCGCCGACAAGGTCTCGATCAACAGTGCGGCCGTCGCGGAGCCGGCGCTGATCGACGCCATCGCCAGCCGCTTCGGCAGCCAGTGCTGTGTCGTCGCCATCGATGCCGCCTTGCGCGAAGGGCGTTTCGAGGTGCTGGTCAAGGGTGGTCGCGAGGGGACGGGCAGGGACGCCGTCGCCTGGGCGAGGGAGGCGCAGGCGCGGGGTGCCGGCGAGATCCTCCTCACGTCCTGGGACCGGGACGGCACGCGGCAGGGCTACGACCTGCCGCTGACCCGTGCTGTGGCCGAGGCGGTGCACCTGCCGGTGATCGCCTCGGGCGGGGCCGACCATGCCGGTCACGTGGCCGAAGCCTTCGCCGCCGGGGCGGACGCGGTGCTGGCGGCCTCGATCTTCCACGACGGGGACCTGACCGTGGGCGACGTGAAGCTGCATCTGATGGAAGCCGGCGTGGTGGTGCGGCCGTGATCATCCCCTCCATCGACCTCATGGGCGGCCAGGCTGTCCAGCTCGTCGGCGGCGAGGCCATGGCGATCGAGGCGGGCGACCCCATGCCGATCGCCGAGCGCTTCGCCGTGGCCGGCCCGCTCGCCGTCATCGATCTCGACGCGGCCCTGAAGCAGGGCTCGAACAGGGCGGTGATCGAGCGGCTGGTGGCCCGATTCGAGTGCCATGTCGGCGGCGGCATCCGCGACGTCGAGACGGCGCTCTTCTGGCTCGATGCGGGGGCCCGGCGGATCATCCTCGGCACCATGGCGAAGCCGGAGATCCTGGCACAGCTGCCGAAGGGCCGGCTGATCGCCGCGCTCGACGCGCGGCACGGCGAGGTGGTGGTCGAGGGCTGGAAGGAGGGCACCGGCCGGGGCATCCTGGAACGCGTGGCGGAGCTCAAGGGGCTGGTCGACGGCTTCCTCGTCACCTTCGTCGAGCGCGAGGGGCGGATGGGCGGCACCGACATGGCCCTGGCGCGGACCATCGTCGAGGCTGCCGCCCCGGCCAGGGTGATCATCGCCGGCGGGGTCACGACCGCGGCGGAGATCGCCGAGCTGGACGCGATGGGCGCGGATGCGCAGGTCGGCATGGCGCTCTATTCGGGCCGGCTCGGCCTCGGCGAAGCGGTGGCCGGGGTCTTCACGAGCGACCGCCCGGACGGGCTGATCCCGACCGTGGTCACCGACGAGCGGGGCACCGCCCTCGGGCTCGTCTACTCGAGCCGCGCGAGCATCGCCGCGGCGGTCGACGAGCGGCGCGGCATCTACCAGTCGCGGCGGCGCGGGCTCTGGCGCAAGGGCGAGAGCAGCGGCGACGTCCAGGAGCTCCTGCGCGTGACGCCCGACTGCGACCGCGATTCGGTGCGCTTCACCGTGCACCAGACCGGGGCCGGGTTCTGCCATCTCGCCACGCGCACCTGCTTCGGCGAGGATGCCGGGCTCGGCCGGCTGCACCGCCGCCTGCTGGCCCGCCGGAGCGGTGCGCCCGCGGGCTCCTACACGGCGCGGCTGATGGCCGAGCCTGAGCGGCTCGCGGCCAAGATCACGGAGGAGGCGGGCGAGCTCAACGCCGCCGCCACCCGCGACGAGGTCGTCTGGGAGGCGGCGGACCTGCTCTACTTCACGCTCGTCCGCCTCGCCGCCGAAGGCATTGGGCTCGACGAGGTCGAGCGCCATCTCGACCGGCGCGAGCTTCGCGTCCGGCGGCGTGACTGAGGGCCGGCTGCATCGGGTGATCGTGTGGCTCCGGCCGCTCCTGGAGCTGCGGCTGCTGCTCGCCGTGCTGCTCCTCGGCGCGCTCGCCTGGATGTTCAT
>JAWKVR010000019.1:0-62281 GCA_041397945.1 Geminicoccaceae bacterium
CGTGAGCGAGCGGGGCTGGGCCAAGATGGCGGCGAACCCGAAGGCGCCACGGGCCTCGATGCTCAGCATCCTCGACTGGCAGGAGGCCTGGCGCGCCGACCGGCCCTTCCCGTTCACGCCCTCGGTCGCCGAGATCAACGGCCTGGACCGGGCTCTCGACCTCTATCTCGAGGAGGGTCCGGAGGCTGTCTGGGGGCGTCACGCGCTGACCGCGGCCGCCTGCCGCGCGGGGGTGCGGGGGCTCGGCCTCGACATCTGGCCGGCGCGGGACGCGATCGCGTCGCCCACCACCACCGCCGTGAAGGTGCCGGACGGCATCGACGGTGCGGCCCTTCTCGCCACGTCGCGCGAGCGCTACGGTGTCACCTTCTCCGCCGGCCGGGCCGAGACCCTGGGGAAGCTCATCCGCATCGGCCACATGGGCCCGACCGCCCAGCCGATCCACAGCATTGCGGCGGTCGCGGCATTGGGCGCGGCGCTGCAGGCGATGGGCGGCAGGGCCGATATCGGCGGCGGCACGGAAGCTGCGATGGAGATCATCAATGGCGCCTTCTGATCCTTCCCGGGCGGCACGCGAGAAGCTGATGGGCCAGCCGGTCCGCCGCAAGGAGGACCAGCGCTTCGTCACCGGCACCGGCCGCTATGTCGCCGACATCGCCCTGCCGCGCGAGACCGTCGGCGTCGTGGTGCGCAGCGACCATGCCCATGCCGAAATTCGCGCGATCGAGACGGCGGCCGCCGCCGCCATGCCGGGCGTGCTCGCCGTCTATACCGGCAAGGACCTCGATGCCGCCGGCATCGGCACGCTGCCCTGCGGCTGGATGGTGCAGTCGAAGGACGGCTCGGCCATGGCGCAGCCGCCGCACCCGGTGCTGGCGCTCGGCCGTGTGCGCCATGTGGGCGATCCCGTGGCCTTCGTCGTCGCCGAGACGCGGGCCGCGGCCCTGGCCGCCGCCGAGGCCGTGGCCGTCGAGTATGCGCCCCTGCCCAACGTCACCGACCTCGCGACGGCGGTGACCCCCGAAGCACCGCTGCTCTGGCCCGAGGCGCCGGGCAATCTCTGCTACGACTGGGAGGTCGGTGATGCGGCGGCCGTCGAGGCCGCCTTCCGCGACGCGCACCACGTCACCACGGTGGCCCTCGTCAACAACCGCATCAACGCCTCGCCCATGGAGACGCGCGGCACGATCGGCGACTGGGATGCCGGCACCGGACGGCTGACGCTCTACACCTCGAACCAGAACCCGCACATCATCCGGCTCCTGATGGCGCTGGCCACGCTCAAGCTCTCCGAGGAGAAGATCCGGGTCGTCTCGCCCGATGTGGGCGGCGGCTTCGGCATGAAGATCTACCACTATGCCGAGGAGGTGCTGGTCGGCTTCGCGGCGATGCGGCTCCGGCGGCCGGTCAAGTGGATCGCCGAGCGCAGCGAGGCCTATCTCAGCGACACCTGGGCCCGCGACCACGTCACCACGGCCTCGCTCGCCCTCGATGCGCAGGGTGTCGTCACCGGGCTGCGGGTCGACACGCTGGCCAACATGGGGGCCTATCTCTCGACCTTCGCCACGGCCATCCCGAGCTTCTTCTACGCCAACCCGCTGCCCGGCCCCTATGCCGTGCGCGCCGTCCATTGCCGGGTCAGGGCGGTCTTCACCAACACCGTGCCGGTCGACGCCTATCGCGGCGCGGGGCGGCCCGAGGCGACCTATGTGCTGGAGCGCCTGATGGATGCCGCGGCGCGCGAGACGGGCCTGGACCGGGTGGAGATCCGCCGGCGCAACCTCGTGCCCGCCGACGCCTTCCCCTACAAGACGCCGCTGCTCTGGACCTACGATGTCGGCGATTTCCAGACGCTGCTCGACCGGGCGCTCGAGGTCGCCGACAAGGCCGGCTTCGCTGCCCGGCGGGAGGCCAGCGAGGCGGCTGGCCTCCGCCGCGGCTTCGGCTTCGCCTTCTACATGGAGGCCTGCGGCATGGGGCCGTCGAAGATGCTCAAGGAGCACGGCTGCGCCGCCGGCCAGTACGAGGTGGGCCATGTCCGGGTCAACCCGACCGGCACGGTGACGGTGCTCACCGGCAGCCACACCCACGGCCAGGGCCACGAGACGGTCTATGCGCAGATCGTCGCCGACCGGCTGGGTGTGCCCTTCGAGCGGGTCGAGATCGTCCATGGCGACACCGACCGCGTCGCCTACGGCATCGGCACCTACGGCTCGCGCTCGCTGGCGCTGGGCGGGTCGGCGCTCGTCATGTCGCTCGACAAGGTGATCGAGAAGGGGCGGAAGATCGCGGCCCACCTGCTCGAGGCCGATGCCGGCGACGTGACCTTCGCCGATGGCCGCTTCAGCGTCGCCGGCACCGATCTCGAGGTCGATTTCGCCGCGGTGGTGAGCGCTGCCTACAACCCCTGGAACTACCCGCTCGACGAGCTCGAGCCCGGGCTCGAGGAGACCAGCTACTTCGACCCGCCGGACTTCACCTTCCCCTATGGCTGCCATCTCTGCGAGGTCGAGGTCGACCCGCTCACCGGCCGGGTGCGCGTCGACCGGTTCACCGCGGTCGACGATTTCGGCCACCAGATCAACCCGATGATCGTGGCGGGCCAGCTCCATGGCGGCGTGGCGCAGGGCATCGGCCAGGCGCTCCTCGAGCTCGGCGTGCACGACGGGGAGACCGGCCAGCTTCTCTCGGGCTCCTTCATGGACTACGCCATGCCGCGGGCCTCGGACGTGCCGTCCGTCGAGGTCGCGTCGCTCGCCATTCCCTGCCGCAACAACCCCTTGGGCGTGAAGGGCTGCGGCGAGGCCGGGGCCATCGCCGGCCCGGCCGCCGTGGTCAGCGCCGTGCTCGACGCGCTGGAGCCATTGGGCGTCACCCGTCTCGACATGCCGCTGACGCCGGAGCGCGTCTGGCGCGGGCTGCGGCAGGCGGCAGCTTTGTGACTCGGCGGACATGACGAGCGGCCGGCCGGACGATCGACGTCGATGCCGGCGCGGTCCGCTGATGCGCCGCGGCGAGAATACTCCTAAAGTCGTGGCAACCACAGAAGGGGGAAAATGGTGATGGGTGCTTCGCGGCGCGAGATCCTGCTTTCGACGACGGCCCTGGCCGGCGTGGCGCTCGTCGCGCGCGGGCGCGGCGCATGGGCCCAGGAGCCCGTGAAAGGTGGCACGCTGATCGTCGCCGCCGACACCGAGCCGCGCAACCTCAACCCGGCCATGGTGGCGTCCAACGGCGTCTTCTACGTGTCGAGCAAGGTGGTCGAGCCGCTCGTCGAGATGGACTACGAGACGGGGCTGCGCCCGGTGCTGGCGACGGAATGGGGGGGCTCCGAGGACGGGCTGACCTACACGGTGAAGCTGTCGTCGCATCTCGTCCAACTCGTTCTTCGCCGGCACGCCCAACATGGCGGCCTACGGCGACGAAGGGCGGGGTGATCGGCCTCACCCGCGCACTGGGCCAGCTCGGCAAGCACCGGATCCGCGTCAATGCCGTGACCCCGGGGCTCAATCGGACGGGGTGAAGGCGAGCCCGCACAACGAGGCCTTCGCCTTCGTCGAGATGCGCAGGCCATGCCGGGCAAGGGCCAGCCGTCGCAGATCGCCGACGCCGTGGCCTTCCTGGCCTCCGACGACGCAGGCTGGATGACCGGCCAGCGCGAACGTCGATGCCGGCATGGTCCGCTGGTGATTCGCGCGCCAAGCGTCTGCCGGCAACTCAAATAGGGAAACGGTGATGGGTGCCACACGGCGTGAATCCTGCTTTCGACGACCGCATTGGCCGGCGTGGCGCTCGTCGCGGGCGCGTGGCCTGGGGCCAGGCGCCGGTGCGGCGGCACGCTGATCGTCGCCGCCGACACCGAGCCCGCAACCTCAACCCGGCCATGGTGGCGTCCAACGGCGTCTTCTATGTGTCGAGCAAGGTCGTCGAGCCGCTCGTCGAGATGGATTACGAGACGGGGCTGCGCCCGGTGCTGGCGACCGAATGGGGGCTCCGATGACGGCCTGACCTATACGGTCAAGCTGCGACGGCGTCACCTTCAGCGACGGCACGCCCTTCACCTCGGCGATGTCTTTCTCGGCGATGGAGGTCTGGAAGCCCTGCAGAACCTCGGGCGGGTGGTCTTCTCCAACCTCGAGGCGGTCGACACCCCCGACCCGCTCACCGCTGTCTTCCGCTTCGCCGTGCCGACCCCGCCGCAGCTCGTCGAGAACGCGCTGCCGGCCCTCTCCGCGGTCCTGCCGAAGCATCTCTACGACGGCACGGACATCGCCGAGAACCCGCTCAACATGGCGCCGGTCGGCACCGGCCCCTTCGTCTTCGCCGAGCACAAGCCGGGCGAGTTCTTCCGGCTCGAGCGCAACCCGTCCTACTGGGCCGAGGGCCAGCCCTATCTGGATGCCATCCTCTACCGTGTCCTGCCGGACGCCGGGGCGAAGGCCGCAGCGCTCGAGACGGGCGACATCCACCTCACCGCCTTCTCCGCCGTGCCGCTCGCCGAGATGCCGAGGCTCGATGCGCTCGACGACGTCACGGTGGTGAACAAGGGCTACGAGGGCATCACCTACCAGATCACGCTGGAGATCAACCACCGCCGCGCCGAGCTCGCCAACCCGCTCGTCAGGAAGGCCCTGCGTCACGCCATCGACAGCCAGTTCATCGTCGATGTCGTCTTCATGGGCTACGCCACCGCGGCCACCGGGCCGGTGCCGTCGAGCGCTGCCGATTTCTACACGGCGGACGTCGCCACCTACGATTTCGACATCGCCGCGGCCGAGGCGCTGCTCGACGAGGCCGGCTACCCGCGCGGCGCCGACGGCACGCGCTTCTCGCTGCGTCTGCGGCCGGCACCCTGGTTCGAGCAGACCCGGGCGGTCGGCGACTATGTCCGCCAGGCCCTGCAGAAGGTCGGCATCGCGGTGGAGCTGGTCACGGCGGACCCGGGCGGCCATATCGCCGCCGTCTACACCGACCACGATTTCGACCTCGCCATCGGCTCGCCGGTCTATCGCAACGACCCGGCCATCTCGACCACCATCCTCTTCCAGGGCGGCTTGCCGGCCGGCGTGCCGTTCTCGAATCAGTACGGCTACGACGACCCGGTGATGAACGAGATCATCGCGCGGGGCCTCTCCACGGTCGACAGCGAGGCGCGCGTCGCCGTCTACGAGGAGTTCCAGAAGAAGGTGGCCGACGACCTGCCGATCCTCGTGCTGGTCGACTTCACCTTCCTCACCGTGGCGCGCGACGAGGTGCAGAACGTGGCCAACAACCCGCGCTGGGCCACCTCGTCCTGGGCCGACACCTGGCTGGCCGAGTGAGCTCAGCGGAGGAAGGCGGCGGCCACGGAGAGGACGAGCAGCACCGCGAAGCCGATATTGACCGCCCGCCCGAGCCGCGGCTCGGCCATGACGCGCGCCAGGGCCGAGCCGAGCGCCAGCCAGACGATGTCGAGGATCACGATGGCGACCATGAGCGTCGCGATCTTGACCGCCGCGTCGACCAGCGGGTCGTCCGGCACCACGACCCGGCCCGAGAACACGGCGGCGAAGGTCGCATAGGCCTTGGGGTTGGCGAGCGCCAGCAGGAGCCCGCCCACGAGCGCCGGCGCCCGCTCACCGGTGCCGCGCTGGGCAGCCGGCGGGGCCGTGGCGATCTTCCAGGCGAGCCAGAGGATATAGGCGCCGGCCAGCGTCACCAGCACCGGCACGGCACCCGGCAGGGCCAGCACGATGCCCGTCACCCCCGTGGCGACGATGCAGACCACGACCAGCGTGCCCGAGGCGATGCCGGCCATGAAGGGCAGGCCGGCGCGCACGCCGAAGGCCGAGCCGACGGCGGCGAGGCTCAGCGTCGCCGGGCCGGGGCTGCCCATCAGCGGCAAGGCGGCGAGCAGGAGCAGGATCAGGTTCTCGGCCATGGCCTTCCGTGCCAGTCTCGCACCGGCCATAGCCGAGAGACCCGGGCCGTGTCTTGAGCGAAGCTGCACCACCAGCGGGCGACGGCCACTGGCGGGCATGCCTCGCCAGCATTTCTGGAGCGCCGGCCCGCTGATGCTGCGCTTTCTCCTTCGTCGCCTGCTCCAGACCCTGCCGGTGCTGCTGATCGTGGCAATCGGCGTCTTCGCCCTCCTGGAGCTCGCCGAGGGCGACGCGGTCGATGCCTATCTCGCCGGCATCGGCGGTGCCGGCGACCTCACGCTCGCCGCCGAGCTGCGCCAGCGCTATGGCCTGGCCGACAGCCTGGGCGCCCGCTTTCTGACCTATGCCTGGCGCCTCGTGACGCTCGATCTCGGCTGGTCGCTCGCCTTCGCCCGGCCGGTGCTCGACGTCATCCTCGAGCGCCTGCCCAAGACGCTCCTGCTCATGGGCTCGGGCATCCTGCTCGCGGCCCTGCTCGGCATCGGCCTCGGCGCCCTGGCCGCCCTCCGTCGCGGCCGGCCGACGGACACGGTGGTCACGACGGCGGCCCTGGTCCTCAACGCCACGCCCGGCTTCTGGCTCGGCCTGCTCCTGATCATCGTCTTTTCGGTCGAGCTGCGCTGGCTGCCCTTGGGCGGCTTCAGCACGCTCGACAGCCGGGCCACCGGCCTCGCCGCCGTGCTCGACACCGCCCGCCACCTGGTCCTGCCGGCGGCCACGCTGGGGCTCACCTATTTCGCCCTCTATCTCCGCCTGATGCGCGGCGCGATGCTGGCTGCAGCCGAAAGCGGCTGGGTGACCGCGGCCAAGGCCCGGGGCCTGCCCACCCGCCGCATCGTCCTTCGCCACATGGCGCGGCCGGCGCTTCTGCCGGTCGTCACCATGCTCGGCCTGCAGTCCGGCACGATGCTCGGCGGCAGCGTCGTCGTCGAGACGGTCTTCGCGATCCCGGGCCTCGGCAGCCTCGCCTTCGAGGCGGTGAGCCAGCGCGACCTGCCGCTGCTGGCCGGCATCCTGCTCGCCGGGACGGTCCTCGTCGTGCTGGTCAACATCCTGGTCGATATCGTCTATGGCCGGCTCGACCCGCGGGTCGGCGACAACCTCGGCCGGGTGGCGGGCGACTGATGCGCATGGGGTCGCCCTGGAGCGGCCTGATCGGCCCGGCCCTCCTGCTGCTGCTGGTGCTGGCGGCACTGCTCGCGCCACTGCTCGCCCCGGGCGATCCGCTCGACATGGTGGCCCGGCCGCTGACCGCACCCTTCACCGACGCCCGCTTCCCGCTCGGCACCGACCAGCTCGGCCGCGACGTCTGGGCGGGACTGGTGCATGGTGCCCGGGTCTCGCTCGTGGTCGGGCTGGCGGCCGCCGCCGCGACGCTGGGCGCCGGCATCCTGGTCGGGACCCTCGCCGGCTTTCGGGGCGGCTTCCTCGACGACGGGCTGATGCGCCTCACCGAGGCCTTCCAGACCGTGCCGACCTTCCTCCTCGCTCTGGCGATGGTCAGCGTGCTGGGCGCTTCGGCCGGCAATGTGATCCTCGCCATCGCCATCTCGTCCTGGCCGCCGGCCGCCCGCCTCGTGCGCGCCGAGGTGCTGCGGGTGAAGACGCTGGACTATGTCGATGCCGCGCGCGTCGCCGGCATGGCGCCCTCGCCATCGCCTTCGTCGAGGTCCTGCCGGGTGCCCTGCAGCCGGTCGTCGCACTGGCCGGCATCACCGTGGGCGAAGCCATCCTGGTGGAGAGTGCGCTCGCCTTTCTCGGCCTCGGCGATGCCAACCTGCAGAGCTGGGGCTCGATGGTGGCGAACGGCCGGGCCCTGATCCGCACGGCCCCCTCGCTCGTCGTCCTGCCGGGAATCTGCATCGCACTCGCCGTGCTCGCGGTCAGCCTCACCGGCGACGGCCTGGCACGCCGCCTCGGCCTCGGCAGGGGAAGCTGATGGCGCCGGCCCTCACCCTCGAGGGGCTGACCGTGGCCTTCCCGTTGCCGGATGGCGGCTGGCTCGAGGCCACCCGGGAGGTCGACCTTTCGCTCGAGCGGGGCCGGGTCCTTGCCCTCATCGGCGAGAGCGGCTCCGGCAAGACGACCGTGCTGAACGCCATGGCGGGACTCCTGCCGGCGGAAGCACGGGTCGTGGGCAGCCTCGGGCTGGATGGCGGCGGCCCCGATCTCCTCGCGCCCGGTGCGACGCGCGAGGGCGTCGCCGGCCGGCGGATCGGCATGATCTTCCAGAACCCGGGTGCGAGCCTCAACCCGGTGCTGCGGGTCGGCGCCACCGTCGCCGAGGTCGCCGCCGTGCATCAGGGCCTGGGCCGCACCGCCGCCTGGCGGGCCGCCGTCGAGCTTCTCGACCGGGTCGGCATCGACGACCCGGCGCGGCGAGCATCGGACTACCCGCACCGGCTGTCGGGTGGGCAGAAGCAGCGCGTGGCGATCGCGGCAGCCCTCGCCGGGAAGCCGGGCCTGATCCTCGCCGACGAGCCGACCACCGCGCTCGATGCCATGGTCCAGGCGCAGATCCTCGACCTGCTGCTGGCGCTGGTCGACCAGGACGGAGTCGGCCTCGTCCTCGTGACCCACGACCTCGCCGTGGCCGGGGCCGTCGCCGACGAGATCGCCGTCATGTATGCCGGCCGGATCGTCGAGCAGGGGCCCGCGGAGGCCGTGGTCCGCCGCCCGCTCCATCCCTATGCCGTGGCCCTCGCCGGCGCTGCCCTGCCGTTCGGCGGTGTGGCCGCCACTGGCGACGCGCCCTTTCCCGAGCTGCCTCCCGCCGATCCGGCGCTGCCTGTCACTGCTTGCGCCTTCGCGCCGCGCTGCCCGCTCGCCATTGATCGTTGCCGGAGCGTGCGCCCGCCGCTCGAGCCGCAGGACAGGGGCCATGCCGCCGCCTGCTGGCGGGCCGGGGAGGCAGCCCCTTGAGCCGGCTCGAGCTCTCGCGCATCAGCCGCGTCTACCAGAGCGGCGCGGCGCCGATGACGGCCCTCGACGGAGTCAACCTCGTGCTCTCGTCGGGCGAGATCGTCGGCCTCGTCGGCGAGAGCGGGTCCGGCAAGACGACGCTCGCCCGGCTCGCGGTCGGGCTCGACCGGCCGACCACGGGCACCGTGGCGCTCGACGGCCGGCCGCTGACCGACGCCAGTGGCCGGATGGCGCGGGATGTTCGCCGGCGGGTGCAGATGGTCTTCCAGGACCCGCTCGCCAGCTTCAACCCGGCGCGCAGCGTCGGCGGCTCCATCGCCCTGCCGCTGCGCCTCCATACCGATCTCGATCGTCGGGGCCGGCGGGCCCGCGTCGCCGAGCTGATGACCGCCACCGGCCTCGATCCGGCGCTGGCCGACCGCGCGCCCCGCGCCCTCTCGGGCGGCCAGCTGCAGCGGGCGGCCATCGCCCGGGCGCTTGCCGCCGGGCCGGACCTCCTCGTCTGCGACGAGCCCGTGGCCTCGCTCGACGTCTCGGTCCGCGCCCAGGTGCTGAACCTGTCCCTGGTGCGCGCGGGGCCTCGGCGTGTCTTCGTCACCCACGACCTCGGCGTGGTGCAGCGCCTCGCCGACCGCACCCTCGTCCTCTGGCGCGGCCGGGTGGTCGAGGCGGGTGAGGGCACAGCACTCTGGCAGCACCCGCAGCACCCCTACACCCAGGCCCTGGCGGGGGCCGTGCCGACCGGCCTCGAGCCCTGGCGGGAGCGTCGACTGGCTCCCGGGGCCTGAACCGGGCGCCTTGTCTCGGCATCGGCCGCGTGGCAAGTTCCGCGCCGCACGAAGCGATGGGGCAACGTCGCCACCGGTGGGATCGTCGTCGTCATTCCAGGGGGAGCCATGGACCCGTTCAAGAAGCGCCGCCTCGGCAAGTCCGGGGTCGAGATCTCGTCGTTCGGCTTCGGTGGGGCACCCCTCGGCGAGCTCTTCACGCGGGTCAGCGATGCCGCCGCGGAGGCGACGCTCCAGGCCGCCTGGGACGAGGGGATTCGCTACTACGACACGGCCCCCTGGTATGGCCGGGGCCAGAGCGAGCATCGCCTGGGGCGCTTCCTCTACCGCCAGCCGCGGTCCGAGTTCGTGCTCTCGACCAAGGTCGGCCGCATCCTCAAGGCACCCCGCCATCCCGAGCGCTTCGACACGGGGTTCTGGACCGGCGGGCTGCATTTCGACCATGTCTTCGACTACAGCTATGACGGCATCATGCGGGCTTATGAGGACTGCCTGCAGCGCCTCGGCATGAACCGCATCGATCTGCTCGTCATCCACGACCTCGACCTGCGCCACCACGTGGCCGACGCCAAGGTCCAGGCCTATCTGGCCCAGCTCGCGACCAGCGGCTGGCGGGCGCTCGACGAGCTCAAGACGGCGGGCGTCATCAGGGGCATCGGCGCGGGCATCAACGAGGAGGGCATGATCCCGCGCTTCCTCGATCTGGTCGATCTCGACTTCTTCCTCCTGGCGCTGCGCTACACGCTGATGGATCACGACACGCTGGACGTGGAGCTGCCCTACTGCCAGAGGCGCGATGTCGGCCTCGTCATCGGCGCCGTCTTCAGCTCCGGCATCACCGCGACCGGCCCTGTGCCGGGCGCGAAATACGACTATGCCGACGCCACGCCCGAGGCCCTGGAGAAGGTGCGCCGCATCCAGGCGGTTTGCGAGCGGCACGGCGTGGCCCTGCCGGCTGCGGCCCTGCAGTTCCCCTTCGGCCACCCTTGTGTCGCCTCGGTGATCCCGGGCGGCTTCGAGCCGGCGCACATCAAGGCCAATCTCGACCACATGCGGGCTTCCATTCCAGCCGCCTTCTGGGCCGAGCTCAAGCACGAGAAGCTGATTCGCGCCGACGCACCGGTGCCGGGAGAGCAGCCATGACGACCATCACCCGTGTCGAGGTCCACGTCTTCGGCTACGAGGTCGAGGATCTCGCCCTACCGCCGCACGGTGCGGCCGGCGTCGGCAACCTCGTCTGGCAGAAGGGCGGGCGGATGCCGATGAGCCGCTACGCCGTCGCCATAGAGACGCAGGACGGTGCCCGGGGCGAGTACGTCACCCACTGGGTCGGCACGCCGGCGGCACTCGGCCAGACCCTGATGCTCGCCCCGCACCTCATCGGCCGCGACCCCGACACCCGGGTCGAGATCTGGGAGGACATGAAGCGCGAGATCCGAGCCTACGACCACATGGGCCACGGGCCCATCGACATCGCGCTCTGGGACCTCGCCGGGAAGCGGCTCGGCGCCTCGGTGGCGCGCCTGCTCGGCGGCTACAGGAAGCGCCTGCCCACCTATGCCAGCACCTATCACGGCCAGGACGTGAAGGGCGGGCTCGACACGCCCGAGGCCTTCGCCGACTACGCCGCCGCCTGCAAGGAGCAGGGCTTCGCCGGCTTCAAGATCCACGGCTGGAACAACGGCGACGTGGCGCGCGAGGTCAGGAACGTGCTGGGCGTGCGCGCCGCCGTGGGCGACGGCTTCCCGCTCATGCTCGACCCCGCCTGCCAGCTCCGCACCTGGATGGACGCGCTCCGGGTCGGCCGCGCCTGCGACGAGGCCGGCTTCTTCTGGTACGAGGACCCGTATCGGGACGCCGGCGTCTCCGCCGAGGGCCACAAGCGGCTGCGGGAGAAGCTCGCCACGCCGCTCCTGGTCAGCGAGCATGTCCGCACCATCGAGCAGAAGGCCGCCTTCCTCATGGCCGGCGGCTGCGACATGATCCACGCCGATCCCGAGTACGACATGGGCATCACCGGTGCCGTGAAGCTCGCCCATCTCTGCGAGGCCTTCGGCCTCGACCTCCAGTTCCACGCCTGCGGCCCGGCACATCGCGCCGTCATCAGCGCCACCCGCAACACCCATTTCTACGAGATGGCGCTGGTCGGCCCCGGCATGGCGAACGCCGTGCCCCCGGTCTACACCTGCGGCTACAGCGACCAGCCGCAGGATCTGGGCAAGGACGGCTGCGTGCCGGTCCCCGACGGCCCCGGCCTCGGCGTCACCTACGACTGGGCCTATATCGAGCAGCACCGGACGGCCCACCACGTCTTTGGTGGGTGAGCACATGCGGATCGTCGACGCCCACCACCACCTCTGGGACCGCGACCTGCATCCCTATCCCTGGCTGGCAAAGCCGGTCCGGTCACCCGCCATCGGCGACACCACCCCGCTCTGCCGCAACTACCTGCTCGCCGACTTCAGGGCCGACGCCGCCGGGCTGGAGCTCGTGAAGTCCGTCCACCTGCAGGCCGAGATCGCGCCCGAGCTCGCCGTCCTGGAGACGCGCTGGCTGCAGGCCATCGCCGACGCCCCGGGCTCGGGCGGCTTCCCGCACGGCATCGTCGCCTTCGCCGACCTCGCCGGCCCCGATGTGGACAAGGTGCTGGAGGCGCACGGCGCTTTCGCCAACATGCGCGGCATCCGCCAGATCCTGAACCGCCACAGCGATCCGGCCCTGAACGCCGCCAGCGCCGACTACCTGAACGACGCAGCCTGACAGCGCGGCTACGCGCGGCTGGCGAAGCACGGCTACGCCTTCGACCTCCAGCTCTACTGGCCACAAATGGCCGCCGCCGCCGACCTCGCCGCCCGGCACCCCGACATCCCGGTGATCCTCAACCACACCGGCATGCCCCGCGAGCGCGATCCGGATGGCATCGAGGGCTGGCGCCAGGGCCTGCGCCAACTCGCCCGATGCCCCAATGTCAGCGCCAAGATCTCCGGCCTCGGCATGGTCGACCACCACTGGACCGAGGATTCCATCCGCCCCTTCGTCCTCGACACCATCGACATCTTCGGCCCCGATCGCTGCCTCTTCGCCAGCAACTTCCCGGTGGATCGCCTGTATTCGGACTATGCGACCGTGTGGCGGGCCTATGACGGCATACTAAAGCATGCAGCAGCCCGGGCAGCCAGAACGCGCTCCTTGGTGAAGGCGGCATGCTTCGATCGATGGCCCTGACCCCGACCCCAATCGCCCGCCTCGCCAACCGACCCGGAGGACAGAAATGGACCGCGAGCCCGCCGTGCTGCAACGCAGCGACTGGGCGACTGGACGAGCGCCTCTGGCGCGGCCGGTTCGAGGGCAGGGCGCTCGGCACGGGCGTCAGCGTCATCTTCTTCGCCAGCGAGAGGCCGGGCGCCGGGCCGGTCCTGCATGTCCACCCCTATGACGAGGTCTTCATCGTCCGCGCCGGCCGGGCGCTTTTCACGCTGGGCAGCGAGACGGTCACCGCCGAGGCGGGCCAGATCCTGCTCTGCCCCGCGCATGTGCCGCACAAGTTCGCCAATCTCGGCCCCGGTCTGCTCGAGACGACCGACATCCACCTCAGCGATCGCCTGATCCAGACCGACCTGCCCGACCCGCAAGCGTGACGTGCGCCGCGGGCGGGAGGTCCTTTGGTGTCCGTCGCGGATCGAGGGCACACTTGCACGAATGAAGACGGCGGCAGGTGTGCCAGGGCAAAGGGGGCCGGACCCGGCCCGCTTTCACGCCGACGTTGACACGCTAGGGGCGATAAATTAGGCACTGCGCACAATCAAAGGGTGTAGATCGTGGTGGAGCACGCTGCACATCCAGACGCGCCTTTGAGTTGCTTGTCCGACCGGCCGTCACTTTGCTGGAGCCGGCGCGCGGCTCTCGTGCTCGCGGTGACGGCCGTGGCGGGAATGTCGAGCGGCACCGAGGCGAGCGATCTGGAACCGCCAGGCGCCGAGGTCATCCTGACGGCGAAGGGTCTGCTGGGGCGGACCAATGTCGGCGACGAAGCCCGTCTGGACCGGCAGCTCCTCGAGAGCTTCGGCAAGGCGACGCTGACGACCTGGACGCCGTGGACGGAAGGCGAGGTCGAGTTCGAGGGGCTGCCGCTACGCTCGCTGGTCACGGGCCTGCAGGCCGGCGGCACCGCCATGCTGCTGCGAGCGCTCAATGATTACCATGTGGTGATCCCGATGTCGGAGGCGCGCGACTACGACCTGCTGATCGCCTGGCGCGCCGACGGCGTCGACCTGACGCGGCGCGACCGCGGCCCGCTCTGGGTCATCTATCCCTGGTCGTCTTATCCCGAGCTCGACAAACGTATCATCAGCCAGCGCTCGATATGGCAACTAAATGAATTAGAGTTTTATGAGGAGTAAACGGCGGGACCTGTCGATAGGTATTCTCATATCTTCGATCTTTGTCATTTTTGTTTCGATTATCTTCACGAATTTCGAGCGGCTGCGGTTGGGCCAAGCGGCGTTCCTGCGGTCCGGCTCGGAGTCCTTGTGGGCGACGCACGAGATCGAGGTCGAGCTGCTGCGTCTGCTGCAGGCCATGCATCGATTCAAGGCGCGGGATCCGGACGTGGATCTCGAGACGCTGCGCCTCAGGCTCGACATCCTCTGGAGCCGCATCCCCCCTCTGGTGGAGGGACGGGACGCGGCGCCACTCCGGGAGATCAGCGATGTCGAGGACCTCGGCGCTAGGCTGACCGCCGCGTTGCAGCGTATGTCCGACCTGCTGGACGAGCCCGGCTTCGATGCCGATGCCTACGCCCGGGTCCTGGCCGGGATCGAGGCGTTCGCGGCGCCGATCCACGATCTGAGCCTGACGGCCTTGCACCAGTCGGGCCAGGGCCATTCCGAGCTGCATCAGCACATGGACGACATCTACTCGGCCATCATGATGGCGGCGGGCGGGCTCGGGCTCAGCATGCTGGCCCTGGTCACGCTCCTGATCATTCAGCTAGGCCGCTCACAGAAGCTGCTCGACCTGAAGGAGCGGGCCAATGCCCGGATCGAGCATCTGGCCCACCACGACGTACTGACCGGCCTGCCCAATCGGCGGCTGTTCAACGATCGCCTGGCGCAGGCCCTGGTCGCCGCGCGTCGCCGCTCGAGCGGGGTCGGCCTGCATTTCATCGACGTCGACAATTTCAAGGCGATCAACGACACGTTCGGGCACATGGCCGGCGACGAGGTGCTGCAGCAGGCGGCCCGGCGCATGGCGGCGACGATGCGCGAGGTCGACACGCTGGCCCGCATCGCCGGCGACGAGTTCGCGGCGATCCAGATCGACGTCGCGGCCGCAGACGGCGTCGTCGAACTGAGCGAGCGGCTGATCAAGGCATTCGCCCAGCCGTTCACCGTCGCCGGCCACGACCTGCAGGCGAGCGTCAGCATCGGCTCCACGCTCTTCCCCGACGACGGCAACACGACCGAGCGCCTGCTCTCCAATGCCGATGTCGCCCTGCACCGGGCGAAGCTGAACGGCAGGAGACAGGGTGCGCTGTTCGACGAAGTGATGATGGAGAAGGAGAAGCGGCGCCGCCGCCTGGGCGTCCGCCTCGAGCAGGCCCGGGACCAGGGCGAGCTCTCGATCCGCTATCAGCCGAAGTTCTCCACCGCCGACGGTCGCCTGATGGGTTTCGAGGCGCTGATCCGTTGGGACCGGGCCCCGCATTTCGAGGTGAGCCCGGCCGAGTTCATCCCCATCGCCGAGAGCAACGGCTCGATCGTGCCGATCGGCGACTGGGTCCTCTCGACCGCCTGCCGCGATCTGGCCGGCTCGACCGCGCGCCATCACCTCGACCTTTCGCTCGCGATCAACCTCTCGCCCGTGCAGATCCAGAAGGACGACTGCTTCCGGCGCTTCCTCAAGATCGTCGAGGCGCTCGCCTTCGACCCGCACCGCCTGGAGTTCGAGATCACGGAGACGAGCCTCTTCAACGCCGACACGAGCACGCTCGCGAACCTCCGGGACCTGCACGAGGTGGGTGCCCGGATCTGCCTCGACGATTTCGGCACGGGCTATTCCAGTCTCTCGCACCTGCAGGCCCTGCCGCTCAACGCGATGAAGCTGGATCGCAGCCTCGTGGCGCGCCTCGACGATCACCGCACGCAATGCATCTGCGAGGGCATCACCGCGCTGGGGCACCGTCTCGGCCTCGAGGTCGTGGGCGAGGGGGCCGAGACGGAATGGCAGTACAACGAGCTGGTGCGCATGGGCTGTGACCAGGTTCAGGGCTACTATCTCGGCCGGCCGATGCCCATCGAGGAGCTGGACGGCTTCATGTCCAGGTTCGCGCGGGTGCCGGTTTGAAAGGTGCGCCCGGTCATTCCGGGCGACGGGGGCACACCGGAGCGAAAGGACAGAAAATGAAGATCAAGCGAAGCGGGGCGACGCCGTCCGTGACGCCGCCCGCCGATCATTTCACCGGCACCGTCCGCTTCGACGCGCCGTTCGGGGGCAGCGGCGAGGGCCAGGTCGGCGGTGCGGCCGTCACGTTCGAGCCCGGCGCCCGCACGGCCTGGCACACCCACCCCTTCGGCCAGACCCTGATCGTCACCGCCGGGCTGGGCTGGGCGCAGCGCCAGGGCGGGCCGAAGGAGGAGATCCGCCCCGGCGACATCGTCTGGTTCGAGCCGGGCGAGAAGCACTGGCACGGCGGCACCGCGACCACCGCCATGACGCACATCGCCATCGCCCTGGCCAGGGACGGCTCGCGCGCCACCTGGCTCGAGAAGGTGTCCGACGCCGACTATCTGGGCTGAGCCTGCCGCCGGAAGGTCAGCCGAGCTCGGCCTTCTCGCCGGGCGGCGGGGTGGCGCCGAAGGAGCCCCGGGCGAGCACCGCCTCGCGGCCGCCGTGGCGCTCGATGATGGCCGCCTGGTCGGCCTTGGCGCGGGCGTCCGTCGCCTCGGGATCGAGCATGGCGCGCAGCTCGCGCTCGAACTCGGCGAGCGTGGCGGCATGGGCCGGGTCCGGGGCGAGGTCGGTGAGCTCCTCCGGGTCGGCCTCGAGATCGAAGAGCTGCGCCGGGTAGCCGGCATAGTGCACGTATTTCCATTTGTCCCGGCGCAGCATGTAGGCGCCGCTCACGGCACCGGCCGCGTGGTACTCGCCGAAGACGGTGCGCTTGCGGTCGTCGGGTGCCAGCCGGAAGAGGCTCTCTCCCGGCAGGTCGCGGTCCTCGGGGTCGGGGGCGACGCCCGTCGCATCCAGGATGGTCGGGAAGAAGTCGATCATGGAGACCGGCGTTCGCACCACCTCGCCGGCGGCGATGCCGGGGCCGCGCATCAAAAGCGGGATATGCGCCGATTCCTCGTAGAAGTTCGATTTCTGCCAGAGCCCGCGAACACCCAGATTGTCGCCGTGGTCGGAGAGATAGGCGAGCCGCGTGCTCGGCTCGAGCCCGGCGCGCTCGATGGCGGCCATGACCTGGCCCAGATGGTGGTCGACGAAGCTGCAGAGGCCGAAATAGGCGGCGGTGGCGATCCGGCGCTTGTCGTCGTCGAAGAAGGTGTCGGTGATGTAGGCCTTGCGGAGCTCGTCGAACCAGGGATGGCGGGGCCAGTCCTCGGGCCGGCAGGCCTTGGGCAAGGGCAGGCTCTCCGGCGGGTACATGGCGAAGAATTCCTCGGGTGCGATCAGCGGGAAGTGCGGGGCGACGAAGCCGATCTGCAGCACCCAGGGCTCGTCGAGCCCCGGCGCCTCGTTCTCCAGCCAGCTCACCGCCTCCCTGGCGATGGCCCGGTCGTAGCGGGTGTAGCTGGATTCGCCGGCGCCGATCTCGTCGGCCACGACATGGCTCTTGCGCCGGGGCGCCAGAGGGGCCGTCTGGCGCATGGCGCCCTGCAGGTCGCCGATGCCGGCTACCGCGTGCATGGGGATGCGCTGCTCGTCGAAGCCGGCATCGACCTCGTCGTCCCGGTAGTGCAGCTTGCCGATCGAGACCACGGGCCGGCCCGCCGCCTGCAATCGGTGGCCCCAGGTGGGCGGCGTGCCGGCATAGGGGCTGGCATTGCACCAGCAGCCCGTCTGGTGCGGGTAGCGGCCGGTGGCGAAGGCGGCGCGGGCCGGCATGCAGATCGGGCTGTTGGTGTAGGCGTTGGCGAAGCGCGTGCCGGTGGCGGCGAGCCGGTCGATGTTCGGCGTCTTGACGATCGGGTGGCCGTGGCAGCCGGTATATTGCGCGGCGTGCTCGTCCGAGAGCACGATGACCAGATTGGCGGGCTTGGGGCTGGCTGAGCTCGTCATTTAGAGGTCGCTTCCTTCAGGCGTTGATGGGCGCGCCGGGCCAGCAGCTCGGGCGCGGCCAGGCGGGCGTCGGTCAGGGTTTCGCGGTAGGTTTCGACCATGCCCGCCAGCGTTGGCAGTGCTGCGGCCACCGCGTCGGGCAGGAGGGCGCCCAGCGCCGCTGCGTCCTTCCTGGCGATCGGGTTGAAGGGTCGGGTGCTTGCCTCGGCCGCGGCCATGAAGGCCCCATGCCGGTCCAGCACCACCGAGGCCCCGGCGCCGGCCCCAGTGCGCATGGCCTCGACCAGCGTGGCCGGCGAGATGCCGTGATGTGCGGCCAGCGCCAGCGCCTCGGCGATGGCGCACATCGTCGCCGCACCGACGCCGTTGTTCAGGGCCTTGGCGATGGCGGCCGTGCCGCTCGCCCCGGTCGGCAGCCAGCCGCGCCCGGCGGCGTCGAGGAAGGGCCGCGCCCGGTCGATCGCGGCGGGGTCGCCCGCGACCATGAGGTAGAGCTGGCCGGCGGCGGCATCCTTGCCGATGCCGATCACCGCGGCCTCGACCGCCGCACCGCCGGCCCGGGCCCTGGCAGCGGTGATCTCGCGCGTGAGATCGGGCGGCAGGGTCGAGCATTCCACCGTCACGCGGTCGGGGCCGGCGAGGGCGACGAGGCCATCCTCGGCGAAGTATGTGGTGCGCACGGCGTCCAGGTCGGCGAGGCTGGTCGCGATCACGTCGGCCCGCTCGACCAGCTCCGCCCTGGAGGCGGCCGGCGCGACACCCCGCGCAGCGGCGCGCGCCATGGCCGCCGGGTCGATGTCGTAGCCGGTCACCGCGTGGCCACCAGCGGCGAGCCAGGCGGCCAGATTGCCGCCGATATCGCCGAGCCCGATGATGCCGATCCTCATGGGTTGCTCTTCGGGGCGGCGCCGAAGCGCGGCTCCGGCAGGCCGGCGACGCCGACGTCGAAGGCGAGGAGATCGCCGGCCATGGGCTCGCCCTCGAGGGCCGCCGGGGACAGCGCTGGCGCGCCGAGGTGACGTAGAGCGTGCGCAGGCCCGGGCCGCCGAAGGCGCAGGCGGTGGGCTGGCTCACCGGCAGGCGCAGGGTCGACACGAGGCGCCCGTCGGGATCGAGGCGGGCGAGGGCGCTGCCACCGTAGCGGGCGTTCCAGAGGCAGCCCTCGGCATCGACCGTCGAGCCGTCCGGCCCGCCCGGTGCGATGTCGGCCGGGGCGAAGGGGCGCAGCTCCAGCCGGTCGGACCCGGTCGGCACGGCCGCCTGGAGGATCTCGCCCTTGCGGGTATCGGTGAAGTACATGGTCCGCTTGTCCGGCGAGAAGGCGATCGAGTTCGGGCAGCGGATGCCGTCGAGCAGCTCGCTGGCGAAGCCGGTCGGCTCGACGTGATGCAGCCTGCCGGTCGCGGCCCCGCCGCCGTCCTGCATGGTGCCGCACCAGAGCGCACCGTCGGGGCCGGCCTTGGTGTCGTTGATGCGGTTGCCGGGCCGGTCGGCGTCGAGGGCCACGAGGGGGTCGGCGAGCCGGCCAGTGGCCGGGTCGAAGGGGTGGATGCTGCAGCCCACCCCGACCACGAGCCCGCCCATGGCCAGCGCCACCATGCCGGCGAGGCCGGGCATGGGAAAGCGCTGCAGCTCGCCGGTCGCCGGATCGAGCGCGAGCACGGCCGGGGCGCGGATGTCGACGAACCAGAGCCGGCCGGTCCGCTCGCACCAGACCGGCGATTCGCCGAGCGTGGCACCCAGCTCGTGCCGTGCCATGGGCTCGTTCACGACGCGGCCTCCCCGAGCCGCAGCCGTGCCGCCACGACCGGATCGATGGCCACGCCGAGACCCGACCCGGCGGGCAGGGCGGCCGCACCGGCCACGACCGGCGAGACCACGCCGCCGACCAGCTCGTCGAAGAGCGGCGTCTCGTCGAACTGCACCTCGAGCGAATCCAGCTCGGGCAGCACGGCCCCGACATGCAGGCTCGCGGCATGGCAGACGGGGCCGGTCGGGTTGTGCGGCGAGACGATGGCGCCATGCCGCGCAGCACTGGCCGCCAGCTCCCGGAACCGGCCGAGGCCGCCCAGATACTTCACGTCGGGCATGATCACGTCGTAGGAGCCCGCCTGGAGGAAAGGCTCGAACGCGGCCGGGCTCGTGCCCATCTCCAGCCCGGCGAGCCGGCAGCCCTGGCCGGCGGCCTGGCGCCGGAGCGTCGCGATCGCCGGGGCGTCTTCCGGCACCTCAGGTACCGGGCACTCGATCCAGTCGAGGGCGAAATCCCGGCAGGCGTCGATCATAAAGGCGGCGGCGGCCTGGTCGAAGCGCCAGTGGCAGTCGACCCGGAGCGTCGCATCGGGGCCGATCGCTTCCCGGGTCGCCCGGATCCGGGCGAGGCCCGGTGCGATGAGCGCTGCGATGTCGCCGCCGGCGCAGCGCTCGACGCTGACCTCGTCGAACGGGGCGAGCTTGAAGATCGTGTAGCCGGCGGCGATTGCGACGCCGGCGCTGGCGGCGAAGCCCTCCGGCGTGCGCGGGGCGGTGCGCCGGTTGATGTTGGCGTAGAGCGGAATGTCCTGCCGCACCGCGTCGCCGAGGAGCGCGTGGATCGGCTTGCCCGCCGCCTGGCCCTGGAGGTCGAGGAGCGCCATGTCGAGGCTCGAGGCGAAGGCCGCCTCGGCGATGGTCGGCTCGGCGCGCCGCAGCTTCTCGACGATGCGGATATCGACGGGCTCGCCGACGAGGCCCGGTAGCCAGCGCCGGGCCACCTCGCGCAGCGCATCGTCGCCATTGGCGATGGTCGCTTCGCCCCAGCCGACGCGGCCATCCTGCGTCGCGAGGCGGAGGAACGTCCAGACCGTCTTCGACGTGATGCGCAGGAGCTGGAAATCGGCTTCGGCGATGGTGGCTGGTTTGGTCATCTGGGGATCGTCCTCGTCTGCCAATAGGCGTCGAATCGCGCCAGGAGCTGGTATTTCGCCTTGATCACATGCGCCTTCGTCACTGCCGCCGCATCGTCGCAAGCACCGCTGGCGAAGGCCTGCAACAGGCAGCGGTGATCGCTGATCACGCCCGGGAAGCGGTCGGAAGCATAGCCGTAGTGCGCCCAGAGCCGGCCCAGGAGGAGCCAGTGCCGGTCGACGATCGCGAATGCCTCGGGATTGTCGGCGATGCGGTTGATCTCGCGATGGAAGCGCCGGTTGGCGTCGATCTCGGCACTGTCGTCGGCACGTTCCACCGCCGTCTCGAGCTCCGCCTGCAGGGCCTCGAGCCGGGCGAGCCCATGGGCGTCCATCCGTGCTGCCGCCTGGCGGGCGAGGAGCGGTTCGAGCTCGGCGCGCATGGTCAGAAGGTTGTCGATATAGCTGCGGTCGATCGGCAGGGTGCGCGCCCCGCGCCGCGGCTCGAAGCGGACGAGGCCCTCGCCCGCCAGCTCGCGCAGCGCCTCCCTGATCGGCATGTGGCTGGAGCCGTAGCGGCTCGCCAGCATGTCGATGGTCAGCCGCGCCTCGGGATCGAAGCTGCCCTTGACGATGTCGTCGCGCACCCGGTCCTTGATCGACTGGAGCTGCATGTCAGGCTCGGCGCCGCGGGCGGGTCGGGGCCCTCATGCCGCGAGACTGAAGCCGGGGATGGTCGAGCGGACGAGGCAGGGCTCAGGGTCGCCCTGCCGGTCCCGCTCGGCGAGCTCGGCCTCCGCCTGCTCGTCGCCGCCCCAGTGCCGGTCGGGGTCGGGCCAGGGGATCGAGCCGACCAGGAGGCGCGTGTAGGGATGCAGCGGGTCCTTGATCACCGTCTCGGCGTCGCCCGCCTCGACCACCCGGCCACGATAGAGCACGAGCACGTAGTCCGAGACCTCGTAGGCGGTGGCGAGGTCGTGGGTGATGTAGATGATGGAGATGCCCTGCTCGTCCTTCATCCGGCGAAGGTTGCCGAGGATGCTGGAGCGGAGCGAGGCGTCGACCATCGAGACCGGCTCGTCGGCGACGAGCAGCCGCGGGCCCAGCATCATCGCCCGGCCGACCATCAGCCGCTGGCGCTGGCCGCCGCTGAGCTGGTGGGCGAAGCGGTGGATCGTCTGGTCGGGGTCGAGGCCGACGAGCTGGCAGGCCTCGCGCATCTTCGCGAGGACCGACGCCCGGTCCCGGGCGAGGCCGAAATTGCGCAAGGGCTCGGCCAGGTTGTGGTCGACCTTGTAGAACGGGTTGTAGGCGGCATAGGGGTCCTGGAAGACGGCCTGGACCCGGCGATGGCTCTCCCGCCGCTCCGCCGCCGAGAGCGTCTGCAGGTCGCGGCCCTCGAAGAGCACGCGGCCCTCGCTCGGCGCGAGGAAGCCGAGCAGCAGGCTGCCCAGGGTCGACTTGCCGCTGCCGCTCTGGCCGACGATCGAGACGACGAGCGGCGTGCCGCCGGCCATGGCGAAGCTCAAGGGCTGCAGGGCCGGCACGCCGGCCCGGTCGAAGAGGCCGCGGCGGTAGGTCTTGGCCGCCCGGTCGAGCTCGATGATGGGGGTGGCGGTGGCGTCCTTGGGCTCGGCCACACGGCCCGCATGGCGCCGCTCGAGCGCCGGCACGCTCTCGATCAGCTCCTTCGTGTAGGCGTCCTTCGGAGCCCGGAAGATCTGGCGGACCTCGCCTGCCTCGACCAGGCGGCCATGCCGGAGCACCATGATGCGATCGACGAACTGCGCCATCAGCCCCATGTCGTGGCCGATCAGGATCAGCCCGGCGCCGATCGCGTCCTGCACCTCGCGCAGGGTCTGCATGACGCGGCGCTGGGTGATGACGTCGAGGGCGCTGGTCGGCTCGTCGGCGATCAGGAGCTGCGGCCGGAGTGCAATGCTGATGGCGATCGCCACGCGCTGCTTCATGCCGCCCGAGAGCTCGTGCGGGAAGCGCTCGGCGACCGAGGGCTCGAGCCCGACCTGGCGCAGGAGCTCGCCGACCCGCGCCTTGCGCGCCGCCCGCCCGAGGCCGGCGCCGTGGTCGATCATGCCATCGGCGATCTGCGCACCGACCCGCATGACCGGGTTGAGCGAGTTCATCGCACCTTGCGGGATGTAGGCGACGTCGACGAGCCGCCGTGCCGCATGCTCCGCCGGGGCGAGGCGCAAAAGATCGACGCCGCCGAGAAGCGCCGTGCCGCCGGCGACGCGCCCGGGCGTGTCGATCATGCCCATGAGCGCCAGTGCCGTCGTCGTCTTGCCTGAGCCGGACTCGCCGACGAAGCCGAGCCGCTCGCCCGGCCGCACGTCGAAGTCGATGCCGCGCACGGCCTCGACGATCCCGTCATCCGTCTCGAAGACGACCTTCAGCCCCCTGACCTCCAGAGCGGCCATCAGCGCGCCCCCCCGGTGCGCAGGCGGGGGTTGGCCAGCTCGTCGAGCCCGGCCGTGACGAGGTAGAGCCCGACGAAGAGGACGACGAGCGTGATCACCGGGGTGAGCACCCACCACCACATGCCGAGCAGGAAGGCCGAGTAGTGGATGGCCCAGTAGACGGTCATGCCGAGCGTCGGCTCGTTCTGCGGCCCGAGGCCGAGGGCTTCGAGGCCGACCGAGGCGAGCACGGCGGTGGCGGTGGCGAGCACGAAGCTGACCATGAGATAGGGCAGAAGATTGGGCATCATTTCCTTGAAGATGATGCCGAAGGCGCCGGTGCCGTTGAGCCGGGCGGTGTTGACGTAGCCGGCCTCGCGCATCACCAGGACCTGGCTCCGGATGCGTCGCGCCGGCTCGCGCCAGGCGAGGGCGGCGATGATCCAGACCATGGCGTCCGTGCTCATCGAGCCCTGGATGTTGGCGGCGATGACGATCAGGATCAGCAAGGGCGGCACGGCGAGGAAGACGTCCGTGAGCAGGCTGATCACGGCGTCGGTCCAGCCGCGGAAGAAGCCGGCGAGGAAGCCGAGCACGGTGCCGATCACCACGCCGATGAAGCCGGCGAGCAGCCCGACCTTGGCGGTCAGCCAGGTGCCGACGATGAGCACGGCGAAGAGGTCGCGGCCCTGCTTGTCGGTGCCGAGCCAGTAACGCGCGGAGGGCGGCTTGGCGGGCGAGGCCGAGAGCGGCTCGGCGAGCGAGATGTCGTAGAAGGCATGGCCCGCGGCGACCAGCGTGAAGAGGGCGAGCAGGAGGAGGAGGCCGGCGCCGAGGCTGCGGTTGCGGCCGAGATAGAGCATGACCGACCGCCAGCGGCGGCGGGACGAGCCCCATTCGAGCGGCGTTGCCGGCAGGGCCCTAGCCATGCGCCTCTCCGCCGGCGCGGATGCGGGGGTCGAGCAGCGGGTAGAGCAGGTCGAGCAGCATCAGCGAGATGGCGACCGTCAGGATGAGCACGAAGACGCAGCCGAAGATCAGGAAGTAGTCGACCAGCAGCACCGAGTTGTAGAGCAGCGTGCCGATCCCCGGATAGACGAAGACCCGCTCCACCAGGATGGCGCCGGCGACGATGTTGCCGAAGGAGAGGACCAGCGTGGTGATCTGCGGCGTCATGGCGTTGCGCACGGCGTAGCGCCAGAAGCGGCGGCGGTCGCTGAGGCCCTTGGCACGGGCGAAGTTCATGTAGTCCTCGCCCTGCACCGTCACCATCATGCCGCGCATCGAGAGCGCCCAGATGCCGATCGCCGCCAGCACGATGGAAAGGGCGGGCAGCACGGCATGATAGGCGACGTCGGCGATCGCGGCAGCACTCCAGTTGAGGCTGAGCCCGACGCTGTAGCCCCTGGCCGGCGGGAACCAGCCGAGGACCAGGGCGAAGACGTAAACGAGGATCAGCCCGACGAGGTAGAACGGGATCGCCGCCAGCACCATGAAGAGCGGCACGATCCGCGCCAGCCAGGCCGAGGAGCGCCGCCAGATCGTCAGCGCACCGAGGAAGGTGCCGATCACGAACGAGATCAGCGTCGCCACGCCGAGCAGCACGATGCTCCAGGGCAGGGCCGTCAGCACGTGCTGCGACACCCGGTCCGGGAAGTAGTTGATCGAGACGCCGAGATCGAAGCGGGCGGTGTCGCCCAGCATGGTGAGATATTGCCGCCAGAGCGGCTGGTCGGTGCCGAACTTGGCCTTGTACTGCTCGACCATCTCCTCGATGCCGACGGCCGAGCCGCCGGAATCGCCGAGCGCCTGGGCCAGCCGCTCCTCGATCGGGTCGCGGTCGGTCAGGCGCGGCAGGAGGAAGTTGATCGACGCCGCGAGCCAGATGACGAGAACCATCAGGCCGAGACGCTTGAGGACGCGAAGCATCGCTGGTCGGCGCTTTCCGCAAGTGCCGCGGGCGGCCCGGCGGGCCGCCCGCGGCTTGCCGATGGGCTGCTACTGGACGGGCTGGACGTGGTGGGCGAGCAGCGTGCCCCAGCCCGAGACGAAGCAGGCGACGCAGGCCGAGCCGTAGGGGTTCTCGACCGACGGCCAGTTGGTCCAGTAAGTCTGGTTCAGGGCGTTCAGGTGGTAGCCCTGCTCGAGCGGCACCTCGACGACGTTGGCGAACCAGATGTCCATCGCCTCGTGGAAGAGCGGCATGAGCCCCGGGTCGCCCGGCGGCAGCAGCTCCATCTGGTCGACGATGGCGTCGAGCTCGGGGTTGCTCCAGCGGGCGACGAAGAAGGTGATCGTGCCGATCGGCGACTGGTTCTCCGTCTTGTACATGCGCAGCGTGTCGACCGGGTCGAAGATGCTGCCGCCATTGTGGCCGAAGACGTGCCACTCGGACTCGCCGGCGCGGAACTTGCGGAAGCTGTCCGGCGTCTGCGAGTACTCGGCGTCGAAGCCGGCCTTGCGCAGCTGCTGGACCAGCACCTGGGAGACCGCGGCCAGGGCCGGCTGCGCCTCGAGCGGCCCGCCGACGCGCTTGCCGTCCTTGGCCCAGAAGCCCTCGCTGTCCTTCGCGTAGCCGGCCTCGGTCATGTACTTGGCCGTGAGGTCGAGATCGAAGACGTTGACCTGATACTTGTCGACCAGGTCCATGGCGCTGTCGATATAGGGCAGGAGCGGCTCGTAGGCCGGGTAGGGGAAGTAGTTCGGCGAATTGGCGCCGTCCCAGGCGAACTCGATGAGCTGCTCGCGGTTGATGGCGTGCAGCACCGCCCGCCGCACGTTGATGTCGAGGAACGGCGAGCCCTCGGCCATGTGGTTGAAGTAGAGGGCGTGCGGCCACCAGTCCATGTAGCCGTAGGGCGGGTTGCGCCCGGCGAAGGTGGTGATCTTGTCGTTCTGGTCGAGGATCGACTGCACCAGCGACGGCGAGGCGATGACGAAGGTGGCGTCGATCTGGTTGGCGACGACGAGCTGCGCGTTGCGCTCGTCGTCGGGAGCCGGGATGCTGATGATCCGCTCCGGCGCCGGCATCTCCATGACGCCGGTGGCGGCACCCCACCAGTCGTCGCGCCGGTCGAGCACGATCTCGTTGGGCGTCGTCTCGACCACCTTCCAGGCCCCGGTGCCGACCGGCCAGCCCTTCTCGAGGTCGAGGAAGGTGAAGTTGGCGATGTCCTCGATCCCGGACCAGATGTGCTCGGGCACCCAGATGAGCCCGTGGCCGAAATAGTTGGTGAGCTGGCGATAGATGTAGCGCGGGTCGGGCTTGATCAGGTCGACCCGGACGGTGAGCGGATCGATGACCTCAGCACCGGTGATCTGGTTGGCGACCTCGATCGCCTTCCTGAGGTCCTTCTTCGTCTTGCCGTTCTCGAGCAGCATGTTGAGGGTGAAGGCGACATCCTCGGCGTCGAAGGCCTCGCCGTCGCTCCACGTCACGCCGTCGCGCAGCTTGACCGTCAGGCTCGTGTAGTCGTCGTTGTATTCGTAGCTCTCGGCGATCCAGGGAATGTGCTCGCCGGTGAAGTGGTTGTAGGTGAAGAGCGGCTCGTTGACGAACATGATGCCGTTGCGGAGCTCCGCACCCAGCGAGTACCAGTTGGCGTTGTTGGGCGCGCTCAGGGTCGGCGAGCCGACGCTCCAGCCAATGGTCACCAGCGTGCGCTCGCGCGGCACTTCCGCCAGGTCCTGGGCAGCGGCGGCACCCGCCAGCAGCAGGCACGTCGCGAGCCCGGCGGCAAACGACTCCATTCTCGACATCACAGCCCCCTGATTGTCTTCTTGAGATCAAAAACATGCCGGCCATCGACCGGCAGGTCAACAATTCCGGTGCGATTTGATCAAATTTCCTGCTCGCCGCCCGGTGGGTCAGGGGTCGAGGCGCAGCACCTTGCCCGGGTTGAGGATATTCGCCGGGTCCAGCGCCGCCTTGATCGCCCGCATCACCGGCATGCCGTCGGCATGCTCGCGCTCGAGGCTGGCGATCTTGCCGAAGCCGATGCCGTGCTCGCCCGTGCAGGTGCCGCCCATCGCCAGGGCACGGTCGACCAGCCGGGCGTTCACCGCCTTGGCCCGGGCCTGCTCGTCCGGGTCGTCCGGGTCGAGCAGGAAGAGCAGGTGGAAATTGCCGTCGCCGACATGGCCGACGAGTGGGGCGAGCAGCCCGCTGGCGGCGACGTCGGCCTCGGTCTCGGCGATGCAGGCGGCGAGCTTCGAGATCGGCACGCAGACGTCGGTGGACCAGCCGCGACAGCCGGGCCGCAAGGCGAGGCCCGCATAGTAGACGTCGTGGCGCGCCCGCCAGAGCCGGTTGCGCTCCTCCTCGTTGGCCGACCAGCGGAAGTCGCTGCCGCCGAACTCGAGGGCGATCGCCTCGACCGCCTTCGCCTGCTCCGCGACGCCGGCCGGGCTGCCGTGGAACTCGAAGAAGAGCGTCGGTGCCGCCTCGATTCCGGTGAGCTTCGAGTAGGCGATGCAGCCGCGCATCATCTGGGCATCGAGGAGCTCGATCCGGGCGACCGGGATGCCCGACTGGATGGTCAGCATCACCGTCTCGACCGCGGCGGCGACGCTCGGGAAGGCGGCGACCGCCGCCGAGATGGCTTCCGGAATGCCGAAGAGGCGCAGGCGCAGCTCGGTGATGATGCCGAGCGTCCCCTCCGAGCCGATCAGGAGGCGCGTCAGGTCGTAGCCCGCGGCACTCTTGCGCGCCCGGCCGCCGGTATGCACGATGCTGCCGTCGGCCATGACGGCGGTGAGACCGAGCACCACCTCGCGCATGGTGCCGTAGCGACGGCATTGGTGCCCGAGCCCGGGTGGCGGCCATGCCGCCGAGCGAGGCGTCGGCACCCGGGTCGACGGGGAAGAAGAGGCCCGTCGCGCAGCTCCTCGTTCAGCCGGCGCCGCCGGATGCCCGCCTCGACATGGCAGTCGAGATCCTCGACCGAGACGTCGAGGATGCGGTCCATGCCCGAGAGGTCGATGCAGATGCCGCCCTGCACCGCCTCGACATGGCCCTCGAGCGAGGTGCCGGCGCCGAAGGCGACGATCGGCACCCGGGCATCCCGGCAGGTGGCGACGACGAAGGCCACCTCCTCGGTCGAGGCCGGCGTCACCACGGCATCCGGCGTGGCACCGCCATAAGGGCCTTCGCCCCGGCCGTGCTACTCGCGGAGCGCCCGGTTGGTGGTCACCCGCTCGCCGAGCCGCGCCCGCAGCCGCTCGATCACCCCTGCCACGTCCCGGCCTTCCGCCGCCCGCACCCGATCCGCAACCGCCATGGCCCGCCGCTCCCCTGCTCGTCGCTGCCATCCTAGCAGTGGATGCTGCCGGGGCCGAGGGGCTAGCTCGCTAGGGAACCGGTATGGCGCCGAAGCTCTGCACCAGGCTGCCGACGACGAGGAGCCAGCCGTCGACCAGGACGAAGAAGATCACCTTGAAGGGCAGGGAGATGACCACCGGCGGCAGCATCATCATGCCCATCGACATCAGGATCGACGCCACCACCATGTCGATGATGAGAAAGGGGATGAAGATCAAAAAGCCGATCTCGAAGGCCCGCCTGAGCTCGCTGATCATGAAGGCGGGCACCAGCACGCGAAAGGGCGCATCGATCGGGTCGAGCGTCGGCTCGATCGCCGCGATGTCGTAGAAGAGGGCGAGGTCCTTGTCCCGGACCTGGCTGCGCATGAAGGCGTGAAACGGTGCGGCGGCGCGTCGAGCGCCGTCATCTCGTCGATGTCCTCGGCGATCAGGGGGCCGATCCCGTCCTCCCAGGCCCGCTCGAAGGTCGGCATCATGATGAAGAGGGTGAGGAACATCGCGAGGCTGACCAGCACCGAGTTGGGCGGGCTCTGCTGCAGGCCGAGGGCGGTGCGCAGGAAGGAGAGGACGATCACGATCCGGGTGAACGAGGTCACCATGAGCAGGATCGACGGCGCCAGCGAGAGCACCGTGACCAGGAGGACAAGGCGGACGATCTGGCCTGTCGCGGTCTCGCCGCCGCCGAGGTCGATGGAGATCGCCCGGGCCGCTGCCGGGCCTGCCAGGAAGAGCAGGGCGAGGCCGGCCAGGAGGCCGAAGGCGAGGCGCCGGCCGCTCACGGGTGCTCGTCCAGCTCGCTCGGCGGCCCGCCGGTCGTGGTGAGCAGGCTGGCCGAGCCCTGCGACGAGACCAGCACCAGATGCTCGGATTCGTCGGCGCAGCAGCACGAGGCGCGTGCGCGGGTCGAGCGGCAGGGTCTCGAGCACGGCGAGGCGCGGCCCGCGGCGAGCCGGCCCTCGCCTCCGCCGGGCCGAAGCGGCGAACGAGCCAGAAGACGGCCGCCATCAGCAAGAGGACGAGGCCGAGGCCGATGATGGTCCGGCTCAGATCGGCGTATTCGAGCATCGCCCCCGGCCCTCAGGTGCGGGAGCGGCTGTGGTAGGCGGCTGTCGCCCGGGCGCTGGCATCGCCGCGCGCCAGCTCGGTGCGGCAGGCGCTGCATTCGCGCGAGAGCGCCTCGCCGAGCCGTGCGACCTCGTCGAGCAGGCCGATCAGCGCCGTGCGATCCTGGCTCGCCCGCTCCGGCCCGCCTCGTCGAGAAGCGACTTCACACGCCCGGCCAGCCCTCGATATCGGGAACCGCACCACCCGCGAGCGAGCGGCGGGCCGTGGCGAGTGCGGCCGCGAGCCTCTGCCGCGGCGCTCATGGCCGGCCCGCCTCCGGCCCGGCATCGCCGCTGGCGGCTTGTGCCCTGGCATTGGCGCGGTAGAGGTGGGCCAGGATCTCGGCCACGGCGGCGAAGGCGGCGGTCGGGATGGGGCTGCCGACGTCGAGCTTCGCGAGGATGGTGACCAGATCGGGGTCGCGCTCTATGGGAATGCCGCTGGCGGCGGCGATGCCGAGGATCTGGGCGGCGATCGCACCGCGCCCCTTGGCGGTCACCCCGGCAGGCCGCATGACCCGGCGGGGTCGCCCGCGTGGCGGTAGCGCAGTGCCACCGCGTAGTCGTCCGCCTCGCTCATGCCCGGTCCCGTGCTCGTTGCCCGGTGCGAACGCTAGGCGAGCAGGGTTAACCGGCCGTTAACGCTGCCGGGTCGCCGCGGAAGGAAGGGGAGGGAGCTTGAGCCTCGACGACGACGCGCTCCGCCGCTACGCGCGGCACATCGTGCCGCCGGAGGTCGGCGGGCGGGGCCAGGAGCGGCTGCTCGCCGCATCTGTCCTGGTGGTCGGCATGGGCGGGCTCGGCGCACCGCTGGCCCTCTATCTCGCCGCCGCCGGCATCGGCCGCCTCGGCCTGGTCGACGACGACGTGGTCGCGAGCTCCAACCTGCACCGGCAGGGTGCTCTACACCGAGGCGGATATCGGCCGGCCCAAGGTCGAGGCGGCGGCCGCCCGGCTCGCCGCCATCGCCCCGACCTGCCGCCTGGAGCCGCATTGCCTGCGGCTCGACGCGGCTGCGGCAAACGACCTCGTCGCCGGCTACGAGGTGATCGTCGACGGCACCGACAACGCGCCCACCCGCCGCCTCGTGCACGATGCCGCCATGCGCGCCCGCCGGCCGCTCGTCTCCGCCTCGGTGCAGGGCGTCGATGGCCAGCTCACCCTCTATCGCGCCTTCGCCGGCCCGCCGCACCCCTGCCTGCACTGCCTCTTCGGCGAGACCGCCGATGACGCCATGCTGCCGAGCTGCGCGCAGGGCGGCGTGCTCGGCCCGGCGGCCGGCCTCGTCGGCTGCCTGCAGGCGGTCGCCGTGGTCAAGCTCCTGCTCGATCTGGGCCCCGATCTCTCGGGCACGCTGCTGCTGGTCGAGGCGCTCGGTCCGGCCATCGAGCGCCTGTCGTACGGCCGTCGCCCGGAGTGTGCCGGGCGCTGCGCGCACCACCTCGGCTGGTAGCGTCCCGGGCCTGCAAAAAGCGATTGTCACACAGCGGTTTAGGCAGGGCGCATCCGGCCCGGTTCCGGTTGCGCTCGGTTGCATCCTTGCTGTATGGGAGCGCCGTTCGCAAGGCCTTGGCACTCTCTGGAGGCTCGCATGGCGGAAACGCTCGACGTCAACTACCGACCGACCGAGGACGAGCCTTACATGAACCCGCGCCAGGTCGAGTATTTCCGGCGCAAGCTCCTGGCCTGGCGCGACGAGCTGGTGCGCGGCTCCGGCCTGACGCTGAAGCAGCTGCAGGCGGACGACAGCCGCCTCTCGGATGCCAGCGACTGGGCGAGCGCCGAGGTGCAGCGCGCCTTCGAGCTGCGCACCCGCGACCGGGAGCGCAAGCTGCTCAGCAAGATCGAGGCGGCGCTCCGGCGGATCGAGGACGGCTCTTACGGCTACTGCGAGGAGACGCAGGAGCCGATCGGCCTGAAAAGGCTGGATGCGCGGCCCATTGCGACGCTCAGCATCGAGGCCCAGGAGCGCCACGAGCGACGCGAGCGCAGCTACCGGGACGACTGAGACCCGGCAAGAACGGCATGGCCCCGGCAGGATTTGCCGGGTGCCGCCGGCAGTGGCCGCCCCGCCCCGCCCCGATTGCGGCGGATCCGGGTGCCCGGACCGTTTGGCACGGTGGTTGCTGATGCCCATCCGCCATGCCTTCGATCAGTCTTCCTTCCGGCCCGCCGGCCGGGCCTGCCACCACCGCCGGTGCCGCGCGCCGCGCGGGCGACGACGACGCCCTGCCCGACGGCTTCGCGGGGCTGCTGGCCGGCCTGCTGGCGCCGCCGGCACCGCCGCAGGGCGCGCTGCCGGCGGCCGATCCCACGACGGCCGAGGCGGCACCGCCCCGGCAGATGGCCTCGTGGCGGGCGAGGACGCGGTTCCCGACGAAGCCGGGACACCCTCCCGCGGCGGCGGCCGGCCCGGGCCGGCCTTCGGTCCCGGCTGGCGGCGCCGACCACCGACGGGGAGCCGGCGGCCACACCGACCGAAGGGGCACCGGCGGCCGGCTTGCCCGGCCCGCCGCAGGCACAGGAACAGCCGCGAGCACAGGGTGCCGGGGCCGCGAGCCCGGGCCCTGCCCAGCCGGATTCGGCGATGCCCGCCGCCCAGACCGCCGCTGCACAACCTCCCGCCGGCGATACGGCGCCGGCCCCTGCCGATCGCGCCGCCCGGGCCGAGGGCGCCAGTGCCGTGGCCATCGAGCGCCGGCCGGCCGCCCGGGCGCCGAGCGGGTGGCGCTCAGGGCCACGGTCGGCCCGGCCGCCGCCCGGACGACCGGCCGGGCCGACACCACGCAAGCCCCGACCATCGGCCCGGTCGCACGGTCGACGCGTATCGCCAAGCCGACGACAGCCTCGCCTGGCGCGGCCTGCTCGCGGTGGACGGGCCTTCCGGGCTTCGCCGACGGGCCGCTCGATGTCGCCGGGGCGGCCGATGCGCCGCTGGCCGCCGCCGCCGTCCGCCAGCTCGCTTTGGCGATCGGGCGGGCGGTAAGCGGCGACGTCCGCCAGCTCTCCGTCCAGCTGAGCCCGGAGGAGCTCGGCGGGCTCGAGATCACGGTCGACTTCGCCGACGAGCGCCGGGTGGCGGTGAAATCCTCGCCGAGCGCCCGGAGACCTCGACCTGCTGCGCGGCGAGACCCGTCAGCTCGAGCGGCTGCTCAACCAGCAGGGCGTCTCGCTCGCCGGGGGCGGCTTCGAGCTCGGTCTCATGGCCGATGGCCGCGGCCAGCGCCGCGAGCAGGCCGGTGCCGGGTCGGGCCAGCGCTCGTCCATCGACCTCGCGGAGCGCGGCGATGCCGCCCCCGCCCCCACCACCGCAGCACCGCCGGCGCGCCGCGGCCTGCTGAACCTTTCCGTCTGACTGCCCGGAGTATCAAGGGAATGACCGTCGATGCCACCCAAGCCTCGGCCGGCACCAGCACCGCCGCCAGGTCGGGGGTCAAGCTGGCCGCCGATTTCGACAGCTTTCTCCAGCTCCTGACGACTCAGCTGACGACCCAGGACCCGCTGAGCCCGATGGATGCGGAGCAGTTCACCTCGCAGCTCGTGCAGTTCTCCGGCGTCGAGCAGGCTATCCAGACCAACACCAGGCTGGAGACGCTGATCGGCCTGATGCAGGCGAGCCAGACGACCGCCGCACTCCAGTATATCGGCGCCACCGTGGAGCTGGACACGTCCGCCATTCCGCTGGCCGCCGGCGGCACCGCCCAGATCACCTACGATCTGCCGGAGACGGCGGCGGCCGTCCTCGTGGAGATCCGGGACGGCTCGGGCGGGCTGGTGCGCCAGCTGACCGGGCCCGCCGCAGCGGGTCTTCAGAGCGTCGTCTGGGACGGCAACGACAGCGCCGGCGTCGCCCAGCCGGCCGGGACCTACAGCGTGTCGGTCGCCGCGGTCGACTCGCTCGGCCGCGACATCGCCGTCCCGCTCGACATGGTCGGGCAGGTCGAGGCGCTGACCCAGACGTCGACGGGTCTCCGCCTCACCGTCGATGGCCGCACCTATCCCGTGGAAAGCGTCCGGTCCGTCCGACCGGCCGCCTGACAACTCACAAGCAACAAGACGCTGGAGCGAAACCATGAGCCTCTTCGGGTCACTCTATTCCGGGGTCTCCGGCCTCAGCGCGCAGTCGCGGGCCATGAGCATGATCTCGGACAATGTCGCGAACGTGAACACCACGGCATACAAGGGGGCCATTGCCCAGTTCTCGAGCATGGTGACGGGCCAGGATTCGGTCGCCTCCTACCGGCCCGGCGGCGTGCGCTCGATGGGCACGCTCACCGTCGGCAACCAGGGGCTGATCCAGAGCAGCAACTCGGCGACCGACGCCGCCATCTCGGGTGCCGGGTTCTTCGTCACCAACTCGCAGGCCGACGGCACCGGTGAGCAGCTCTACACCCGCGCCGGGTCGTTCTCCCCGGACTTCCTCGGCAACCTGCGCACGCCATCGGGCTTCTACCTGCAGGGCTGGCTGCTCGACGCGGACGAGAACATCGTCGACGTCAACCGGGTCGAGACGGTCAATGTCGGCATCGTCAACGGTCTCGCCACCGCCACCACCAGCATCTCGCTCGGCACCAATCTGGACGCGGACATGACCGCCTATGCGGGGCCGCCGGCCTATGCCGCCGGCGATCTGGCGAGCGGCACCATCGAGCCGCATTTCTCGCGCAACGTGCAGGTCTACGACAGCCTCGGCCGGCCGCAATCTTTGACCATGGCCTTCCTCAAGACCGGGCCGAACACCTGGGAGAGCGAGGTCTACGCCGCCGACCCGACGACGGTCGATGCGGGCGCGCACGTCGACGGCCTCGTCGCCAGCGGCACCGTCACCTTCAATGGCGACGGCAGCCTCGCCAGCTCGACCATGCTGCCCTCGCCGGCGCCCATCACCTGGGCCGCGGCCACCGGGGCGGCGCCGAGCTCGCTCACCTTCGACTACGGCACGGCTGGCGAGACCGACGGCCTGACCCAGTTCGCGAGCCCGACCAATGTCGCCTTCGTGCTGCAGAACGGTGCCGAGGTCGGCGAGCTGAACGGTGTGCGGCTGGACGAGGAGGGCTTCGTCATCGCCTCCTTCACCAATGGCAAGGAGCGGCGTCTCTACCAGCTGCCGCTCGCCACCTTCGCCAACCCGGCAGCGCTCGACCCGCGCTCGGGCAACGTGTTCTCGCAGACCGACGACTCCGGCGAGTTCAACCTGCGCGTCGCCGGCCGGGGCGGCGCCGGCCAGCTCGCCCCCTCGGCCCTCGAGGCCGCCAATGTCGATCTCGCCGACGAGTTCACCAAGATGATCGTCACCCAGCGCGCCTATTCCGCCAACGCCCGGGTCATCACCACCACCAACACCATGCTCGAGGAGCTCATCCAGATCAGCCGCTAGACGAGCCAAGGATGACGAGAGGTAGGGCTAATCGAACTTTACCAGAATTCTTGGTCGGGATTTAAGTCATGCTGCCGCATTCTTGGGCCCGAGGAAACGGCCCGGCCAAGCGGGGCGGAGCAATGGAGATGGCGATGTCGGAAACGGTGAACGAGCGGCCACGGACGGTCATGGGTCCGAACGGCGCCGTGCTCAGCATGGAGACCCTGCCGCCGCCCGAGACGCGCCGGTGGGTGGCCCGCCGCAAGGCCGAGGTGGTGACCGCCGTTCGCGCCGGGCTCATGACCTTCGACGAGGCGTGCAAGCGCTACGAGCTGACCGCCGAGGAGTTCTCCTCGTGGGAGCGGGCCATCGACCGCCACGGGCTCGGCGGCCTGCGGGTGACGCGGCTGCAGGAGTTTCGCTGAGACAGGCCAGCCGGCCATTCGGCCGGGCGGCCCCTGCCGGGGCCGGGCCGGCGGCGCCCATCCGACCCGTTAACCAGTTGTTCAGCATCTTGCCCCAGATTCTGGTCCGGCGAGCACTGTCGCCGCGTCCAGATCGGGTTTTCGGATGGCTGAGCAAGTCGAGGCACTGCCGGTGGGGGTCGCCGATGCGGCGGTCGTCGCCAGCGGTGCACGCGGCGGGCTGGCGGCGCTGCTCGGTGCCCTGGGCGCCGAGCGGATCGTCGCCATCACCGTCGCCATCCTCGCCCTTGCCGGGCTGCTCGGCTTTCTCGCCATGCGGGCGCTCGAGCAGCCCTACACCCTGCTCTATGCGGGCCTCGCCCTCGAGGACACCCGCACCATCGTCACCCGCCTGCAGGCCATGGACGTGCCGCACAAGCTGTCGCCGGCCGGCGATGCGGTGCTGGTGCCGGCCGACCGGGTGCTCGATCTGCGCATGGCGCTCGCCACGGACGGGCTGCCGGGCGGCGGGGTCGTCGGCTACGAGATCTTCGATGCCGTCGATGCGTTCGGCACGACCGAGTTCCTCTCCAACATCAATCTCAAGCGGGCCATGGAAGGCGAGCTGGCGCGCACCATCGCGAGCCTGCGCCAGGTCCGCTCCGCCCGGGTCCACCTCGTCCAGCCGCCGCGCGAGCTCTTCCGCCGCGAGCAGGCGCCGGCCAGCGCCTCGGTCTTCCTGTCGGTCGGGCCGGCGGGCCTCGGCCGCGGCGAGATCGCGGCGATCCAGCACCTCGTCGCCGCCGCCGTGCCCGGGCTGGAGCCCGGCCGCATCGCCATCGCCGACGACACCGGCCGGCTCCTGACGCGGGGCGGCGATGCCCTGGACACCGCCATCGGCCTCGACGACACCGACGGCTACCGCCAGGCCTTCGAGAGCCGCCTGCAGGCGAAGATCCTGCAGCTGCTCGAGCGGAGCCTCGGCGTCGGCCGGGTCGAGGCCCAGGTCACCGCCGAGCTCGATTTCGACAGCGTCTCGACCACCGAGGAGATCTACGACCCCGAGCGGCAGGTGGTGCGCAGCACCCAGCTCGTCGACGAATCGACCGAGCTCGACGAGCGCACGCCCAACGACTCGGTCAGCGTCGCCAACAACCTGCCGGGCGGCAATGCCGACTCCGGCAGCGCGACCAATCGCGAGCAGCGCAACCGCAACGAAGAGACGATCAACTACGAGATCTCGCGCACCGTGCGCAACCAGACGCGGCACGGTGGCCGGCTGCAGCGCCTGTCGGTCGCCGTGCAGGTCGACGGCACCTATCGCGACGGTGCGGATGGCGTGCCGGTCTTCGAGCCGCTGCCGGCGGCCGACCTCGCCGAGCTCGAGACCCTGGTGCGCAGCGCGGTCGGCATCGACGACGCGCGCGGCGACACTCTCGATCGTCAGCCGCCGGCTGGCGCAGCCCGAGCCGTTGCCGATCGTCGACGACACGGTGCTCGGCTTCGCCCATGCCGATCTCATGCGGTTCGCCGAGCTCGGCGGGCTCGCCGGCATCGCCCTGCTCGTCCTCCTCTTCGGTGTGCGGCCGCTGCTGCGCCGGCTGCAGCCGGCCCGGCCCGCCGCCGCCGGCGCATCCGCCGGCTCCCACCTGCTGACCGGCCCCGACGGTCGGCAGCTGCTGATCCCGGCCACGCCCGGCACGGCCCTCACCATCGACGAGCGCGGCAACCCGGTCGTGACCAGGAGCGGCCAGCCGGGCGACGCGGCCGGCGAGCAGGGCGAGGACCGGGTCAGCCTGCGCCAGATCGAGGGCGACGTCCGCGCCTCGCTGCTCACCGAGATGGCCGAGCTGATCGAGGACCGCCCCGAGGACGCGATCCGCGTCATCCGCTCCTGGCTGCACTCGAGCTGAGGTCGACAGTCCATGGCTTCATCCGAACTGATGCAATTCGACAAGCTCACCGGCGTCGAGAAGGCGGCCATCCTGATGCTCGCCGTCAGCGAGGAGAACGCCGCCAAGCTCTTCGCCCGGCTGGAGCTCGACGAGGTCAAGGAGCTGTCGCAGACGATGTCGCTGCTCGGCCGGGTCGGCTCCGACGTGGTCGAGAAGATCATCGGCGACTTCGCCGAGCGGCTGAGCCAGGCCGGCGGCGTGGTCGGCAGCTTCGACACCACCGAGCGGCTGCTGCAGCGCTTCATGGATACGGAGCGCGTCGAGCAGATCATGGAGGAGATCCGCGGCCCCGCCGGCCGCACGGTCTGGGACAAGCTCGGCAACGTCAACGAGTCGGTGCTCGCCTCCTATCTGAAGAACGAGTACCCGCAGACCGTGGCCGTCGTCCTGTCGCGCATCGAATCCGCCCATGCGGCCCGCGTCCTGGCCAGCCTGCCCGACGATTTCTCCGTCGAGGTGGTGATGCGCATGCTGCGCATGGAGGTCGTGCAGAAGGACATCCTGCAGGACGTGGAGCGCACGCTCCGCGCCGAGTTCATGAGCAACCTGGCGCGCACCAACCGGCGTGACAACCACGAGGTCATGGCCGAGATCTTCAACTACTTCGACAGAAATACCGAGACCCGTTTCGTGGCGGCCCTCGAGGAGCGCAACAAGGAGGCGGCCGACCGGATCAAGGCCCTGATGTTCACCTTCGAGGACCTGATCAAGCTCGACAGCTCGGGCATCCAGACCCTGATGCGCAATGCCGGCAACGACCGCATCGGCATCGCCCTGAAGGGTGCCAGCGAGCAGCTCAAGGAGCTCTTCTTCGCCAACATGTCCGAGCGCGCCGCGAAGATCCTCAAGGAGGACATGCAGGCGATGGGGCCGGTGCGCCTGCGCGATGTCGACGAGGCCCAGCAGTTCCTCGTCAACATGGCCAAGGAGCTGGCCGCGTCCGGCGAGATCTTCCTCGCCGACAGCAAAGACGACGAGCTGGTCTACTGATGACGGAGCCCGTGCGCGCCTTCGCCTTCACCAGGGGGCACCGCCCGGCCGCGTCGGCCGGCGGCGCGCCCACCTGGCCGATCATCACCTTCGCCGACCCCGCCACGGCTGCCGCGATGCCGCCCGACGCGGCAGCCGAGAATTCTCAGGCTCTGCCCGGGCTCGCCTTCGACGAGGCGGAGCTCGCCCGCATCTGCGCCGCCGTCGACCGGGCGGCCCGGGCGGCGGCCGGTGTCGAGATGGCCCGGGCGGTCGAGGGGCGCATCATGGCCGCGCTCGAGAGCCTCGCTGCCGGCATCGGCGCGCTCGATGCGGCGCTCGAGGCCCGCGTCGCCGAGCTGCGCCGAACGACGGCGAGGCTGGCCGCCGCCACAGTCGAGACGCTCGGCGCCACCGCACCCGAGCCGGTCGCCATCCGGCTCGCGGAGACGCTCGCCGACGAGTGCCTCGTCCGGCTCGACCCGCTGCTGCCCTTGACCGTCGAGGTGGCGGAAGAGCTGGTCGAGCCGCTGGCAGCAGCACTCGACCGGGTGCCCGGGCTGGCGACGCGGCCCGGCCGTCTCGTCGTCGAGCCGGCCGCGGGCCTGGCGCCGGGCGAGGCGCGGCTGGTCTGGCCGGACGGCCATGCCGAATGGTCCCTGGCCGAGCTGCGCCAGCAGGCCGCCCGGATCCTCGAGGGTCTTGCCGGCGACGACCCCGCAACTGTTGAGCCGGGCAACGCAAGAGAGAAGGGTGAGACATGACCACCGACCATCGATCCGTCGAGCTGGCGGCCGGTGCCGCCGACGCCACGGAAGAGCCGGATGCCATGCCGGTGCCGCTCGCCGCGGGCGACCGGCTGAACGCCATCTACGACATCCCGGTCCAGCTCGCGGCCGTGCTCGGCAAGACCTCCATGCCGGTCAACCAGCTGCTGCGCCTCGGGCGCGGTGCCGTGGTCGAGCTCGACCGCAAGGTGGGCGAGCCGATCGACATCTATGTCAACAACCGCCTCGTGGCGCGCGGCGAGGTGCTGATCGTCGACGATCACCTCGGCATCACCATGACCGAGATCATCAAGAGCGACGGCTGATGCAGCGTTCGGCATCCTCTCCGGCAAGGCGGCAGGCACCGGTCGGCACCTTCAGCCGGCTCGACCCGGCGGGTGCGGTCGGCCTGGTCGCGGCCTTCGCGGTGATCGGCCTCGCCATCGGCACCGGCTCGGCGCCGGCCCGCTTCATCGACCTGCCATCCGTGCTGATCGTGCTCGGCGGCACCTTCGCCGTGACCTTCGCGAGCTTCTCGCTCCTGGAGTTCGCGCGGCTGCCGAAGGTCGTCGGCGCCGCCCTGTCGCTCCAGCCGCCCTGCGCACTCCGCGTCGTCGCCGGCGACGCGCTCACGCTCGCCGAGGCGGCCCGGCAGGAGACGCTGCAGGGGCTCGAGCGGCGGGTCGAGGCGCTGGCCCGCCACGGCTTCCTGCACCGCGGCCTCATGCTGCTGCTCGAGGGGTCCGACCGGGACGCCATCGAGCGGACGCTGCGCCGCGAGATCGCCGCCATGGTCGAGCGCCAGCGCAGCACGGTCGGCATCCTGCGCCGCGCCGCCGAGGTGGCGCCCGCCATGGGGCTGATCGGCACGCTGATCGGGCTCGTGCAGATGCTCGGCCATCTCGACGACCCGGACGAGATCGGCCCGGCCATGGCGATCGCGCTGCTGACCACGCTCTATGGCGCGCTCCTGGCGCATGCCCTCTTCACCCCGCTCGCCGAGAAGCTGCAGCGCCGCTTCGAGGCCGAGCTCGCCGGGGCGGAGCTGCAGCTCGTCGCCGCCCTCGCCATCGCCGACCGGGAGAACCCGCGGCGGCTGGAGGCGGCCCTCAATGGACTTCTGGCCCCCGACGAGCGCCTCAGGCGCTTCGACTGAGGAGCCCAAGCTTGAACAAGGGAAGCGACATGGGAACGCGCCTATTGGTCATCGGCCCGGACGGGCACGAGGTCGCCGCGGCCGTCGGCATGGCGGCGGCGAATGGCGCCGAGATCCGCCGCGCCGCCAGACCGCGCGGCGGCGCTCGCTCTGCTGCGCGCCGGCCAGGGTGCGGATCTCGTCCTCGTCGATCTCGATGCGGATGTCGCCGGGCTCATCGGCGCGCTGCGCAGCGAGCGCTTTCATTTGCCGGTCGTGGCCTACGGGATCGCTGCCGACCCGGTGGCGGCGGTGGCCGCGATCCGCGCCGGTGCCCGCGAGTTCCTGCCGCTGCCGCCCGATGCCGAGCTGATCGCGGCCCTCCTGGCCGCGGCCGCGACGCCGATGCGCGAGCTGGTCTGCGTCGACCCTGCCATGCGGCGCGTGCTCGATCTCGCCGGCCAGTTCGCCGCGGCGGACGCCAGCGTGCTGATCACCGGCGAGAGTGGCACCGGCAAGGAGATGGTGGCGCGCCTGCTGCACGCCGGCAGCCGGCGCAGCGGCGGCCCGTTCATCTCCGTCAATTGCGCCGCGATCCCCGAGCAGCTGCTCGAATCCGAGCTCTTCGGCCACGAGAAGGGGGCATTCACCGGTGCTGTCGCCCGGCGGGTCGGCAAGTTCGAGGAGGCGAGCGGCGGCACGCTCCTGCTCGACGAGGTGACCGAGATGGACCCCCGCCTGCAGGCCAAGCTGCTGCGGGCCATCCAGGAGCGCGAGATCGACCGGCTCGGCGGCGGCAAGCCCGTTCGCATCGACATCCGGCTGATCGCCACCAGCAACCGCGACATGGAGGAGGCGGTCGCCGCCGGCGCCTTCCGCGACGACCTCTATTTCCGCCTCAACGTGCTGACGCTGCACCTGCCGCCCTTGCGCGAGCGGCCGGGCGACATCGCGGCTCTCGCCGCCCATTTCGCCGCCAAGCACGCGCGCACCAACGGCCGGCCGGTCCCCGAGCTGGAGCCCGCGGCGCTGGCCCGGCTGCAGGCGCATCACTGGCGCGGCAATGCCCGCGAGCTCGAGAACTGCATGCACCGGGCCGTCCTGCTCTGCCAGGGCGAGCGCATCGGCCCGGCCGAGATCATCCTCGGCGGCCGGGCGGAGCCGGCGGCCGAAGTGCCGGCGGACGCGGCCCGGGCGGGCGGCGGCGCACCGGTCGGCCGCAGCCTCGCCGAGGTCGAGCGCGACCTGATCCTCGACACGCTGGGCCACACCTTCGGCAACCGGACGCACGCCGCGACCATGCTCGGCATCTCGATCCGCACGCTGCGCAACAAGCTCAAGCAGTACAGCGAGGCGGGCCTGCCCGTCCCGGCATCCAGCGTGCCGGCACCCGCCGGCGACGCGGCCTGAAAGCGGGGGGGCGGCGACCGGCGATGGCCATTCAACTGCGCGCGACCACGGACCAGGTGATGCCCGTGCTCTGGCGGGCGCTGCGCCAGAGCGACGTGCTGATGGCGCTCGGCGTCATCGCCATCCTGGTCGTGCTCATCCTGCCTTTGCCGCCGGTCCTGCTCGACCTTCTGCTCGCCGTCTCGATCATGTTCTCGGTGCTGGTCCTCCTGACCTCGCTCTTCATCGAGAAGCCGCTCGACTTCAGCGCCTTTCCGACCGTGCTCCTGATCGCGACCATGCTCCGGCTGTCGCTCAACCTCGCCTCGACCCGGCTGATCCTCGCCAATGGCCACGAGGGACCGGATGCCGCGGGCGGCGTGATCGAGGCCTTCGGCGGCTTCATCATGTCGGGCAACTACGTCATCGGCATCATCGTCTTCGCCATCCTGGTGATCGTCAATTTCGTCGTCATCACCAAGGGCTCGGGGCGCATCGCCGAGGTCGCCGCCCGCTTCTCGCTCGACGCCATGCCGGGCAAGCAGATGGCGATCGACGCCGACCTCTCCGCCGGGCTGATCGACGAGGCCGCCGCCCGCTCGCGCCGCAAGGAGCTGGAGGAGGAGAGCGCCTTCTTCGGCGCCATGGACGGTGCCGCCAAGTTCGTCCGCGGCGACGCCATCGCCGGGCTCCTGATCACCTTCATCAACCTGCTCGCCGGCCTCGTCATCGGCGTCGGCCAGATGGGCATCAGCTTCGGCGAGGCGGCCGAGAGCTACACCATCCTGACCGTCGGCGACGGCCTCGTCTCGCAGATCCCCGCACTGATCGTCTCGACCGCGGCCGGCCTCCTGGTCTCCAAGGCCGGCGTCACCGGCCGCGCCGACAAGGCGCTGCTCCAGCAGATGGGCGCCTTCCCGAAGTCGCTCGGCGTCACCAGCGGGCTGATGTTCGCGCTCGCCGTCCTGCCCGGCCTGCCGGTCCTGCCCTTCGTCGTGATCGGCGGCGGCGCCGGCTGGCTCGCCTGGCGGTCGTCGCGCGCCGCGGCCACCACCGAAGCCGAGCCCGCCGAGGCCGAGCCGGCCCCGGCGCGGCCGGCCGAGGAGCCGATCGCCACCGCCCTGCAGATCGACCCGATCCGCCTCGAGCTCGGCTACGGCCTGCTGCCGCTGATCAACGAGAGCGGGGCCGGGCGGCTCACCGAGCAGATCAAGGCGCTGCGCCGCCAGCTCGCCGGCGAGCTCGGCTTCGTCATGCCGTCGGTGCGCATCCAGGACAACATCCAGCTGCCGGCCAACACCTACGTCCTCAAGGTCAAGGAGATGGAGGCGGCGCGCGGCGACATCCGCCCCAACATGCTGCTGGTCATGCACCCGCAGGGTGCGGCGATCGAGCTGCCGGGCGAGGAGACGGTCGAGCCGACCTTCGGCCTCGCCGCCATGTGGGTCGGCCAGGGCCTGCGCGAGGAGGCGACCTTCAAGGGCCTGACCGTGGTCGACCCGGCGACGGTCGTCACCACCCACCTGACCGAGATCGTCAAGGACAACCTCGCCGAGATGCTGAGCTTCGCCGAGACGCAGAAGCTCCTGGCCGAGCTCGACGCGCAGTACCAGAAGCTGCTCGCCGACCTGGTCCCGCAGCGCCTCTCGACGGCCGGCATCCAGCGCGTGCTGCAGGGCCTCCTGGCCGAGCGGGTGTCGATCCGCGACCTGCCCTTGATCCTCGAGGCGATCAGCGAGGCCGTCCAGTCACCCAGCACGCCGTCTTCATCATCGAGCATGTCCGCGCCCGGCTGGCCCGCCAGATCACCGGCTCGATCACCGGCCCCGGCGGCTACGTGCCGCTGCTGACCCTCTCTCCGGTCTGGGAGCAGGCGTTCGGCGAGAGCCTCGTCGGTCAGGGCGAGGACCGCCAGCTCGCCATGTCGCCGAGCCAGCTTCCAGGACTTCATCCGCGCGCTTCGGGATGCCTTTCGAGGCGCAGGCGATGCGCGGCGAGCTGCCGGTCCTCGTCACCTCGCCGGCGATCCGGCCCTATGTCCGCTCGATCGTCGAGCGCTTCCGCCCGGCCACCGTCGTGCTGTCGCAGAACGAGATCCACCCCAAGCCAAGCTGCGCACGCTGGGGCAGGTCTGGAGCCATGCGCCTGCGGGTATTCGAGGGGCGGACGGTGCAGGAGGCCATGGCGCAGCTGCGTCGCGCCATGGGCGATGACGCGGTGATCCTGGCGACCGAGGAGGGCCGGGGGTCGCGCCTCACCGCCGCCCGGGACAAGGGTCCTGACGATCTCGCCGACATCCCTGACCGCCGGCACCTCGCTCGAGGTGATCGAGCGGCTCGCGGTGCTGCGCGGCCACCGGGTCGCCGCGGCGCTGATCGAGCGGATCTGCGTCGCCGCCCGCGAGAGCGGCTCGAGGGACGCGGAGGAGGTGCTCGCCTTCGCGCTCGCCGCCCATTGCCGCTTGCCGCCATCGGCCACCTGGCGCCCGGCCGGCCGGCCGATCGGCGCATTGGTGGTGGCGGGAGCACCCGGCGGTCGGCAAGACCGTCATGGTGGCGCGGGCGGCGGCCGCCCGGCTCGCCGGCCGGCCGGTCCGCGTCGCCAGCACCGACCGTGCCCGCCGTGGCGGCGCGGCCCAGCTCGAGGCCCTGCTCGGCGCCATGGGGGTCGAGCTCGAGGGCCTGCCCGCGGGCCGGCCGCTGTCGACCCGGCTTGCCTGCTGCTGGTCGATACCGAGGCCACCCACTCCGCTCCGCCCCCGATGCGCTGGCGGGCGCAGCCGGGGTGGCGGCAGCAACTGGGTGCCGAGCTGCTGCCGGTCTTCGCGGCCGAGACTTGTGCCTGGAAGCGCACGATCAGGCGCTCGCCTGGCGGGCGCTGGGGGCGACGCGCCATCTCTCGCCCGGCTCGACACGGTGCGCCGGCTCGGCCTTCTCCTCTCCGTCGCCGATGCCGGGCTGGCCTGCGCCGGGCCGGCATCTCGCCCTTCGTCGGCGAGCCCCTGAAGCCTCTCACGGCCGCCAACCTCGCGCGGCTGCTCCTGCATCGCGCCGCCTCGTTCGGTCCAGGAGGCTCGGCATGACCGGCCTCACCGTGCTGGCCTCCGGCAAGGCGGGTCGGCAAGACCTTCCTCGCGGTCTCGCTGGCCCATGCGCTCACCCATCTGGGGCGTCGCGTGCTCTTGGTCGACGCCGATCTCGGCCTCGCCAATATCGACGTGCAGCTCGGCTTCGACGAGCCGATCGGCCTCGGCCGGGCGATCGCCGGCGGGCCTCGATCCGGGGCGCTGGTCCAGGACCTGGGAGGCGGCCTCTCGACCCTCACCGGCGCCGGCACCGGCCAGAGCCTCGACGGCCTCGCCACCGCCCGGCTGGAGGAGGCGGTCGAGCGGCTTGCCGCCCTGGCCACGAGCTTCGACGAGGTGCTGGTCGACCTGCCGAGCGGCCTCGATCGCGTCGGCCCCGCCTTCATCGGCAGGGCCAGGCGGCTGCTCCTCGTCGGCAGCAACGAGCCGACCTCGCTCACCGACAATTACCCTTGGTCAAGCTGACCCGGGTGCAGCACGCCCCGGCCCCTCTTCGTCGCCAACGCGGTGGCCGATGCGGCGGAAGGGCGGGTGGCGCATGCGACGCTGGCCCGGGCCTGCCGCCATTTTTCGATCTCGACTGCGTCTATCTCGGTGCCGTGCGCCACGACCGCCGGGTGCCCGAGGCGATCCGTCGGCAGATGCCGCTCTGCCTTCGCTCGCCGCAGGCGCCGGCCGCCGCCGACATCGCCGTCCCTGGCGAGCCGTCTCAGCGCCGAGCCGACCGCTCCAGCTCGGTGAGCACGGTCGGCCCCGCCGCCGGCCCCCGGCACTGCCGGCAGCCGGCACCGGCGCCGGTGGTGTCCGGCCACCGCCGGGCACCAGAGCCCACGGGTGCCGGGGCGCCTGTGCCGACCAGCCCCGCCACGCTGCGACCCCCGGCCCCTGGCTGCCCGCCACCCTGCTGCCGGCCGGTGCTGCCAGCTCGGGCCTTGCGGTCGAGCTGCGGCTCGCCACGTCGCCCGCGACGGCCGGAGCACTCCTCGGACGGGTCGCCGCCGGCGGCAGCGCGCTGGCGCTGGACCAGGGCGGCCATCTTCTGGCGATGACCCTGCGGCTCGGTGACCTGCCCGAGGGTGCCCGACTGCCGATCGAGCTGCGATCACCGGCCACCGGTGCAACCGTTGCCGATCGGGCCGGCCTCGAGCGGCTGGTGCGCTCGACCGCCGAACCGCCCCCGCCGGCGGTGTCGGGAGCAGGGCTCGCGGCGCGGCTCCTGGGCGAATGGCGCCGAACCCGAACTGACGGGCGGCTCGATCCGCCAGCCGAGGCGACCGCCCGGCCAGCTGCCGCGGCCGATGGCACGGGCGGCTGGCGGAGCCTCTTCGATCTCGCCGGCGCCGGATCGCTGCCGGTCGCACCCGTGCTGCTCTGGCAGCACCGGCCGGAACGCGAGGGCCGCCCCGAGGAGCCCGGGGTTGAGCATCTTCGCCTCGTCGTCGAGCTCAGCCGGCTCGGTCGGGTCTCGATCGACCTGCGCGTCGATGCCCATGCACTCGCCACGTCGGTCACCAGCGCAGAGCCGCTCGACGCCGAGCTGCGCGCCGGCATCGGCGACGTCTACGCCGCGGCGGTGGAGCTCGCCGGGCGCTCGGGCAGCCTCGCCTTTCGCGTCGCACCATCCGCTGCGGCCGTGGCGCCGCACGCCGGCCCGATGGACGACCTCACCGTCTGAGGTCGAGGCCGCGACCACGGGTTTGTTGCAGCGCAGCGTCATCCCCACTAGCTTCTGCGCCGCTTCATCCCCGCGCACCCTTGGCCCGAGCATCCCTGGAGCGTTCATGCAGCGTCCCGAGGCCCGCCCTCTCAATCCCTGCTTCGGCTCGGGCCCGACCGCCAAGCGGCCGGGCTGGTCGATCGACGTGCTGCGGCCGGCCCTGGTCGCCCGCTCGCACCGCTCGGCCGCCGCCAAGGCCCGGCTGGCTGCGGTCATCGACCGGAGCAAGGCGATCCTCGGCATGCCGGCGGACTACCGCCTCGGCATCGTCCCCGCCTCCGACACCGGCGCCTTCGAGATGGCGATGTGGTCGCTGCTGGGGGCGCGGGGCGTCGATGTCGTGGCCTTCGAGAGCTTCGGCGCCGGCTGGCTCGCCGACGCGGTGGGGGAGCTCCGCCTCGAGGACCTGCGCCGCTTCGAGGCCGACTACGGTGCCCTGCCGGACCTCGCCGGCACCTCGCCCGAGCGCGACATCGTCTTCACCTGGAACGGCACGACCTCGGGCGTGGTCGTGCCGGACGGGGACTGGATCGCCGCCGACCGGAGCGGGCTCACGCTCTGCGACGCCACCTCGGCGGTCTTCGCCATGCAGCTCCCCTGGGAGAAGCTCGATGTCGTCACCTGGTCCTGGCAGAAGGTGCTGGGCGGCGAGGCGCAGCACGGCATGCTGGCGCTGAGCCCGCGCGCCGTCGAGCGGCTGCAGGGCTGGACCCCGCCATGGCCGATGCCCAAGCTCTTCCGCCTCGCCAAGGGCGGCAAGCTGGCCGAGGGCGTCTTCCGGGGTGAGACCATCAACACGCCCTCCATGCTGGCCGTCGAGGACGTCCTCGACGCGCTCGCCTGGGCCGAAGGGCAGGGCGGGCTCGATGGCCTGATCGCCCGCTCCAGGGCCAATCTCGCCGCCGTCGCCAAATGGGTCGAAGGCTCCGCCTGGGCCGGCTTCCTCGCCACAGACGCTGCCGTCCGCTCCTCCACCTCGATCTGCCTGAAGATCACCGATCCCGGAATCGCCCGGCGGACGCCGGCCGAGCAGAACGCCTTCGTCAAGGCGATGGTGAAGCGGCTCGAGGACGAGGGTGTGGCCTTCGACATCGCCGGCTACCGCGACGCCCCGCCGGGCCTTCGCCTCTGGGGCGGGGCCACGGTCGAGACATGCGATATCGAGCGGCTGCTGCCCTGGCTCGACTGGGCCTTCGCCGAAGCCAAAGCGGCGGCCTGAAGTCGCCGCTCCCCATGCCACTTCCCACTGACGGATTGTCCCCATGCCCCGCGTGCTGATCGCCGACAAGCTCAGCCCCGCCGCCGTCGCCATCTTCGCCGAGCGCGGCATCGAGGCCGATGTGAAGACCGGCCTCGATCCGGCGGAGCTCGCCGGCATCATCGGCGGCTACGACGGCCTCGCCATCCGCTCCTCGACCAGGGTGACAGCCGATCTCCTGGCCGCCGCCACGCGCCTCAAGGTGGTCGGCCGGGCCGGCATCGGGGTCGACAATGTCGATGTCGATGCCGCCACCGAGCATGGCGTCGTCGTCATGAACACGCCCTTCGGCAACTCGGTCACCACGGCCGAGCACGCCATCGCCATGCTGCTCGCCACCGCCCGGCAGCTCCCCGCTGCCGACCGCTCGACCCGCGCCGGCAAGTGGGAGAAGTCGCGCTTCGTCGGCGTCGAGCTGGCGTCGAAGACGCTCGGCATCATCGGCTGCGGCAATATCGGCTCGATCGTCGCCAACCGGGCGCAGGGGCTGAAGATGCGGGTTATCGCCTTCGACCCCTTCCTCTCGGCCGAGCGGGCCCGCGACCTGGGCATCGAGAAGGTCGACCTCGACGAGCTGCTCGAGCGCGCCGACTTCATCTCGCTGCACACGCCCTTGACGGAGCAGACGAGAAACATCCTGAGCGCGGAGAGCCTCGCCCGCACGAGAAAAGGCGTGCGCATCGTCAACTGCGCGCGGCGGCCTCGTCGACGAGGCGGCGCTCGCGGCGCTGATCGAGAGCGGCCCGTCGCCGGCGCGGCGCTCGACGTGTTCGCCACCGAGCCGGCCAGGAATCGCCGCTCTTCGCCCTCGATGACGTGGTCGTCACCCCGCATCTCGGGGCCTCGACCGCCGAGGCGCAGGAGAAGGTGGCGCTCGAGATCGCCGAGCAGATGAGCGACTATCTGCTCAAGGGGGCCATCGTCAACGCGCTGAACATGCCCTCGGTGACCGCCGAGGAGGCGCCGCGCCTCAAGCCCTACATGCTGCTCGCCGAGCAGCTCGGCTCGTTCGCCGGGCAGCTCACCGAGACCGGGCTCGAAGGGGTCACCATCCGCTATGCCGGCGAGGTGGCGCGCCTCAACACCCGCCCGCTCACCCAGATGATCCTCAAGGGCCTCCTGAGCCCGCTCCTCGCCAGCGTCAACATGGTGAACGCGCCGGCGGTCGCGCGCTCGCGCGACATCGGCGTCACCACGGTCGAGACCGAGGACCTCGAAGGCTACCAGACGCTGATCGCCGTCGAGGTCGAGACCGAGCGCGGCCGGCGCGAGGTCTGCGGCACGCTGATCCACGACGGCCGGCCCCGGGTCGTCCGGATCCGCGGCATCGAGATCGAGGCCCGGCTCGCCGACCACATGCTCTATCTGCGCAACAGCGACACGCCCGGCTTCATCGGAGCGCTCGGCGGCCTGCTCGGCGATGCCGGGGTCAACATCGCCACCTTCCATCTCGGCCGCGACCGGCCGGGCGGCGACGCCATCGCCATGCTCGAGGTCGACGGCCCCGTGCCCGAGGCCGTGCTGCGCCGGATCCGGGCCCTGCCGCAGGTGCTGCAGGTCAAGGCGCTGGCCTTTTGATCGGCTCGGCCTCGATCGCCTCGATGAACCGGGACCCATAGAGCTCGCATTTCTTCTGGCCGACGCCGTCGACGGCGAGGAACGCTTCGAGGCTGGTCGGCCGCTTCTGCGCCATGTCGACGAGGGTCGCGTCGCTGAAGACGATATAGGCCGGCTTGTCGATCTCCCGCGCGATCTCGAGCCGCAGCACCTTGAGCGCCGCGAGCAGCTCCATCGCCGCCGGCTCGACGGGCGCAGCGCTGGTGCCCGCCGCCGTCTTGCGGCCGCGGCGCGCCTTGGTCGGCGGGGCGGTGAGATCGAGCGGCACGGCGGCCTCGCCGCGCAGCACGTCCGCCGCCTTGCGCCCCGGCCTGAGTGCGCCGTGCCCGGCGATGTCCACCTCGACCACGCCCGATGCATAGAGCTGGCGGACGGCACCGCGCAGGACCCGCTTGTCCATGTCGGCGGCGGCGCCGAAGGCGGCGAGCCGGTCGTGGCCGAGCGTCGCCACCTTTTCGGTGGCCTCGCCGCCGAGGATATCGATCAGATGCGCCTGGCCGAAGCGCCGGCCGGTGGCATCGATGGCGCCGAGCAGGGCCCTCGCGAGGTCGCCCGCCTCGACCAGCGCCGGCGGGTTCAGGCAGCGGTCGCAGGCACCGCAGGGCCCGGCCGCCTCGCCGAAATAGCCGAGCAGCGTCTGCTTGCGGCAGCCGCTCGTCTCGGTGAAGGAGAGCAGCGCGTCCAGCCGCCGGTGCTCGACCCGCTTGACCGCCGCATCGGCATTGCCGCTGTCGATCAGCCAGCGGCGGCGGCGGATGTCGTCGAAGCCGTGGAGCAGGATCGCCTCGGCCGGCAACCCGTCGCGGCCGGCCCGGCCGATCTCCTGGTAGTAGGCCTCGAGGTTGCTCGGCAGGTCGACATGCACGACGAAGCGGATGTCCGCCTTGTCGATGCCCATGCCGAAGGCGATGGTGGCGACGACGACGAGGTCGGGCTCGGAGAGGAAGCGGTCGAGCAGTTGGCGCCGGAGACCGGAATCCAGCCCGGCGTGATAGGCGACCGCGGGAAAGCCGGCGTCGCGCAGGGCCGCCGCGGTCGCTTCGGTGTCCCTGCGCGCGAGGCGGTAGACGATGCCCTGGCGCCCGCGAAAGGGCTCGATCAGCTCGACGAGCTGGCGCTCGGCGCGCTCCTTCGCCAGCACCTTGAGGCTGATGTTCGGCCGGTCGAAGCCCTGGACGAAGACGCGCCCCGGGCGGTGCTGGAAGAGCTGGCTCTCGATGTCGGCGCGCGTCGCCACGTCCGCCGTCGCCGTGAAGCCGGCGATGCAGGCGTCCGGGTAGCGCGCCGGGAGCTGGCCGAGATTGCGGTAGTCGGGGCGGAAGTCGTGGCCCCACTGGCTCAGGCAGTGCACCTCGTCGACGATGATCTGGCTGAGCTTCAGCCGGTCGAGGGCCGCCTGCAGCCGCTCGCTGCCGAGCAGCTCCGGCGAGAGGTAGAGCAGCTTGAGCACGCCGTCCTTGATCGACTGCCAGATCCGGCCGCGCTCGCCACGGTCGGTGCCGCTGTGCACCGCCGCGGCCTCGATGCCGAGCAGCCGGAGCTGGGCCACCTGGTTGTCCATGAGGGCGATCAGCGGCGAGACGACGAGGCTGAGCCCGTCCTTGAGCACCGCCGGCAACTGGTAGCAGAGGCTCTTGCCGCCGCCGGTCGGCATCACCGCGAGCAGGTTCTCGCCGCGCAGCAGGCTCTCGACGATCGCCCGCTGGCCGGGACGGAACTGGCGAAACCCGAAGATCTCGTGCAGGGCCGTTTCGGGATCGGGATGGTCGGGCAAGCGGATTCCGGCGTTGGCGAGGGGCAAGGCTCTCCTAGCGAACCACAGGGCATCCGCCAAGCTGGCACGCCGGGGCGGTTTGCCCTAAAGGGCTCTGGTTCTGCAATCGATCGTGGGGGCGGCAGCCAGATGACCAATGTAGCGGTGGTCGGCTCGCAATGGGGTGACGAGGGCAAGGGCAAGATCGTCGACTGGCTCAGCGAGCGGGCCGATGTCGTCGTGCGCTTCCAGGGCGGGCACAATGCGGGCCACACGCTGGTGGTGGGCGGCGTGACCTACAAGCTCAGCCTTCTGCCCTCGGGCGTGGTGCGCAAGGGCAAGCTCTCGATCATCGGCAACGGCGTCGTCGTCGATCCCTGGGCGCTGCTCGAGGAGATCGAGCGGCTGCGCCAGCAGGGCGTGGCGATCGGCTCCGAGACCCTGCGCATCGCCGAGAACGCGTCGCTCATCCTGCCGTTCCACGGCGAGCTCGACCGGGCGCGCGAGGAAGCGCGCGACAAGGCCAACAGCGGCGCCGGCAAGATCGGCACGACCGGCCGCGGCATCGGCCCGGCCTACGAGGACAAGGTGGCGCGCCGCGCGATCCGCGTCTGCGACCTCGCCGACGAGGCGGTGCTCGAGCAGAAGCTGGCGGAGCTCCTCCTGCACCACAACGCGCTGCGCCGCGGCTTCGGCGTCGACGAGATCGACGGCGAGGCCCTGCTCGCCCGCCTGCGGCAGCTCGCCCCCCTGCTCCTGCCCTTCGCCGAGCCCGTCTGGCTGCGCCTCTCCGAGCTGCGCCGCGCCGGCCGCCGCATCCTCTTCGAGGGTGCCCAGGGGGCGATGCTGGACGTCGACCACGGCACCTATCCCTACGTCACCTCGTCCAACACCACGGCCGGCATGGCCGCCACCGGCTCCGGGGTCGGCCCCGACACGGTCGGCTACGTGCTCGGCATCACCAAGGCCTACACCACCCGCGTCGGCTCCGGCCCGTTCCCGACCGAGCTCTTCGACGCCGATGGCACGACGCTCGGCGAGCGCGGCCGCGAGTTCGGCACGGTCACCGGCAGGAAGCGGCGCTGCGGCTGGTTCGATGCCGTGCTCGTCCGCCAGGCGGTGAAGACCGGCGGCATCCGCGGCCTGGCGCTCACCAAGCTCGACGTGCTCGACGGCTTCGAGCGGCTGAAGATCTGCACCGCCTACAACCTCAACGGCCAGACCCTGCACCACCTGCCGGCGGGCATGGCGGCGCAGGCCGCGATCCGGCCGATCTACGAGGAGATCGAGGGCTGGTCGGAGAGCACCGCCGGGGCCAGAAGCTTCGTCGACCTGCCGGCCCAGGCGATCAAGTACGTCAAGCGGCTCGAGGAGCTGGTCGAGGCGCCGGTGGCGCTGCTCTCCACCAGCCCGGCGCGCGACGACACCATCCTGGTGACCGACCCCTTCGCCGACTGAGGGCCTGTCCGGCGCAGCAATTTCGCCACAGTCGCCAGGGCTTCGCCGGGTGGCGGGGTGCCGGCGCTTGCCTGCCGGAACGAAACTCTGAGATTATTTAATCAGCTTGTTGTTCGCCTTATGATTTATAAGGAGGCTGGTCATGATCAGCCGTGCCGGTCAGGACCCGCAGGCCGCCTTTCGCGCCGGGCTCGCCCATGCGGCGGCACCCGGCCATGCCGGGCCGGGCGAGCGGCTGGAGCTGCGGATGCAGCGCCTGCCGGGGCTGGTCGAGCCCGGCGCCGCCTTCGAGGTCGGCCGGGCGCTCCGGGCCATCGCCCGGCTCTTCGACCGCGCCGCGGCACCCGTGGTGATGGTCGAGCAGTTCCGCGACAACCTCGTCGGCGCCGCCATCGCCCAGCGCGGCCGCCTCGAGCGCAACGGCCGCTGCCGGCGCGGCTGGAACCTGCACGACACGATCGAGATGTTCGTCGAGATGTACGAGCGCCTGCTCGGCCAGTCGGCCACCGGCTATGCCGAGATCCGCGGCTACGTGTTCCAGGCCGCGGCCGGGCCGGCGCCGCTTCTGCCGCAGCCGGCGTCGCGCGTGCCGCCCCGCTTCTTCCGCCGCGCCGCCTGAGGGCGGCGGCCGCCGGCGCCGTCAGGCCCGGATGAAGCCGCCGCTGCGCAGCTCCGCGACGACGACCCGCTGCAGCATGGTCTCGCGCAGGCTGGCCGGCCGGTCGAGGCCGAGCCGGGCGAGATAGGGCAGGGCTGCCGCCGGCACGGCCATGCCGGCGCCGACGGTCTCCTTGACGATGCCGGCGAGGCCGAGGCGATGACCCATGCGGGCCTGCAGCCCCTTGAGCACCCGGCCCAGCACCAGCTCCTCGGCGGTGAGCTCGGAGCCGAAGGGGAAGGCCGGGAAATGGCCGGCGCGCAGCGGCCGCAGCGCCGCCTCCAGCCGGGCCGGGGTGTTGGCCGTGTGGCGGCCCGGGATGCGATAGGTCGAGGCCAGCTTGCCGCTGGCCACCGCCTCGGCCCGGAGACCCTCCTGAAAGCGGGAATCGGCGATGTTCAGCAGGGCCGCGATGCACTCGTGGTCCTGCCGGCCGCGCAGGTCGGCGATGCCGTATTCGGTGATGACGATGTCGCGCAGGTGGCGCGGAATGGTGGTGTGGCCGTAGCTCCAGACGATGTTGGAGGAGACCTTGCCGCCCTTGGCCCGCGTGCTGCGCAGCATGAGGATCGAGCGGGCGCCCGGCAGCGCGTGCGCCATGGCGACGAAGTTGTACTGGCCGCCGACGCCGCTGACGATCTGCTCGTTCGCCAGCCCGTCGGAGCAGGCCGCGCCGCAAAGGGTCATCATCATCGCCGAGTTGACGAAGCGGGCATGGCGCCGCTGCGCCGTCGCCAGCGCCTCGTGGCCGTAGAGCTGGTTGACGAAGTCGATGCCGGTCATGTTGAACCGCGCGCGCTCGTTCGCGTCGAGCCCGCGCAGCAGGTCGTACATGGCCTTGGGGCCGATGAAGAAGCCGGCATGGAGGATCGAGCCGCCGGCGAGCCGCTCGCCCAGGCACTCGGCCTCGATGCCGGCCCGGGTCGCGGCATCGCCGGGATCCGGGGCGAGGCGCCTGCCGCCGGGCGTGACGAGCGCGCCCTCGGCGAAGCCCGTGCCTTGGCGCAGGACGCCGAGCCGCACGAGCCGGTCGACCGCGGCGGCGTCGAGCGGTTTGGCGACCGCACCCACCTCGACCAGCGCGTCGAGCGTGCCGAGCGTGACCTCGCTTTCGATCCGGCCCGCATTGACGAGGCGCTGGACGGCGAGATCGTCATAGACCTCGCGGCGGAGGATGCCGGCCAGATAGAGGTGGCGAAAGCAGTCGGCGAACATCTCGGTGGCGCCGTAGAGCCCGACCCCGAAGGGGTCGGTGCCACCGATCGCGGCGATGCTCTCGCCGCAGCTCTCGGCGAGGCCGGTGGCCCGGAGCGCTTCGCGATAAACCGCATTCTCCCGGTGGCGCAGGCAGAGCGCGTGGGCGATGGCGTCGCCGAGCGAGCCGATGCCGATCTGCACCGTGCCGCCGTCGCGGACCAGGCCGCTGGCGGCGAGGCCGATCAGGTAGTCGGCCGTGTGGACCGGGCCTGCCGGCAGCGACAGCAGGTCGTGGTCGAGCCTGCGGTCGTCGAGCACGAGGTCGAAGGTCGCGGCCGGCACCTCGGCATCGCGCCCCATGAAGGGCAGGCGGTCGTTGACCTGGGCGACCATCAGCGGCCGGCGGGGCGGGTCGCCGGTGGTGTCGTCCAGGAGATGCAGGAGATCGAGCGAATCGCTGTTCGAGCTCAGGCTATAGGTTGTCGCGCCGGCGGCGGTGCGCTTCGCCACGGCCTGGACGAAGACGTTCACCCCCTGGAGCAGCAGGTCGCGGGCGACGTGGGTGTAGTTCGAGCTGATGTAGTGCTGCTGCGCCGTGGCGTTGTTCAAAAAGGCGCCGGCCCGCATGTAGAACTCGGTGACCCGGATGTTGGGCGGCAGGGTGTTGCGGCTGTAGGGGCCGACATAGGCGAGCTCCGGGCAGTCGCCGAAGAGGCGCTCGACGATCGGCCCCAGCATGCGCCGCTCGAGGTCGCTCCGCGCCTGCGGCCGGGCGAGGGAGAGGCCGGTGACGATCCGCAGTTCGAGCGAGCGGTCGGCGGCGGCGCGGTGGTAGAGGGCGTTGAGGATGTGCACCGGCTTGCCGAGGCCGAGCGGGGCGCCGACCACGATGCGGCGGCCGACCCGCTCGATGATCGCATCGACCATCCGCTCGGGGTCGGTGAGGCGCTCGGGGTCGGCGGGACGAAGCGGCGCCGGATCGGGCATGCCGCTCAGAAGCCCAAAGTGAGGCGCTCCATCAGGTCGCCTTCCTGCTGGAGATGGTGGGCTGCCAGGATGTCCCAGCTGTCCCACGATTCGACCATCCGGCCGTCCTTCAGGCGATGGAAGCTCATGCCGGAGGCCGCCCGGGGGATGGCCGGGTCGGCGTCCTCGGGCAGCGCCATGGTGATGGTCCAGCGGCTCGCCACGAGATCGCCCTCGGCGACTTGGCTCTCGATCGTGAAGACGGCCTCGCCATAGACGGCGTGGTAGGTGGCGACGAACTGCCGGTACTGGTCGATGCCCTCGATCCGCATGCCCGCCGACGAGGCTTCGACGACGCAGTCGGCCGCCACCAGCTCCGGCAGCAGCGAGAGATCGCCGGCGCCCCAGACCTCCTCCAGCAACCGGCGAACGACGGCCTTGTTGTCCTCTGCCATGATGGTGCGGACCTTCCGTGCTGTACCGGCAGGTCTAGCAGAAGCCGCCGGTCGTGGCACCCGCTCAGGGTCGGTCGGTGGTCACCGGCAGGTGGTGGCGGACCAGCGGGGCGGAATCGGCCGCGAGGAGCGTGGCGATCTCTGCCTGCAGGCGCCGCTCGGCCTCGGTGACGCGCTCGTGCTGGCGCAGATGCGCGGTCCAGGACGGGAGGAAGAAGACCTCGCGGGCCACGCCCTCCTCCTCCAGCGGGCGCAGCACCTGCCAGCCATAGGCGCCGTCGCGGCGGCGGGTGCGGCCGAGCTCGCGGAGGAGGGCGGCGAAGCGGTCGCCGCTCGCGGGCAAAGGCCGGTAGTCGACGGTGACCATGACCGGCCCCTGGTCGCCGGCATCGTCCGGGAGCACGGGCGCCGCCGGCCAGTGCAGGCTCGCCGCATGCTCGCTGCCGTCGCCGGCAGCGAGGCGGAGGCGAGTCGAGAGCAGGGCCGAGGCGGCGAGGCCGAAGGCGGCAACGAGGAGCGCCGGGGCGACGCCGATCGCCTGGGCGACCAGCCCCCAGAGGATCGAGCCCGCCGCCATGGCGCCGAAGAAGGCCGTGAGGAAGAGCGAGAGGCCGCGCGCCCGGACCCAGTTGGCAAGGGCGGTCTGTGCCGCGACCTGGAAGCTCGCGAGGCAGGCGATCCAGGAAGCGCCGGCGAGCAGGGCCGCGGCCAGGGCGGCAGCCTCGAGGCGGAGGGCCGCCAGCACGGCCATGGCGAGCGCGGTGCCGAGGCCGCCCAGCAGCACGAGGCGGTTGATCTCGATATGCGCGCGCAGCCGCGGCAGCAGCAGGGCGCCGAGCACGGCACCGATGCCGACGGCGGTGAGCAGCAGGCCGTATAGCCCGGAGCCGCCGCCCAGCACGTTGCGGGCGACCAGCGGCAGCATCGCCCAGTAGCACGAGGCGAAGGCGAAGAAGGCGACGGCGCGCAGGATCGTGCTGACGAGGGCCGGCTCGTGGCGGGCGTAGCGCAGCCCGGCGAGCATCGCCGGCAGGAGCTGCTCGGCCGGCAGGGCGCCGGGCTTGCGCGCCTCGCCCGGCCAGAGCCAGAGGGCGAGGAGGATGACGACGAAGCTGAGCGCGTTGACCAGGAAGGGCCAGGCGAGGCCGAGCGTGGCGATCAGCATCCCGGCCAGCGCCGGGCCGATCGCCCGGCTGACATTGATGCCGACGCTGTTGAGCGAGACCGCGGCGGCGAGCTCGGTGCGCGGCACCAGCGACGGCACAATCGCCTGCCAGGCCGGGGCGAGGAAGGCGGCGCCGGTGCCGAGCAGGAAGGTGAAGGCGAGGAGCAGGCCGATGCTCATGGCGTCCCGGGCCACGAGCAGGGTCAGAAGGCCGGCCGTGAGCCCCATCAGGAGGTTGACCACGAGCAGCAGGCGCCGGCGGTCGACGATGTCGGCGAGCGCGCCGGCCGGCAGGGCGAAGAGGAAGACCGGCAGCGTGGTCGCCGCCTGCACCAGGGCGACGGTGGCCGGGCTCGGCGCCAGGGTGGTCATCAGCCAGCCGGCGCCGACATCGTTCATCCAGGTGCCGATGTTGGAGACGAGGGCGGCGAGCCAGAGGGCGGCGAAGAGCTCGCTGCCGGAACTAGCGCCCAGGGCGAGACCGCCGTGGCCATCTGGAACCGCGAAGCAGGAGCAGCCGAGCGCGCCCCAGAACCCGGCTCGGTCGTCGATCGGCAAAGGCGTCGTCCAGGCGATCTGGTGCTGGTGGCCGTGCAGGCCGCAGCCGGTGGTGCAGCCGTCGTGGCAGGCACGTTCGACCGTGGCCGGCGCCGGTGCCCCGGTGCCCGCCCGCCAGTGGCCGCCGAAGGCGGCGACCGGCGACCAGGCCGGGGCGACGGGCGGGGGCGGTGGGGCGAGGTCGGCGAACGCGCCGGCGCCGAAGACGACCTTGTCGCCGGTGATCGTCAGGACCGACTCGAGGTCGCGGATCTGGTCGCCCGGCACGCTGAGATAGTCGGCGGAAAGGACGGCGAGGTCGGCGTAGCGGCCGGGGGCGAGGATGCCCTTGACCTCGGCCTCGCCCGAGAACCAGGCCGAGCCGTGGGTCCAGAGGCGCAGGGCGGTCTCGCGGTCGAGGGTGTTGCGCTCGGGCGTCAGGCGGAGGCCGCCGAGCGTCCTGCCCGAGGTCAGCCACCAGAGGGCGACCCAGGGATTGTAGCTGGCGACGCGGGTGGCGTCGGTGCCGGCGCCGACGGGCAGGCCCATCTCCAGCATGCGGGCGACCGGCGGGGTCGCCTCGGCCGCCTTCGGGCCGTAGCGGTCGACGAAATACTCGCCCTGGAAGGCCATGCGGTGCTGGATGGCGATGCCGCCGCCGAGCGCCTTGATCCGCTCGATATTACGTGGGGTGACGGTCTCGGCATGGTCGATGATGAAGCGTGCCTGGAAGGGCTGGCGGCCGTTGACCCGCTCGAAGACGTCGAGGAAGCGGTCGATGCTCTCGTCGTAGGTGGCGTGGATGCGAAAGGGCCAGGCCCGGGTCGCGAGCAGCTCGACGATGGGCTCGAGCTCGCTCTCCATGGCGGGCGCCAGGTCGGGGCGCGGCTCCAGGAAGTTCTCGAAGTCCGCCGCCGACCAGGTGAGGTTCTCGCCGGCGCCGTTCATCCGCAGATAGCCGTCGCCGGCGCCGGGCTCGGTCATGGCGACCCAGCGCTCGTAGTCGTCGAGCTCCTGGCCGGCCTGCTGGGCGAAGAGGTTGTAGGCGACCCGCACGGTCATCTGCCCGTCGTCGTGCAGGCGCTGGATGACGTCGTAGTCCTCGGGATAGCTCTGCCCACCACCACCGGCGTCGATGACGCTGGTGATGCCGAGCCGGTTGAGCTCGCGCATGAAATGCCGGGTCGAGACGAGCTGCTGCTCGACCGGCAGCTTCGGCCCGCGGGCCAGGGTCGAGTAGAGGATCAGCGCCGAGGGCCGGGCGATCAAGAGGCCCGTGGGGTTGCCCGCGGCGTCGCGCTGGATCTCGCCGCCCGGCGGGTCGGGTGTCGTCCGGTCGAAGCCCAGCACCTCGATCGCCGCCCGGTTGATCAGGGCGCGGCCGTAGAGGTGGAGGATGAAGACCGGGGTCGCGGGGGCAGCGGCGTTGATCTCGTCCAGCGTCGGCATGCGCCGCTCGGCGAACTGGAACTCCGACCAGCCGCCGACCACCCGCACCCATTGCGGCGCCGGGGTGCGCTCGGCCTGCGCCTGGAGCATGCGCAGCGCATCGGCGAGCGAGGGCACGCCCTCCCAGCGCAGCTCCATGGTGTAGTTGAGGCCGCCGCGGATCAGGTGCGTGTGGCTGTCGTTGAGGCCGGGAACGACCCGCCTGCCGCCGAGGTCGATCACCTGCGCCGTCGGCCCCGCCAGCGCCATGATCTCGGCGTCGCTGCCGCTCGCGGCAATCCGGCCATCGGTGATCGCCAGTGCCGTGACCTCGGGGCTGGCGCGGTCGAGGGTGGTGATGCGGCCGTTGATGAGGGCGAGGTCGGCGGGCATCGTCTGGGCTCCGGGGTGCCGGGTGGCGAGGGTCGCGGCGGCGAGGCCGGCCAGGACCGGCCGGCGCCCGAGCCGTGGCAGGGACGGCATCATTCGGCGGCGACGGGCGCCAGCCGCTCGCCGTGGGCCGCCCGCTCCGGTGCCTTGTGGACCATGGTGTAGGCGTAGTCGACGCCCATGCCATAGGCGCCCGAGTGCTCGCGGACGATGTCCATCACGGCGTCGTAGGTGTCGCGCCGCGCCCAGTCGCGCTGCCATTCGAGCAGCACCTGCTGCCAGGTGACCGGAACGACACCGGCCTGGACCATGCGCTGCATGGCGTAGTCGTGGGCATCCTTCGAGGTGCCGCCGGAGGCGTCGGCCACCATGTAGATCTCGTAGGCGGCGTCGGCCATGGCCGAGAAGGCGAAGGTGATGTTGCAGACCTCGGTCCACAGGCCCGAGACCACCACCTTCTTCTGGCCGTTCCTCGCCAGCGCGTCCCGGACCTTACGGTCGTCCCAGGAGTTCATCGACGTGCGCTCGAGCAGCGGCAGCTCGGGAAACACGGCGAGCAGCTCCGGATAGGTGTGGCCGGAGAAGCTCTCGGTCTCGACGGTGGTGATGGTCGTGGGGATGTTGAACACCCTCGCCGACTTGGCCAGCGCCACCGTGTTGTTCTTCAGCACCTGCCGGTCGATCGACTGGACGCCGAAGGCCATCTGCGGCTGGTGATCGATGAAGATGAGCTGGCAGTTCGTGGGTGTCAGAAGCTCGAGCTTGGGGGACATGGGGCGTTCCTCGCTGTCGATCGCGCCGGGCGCGGCGTCTCGTGAAGAGTGATGTCGGCCGGGCCGGCCGGCCCGTCTTGCACCGGCTTGCCGCGTGCGTTGCACCGGCTTGCGTGGTCGCGCGCCGCTGCACTAGAATCGGCCGATCGGGAGGGTGGCGCTTGGGCCTGCATGCGTTTCCGGAGGGCCGGGCATTGCGCTGTCTACCGGCGGCTCGCCGGCGGGCCGCCGCCGCTTTTCGGCATCGAGGGCGGGTGGAACATGCCGGCCGCGCGGCATCGCGCGGTGCTGTCCGGCGACCGGCCCTTCCGTGGCGTCGACCACTACGTGCTCACCTATCATATCGGCGGTGCCGCCGTGCGGCGGGTCGACCGGCCGTCCTTCGATCGGGTGGCGCGCAAGGGGGCCATCTCGCTGCAGGCGCCCGGCAGCGGCGGCAGCTTCGAATCGGGCGGCCGGGTCGAGTACGGCCATCTCTATTTCCGCCAGAGCCTGCTCTGCGAGATCGGCGACAGCCTCGGCCTCGGCGTGGTGGCCGAGCTCGACGACTTCTTCGCGCTCCGGGATGCAACCTGCGCCGAGGACATCTCGACCTATCTGCGCCGGGCGGCGGACCGCGGCGATCCGCCGACGGCGATCGAGATGGACAGCCGCGCCTATTTGATCGGCCTCGGCCTGCTGCGGGTCGTGCGGTATCGGCTGGCGTTGGTGGCCGCGGCCGGCGGCGATCGGGCCCGGCCACCGCTGGCGCGGGCGCTGGAGCTGGTCGAGGACCGCCTCGGCGAGCCCTTGCGGCTCTCCGATCTGGCCGATGCGGTCGGCTTCAGCCCGTTCCATTTCGCCCGGCGGTTCAAGGCGGAGTTCGGCACGGCGCCCGCGCAGTACGTCATGCGCCGGCGCACCGAGCGGGCCGTCGAGCTGATTCGCGGCAGTGGCGGCTCGCTGGCCGAGATCGCCTATCGCACCGGCTTCGCCAGCCAGGCGCACATGACGCGCCGGGTGAAGGCGCTGACCGGCCGCACCCCCGGCGCACTCCGCGCCGAACGCTAGCCAGCGAGGGGGCGGCCGGCCAGCGCCGCCAGGGCGGCGCGGGTCGGGGTGGTGAGCTTCGCCGGCAGCCGGTCGAGCGGGAACCAGTCGAGGCCGCCGTGCTTCTCGGGCTCCAGGAGGCGCGGCTCGCCCTCGTACGTGCGGGCGAGGAAGACCGGGGCGACCCAGTGGTGGCCCTCGGCGCGGTCGATCAGGTCGACCATGCAGAGGAAGACCGGGTCGAGGAGCCGGATGCCGAGCTCCTCCTGGACCTCGCGGCGGGTCGCCTCGAGGCTCGGCTCGAGCCAGTCGACCTTGCCGCCGGGCAGGCCCCAGTGGCCGGCCTCGGGCGGGCGCAGGCGCTCGATCAGGAGAATGGCGTCGCCGCGCAGGATGGCGGCGCCGCAGCCGACGCCGGGTCGTTTTTCCGGGAAGGGGAGGGTCGTTTCCAAGGTGCGGCTGCATAGCGCGAGGCGGTGCCGCGACGCAATCATCGGGTGCGCCGCCCTGCGACCGAGTGGCGCCCGATTCCGGGCGGAGGCGGCCTTGCCGAGGCCGATACGCTGTGTTAATCGCCACCCGTCTTTTCGGGAACGAAACGCACGCCTTGCCGCGCGGCCCCTAGCGTCGTCGTGGCCTTCGTGACCAGCCGGGGATCGGAATTGCCCGCGACATCCGCCACAGCGACAGGCTTGGCCCAGCGCTACGCCACGGCCCTGCTCGATCTGGCCAGGGACGAGAAGAAGCTCGATGCGGTCGCCGCCGACCTCTCGGGCCTCGTCGCCCTGCTCGCCGAGAGCAAGGATCTGCGGCGCCTCGTCGAGAGCCCGGTGATCAGCCGCGAGGAGCAGGGGCGGGCGATCCTCGCCGTCGCCGAGAAGGCCGGGGCCGAGCCGCTCACGGCCAAGTTCCTGGGCCTGCTCGCCAGCCGCCGGCGGCTCTTCGCGCTGCCGGGCATCGCCAAGGCCTATGCCCTGATGCTGGCCGAGGAGCGGGGCGAGGTCGCGGCCGAGGTGATCTCGGCGGTGCCGCTCGGCGAGGCCGAGCTCGAATCCCTGAAGGGCGCGATCGCCGGCCATGTCGGGCAGTCGGTGAACGTGGAGACGCGGGTCGATCCGGCATTACTGGGTGGGGTGGTCGTGCGTGTCGGCTCGCGCATGCTCGACGCCTCGATCC
>JAWKVR010000020.1:0-61335 GCA_041397945.1 Geminicoccaceae bacterium
TGGCTGAACGGCGGGTGAAGCAGCGAGGATCACCGCGCCCGAGCCCTTCCCCGCCTGGGTCGGCATCCGCAATCAGCTCCTCGTCAAGGTCGAGACCGATGAGGGCCTCTACGGCTGGGGCGAATCCGGCCTCTCCGGCCGCGAGAAGGCGGTCGCCGGGGCCATCGACCACTTTGCCGGGTTCGTGGTCGGGAAGGACCCGATGCGCATCGGCGCCCTTTGGCAGGAGCTCTACCGGAGCCAGCATTTCGAGGGCGGGCGGGTGCTCACCGCCGCCATGTCGGCCATCGACATCGCGCACTACGACAACAAGGGCAAGGCGCTGGGCATGCCCGTCTACGACCTCCTCGGCGGCCGGCAGCGCGACCGCATGCCGACCTTCGCCACGACCCATGCGGAACCGGGCCTGGCGATGATCGAGCAGGCGAGAGCCCTCGTCGAGCGCGGCTGGTCCGCCATGCGGCTCTCGCCCTCGGGCCACCAGTCGAAGGACGTCCACGCGCCCCTGGAGCACATCGCCGCCACGGCCGAATGGTGCACAAGGGCCAGGGAAGCGCTCGACCACGAGGTCGAGCTCGGCATCGACGACCGCCACCGTCTCTCGGTCGCCGAGGCCGCGAGGTTCTGCCAGAAGATGCCGCGTGGCACTCTCGACTTCCTCGAGGAGCCCAGCCGCGACGAGACGCCCGAGGCCTACGAGGCACTCCGCCGCATGACCGACATCCCCTTTGCGATCGGCGACGAGCTCGCCTCGAAATGGCAGTTCCTGCATGGACGTCGAGCTCGATCCCGAGCGGACGAAGCCACACCTGAAGGAGGATGACGCGGGCTTCTTCGACTGAAGCTCCCGCCGCCGATCACACGGACCCCATCGGTCGTCAGATGACAAGCGCGATCCACGACGCGGCCCTTGCGCAAGGGTGCCAAATGTGGAGCCGCCGACAATTGTCAATACCGATTGACAGGTGTCGAAACCGCCTCCTAGGCTGGGCCATGGATCATCGATCGGCCACAGCCGTGGCCCCACAACGGGAGGCGCAACCCTCATGCCCAGCTTCATCTCGAGACTGCTCGGATCGGCGATGGTCGTTGCCATGGCGACGACCGGTGCCATGACGGTCACCAGTGCCAGTGCGGCAAGCGGCGATCATGAGGACGAGCTGGTCGTCTATGCTTCCCATCCGTCGGAGATGGTCGATTTCTTTGCCCAGGCGTTCGGCGAGAAATACGGCGTCAGCGTGACCACGGTGAAGGCCGGAACCGGCGAGCTTTTGAACCGCATCCGGGCCGAGAAGGACCGGCCGAGCGCCGACATCATGTGGGGCGGCTTCGCCGACACCGGCGCCTCGGCGCCCGACCTGTTCGATCCGTACGAATCGCCCGAGCTCGCCAATATCGAGCCCGACATGATCGACCCCAAGGGCTACAACAGCCCGTTCGGCGCCAGCCTCATGGTGATCATGTACAATTCGGAGCTCCTGCCGGCCGAGGAGGCGCCCCAGCGCTGGGAGGACCTCGCCGATCCCAAATGGAAGGGCAAGGTGGTCCACGCCGACCCCTCGAAGTCGAGCTCGGCGCTCGCCGCGCTCAGCACCTGGCTGATGATCTACGGCCGCGACGACGCCGCCTGGGACCTGGTCGAGCGCATGACCGGGAACATGAACATCGTGCTCAAGTCCAGCCTCGTCTTCCAGCAGGTCGGGCGAGTATCCCGTCGGCGTCACCTACGAGGAGGCCGCCTTCAACTACGTGATGGCCGGTACGGGCGGCATCGTTCACCCGGCGGACGGCACGCTGGCCCAGCCCGAGGGCACGTTCATCGTCAAGTCCGCCCCCCACCCGCAGGCGGCGCGCCTGTTCGCGGACTACCTCCTTTCCGAGGAGGCCCAGCAGGCGCTGGTGGACAATTTCCCCGGGCGGCGGCCGACACGGATCGGCGTGGCCACCCATCCGAAGATGCTGCCGCTCAGCGAGATCGAGATCATCGACTACGACAGCGAATGGGCGAGCGCCAACCGGAACGAGATCCTGGAGCGCATGCAGCAGATCATCATCGAGACGCAGCAATAGGGCTGCGGTTGCAGCCGATCGACCCCCGGCGGCTTCGGCTCGCCGCCGGGGGTGCCGCCGTCACCTCGCCCCGCCCCCGCCCCGCCCATCGACCTGCGGCCCGCATGCGCCCATGACGACAGCTGTCTCCATCGATTCGATCACCAAACGCTTCGACGGGACCACGGCCGTCGACGACGTCACCATCGACATCGCCAGGGGCGAGTTCTTCACGCTGCTCGGCTCGAGCGGCTGCGGCAAGACCACCCTGCTCCGCATCATCGCCGGCTTCCTGCGCCAGACATCCGGCACCATCCGCTTCGCCGACAAGCCGATCGACGACGTGCCCGCCCATCGGCGCAACACCGGCATGGTGTTCCAGAACTACGCGATCTTTCCGCATCTCTCGGTGTTCGACAACATCGCCTACGGCCTCAGGGCGCGGCGCTGCGCCAAGGCCGAGGTCGAGGCGCGGGTCGGCCAGATGCTCGAGCTGATCCAGCTCGCGGCGCTGAGGCACCGGCGCCCGCGCGAGCTCTCCGGCGGCCAGCAGCAGCGCGTGGTTCTCGCCCGCGCCATGGTCATCCAGCCCGACGTCCTGCTCATGGACGAGCCTTTGTCGAACCTCGACACGGCGATGCGCGTGCATCTGCGCGCCGAGATCCGCGCCCTGCAGCGCCAGGTCGGGATCACCACGATCTACGTGACCCATGACCAGGAGGAAGCGCTCCTGATGTCCGACCGCGTCGCCGTCATGAGCCACGGCCGGGTCGAGCAGATCGCCACGCCGCTCGAGATCTACAACGCCCCGAGGACGCGCTTCGTCGCCGGCTTCGTCGGCGAGTGCAACATGCTGCCCGGCAAGGTGGCCGAAGTGCTCGACGGGACGGCCACGGTGGCGCTCGGCGACGGCGGGCGGCTCGCCGTCGACGGCCTCGCCGGTGTAGCACCGGGCGAGGCCCGCACCGTGGCGTTCCGCCCCCAGGACGCGGAGCTGCTGCCCGCGCCCGACGACACCACGCAAGGTCTCCACGGCCGGCTCGTCGACATCCAGTTCCTCGGCGGGACGGTGCGCTTCGTCGTCGATATCGGTGCCGGTGCGATCGTCCACGTCGCCGCGCAACGCCGCACCGGTGCCGCGATCCCGGTGCTCGGCGGCCGCTACCGCCTCGACGTCCCCGCCCACGCGGTCCGGCTCTTCGAGCCGACCGCGGCGTGACCCGACCGGCATGAACGGCACGCTGGCCGCGGCCCGGCGGCTGCTCGGCTTCTGGCCGGCAGTCACCGCCGGCATGCTGATCGTCACGGCAGCCCTCCTGCTGCTGCCGGTCTTCAATATCGTGGGCCTCAGCTTCTCGGGCGGGGAGACTGCCGCCAGCGTGCTCGATAACTACCGGAAGTTCTTCTCGGAGCCGTATTACTACCGCACCCTGATCAACAGCTTCATCGTGAGCATCAGCGCCACCGTGCTCGCTTTGCTGGTCGGCGTGCCGGCAGCCTACTTCGTCAGCCGCTTTCAGATCTGGATGCGCAACCTGATCCGTGCCGCCGTGGTGCTGATCTTCGTCTCGCCGCCCTTCATCGGCTCCTACTCCTGGATCATCCTGCTCGGCCGCAACGGCATCGTCACCACCACCCTGGCCGAATGGGGCATCCCGCTGCCCTCCATCTACGGCGCCCAGGGCATCATCTTCGTCTTCACCCTGCACTACTTCCCGTTCGTCTTCCTGCTCGTCTCGTCCGGCCTCAAGTCGATCGACCAGAGCATCGAGGACGCCGCCCGCAATCTCGGCTCGAGCGAGCTCGCGACCTTCAAAAATGTCATCGCCCCGCTCCTCGCACCATCGATCTCGACCGCGGCCCTCCTGGTCTTCATCGCCTGCTTCACCGATCTCGGCACGCCGATCATCCTCGGCGAGCGCTTTCGCGTGCTGCCCGTCCTGATCTATGGCGAGTTCGTCAACGATTTCGGCGGCCGGCCCGTGCTCGCCAGCACCCTCTCCGTGCTCCTGCTGGTCATCACGACATCGGCCCTGCTGCTGCAGCGCTGGTACGCCTCGCGCAACGCCTACGGCACCGCCGCCGTGCGCCCGCTGACCCTGCAGGAGCAGCCGCTCGGCAAGCGCCTGCTGGCGGCGCTCTTCGTCTACGTGCTGGTCGGCATGGCCCTGCTGCCGCTCGCCAACATCGTCGTCTCGTCCTTCCTGAAAGCCAACGGCCCGGTGCTGCTGGCGGAGTTCACACTCGACAACTACCGGAGGATCCTCGGCACCATCGGCAGGCCGCTCTGGAACACGATCTTCTTCACCACCACGGCAACCCTGCTCTGCGCGGTGTTCGGCACGATGATCGGCTACGTCATCGTCCGGCGGCCGGGCCGGGTCAGCAGCTTCCTCGACACCATCATCATGTTCTCGTTCGCGGTGCCGGGCATCGTCCTGGGCGTCGGGCTGGTGGTCACCTATCACCACCCGCCCTTCAGCATGACCGGCACGGCGCTGATCCTCATCCTCGCCTATTTCATCCGCCGCCTGCCCTTCTCGGTCCGCTCCTCCGTCGGCATGCTGCAGCAGCTCTCCCGCGACACCGAGGAGGCGTCGGTCAATCTCGGCGCCGGGCCGGCCCTCACCTTCGTGAAGATCACCGTGCCGCTCCTCTCCGTGGCGATCCTGTCCGGCGTGCTGCTCACCTGGTCGAACACCATTCGCGAGCTGAGCGCGACCCTGATCCTGCAGTCGGGGCGGACGGTGACGATCAGCATCGAAATCTTCAACGAGGTGGTCAACGGGAACTTCGGCGTCGCCTCGGCACTCGGCACCGTCCTCATCCTCTTGACCTTCCTGCCCCTGTCCGTGCTCTTCACGGCGATGGGCAAGCGAGAGGATGCACTCGTGTGAGCGGCGGCCGGGGGTGCTCGCATGACCCGCCGGCACCTTCGCCGGCCAGTGGCTAGGAGCGGGATTGGCGAGCAGGCAACGCGTCGGATCGAGCCGTGGCGGCACGCTGAACGATGATATCGTTCTCGAGGCGGCCTGGCTCTATTACTACGAGGGACGGAGCCAGCACGAGATCGCGGCGACGCTGGGCGTCTCGCGCTCGTCGATCGTCGGCTACCTGCAGCAGGCACGCGAGACCGGCATGGTCGAGATCCGGCTCGACGCGCGTGTCTTCAGCCGCCATCGCCTTTCCCACGCTTTGTCGCAACGCTACGGCCTGGCCGAGACCTTCGTCGTCCCCGGCGAGACGTTCTCCCTCGAGCGGGTGGCGATCGGCGCCGGACGGCGCCTGCCGGACCTGATCGAGCCCGGCGACGTGCTCGGCGTCGCCTGGGGGCAGACGATCTTCAACCTGTCGCAGAACATCGTGCCGCGTCGGATCGAGCGGCTGACCGTCATCCAGATGGTCGGCTCGATGTCCTCGCCCTACGGCTTCGATGCGGAGATCTGCTCGTCGCACATCGCCCTGTCGCTGGGCGGCCGCTGCATCAACCTGCATGCCCCGGCCGTCCTCTCGACGAGAAGAATGGCGGAGGCGCTGCGCCGGGAACCCATCATCCAGGCCCAGCTCGAGGAGGTCTCGCGCATCGGCAAGGCCGTCTTCGCCGTCGGCTCGTGCAACGAGACCAGCCATATCGTCCAGGCGGGCATCGCCTCCGTCAACGATCTCGCCAGATATCGCCGCAATGGCGCTGTCGGGCTCGTCTGCGGCCGCTTCATCGATGCTGCGGGGAATCATATCCACGGCCACCTCGACGAGCGGTTGATCGGCGTCACGCCCGATTGCCTGCGCGGGCTGCGGATGGGCATCCTGGTCTCGTCCGGCGCCGACAAGATCGAAGGGATTCACGCAGCGCTGCTCGGTGGCTATGCCACCCATCTCATCACCGACATCCCCACCGCCAGAGGCATCCTCGACCTCAGCGATTGAGGCCGTGGCGTGCACCATTCCGCATGTGACTATCGTCTTGTCCACCGCCTGCCGGATTTGCTACCAACGCCCTCTCAGCGCCGGCCGATCAGCAGACGACAGCGCCAGATAACAAGGGAGAAGGCTATGCAGGCACCATCGGGGCAGGCAGCTACGAAGACCAGTCGCTTGGCGCTCCTGGTCGCAGCGCTCGTCGGGATCGCGCTTGCAGCGCCATCGCCCGCCATGGCGGAGTTTCCCGAGAAGCCGATCAAGCTGGTGGTGCCGTTCGCACCGGGCGGCCGATCCGATACCACGGCCCGGCTGCTGCAGAAGGTCATCGAGAAGAACCACCTGCTGGCGCAACCGATCGTCGTCGTGAACGTGCCGGGTGCCGGCGGCACGATCGGCGGGCGGCAGGTCAAGGATGCGGAGCCCGACGGCTACACCATCGGCATCTGGCACCTCGGCCTGCTCACGACGGCCGCCATGGAAGTGGCTGATTACGGGCCGGACGCCTTCGATATCGTCGCCGAGGTCGGCACGACGGCACCGGTCTACGCGGTGCCCGAGGCTTCACCCTATGCCAACCTCGAGGAATTTCTTCAGGCGGCACGCGACAATCCCGATACCATACGCGATGCCAGCAACATCGGCGCTCCCGTCCATTTCGTCTCGCTCCTGCTGATGGAGGAGGCAGGCGGGCAGCTGCGCTACATCCAGACCGGTGGCGGCTCCAATCGCCTCAAGGCGCTGCTCGGCGATCACGCCGACAGCAGCATCTTCGACACCTCCGAGTATGCCAGGTTCAAGGATTCCGGAATCCGGGCGCTGGTCACGTTCTGGCCCGAGCGCAATGCGCAGATCCCCGACGTGCCGACGGCGCGCGAGCTCGGCTATGACGTCGTCTTCGAGAGCCCGAACTGGATCTTCGCGCCCAAGGGCACGCCCGAGGAGGTCATGGGCGTGCTGGCCACGGCCATCGACCAGGCACGCCAGGACCCCGAGATCGTCGAGGCCTTCGAGAACCAGGGCGTGCTCAACAACTTCAAGAGCGGTGCCGAGGTCGAGGCCGAGCTGCCGGCGATGTTCGAGCAGCTCAAGGCGGTGGCGAGCAAGATCGGCAAGGATTCCTGACCCTTGGCAACCGCCGGCTCCGGCGGGTCGCAGGAGGTCGCGGGAAACGGGGCCAACGACAGCGGGACGGGCGATGTCGTGCTCGGCATCTTCGTCATGCTGCTGTGTGTGGCCTTTCTTCTCGGCACCATCGGCCTGCCCGATTCACCGTACGAGCCCCTGGGCCCGGCTTCCTTCCCGCGCGGCATCGCCGTCATCCTGGCGATCCTCGCGGCCCTGGTGCTGCTCCGCGGCGCCCGCCGGCGCGGCACCAGAGCCGGCGGCGCGCGGCCGACATGGTCGAAGGGCGCCACGCTGGCGGTTGCCACCTACGGCCTGACGATCCTCTTCGGCCTCGCCCTGAGCTCGGGATGGATCGGCTACCGCATCGGCAGCATCGTCTTTCTCCTCGCCGCGACGATGCTGCTGGCGGGCGCCCGCCGGGGCATGCTGCCGATAGCACTCGCCCTGGCGGTGGTCCTGGGGCTCGGCACCCACTTCGTCTTCACCTCGATCTTCGTCGTCGACCTGCCGTGAATCGCCGCTGATGGAGCACCTTCTCCCGGCCATCGTCGCCGTGCTGGCGCCGACGCCGTTCGCGCTGATCCTCATCGGCGTGGCGCTCGGCATCGTCATCGGCTCCATTCCCGGCCTCACCGGCGCCATGCTGATCGCGCTGACCCTGCCGCTCACCTTCTACATGGAGAGCATCAACGCGCTGATCCTGCTCGTGGCGATGTATGTGGGCTCCATCAGCGGCGGCCTGATCACCGCGATCCTGCTGCGCATGCCCGGCACGCCGGCCGCGATCATGACCACGTTCGACGGCTATCCGATGGCCCGCGCCGGCCAGCCCGGCCGCGCTTTGGGCCTCGCCATCGGCGCCTCGTTCGTCGGCGGCATGATCTCGTGGGCCTTTCTCGTCCTCCTGTCGCCGCCTCTGGCACGCCTCGCTTTGACCTTCGGCCCGTTCGAATACTTCACCATGGTGCTGATGGCGCTCGTGCTGATCGCCTCGCTCAGCCGCGGCTCGTTCGTCAAGGGGCTGCTGGCCGGCCTGCTCGGCATGCTGATCGCCATCCCCGGCGTCGACCCGGCCGGCGGGCGCCTGCGCCTCACCTTCGGCTTCCACGAGCTCGACGCCGGCTTCAACCTGCTGCCGGTGCTCATCGGCGTCTTTGCCGTCAGCCAGGTGATCAAGGACATTATCGAGATCGACCGGCCGGTCGAGAAGATCGCCTTCGCCAGCCGCGGCATCCTGATGACGCTCGCCGACTACCGGCGCCATGCCGTCAACCTCGTGCGCTCATCGGTGATCGGCACCTGGGTCGGCATCCTGCCCGGGATCGGCGCCAGCATCGGCTCGATGATGGCCTACACCGCCGCCAAGAGCTTCTCCAGGACTCCCGAGCGCTTCGGCACCGGCCACGAGGAGGGCATCACCGCGTCGGAGTCCGCCAACAACGCCACGGTCGGCGGCGCCCTGATCCCGCTGGTCACCATGGGCATTCCGGGCAGCACGATCGACGCCATCCTGATCGCGGCCATGATCATCCACGGCCTGCAGCCCGGGCCGCTGCTCTTCGTCCAGAGCCCGAACGTCGTCTACGCGATGATCGCCGCCTGCCTGATCGCCAACATCGTCATGTTCGTCATGATGCTCAGCACGGCCGGCTGGATCGCGCGGCTGGTGGACGTCCCCCGCGCCCTGCTGCTGCCGTCCATCCTGCTCTTCTGCGTGCTGGGCTCCTATGCGCTCAACAACCGCATGTTCGACGTCTGGGTGATGCTCGGCTTCGGCGTGCTCGGCTACTTCCTCGAGCGCTGCAAGGTGCCGCTCGGCCCCTTCGTCATCGGCTTCGTCCTCGAGCAGATCGCCGAGACGCAGCTCCGCGCGGCACTGATGGAAAGCGGCGGCGAGATCCTGCCGCTCCTGAGCCGGCCGATCTCGCTCGGCTTCATCGCCGTGGCCCTGGTCCTCCTCCTCGTCCCGCTCTGGAACGAGCGCCAAGCCCGCGCCGTCAGCGCCGACCGAAAGCAGCCATGAGCAAAGCGCCGAACCTCCTCTTCCTCTTCTCCGACCAGCACGCGGCGAAAGTCGCGGGCTGCTACGGCGACCCCCTGGTCCAGACACCGAACCTGGACCGCCTCGCGGCGCGCGGCGTCACCTTCGACAACGCCTATTGCCCGGCGCCGATCTGCGTCCCGTCGCGCATGGCGCTGCATACCGGCCGCTGGCCGAAGAACCAGCATGTCTGGATCAACAGCGACATGCTGCCCTCCGACCTGCCGACCATGGCGCATTCGCTGGCGATCAGCGGGCGCCGCCCGACCCTGGTCGGCCGCATGCACAGCCTGGGCCCGGACCAGCTCCGCGGCTACAGCGAGCGGCTGGTCGGCGACCACAGCTCCAACTGGCCGGGCATCGGCTCCAACCACGACATGGGGCCGCTCGGCCACGCCCATTTGCCGAACCGCGACAGCCTGAGCAACGCCGGCTGCGGCCAGTCCTCCTACGAGGCGCACGACGTGGATGTGGTCGAGGCCGCCTGCGCCCATCTCGACGCGCTCGGCGAGCGCCGCCGGTCGGGCGACGCGACGCCGTTTGCCGCGACAGTCGGCTTCATGCTCCCGCACAACCCCTACGTGGCCCGCCCCGAGGACTACCGGCTCTACGAGGGCAGGGTCGGGCTGCCCGGCATTCCCGCCGCCCCGGCCGGCGAGGAGCACCCCTACATCGCCGCGTGGCGCGACCATTCCGGCTGCCGCGATGTCGATGAAGCGAGCATCCTGCGGGCCCGGACGGCATATTATGGCCTCGTCACCCGCCTCGACACGATGATCGGGCAGGTCCTGGACGCGCTGGAGCGCAACGGCCTCGCCGAGGACACCCTGATCGTCTACGCCTCGGACCATGGCGACCTGATCGGCGAGCACGGCCTCTGGTGGAAGATGAGCCTACGAGGACAGCGTGCGCGTCCCGGTGATCCTCTCTGGCCGGGCCGCCTGCCCAAGGGGAGCGGCGCGCGCAGGTCGTCAACCTGATCGACCTGACGGCGACCATGCTGGACGCGATGGGTGCCCCGCCCCTGCCCCATGCCGATGGCCGCAGCTTTCTCGAGTCGCCCGCGACGCTGCCACCCCTGGATCGACGAGACCTTCAGCGAGTACTGCACGGACGGCTTCGCCGCCCGCCTCGGCACGCACCCGTTCCAGCAGCGCATGGTCCGCAGCGGTCGCTGGAAGCTCGTCTACTACCACGGGCTGCCGCCGCAGCTCTTCGACCTCGAGGCCGACCCGCAGGAATGCCGCGACCTGGCGGGCGAGCCCGCCTTCGCCGCCGTGCGCGACGCGCTGACGGCACGGGTGCTGGCCGACTGGGACCCGGAGGCGATCGCCGCGCGGATGGCGGCACGCCGCCAGGACAAGACCTTCCTCGCCGAATGGGCGCGCGCCGCCAACCCGCCGGACACCTGCCGCTGGGCGATGACCGCGGAGCAGAACTGGCTGGCCTGAGCGCGCCCCGGCCAGGCGGCCCAGCGCCGGGGCTGGCTCACCCGTCGAGCCCCTCCGGCGCCCGCCAGCCCGGGGGCGGCGGGTGGCGGGGGGCTTGGGGAATGGCCACCCTGAACGCGGCATCGGCACCGTTCATGTCCATGCGCCGCTCCGCGATGCGCCAGCCCTCCGGCGTGCGCATGAGGTGGTCGAGATAGCGGCCGAGCACCGTCGCCGTGCCACCGTCCGGTCGCTCGTGCCGGGCATGGACGTAGCTCTCGGCCCGCGCCGTGTCGGCCCTGTCGAGCCAGACCCGCACATTCGCCAAGTGATGCGCCGTGCGGCGCCAGCGCCACATGCGCGCCAGCGAGCGCGCCAGCGCCTCGCGACCGACCGCGGCGAGCCTGGGTTCGGCGCCGTAGGTGACGCGGCAGTCGGTCGTGAAGAGGGCGGCGAGCGCGTCCAGCTCCATCCGGTCCAGATGGCGGCAATAGTCGACAAGCAGGTCCTCGATCTGGCGGCGGTCGAGCAGCTCCCGCATCACCTCAGCCATGTTCCCGCACCCACTGGGCCAGCTCGGCGTGGGTGGCGAACCAGGCCCGGCCCTTCGCCTGCTCGATCAGCGCCTCGAGGATCCAGATGCGCGAGCGGTAGCCGATGACGAAGGGGTGCATGACGAGCTGGAAGACGCCGCCCTCGGCCATCGCCGCGTCCAGCTCCCGGCGGAAGATCGCGAGAACGTCGTCGGGTGGCGTCCAGGGCCGGGTCGCGGGCTCGCGGTTGAAGAGGAAGTAGACGGCATCGTCGCGCAGCCATTCGACCGGCACCTCGACGACCCCGGTGGGCTCGCCGTCGCAGACCAGCTCGTAGCAGGCCTCGTCGGCCATGAGCGAGCTGTCGTAGGCGAGGCCCAGCTCGGCGACGAGCGGGATGGTCGAGGGGCTGAGATCCCAGTTGGCCGCACGAAAGCCGAGGGGGGCGACACCCGTCAGCCCTTCCAGCGTGTCCCGGGCGCGCAGCATCAGCTCGCGCTCCTCGGCATGGCCGAGCAGCGAGGTGTTCTCGTGGATCCAGCCATGCATGGCGACCTCGTGCCCGGCGCCGGTGATGCGCCGGGGCTCGTCCGGATCGATGAGGCCGGCGACCGCCGGCACGAAGAACGAGGCCCTGACCTCGTGCCGGGCGAGCACGCCCAGGATGCGCGGCACGCCGACCCGGCGGCCGAACTCGCCCCAGGCGAGCCGGCCGATGGCGGCCCCGCCCCGGCCGAGCTCGAAGGTCTCGTGGTCGCAGTCGAAGGAGAGGGCTACGGCACAGCGCGCACCACCCGGCCACGCCTTCGGCACGAGCGGGCGGCCGGCGCGCACGCGCTCGACCCGTCGCCGCCATTCGGTCTCGGGCATCTGCCAGGGCTGTGAAAGCGCTGCCAAGGGGGTCGCCTGTCCTGCTGTCCGTAGGGTCCGTCGAGCTTAGCGCGCCTGTGCAGGCCTCCGCCAGCGCCGCCGCAGTTATGCATTTGACAGCCACACGCCGAGGCCGGCAAATGCCAAGGCAGCCCGAAGCGGCGCATGCCGCACAAATGTTCGCAAATATGGGAGACCGCTCTGATGACACGAGCCGAGTTCCTCGCACGCGCATCCGCCATCGTCCTCGCCACCGGCCTCATGGCTGGCGCCGCCGGCGCCACCGCCCAGGAATCGATCACCTGGCGGGTGCAGACCGGCTGGCTGCCGGGCAACACGCTCTATGACAGCGTGGTCGAGCTGGCCGAGCGGATCGACGTGCAGAGCGAAGGCCGCCTCAAGATCGAGGTTCTGCCGGCCGGTGCTGTGGTCGCTCTCAACCAGACGATCGATTCGGTCAAGGCCGGCATCATCGACGGCCACATCTCCTACGCCGCCGTCTATGCCGGGATCGACCCGGGCTTCGCGCCGCTGGGCGACATCCCGGGCGCCTATGACGACCGCTTCCAGACCGTCGAGTTCATGTACTACGAGGGCGGGCTCGAGCTGCTGCGCGAAGCCTACGCCCAGTTCGGCCTCTACACGATCGGCGTCGGCACCGGCTCCTGGGAGGCCGTGCCGTCGCGTGTGCCCCTCGAGAGCTGGGACGACTTCCAGGGCGTGAAGCTGCGCACCCCGCCCGGCATCGGCTCGCTCATCTGGGAACGGCTGGGTGCGGTGCCCATCGTCATGCCGCAGACCGAGGTCTTCTCGGCGCTCGAGAAGGGCGTGATCGACGCCGCCGACGACGGCTCGCTCTCCTACAACTACCAGGTCGGCGACTACGACGTCGTCCACTACACCCTGGTCAACAGCCCGCATTCCAACGGTGTCTGGGACTTCACCGTCAATGCCGACCGCTGGGCCGAGCTGCCGGACAGCATCAAGTCGATGCTCGAGACCAACATGCGCGAGATCATGCTGCGCAACATCATGAACGCGCTCCGCCAGGACCAGGAGGTGCTGGCCAAGGCCGACGAGATCGGCCTGACGCTCTTCGAGCTGACCCCGGAGGACCGCGCGAAGTACCGCGCGATCGCGGTCGAGGTCTGGGACGAATGGGCGACGAAGAGCGAGCTCTCGAAGAAGGTCATCGACGCGCACAAGGCGTTCCTGACCAAGAAGGGCCTGCTCTAGGCACGCCACCCGCGGCAGCCGCCGGCCCCGCCCGGCGGCTGCCCTTCGCTTCGGGAGCAACCGCAGGCGATGATCACGCGTCTCAACGAGCGGCTCGGCCTCCTATTCTCCTATGTCTATGCCGTGGTCGCCGTCCTGACCTTCGGCGAGGTGTGCTCCCGTTATTTCTTCAACTCGCCCACCCAATGGACCATCGAGATCGTCATTCTCCTGGCGGCGATGCACTACCTGATCGCCGGGCCGCAGGCCTATGCGAGCGAGGGGCACATCCGGATCACGGTGCTCTATGACCGCCTGCCCCTGCCGGTGCGGCAGGCGCTGACGATGCTCGAGCGACTGGTGGTCGCCACGACATGCGGCCTCGTCGGCTGGTGGGCCGTCCGCCAGGCGCAGTCGGCACTGGCGATCGGCGAGCGCACCGGCAGCAACCTCAACACCTACTCGCCGACCATCCTGAAGGTCGTGCTGGTCATCGCCCTCGGCCTCTTCGCGCTGCAGGCCCTGGCCCACCTCGTGCGTGACCGGGGGCGGGCGCATGGCGGCTGAGGTCGCGACCTATCTCGTCCTCGGGCTGCTCTTCTTCTTCATCGCGATCGGCATCCCGCTGGCGATCGCCACCATGGCGACGGCGATCATCGTCGGCTGGTCGCTCTTCGGCTTCAACTCGATCCTCCTGATCGCCAACCGCATCTACGACGCCTCGACCAACTACGTGCTGATCGCGGTGCCCCTCTTCATCCTCATGGGGGTGCTGATGGAGCGGGGCGGGATCGCCAGGCGGCTGTTCACGGTCCTCCACATCTGGTCCGCCCGGCTGCCGGGCGGCATGGCCGTGGGCTGCGTCTTCGCCGGTGCGATCATGGCGGCGATGGTCGGCATCGTCGGGGCGGAGATCATCACGCTGGGCCTCGTGGCGCTGCCGGCCATGCTGGCCCGCGGCTACGACAAGCAGCTCACCCTCGGCGTCATCTGCGCCAGCGGCTCCCTGGGTGCCATGATCCCGCCCAGCCTTGTGCTCGTCTTCTATGGCCTGATCGCCGGCGAATCGATCGCCCGCCTGTTCGCCGCGGCCCTCGTGCCCGGGCTTCTTTTGGCCCTGACCTACGCCGTCTACATCGTGGCCCGCGCCAGGGCCCAGCCGCACTTGGCGCCACCACCGGCACCGGAAGAGCTGGAGATGCCGCTAGCCGAGAAGCTGGCGCTCGGCCGGGCCCTCTTCCTGCCGGCGCTGATCATCCTCGGCGTCCTGGGCTCGATCTATTTCGGCATTGCGGCACCGACCGAGGCCGCCGCCATCGGCGTCGCCGGTGCCCTTCTGGCGGTGATCGTCAGCGGCGAGCTCCGCCTCGCCGACCTGCACCACACCGTCGTCCAGACCGGCAAGGCGATCGGCCCGGTGATCTGGGTCTTCTTCGGCGCCAACTCGCTGATCAGCATCTACTCGCTCTCGGGCGGCGTGAAGTACCTGGCCGGCCTGATCGCCGCCGTGCCCCTGCCGCCGCTCGGCGTCCTGCTGCTGATCGTCGCCATCCTCTTCCTCCTCGGCATGGTCATGGACTGGATCGGCATCGCCATCCTGACCATGCCGGTCTTCCTGCCGGTCGTCGGAGCACTCGGCTACGACCCGATCTGGTTCGGCGTCATCTTCTGCATCAGCATGCAGATCGCCTACCTGACCCCGCCCATCGGCGCCTCGGCCTTCTACCTGAAGAGCGTGGCCCCGCCCGACGTGACGCTCGGCGAGATCTTCATGTCGATCTGGCCCTTCGTCGGGCTGCAGCTCGTCGTGCTCGCCCTGGTCATCGCCTTTCCCGCGCTGGCGCTCTGGCTGCCGGCCCAGATGGGCTGAGCCCTATCTGATCTCGAGCAGGCCGCCGTCCACCGGGATGATCTGGCCGGTCATCCAGGCGGAGCGCTCGGAGGCGAGAAACAGCACCACCTCGGCGATCTCGGCGGGGCTGCCCCAGCGCGGCAGCGGGTAGCGGCCGATCACCTGCGCGAGCAGCGCCTCGAAATGCGCCTCGTCCGTGGCCCTGGCGCGGAACTGCGATTCCGAGAGCGGCGTGCGCACGGCACCCGGGGCCACGGCATTGACCCGGACACCCCGCCCGGCGAAGTCGGCGGCGAGCTGGCGGGTGAGCGCCACGACCGCACCCTTGCTCGCCGAATAGGCGGCTGTGCCCTTCATCCCGACGAGCCCCACCGTCGAGGCCGTGAAGACGAGCGTCCCCGCGCCGCTTTGAACCAGATGCGGCAGGGCGGCGCGGGCCGTAAGAAAGCTGCCTGTCGCGTTCACCGCGAGCGCCCGGTTCCAGTCCGCGAGCGAGAGGGCCAGGATGTCGCCCTCCACCATGATCCCCGCATTGGCGGCCACGCTGTCGAGACGGCCGGTCCAGTCGATGGCCCCGGCAACCATGGCGGCGACCGAAGCCTCGTCGGTGATGTCGACAGCACACGCCCGGGCCGCGTGGCCGGCTTCCCCGAGGGCTGCCGCCACCTTGCCGACCGCGACACCGTCGAGATCGGCGCAGACGACCGACGCCCCTTCCGTCGCGAACCGCTCGGCGATGCCGCGACCGATTCCCGACGCAGCACCAGTGACGATCGCGGTCCGCCCGGCAAGTGCGCCCTCAGCCAACTTCATTGCGGGCCACCGCATCGACCTTCACGCTGACCCCGGCCTGGGCAGTCGGAATGAACGGCACCCCTGCCAGCTCGACGACACGGAACGGCATGCGGCTCGCCCTGACCAGCCGCTCCAGCTCGTCGCGCTCCGTGGCTTCGGTGTATTGCAGGCGGGCGTGAACCACCCGCTCGAGGTTCGAGCCCGACGCACGGAGGATCGCCTCGAGATTGCGCATGGCCTGGGCGAGCTGGGCAACGGAGCCGCCCGGCACCGGCGCGAGGCTGCCGGAGGCCGGATTGCTGCCCACCTGCGCTGTGACCCAGACTCCGCCCCGGCAGGCCCGCGCGTGCGGAAAGGGCGCACAGGGCGCCGGGCCGTCGGCGGCGATGATGGCCGCGTCCGGCCCGGTGCCGGGTGGCGCCCCGGTCGACGCCACCGCCCCGACCTCGACCAGCCCGCCGTGCGTCAGGCGAGTTGCGGCCGAGACGCAGCGGGCCGGCCGCGGCGTCGCGGCAAAGCCCGCGAGAAACGCTGCCTGCAGTGCGCCATAGGCCTCGGGTCCACTTCGAACGACGCGGATCTCGGCACGCAGGACATGGTCCAGCGTGCTCCCCGCCGCCCGAAGCCGTCCCTCGAGCCGCTCCAGGCTCGCCTGGAACTGGGCGGCGAAGCCTTCCGGCAGCCGCCCGGCTGCATCAAGCGGCGGCTCCGGCTCGAAGAGACGGACGTCACCGATGCCGGCGGATGCTTCACCCAGCTTCTCCCAACCGGCTCCCTCTATCACCTTCTCCACGACACGCCGCCCCTTCCTTCAGCCCGCCGCCTTCGCTCTGGTGGCGTGGAGATGCGGGTAGAGATTGCGGACCGCGTCCTCGTCGAGCTCCGCCTTGAACGCGTGCCGCTCGCCGATCGCCAGCGCCCGCTTCGCCGCCGGCCGGGCGCCGATCTCCTCCACCAGCCGGCCGAGATGCGGGAGCTCGGCCATTGCCTCGTCGCCCAGCATGAAGGGGATGCGGGTCGCCCAGCCCCAGACCGCCATGTCGACGATGGTGTAGGTGTCGCCCAGCATGTAGCGCCGGTCGGCCAGCCGGTCGTCGATGATCTTCCAGTGACGCCGCGCCTCGAAGGCGTAGCGCTCCTTCGGATAGGTGTCCGAACCGGGCGCGAAGTGGCGAAAATGCACGGCCTGCCCCGAGTAGGGGCCGACGCCGCTGGCGACGAAGAGCAGCCAGGACAGAAGCTCGCCCCTCGCCACCGGCGTCTGCACCGGCAGGAACTTGCCGGTCTTCTCGGCGAGGTAGAGGAGGATGGCGTTGCTGTCGAAAACGACGACGTCGCCATCGACGATCGCCGGGACCTTGGCGTTGGGATTGATCGCCAGGTACTCGGGCGTGTGCTGGTCGCCCCGCCGCGTGTCGATCGGCACGGCCTCGTAGTCGAGCCCGGCCTCCTCCAGAAAGAGCGCCACCTTCATGGGATTCGGCGCCGTATTGTAGTAGAATTTCAGCATCGCCTCGGGCCTCCCTCGTTGCTGCTTCGGCTGTCGGGAGAGGTGTGGCACAGAATACGCCCGTCGACACGCGCCACTTTCCCGGCGCGCACTTCTGGGAAAGGCCACCAAATGCGAAATGTCCTGGCGGCCCTGATCGTTGCCATCCTGCCGGGGGTGGCAGCGGCCGAACCGGTCCAGCTCGGCGCCGTCTTCAACGCCACGGGTTCCCAGGCGGCCTTCGACAGGCCATCGCTGCAAGCCGCAGAGCTGGCCGTCCGCCAGGCCAACGAAGCTGGCAAAGGCCCTGTCGATCTCGTCGTGGCCGACCCCGCGGGCGAGGTCGCCAAGGCCGCCTCGAGCACGGCCGCGATGCTCGAAGCACACCCGGAAGTGCTTGCCGCCTTCGGCCTCTCGGACACCGACATGGTGCTGGCGGCAGCACCGGAGGCGGCGAAGCGCGGGCGGGTCTTCCTCACCACCGGCGCCACCTCGCCGAAGCTGCCGGCGGAGGTGCCGGAATGGCTCTTCCTCGCCTGCTTCGGCGACAACGTGCAGGCAGCGGCGGCGGCCGAGTTCGCATATGGCAGCCTCGGCGCCCGGTCGGTCGCGATCGTCTACAACGCGGCGACCGAATACACGCGGCTGCTGCAGGGCTATTTCCGCGAGCGGTTCGAGGGGCTGGGCGGCACGGTTGCCGCGAGCCGCTCCTATGACGCCACGGACGGTCAGGCGGCGGCCATCCAGGGCCTCGCCGCGGCGGATGCCGTCTTCCTCGCCGCCCAGGTCCCGGCGGAGGCGGCAGCCGGAATCGCAGCGCTCCGCGCCGCCGGCTTCAGGGGGCCGATCCTCGGCGGCGACGGCTTCGACGGCCAGGACGTCTGGGCGGCGCACCCGGAGATCGACGGCGCCTACTTCACGACCCATGTCTATCTCGGCGCCGACAACCCCGATCCCGCCGTCCGGGCATTCGACGCGGCCTACCGAGAGGCCTTCGACGGTGCGGCACCGGACGGCTTCGCGGCACTCTCCTACGATGCCGTGGGCCTGCTGCTGGCGGCGATCGACAAGGCTGCGGACACGACACCGGACGGGCTTCGGCAGGCCCTGGCGGGGCTTTCCGGCTATCGCGGCGTCACGGGCCCGATCGCCTACGAGGGCGGTGCGCGGATACCGCGAAAGTCCGTGGCCATCATCCGGATCGAGGACGGTGCCTTGCATCTGGCCCGGGAGGTGCTGCCGGATCAGGTGCCCCCACCCTGACATCTGCCCCGCGTCGCCGCCTGCCCTCATTTGCCGATTGACAATTCCGCGGCCCGGCGACTTACCAATGACAGGGTAAGGGCCGCCGTCATCGGCCACAGGCAGGGAGCAGGGCAGTGTTGCGCGACGAGCGGTTCGAGCGGTTCGAGGTCGAGCCCTTCACCGGGTCCCTCGGGGCTTCCATCCGTGGCGTCGACCTCGTGGCCGACGACGACGAGATCGTCCGCGAGGTGCAGCGGGCGCTCCACGAGTACCATGTGCTCGCGGTGCGCGATCAGGCCCTCGACATCCAGCGCCTGCACGAGGTGGCGCGACGCTTCGGGCCGTTCAGCGGCAACCCGGTGCATACGCCGGTCGACGGCTACGAGGATATCGTGCGCTTCGTCCGCGAGCCCGACGACACCGGCAAGGTGATCGGCGAGGAATGGCACATGGACCTCGCCTGGCTGGCCCGGCCGCCCGGCATCACCATGCTCTATGGCGAGGTGGTCCCGCCCGTCGGCGGCGACACCTGCTTCACCAGCCTCGAGGAGGCCTGCCAGTCCCTCTCGTCCCGCATGGTGGCGATGGGGGCCGAGCTTGCCGGCATCCACAGCGGCCGCGGCGTCTTCGCCATCAACGCCGCCCACGCGCGCCTCGGCCTGAAGAACGAGTACGAATCGGTCGAGAACACCGCGGTCGAGCACCCGGTGATCTGCGAGCACCCGGTGACCGGCCGCAAATACGTCTTCGTCTCCAGCGTGCTCACCCATTTCAAGGGCATGACCGAGGAGGAGAGCCGGCCGCTCATCGACTTCCTCATGACCCGCGCCGTCCGGCCCGAGTTCAATTGCCGGCTGCGCTGGGAGACCAGCACGCTCGGCATGTGGAACAACCCCTACGTGCTGCACACCGCCATCAACGACTACCCGGGCTATCGCCGCGTGATGTACCGCACGACCGTCGAAGGCGGCGCGCCCCAGGCGGCGCGGTTGTCTTCCTAGGTCGAATGAGCGAAGAACGATGAAACATCAGGGAGAACGCAAATGACCTTCGGCTACCAGGGCCCCGTCAGGGCCGCCTTCCTCGCCGCCGGCCTGGCCCTCGGGCTCGGGACCGCGGCATCCGCAGAAACCCTCGTCGTGGCGGTCACCGACCCGGTCGGCAGCCTCAAGGACCGCATGTGCCAGCGCTTCGTCGACGACGTCACGGCGCGCGCCGATGCCAGCCTATCCCTCAACTTCGTCCAGGGCGAGGCGCTCGGTGCCGCCAACTCGGTGATGGAGCAGCTGATCGGCGGCTCGGTCGGCATCTTCTGCAACGAGCTGGTCTGGTTCGCCGACTACGTGCCGGACATCCAGATCCTCGGCTGGGGCTTCACCTTCCGTGACCCGGACCACATGGCGGCGTTCTTCGAGAGCGACCTCTTCAAGCCGCTCGCCGAGCGGGCGATCGAGCAGGGTGCGCGGATCCTCGCGGCCCAGCCGACGCAGCCCCGGATGATGTTCACCAAGGAGCCGATCAACTCCATCGACGACATCCAGGGCATGAAGATGCGCGTGCCCCAGCTCAAGAGCTATCTCGAGCTCTGGAAGGCGCTCGGCACCAACCCGACCCAGGTCGCCTGGGCGGAGGTCTACCTCGCCCTCTCGACCGGCGTGGTGGTCGCCGCCGAAGGCCCGCCGACCGACGCGCTCGGCCAGAAGTTCCACGAAGTGGCGCCCAACATCACCCGCACCGACCATCTTTTCTCGACCGTGATGATCGCGATCAACGAGGACGCCTACCAGCTCCTCTCGCCGCAGATGCAGGAGGTCGTCCGGGTGGCCGCCCAGGATGCCACCAAATGGGCGCGCGGCGTCGCCGAGGAGGAGGTCTCGACGATGCTGGCGCAGGCCGAGACCGAGGGGGCCAAGGTCGCGCAGATCGACAAGGCGCCCTTCCAGGAGCGCTCGCGCGAGGCGGTCGACCGGATGGAAGGCGAAGGCCTGTGGCGCAAGGGCCTCTGGGCCGACATCCAGAAGCTCTGAGAATGACAGGCGGGGTGCCACGGTTTCCCGGTAGCACCCCGCCCATCACGCCGGGATCGATCGACGCATGAGCGCAGGCTTCCATCGGGTAAGGTGCGCTCTGGCGATTGTCGGCTGTGTCGAGCTGGCGCTCGCCATCCTCATCCTCCTCGGCCTGCTCGCCACCATCGGCTCGCAGGTCTTCTCGCGCTACGTGCTGGGCGTGCCGCTCATCTGGGTCGAGGAGCTGGCGAGCTATCTCCTGATCTGGCTCGGCTTCTCGGCCGCCGCCTTCGCCCACAAGCAGCAGCGCCACGTGCGCATCGCCGTGTTCGCCGGCATCCGCTCCGATCGCCTGCGCCTCTGGCTCGTCCTCTTCGGCGAGGTGGTGATCATCGCCTTCGCCCTGATCATCCTCTGGCACGTGCCGGGACCGATGGCGATCGAGGCGCGCTCGACCTCGATCGGTCTGCCGATCGACATCCCCCGGCACTGGTTCTTCTCGGTGCCGCTGTCCATCGGCATGGTCTCGATGATGGCGACATCGCTCTACTATCTCCTGCTCGGCCTCAGGCGACTGCCTGACGGCGAGCCGCCCGGCCCGGTGCTCGGCATGTTCGGCGACCACGAGGATGCCGAGACCGAGGAGATCGAGCAGGCGCTGAAGGTGCGCGCCGAATGACGATCGCCGTGCTCTTCCTGATCTTCGGCGTGCTGGTCGTGCTGCAGGTGCCGATCGCCTTCGCCATGGGGGCGAGCGGGGCGGTCTACCTCCTCCTCGACGGCCTCTTCGCGCCGACCGTCATGGTGCAGCGCATGGCGCCGGGCCTGCACAGCTTCCCGCTCCTCGCCATCCCGCTCTTCATCCTGGCCGGCCACCTCCTCAATCACGCCGGCATCGCCGGGCGCATCTTCGCCTTCGCCAGCACGCTGGTCGGCCACATCCGGGGCGGCCTCGCCCATGTCAACGTCGTCGCCAGCATCATCTTCGCCGGCATGTCGGGCGTGGCGGCGGCGGATGCCGCCGGGCTCGGCGCCATCGAGGTCAAGGCGATGCGCAAGGCCGGCTTCACCGCCCCCTTCAGCGCCGCCATAACCGCGGCCTCCGCCATCATCGGGCCGATCGTCCCGCCCTCGGTCATCATGGTGCTCTACGCGGTGATGGCCCGGGTCTCGATCGGCGACATGTTTCTCGCCGGCATCCTGCCGGGGCTCGTCATGGGCCTCCTGCTCATGGCGATGGTCTACTGGCTGGCGCTGACCGGGCGGATCCAGGCGCCGGTGAGCAAGTGCGCCACCCTCCCCTCGCTCTGGACCGCCTTCGTCCGCGCCCTGCCGGCCCTGCTCGCCCCGGTCGGCCTCGTCGGCGGCCTGCTGCTCGGCGTGGCGACGCCGACCGAGCTCGGCGCCCTGGTCTGCATCTACGCGCTCCTGCTCGGCGCCATCTACCGGCAGTTCACGCTCGGCCGGCTGCTCGCCGCCTTCTCCGAGACGGTCACCTCCTGCGGCGTCATCCTCCTTTTGGTCGCGGTCGGCGTGCCCTTCGGCTGGATCGTCGCCATCAAGAACCTGCCGCAGCTCTTCTCCGAGACCCTCGTCTCGATCAGCGCCGACCCGCTCGTCATCCTGCTCCTGATCAATCTCGGCCTCTTGATCGCCGGCGCCGTCATGGAGACGGCGGCCATCCTCCTCATCGCCGTGCCGATGCTCTACCCGCTCATGCAGGTGATGCAGATCGACCCGATCCATTTCGGCATCGTCGTCGTCCTCAACCTCGTCATCGGCGTCACCACGCCGCCCTTCGGCATGATCCTCTTCATCATGATGGACGTCGCCAAGGTCCGGATGGGCGAGCTGGTGCGCGCCATGCTGCCCTTCTACATCCCGCTCTTCGCCGTGCTGGCGCTGGTCATCCTCTTTCCCGACTTCACCCTCTTCGTCCCCAGGCTCTTCGGCTACTGACCAATGACCCGAATCCACTCCGTCGTGGCCGTGCCGGTCACCTATTCCTTCGCCCGCCACTTCGGCGGCGCCGACAAGGTGCCGCCGTCGATCGCCTCGCCGTCGAGCCACTTCCAGCGGATCAAGCGCCTGGGCCAGGCCGCCACCTTCGTGCGCGTCACCGACGACGCCGGCAACGAGGGTTTCGGCGAGTGCTTCGGCCTGCCGAGCCCCGGCCCCAGCGCCATCCTCATCGAGGAGCTGATCGCCCCCTCCCTGGTTGGCGAGGAGCTCCACCGGCCGGCCGATCTGCTCGCCGACTGGCGGCGCTACTTCATCACCCTCGGCAACACGCAGGGTGCAGCGATGGAGGCCTTGAGCGGCGTCGACATCGCCCTTTGGGACCTCCTGGCGCGACGCTCCGGCAGGAGCCTGACGGCAACGCTCGGCGGCAAGGCATCGACCGTCCCGACCTATGCGAGCCCGGTGCCGCTGGTGGCCGACCCCGCCCAGTCCATCGGGGCGGCCCGGGCCTTCCTCGATCTGGGCTTTCGTGCCGTGAAGCTGAAGATCGGCCGTGCCGAGGTCGCCGACGATGCCGCCCACATTCGCGCCGTCCGCGACGCCCTGCCGGCCGGGGCGGCGCTGATGCTGGATGCCAACTGCGCCTACACGCTCGACCGGGCGCGCCGCCTCGTGGATCTCGTCGCCGGGCTCGACATCGCCTGGCTCGAGGAGCCGCTGCCGCCGGGCGCCTTCGCCGAGATGCGCGAGCTGGCCCGCCATTCGCCGATGCCCATCGCGGCCGGCGAGAACCTCTTCACCATCGAGGCCTTCACCCAGCTCGCCGAGGAGGCCGAGGTGAAGATCCTCCAGCCCAATATCAGCCGCGCCGGCGGGGTCTCGGGGCTGCTCGCCATCGACAGGCTCGCCGGCCGGCACGGTGCTGCGCTCTCACCGCATGGCGTGGGTGCGGCCACCAGCATCGCCGCCCTGCTGCAGACCTGCGCCGCCCTCGAAACCTTCACCCTGGTCGAGGCGAACCGCCTGCTCAACCCGCTGCGCGACGGCTTCCACCTGAGCTTCATGCCCGACGCGGACGGCCGGCTGCGGCTGCCGCAGGGGCCGGGCCATGGCGGCGCGCCCGATCCTGCCACATTCGCCGAGCTCGCGGGCGAGGCCGCCGCCGCCCGGCTCTGGGCCGCCTGAAGGAGGGAACGAACGTGGGACGATTGCAGGGACGCCGCGCACTGGTCACCGGCGCCGGGCGCGGCATCGGCTTCGCCATCGCCGAGGCGATGACCCGCGAAGGGGCCGAGGTCGCCGTCAACGATATCGACGCGCCGCGGGCCGAAGCGGCCGTGGCGCGGCTCGGCGGCAACGCGCTCTGCGTGCCGGGCGACGTCTCGACCGGCACCGGCGTTGCCGCCATCTATGAGCGGATCGCCGCCGCCTGGGGCGGGGTCGACATCGTCGTCAACAATGCCGGCGCCGACAAGGCGCTCCCCATCCTCGAGATGGACGAGGCCGAGTGGGACCGGCTGATGGCGATCAACCTCAAGAGCATCTTCCTCGTCACCAAGGCCGCCCTGCCCTTCATGATCGAGCGGCATTACGGCCGCGTGCTCTCGCTCGCCTCCATCGTCGCCCGCCAGGGTGCCCTCAATGGCGGCATCCACTACGCCACGAGCAAGGCCGGCGTCCTGGGCTTCACCCGCACCCTCGCCCGGCAGATGGCGAAGCACGGCATCACCGCCAACGCCATCGCCCCCGGCGTGGTCGACACTGACCTCGTCCGCGAGAACATGCCGGCCGAGATGCGGGTGCGGATCGAGGGCGCCATCCCGCTCGGCGCCCTGGCCGAGCCCCGCAACATCGCCGAGGCCGCCCTCTTCCTCGTCTCCGAGGAAGCCGCCTACGTCACCGGCGCCACGCTCGACGTCAATGGCGGCTTCTGGATGGGCTGAGGCCCTCCGGGCGCAAGGGCACGCGCCGGCCTGCCGCCAGCGTCTCCAGCCCGTCGAGCGGCCCCTCGACCAGTGCGAGGACCGGCACGCACCCGTCGACCTCGAGGCCGGCCGAGCTGATCCAGCCGACATTCGCCCCCTGGCGCAGCACGGGCTCCAGCGCCTCGATCGCCGGCGCCTCGACCCGCGCCGCAACCAGCCGGGCACTCGATCCGCCTTCCCTCGCCCACCACCGCGGCCCGGCCGACGAAGTCGCGCGTCAGCTCCAGATGCCCGACCAGTCCCGCCGCCAGCGCCCCGTGGGCCGGGGTGGCGTCGATCCCGGCACGCGGCCGCCCCGCCAGGATGCGCAACGTCTCGTCGACCAGATGGCCGGCCGGCAGCGCACCTTCGCGCTTCAGCGCCTCGTCGACATGCGCCGCCATGTCGGCGGGCACCAGGAGCCGCCAGTGCGTGTCGCCGAGGCGGGCAATCACGCCCTGGCCCAACGCCAGCTCGGCGCTGCGCGACCCTCCTCGTGACGGCAGCGGCGCGCCGTCGGCGACCCGTGCGACGAGCGCCCGGCGGCAGGCCCCTGGAGATCGAGCGCTGCCCACTGCGCCCCGGCATCGACCACCGCGACCCGCCCGCCGGCAGCGCCTTGACCGCCCGGCGAAGCCAGCCGAGCCCGTCCGGGTCGGCGAGCAGCAGCCAGCTGGCCCGTCGAGCCGCACCGCCCAGGGGCAGGCGACGACCGCGCCCCGCGCGTCCAGCATGGGTGCCAGCACCGCCGCATCGTCGCGCCCGAGGCCCGCCGCCCCGCTGAGCCTTTGGGCCATCGCCGTTGCATCCGGGCCGGCAAGCAGCAGCTTGGCGTCGGCCGAGCGGTCGATGCGCACCACGGCCTCGCGCGCGGCCGCGAGCTCCGCCGCCGCGCTGCCGTTGGCGGTGAACCATAAGGGCCGCTCGTGCCCGGCCACGGCTTCGAGGATCGCCCCGTCCTCGACATGCCGCGCGTGCAGCGGCGAGCGCCGGATGCCGCGCAACGGCGACCCCGCGTCCTCGCCGATGCAGACGGCGGTGGGGATCTCGCTCATCCGCGCATGCCGGTAGCGGCGACCACCCTGGAAAGCGGCGAACCGCCGCGGGTCCAGCCGGGTGGCGTCGAGCGAGGGCGGGCGGCCCAGCACCCGCTCGGCGGTCAAAAGGCCGACGCCGGCGGCGAGCGCTATGCCGTTCGAGTTCATGCCGCAGGCGAGATGCAGGCCCCGGGGCTCGTCGAGCTCGCCGAGCAGCATGTTGCCGTCGGGCGTGAAACCCTCCGGGCCGTTGACGTGGGCCCTGATCTCCGTCGTCGCCAGGAGCGGGAAGCGCCGCTGCAGGATCTCGAGATTGGGGGCTATCTGCTCCCAGTCCTCGTCAAGGAGCGCGAAGGAGAAGTCGCCCGGCAGGTCCTCGGCCTCGACCGGCTTGGCATTCCGGTCGAAGACGCCGAGCAGGAGCCCGCCCACGTCCTCGCGGCCATAGAGCAGCTCGTCATAGGAAAGGAAGAGCGGCAGGTCGCGCGACAGCCCATCGATGGCCTTGGTGAGCAAATAGAAATGCTGCACCCCGACCAGCGGCAGCGCCACCCCGCAGCTCCGGGCGATCGAGGTCGACCACAGGCCGCCGGCGAGCACCACGGCCGCGCAGCGAATCGGGCCGTTCGCGGTCTCCACGCCGGTGACCTGCCCGTCGGCCACGAGAATGCGCGTGACGGGCGCGTCCTCGACCAGCCGCACGCCGCGCTTCGTGGCGCCGCGCGCGTAGGCGGTGGCGAGGTTGGTGGGGTCCACCCGGCCGTCATTGGGCGTCCAGAGCCCGCCCTCGAGCCCGTCGATCGAGAGGATCGGCAGCTTCTCGCCCACCCCTTTCGCATCGAGCAGCTCGACCTCGACGCCACGCGCCCGCGCCCGCGCCGGTATGGCACGGTAGCTTTCCATGACCGCGGCGTCGGCGGTGAAATGCACCCGCCCCGTCTGCCGCCAGCCGAAGGCGACGCCGCTGTCCGCCTCGAGCTCGGGAAAGAGGCGGACGGTGTAGTCGACCATATCGCCGAGCAAAGGATCGGCGCGCCAAGTCTCCATGTTGCCGGCGGCATGCCAGGTGGTGCCGGAGCCGATCTTCGAGCGCTCGAGCAGGACGACGTCGCTGCAGCCCGCCTGCGCCAGGTGCCAGGCGACGCTGGCACCCACCACGCCGGCACCGATGACGACGACATCGGCACGCTCGCTCACTGCCCGGCCCCGTCGCCGGCACCGGCCAGCAGAGCCGTGCAGCGCTCGCGCATCGCGTCGGTCAGCGGGGCCGCCCGCCGCGCCCCGAGGTCGAACAGCACGGTCACCGTCGCATTGGTCGAGTACAGCTCGCCATCCTCCGCATCGTAGAGCCCGTGCCGGTACTCGACCGATCGCGTGCCGAGGCGCACGAGTCGCGTGCGGACCACGAGCAGGGCGCCGGCCCGGACCTCCCGCTGGTACTCGACGAGCTGGCGCACATCCGCCCAGCCGAGCCCCTTCGGCCCCAGCTCGGCCGCGGGCGCCACCCGCGCCAGGAAGTGCCAGCTCGCCCCATCATAGAGCGTGGCATAGAACTGGACATTGACGTGCCCCATGCCGTCGCAGAGCCAGGGATAGGCGACGCCGCGATAGGTCTCGATCTCGCCCCTCGTCTCCGGTCCGTCCGCCATTCTCGGAACCCCACCTGGTCACCGCCCTGCGACGCTCCGGGCCATGCTTGCATCGCAACCGGACGTGCCATAGCATGTGATCACAGACTGTGGAACGCCCATCCGCGGGCATTGGGAGGGTTCGATGCAAGCACGGCTCAGGAGCGTTGTTCTCGGCGGCGTGGCCGCCTTCCTCGCGGCCGGCCTCACGGCCGGCGTGGCCGCGGCCCAGGAGCAGGTGATCGTCGTCGGCTGGGGCGGCGTCTGGCAGGATGCCTATCGCACCGCCGTGTTCGAGCCATTCGCCAAGGAGACCGGCATCAAGGTGGTCGAGGAGGAGTTCGGCGGCGAGTACGCCAAGCTCACGGCCCAGATCGAGGCCGGCAAGATCACCTGGGACCTCGCCGCCTTCGAGAGCCCGCAGGTCATCCAGGGCTGCGACGAGGGCGCCTTCGTCCCGCTCGACTGGGATGCGCTGGGCGGCCGCGACAACCAGCTCGACTACGCCGCCCATGATTGCGGCATCGCCTCCGACGTCTGGGCCACCGTGCTCGCCTACGACGCCGACAAGCTGAACCCCGGCCCGACGAGCTGGCAGGACTACTGGGACACCACCAAGTTCCCGGGCAAGCGTGGCGCCTACAAGGACGCCCGGATCATGCTCGAGATCGCGCTCGTCGCCGACGGCGTGCCGGGCAACGAGATCTACGACGTGCTGGCCACGCCCGAGGGCGTCGATCGCGCCTTCGCCAAGCTCGACGAGATCAAGCCGGACCTCCTCTGGGCCGAGAGCGCCGCCGACGGCATGCAGCGCCTGCTCGCCGGCGATGTCGTGATGACCATCAACTTCAATGCCCGGGTCACCGGTGCCGCCCGCGACAACCAGCGCAACCTCGCCATCGTCTGGCCCGCCGGCTTCTGGGTCGGCACGGACTACTGGGTGCAGATCGAAGGCGGCCCCAACCCCGGCCCCGCCGCGCAGCTGATCGAGTTCTACAGCCGCCCCGAGACCCAGGCCGAGCTGGTCAAGCATCTGAGCTACGGCGTGCCCTCGAAGGCGGCCTATGCGCTGATGTCCGACGAGGTGAAGGCGGAGCTGCCGACGACGCCCGAGCGGGGCGAATGGGCCATGGCCTATAGCGACGACTTCTGGGTCGACCGGCAGGCCGCCCTGACCGAGCGCTTCAACGCCTGGGCCAGCCAGTAGCAGACGGATCGCAGCGGGAAAGGGACGGGGCATGGCCGAGATCGTCACGGCGGCGCAAGGCAACGCGGACTTGGCCACGGTCGTCGCCGATGCCGAGGCGGGCTACGTCGCCGCCAACCCGGAGAGCGCCAGGCTCGCCGGAGAGGCCCGGGCGTCCCTGCCGGGCGGCAACACGCGCACCACCCTGCACTACTCGCCCTTCCCGCTGCACGTCCGCCGGGCCGCCGGCAGCCGCATCACGGATGTCGACGGCCATACCTATGTCGACTTCATCAACGAGCACACGGCCGGGCTCTTCGGCCACACGGAGCCGGTGATCCAGGACGCCATCCGGACCGCCCTCGCCGACGGGACGGTCCTGGGCGCCCCCTCGATCTACGACCATGTGCTCGCCGCCGAGCTGCAGAAGCGCTTTCCGGCCCTGGAACGGCTGCGCTTCTGCAATTCCGGCACCGAGGCCAACCTCCTCGCGGTCTCCACCGCCCGCGCCGTGACCGGCCGGCCCGGCCTCATGGTGTTCGCCGGCGGCTATCACGGCGGCATGCTCTATTTCGGCCACGGCGCCTCGCCGATCAACATCCCCTTCCCGGTCGTCGTCTCGACCTTCAACGACCCCGAAAAGGCGGTGGCCGATCTGCGCGCCCATGCCGGCGAGCTCGCCGCCGTGATCGTCGAGCCGATGCAGGGTGCCGCCGGCGCCCTGCCGGGCACGGTCGAGTTCCTTCACGCGCTGCAGGCCGCCTGCGAGGCGCACGGCGTGCTCTTCATCCTCGACGAGGTCATGACCTCGCGCCTCGGCCCGGGCGGGCTCCAGGGCAGGCTTGGCCTCGAGCCGGACCTCGTGACACTCGGCAAGTATATCGGCGGCGGGCTCACCATCGGCTGCTTCGGCGGCCGCGCCGACGTCATGGACCGCTTCGATCCTTCCCGCCGCGACGCCATCCCGCACGGCGGCACCTTCAACAACAACGTGCTCGCCATGGCGGCCGGCTCCGCCGCCCTCACGAAGGTGCTGACCGCCGAGCGCCAGAACGCCATGAACGCCCGCGGCGACCGGCTGCGCGAGGGCTTGGCCGCCCTGATCGCCGCCTCCGGCCTGCCGATGCAGGCGACCGGCGTCGGCTCGATCTTCGGCCTGCACTTCCATGCCGGCCCGCTGCGCAACGAGGCCGACGCCGACGCCTGGGCGGCCGGCCGCCAGGCGGAGATCGACGCGCTGAAGAAGCTCTTCCAGTTCGACCTGCTCGCCGCCGGCCAGTACGTGACGCGGCGCATCCTGGGCAACCTGTCGCTGGTGACCTCGGATGCCGAGGTGGACGGCCTGCTCGCCGCCTTCGAGGAGTTCCTGGCGACGCGCGGCGGCCTGATCCGGCAGGCGCTCTGCTGACCGAGCCTCTGGCGTCAGTCGAGCGTGGCGGCGATGTCGACCGCCGCGTCCTCGAGGTCGGCCCGGATCGCGTCCCTGACCTCCGCCGCATCGCGGGCGCGCAGGCCGGCGAGCACGCGCCGATGCGCCGGCAGGCAACGGGGGGCCGAGCCGTCCATCAGCCTTCTGATCGGCACATGCAGCAAAGGCCCGACCTGCAGCCAGGTGGTCTCGATCATGGCCACCAGCGTCGGCATCGCCGAGGCGCCGTAGAGAGTGAAATGGAACTCGCGATTGAGCGCCAGCGCCTCGCCCGGCGCTGCCCCGGCCTCGATCGCGACATTGGCCGCCTCCATCCGGGCGATGGCGCCCGCGTCGACATGCGCCACGGCCTCCTCGGCGGCGAGGCCCTCGAGCGCCACGCGGATGCGGGTGATCTCATGGAACCGCCCGGCATCGATGCGCGGCAGCACCACCGAGCGGTTCGGCAGGAGATCGAGCACATGCTCGGCGACCAGCCGGTTCAGGGCCTGGCGCACCGGCATCAGGCTGATGCCGAAGGACGCGGCGAGCCCGCGAATGGTCATGGTCGAGCCGGGCTCGATGGCCCCGGACATGATCGCCCGTCGAAGCTCGTGATAGACCTCGTCGTTGAGGGTCGCGCGCTGCAGCCGCTGGACCGGGAACGGCGCCGCACCCGCCTCCTCCGGCAATTGCCTCGTGGTCATGTCCGCATCCGCGATTCTGTCCCGCCACACCGGCGTCATCCCTGACGGGTATGGCATACCATGGCTGGTGATCACATGCTACGGCATGACCCCGGCCTGATCCGCCGGGCGTTCGCCGCCCAGCGGCGCCGGCAGCTGCTGCGCCGCGCCGGCCTGCTCCTGCCTTTGCTGCTCTTCGTGCTCGTGACCTTCACGGGCCCGATCCTCCTCTTCCTCTGGCGCGCGTGGACAACACGATCGTGCCGCAGACCCTGCCGCGCACGGTGGCGGAGATCGTGCACTGGGATCGCCAGGGCCTGCCGCCCGAGCCGGTCTTCGACGCCCTGGCCCAGGACCTGCTCGACGCCCGCGAGGGCGGCCGGGCGGCCCTCCTCGGCAAGCGCCTGAACGCCGCCCGGGTCGGCTATCGCAGCCTCGTCCTGAAGACCGCCAACCGGCTGCCCGAGACGCCGGACGGCAGCTGGCGGGACACGCTGATCGCCATCGACGGCAAGTGGGCCGAGCCCCAGTGGTGGACGAGCCTGCGCAACAATCGGGCACCCTCACGCCATCGAACCTGCTGGCGACCGTCGACCTGCAGCTCGACGCTGCCGGCGATGTGGAGGCGGTGCCGCCCGAGATGGCGCTCTACCGCCAGCTCCTCATGCGGACCTTCGTCATCGCGCTCCAGGTCACCGCCCTCTGCCTGCTCCTGGGCTACCCGACCGCCGCCGTGCTCGCGGTGCTGCCCCAGCGCACGACCAACCTCCTGCTGATCGCCGTGCTCCTGCCCTTCTGGACCTCGCTCCTGGTCCGGACCACCGCCTGGGTGATCCTCCTGCAGGGCAACGGCCCGGTGAACGGGCTTTTGCAGGCGCTCGGGCTGATCGCCGAGCCGCTCCAGCTCATCTTCAACCGCAGCGGCACGCTGACCGCCATGGTGCACGTGCAGCTCCCCTTCATGATCCTGCCGCTCTACGCCGTGATGCGGAACATCCCGGCCGAGCAGATGCGCGCCGCCCTCTCGCTGGGGGCCGCACCCAGGGCCGCCTTCCTGCGCGTCTGGCTGCCGCAGACCCTGCCCGGCGTCGGCGCCGGTGCGCTCATCGTCTTCATCATGTCGCTCGGCTACTACATCACGCCGGCGCTGGTCGGCGGGCCGGGCGACCAGATGCTGAGCTGGTTCGTCACCTACCAGCTCAACGAGGCCGGCAACTGGGGCATGGCCGCCGCCCTCGGCAGCCTGCTGCTCCTCGCCACGCTGCTCGCCGTGGCCGTCCTCGGCCGGCTGCTCGGCGCCACGCGCCTGATCGGCCGCTGATGGCGAGGTTCCGCCGACGGCTCGAGGAGCGGGGCTGGCACTGGCTGGCCCGCGCGGTCACGGCGCTCGTGCTGGTCTTCCTCCTCGCACCGATCCTCGTCGTCATCCCGATCTCGTTCACCGCCGGCTCGCAGCTCGTCTTCCCCATGCCGGGCTGGTCCATCCAGTGGTACCTCGAGGTGCTGGGCAGCCAGGCCTGGCGGGACGCCGCGGCCAACAGCCTCTTCGTCGGCTGCTTCGCCACGCTCCTCGCCCTCCTCGTCGGCGTGCCGGCAGCACTCGGCCTCGCCGGCACGACATTCAGGGGCAAGCGCCTCGTCATGATGCTCGTGCTCTCGCCCATGATCGTGCCGATCGTGATCACCGCGGTCGCGGTCTATTTCTTCTTCGTCCAGATCGGCCTCGTCGGCACCTATCTCGGCCTGATCCTGGCGCACGCCATGCTGGGCGCCCCCTTCGTCGTCATCACGGTCGCGGCCACGCTCGAGAACTTCGACCCCCAGCTGATGCGCGCCGCCGCCGGCCTCGGCGCCCCGCCGCTCATGGCGTTCCGCCGGGTCATGCTGCCGCTCATCCTGCCGGGTGTCGCCACCGGCGGCCTCTTCGCCTTCGCCACCAGCTTCGACGAGATCGTCGTCGCCCTCTTCCTCGCCGCCCCCGACCAGCGCACCCTGCCGCGCCAGATCTTCTCGGGCGTGCGCGAATATGTGAGCCCGGCGATCGCCGCCGTCGCCGTCATGCTCCTGATCATCTCGACGACGCTGCTCGCCACCGTGGAAGGGCTGCGCCGCCGCGGCGCCCGCCTGCGGGGCACGACGCCGTAGCGCCGGGTCAGTCCAGCCGGAAGCCGCGACGGCGGACGAACGCCCCGAAATCGGCGCGCTGCGGCTCGGCATATTGCCGGGCCTTGTCCTCGAGCCAGCCATAGTCCGCAGCCTCGCCGAATTGCTCGACGCCACGCTGGCTGGCATAGGGCTGGAGTGCCCGGCGGCGGGCGTCATAGGCGGTCATTTGCTCCGCCGTCCCCTCTTCCGACCAGCGGTTCTCGTGCACCGTCACCTCGAGCGGCAACCGCGGCGAGACCCTGCCCTCGCGTGCCGGGTAGCCCAAAGCGAGCCCGGCCACCGGAAAGACATTGTCCGGCAGGCCGAGCAGGCCCGCGACCTCCTCCGGCCGATCGCGCAGCCCGCTGATCGGGCAGGCGCCGAGCCCGGCGGCCTCCGCTGCCAGGACCAGCGTGGCGAGCACGATGCCGCCATCCACCGCGGCATTGAAGAAGGCATCGAGATGGTCGTTGGCGAACTCCCGGCCGCGCATCTCGCTGACCTGTCGCTGGCGCCGGTTGTTGCCGCAGACCACGAGCAGCGCCGGCGCGCCGGCCACCCAGTCCTGGCCCGGCACGGTCGCCGCCAGGGCGGCCTAGCTCCGGGTCAGTGGCGAGCACGATGTCCGCCTGCTGCAGGTCGCTCTTCGATGGCGCACAGAGCGCCAACGCCGCGAGGCTCCGCAGCAGCCCGGCGCAACCGGCCGCGGCGCGAAGGCCCGACACGATGCCCGCCCCGCCAGCGCCTCGGCCAGCGGTGTGCCCGCCGCTTCAGGCGCCAGATCGGGCACCTCGCCGAAGCGGTAGGCGAGCAGTTCGGCAATCCTGTCCTCGGGCATGGTGGCCTTCCTGATGGCAGCGTCCGTGGTTCGGGCAGAATTGTCAGATGACGGGTCCAGGCTCGGTATCGCCTCCCGGAAATCACCGGGTTGCAACCAGCCGATAGCCGCAATCCAGCTCCTCCAGATTGAGCAGGCGGGCATGGCGCCGTTCCCACTCGCCGCTCCGCAGATCCGCCGCCAGACGGGTCAGCCCTCCGGAAACGTCGCCCAGCGCCCAGAATGACGACATCGCCGCGCGAACCCGCTCGTCGAGATAGGCTGTCGGCCGCCGCCAGTAGCCGGCGAGGAACCCGTCCGCGCAGTCATGCGGGATGGGGACCGGCGAGATGTCGACCGGCCCCAGCCAACCCTCGAAGTCCGTCAGCCGGGGCATCGCCTTCTCGTCCACGGTCAGCAGGTCGGGGAAATAAGCCGCGAGCCAGAACTCGTGGAAGGCGGGATCGCAGGTCAGGATGACGATCCGGCCGCGCGTCACGCGGCGCATCTCCCGGACCCCTTTCGCCTGGTCGGTCCAGTGATGAATGGTCAGCACGGCCATGGCCGCATCGAAGGCCCCGTCGGCGAAGGGCAGGTCCTCGGCACGTCCCCGGACGACCTTCGCACTCGATGGCTGGCGCTGCGCGATCATCCTGGCGGAAGGCTCGACGGCCGTGACCTCCCTGCCCTCCGGCTCATATGACCCGCTACCGGCCCCCACGTTCAAAACGGTTCGGGCGTCGGCCAGCGCCACATCGATCCGCCGTGCGGTGCGTGGGTCGGGCCGTCGCAGGCGCGCGTAGTTCAGGCCGATGGTGTCATAGAGCGCAACCATGCCGACGCGCTTGTCCGCTCAGCTCTCCGCCCGCCAGGACTGCCGCAGCCGGGCGATGATGAAATAGAGGGCGAGCGCGGTCAGCGCCCAGAAGGCCCAGGTGATGGGGCCGCGCACGAAGATCTCGGGCGAGCCGCCGGACATGAGCATCGCCTGGCGAAAGCTGTTCTCGAGCAGCGGGCCGAGGATGAAGCCGATGAGGAAAGGGGCGGCCGGAATCTTCAGCACGCGCATCAGATAGCCGAGCCAGCCCATGGCGAACATGACGGCGACGTCGAAGATCGTATTGTTCACCGCGTAGGTGCCGAAGATGCAGAGCACCAGGACCGATGGTGCCAGGAGCGATTTCGGCACGTCGGCGACGAAGCGAAAGGCCCGGATCGCGACCGAGCCGACGGCGAACAGCAGGAACGAGCTCAGGATCAGGCCCATGAAGAGGGCGTAGATCATGTACGAGTGGGTGACGAAGAGCATCGGCCCGGGCTGCAGCCCGTGGATCATGAAGGCGCCGATGATGATCGCCGTGATGACGTCGCCCGGGATGCCGAGCGAGAGCAGCGGGATCAGCGTCGCCCCACAGACACCGTTATTGCCGGCCTCGGCCGCCGCCACCCCCTCGACCTCGCCCTTGCCGAAATTGGCCCGATTGGGCGAGCTGCGCTGCGCCTCGGCATAGGAGAGGAAGGCGGCGGGTGCCCCGCCGATGCCCGGTATGGCGCCGAGGAAGACGCCGATGAAGCTGCCCCGGATGATCGTCTTGAAGCAGCGCCGGAGGTCGGCGAGCGACGCGGAGCGGCCGCCGAGCTGCCTGGCCTGGCGGTGCTCCTCTCTGGGCCGGAAGACGAAGTCGATGATCTCCGGCAGGGCGAAGAGGCCGATCAGCACGGCGATGAAGTTCAGCCCGCCCATGAGGTTCGGGTCGCCGAAGCTGAAGCGGTCGGTGCCGTAGACCAGGTCGAGGCCGATCGTGGCGAGCAGCAGCCCGCTGGCGGCGGCGATCAGCCCCTTGACCAGGCTCTCGCCGGAGACGCCGGCGATGATGGTGAGCGAGAAGACGATGAGGGTGAAGAACTCCGGTGGGCCGAAGCTCAGCGCGAAGGAGGCGAGCCAGCCGGCGAGCAGGATCAGGCTCAGATTGGAGATGAGGTCGGCGATGCAGGAGGCATAGAGCGCCATGCCGAGCGCCCGCCCCGCCTCGCCCCGCTCCGCCATGGGATAGCCGTCGAGCGTGGTGGCCGAGGAGGCCGGCGTGCCCGGCGTCTTGATCAGGATCGCCGGGATCGAGCCGCCGAAGATGCCGCCCTTGTAGACGCCGAGCAGCAGGAGGATGCCGTAGATCGGCTGCAGCGTGAAGGTGAAGGGCAGCGTGAGGGCCACCGCCATGGTCGCCGAGATGCCGGGGATGGCCCCGGCGATCACCCCGACGAGGACACCCATCGCGAGATAGAAGACGCTCTCCCAATGGGCGACGAGCGCGAAGCCGGCAGCGGCGCTGTCGAGAAAGCTCAAGGCAGCCTCACGAACAGGCCCTGCGGGATCGGCACCGCGGCGACATGGGCGAAGAAGGCATAGAGCGCCAGCGGCAAGAGGATCGCCACCGCCACCGCGGCGATCCGGTAGGACGTGCCGGTGAGCAGGAGGACGACGGCAAAGGCGACCATCGACGCCCAGACGAGGCCGAGCTTGGTCGCGAAGGCGCAGAACGCGATCGACCCCACCGCCAGCGCCAGCAGGCGCAAAAGACCGTGGCGGGGCATCCCGGCCGCCGCCTCCGGCTCGTCCGGGGCCTTCGGCTGGCGCAGCGACTGCACGGCGAGGACGAGGCCCATCAGGGCGACGACCCAGGCCAGGATGTTCGGCCAGAAGGCCGGCGACAGCACGGCGATGCGCACGTTGCGCGGCGACACGACACCCTCGGGCACGGCCACCAGCGCCAGGGCCGAGCCGAGGGCGACGACGCCGATGCCAATCCAGAAATCGGTTCGCAATGTCTTCACGGGACCGTCCGTTCGGGCAGGGCGGTTGAGGGCGGCGCCGGCCCCGGGGCCGGCGCCGCCCGGCCTGGACTATTCGACCCGCATGTCGAGCTCGTCGACGAGCTCGCGGAAGATCCGGTATTGCTCGTTGATGAAGGCGACCGAATCCTCGGGCGACTTCAGGTCGACGATCGAGCCGAAGCGGTCCATCGTCTCCTGGAAGCCCGGGTCCTGGACCGCCTCCTCGAGCCAGCCGCGCCAGGTCTCGATGACCTCGTCCGGCAGCCCGGCGGGCCCGGCGATGCCCGACCAGCCGACCAGGCTCTCGAGCTCCGGCTTGCCGAGATCGGCCGATGTCGGCGCGTCGAAGCCGGCCACCGGCTCGGCCGTGGTGACCATGAGCGGCCGGAGCTGACCATTGGCGACGAAGCTCGAAAGGGCCGAGGAGTTGGTGCAGATGAAGTCCGCCGTGCCCGCGAGCACGGCCGTCGCCGCCTCGCCGCCGCCCGCCATCGGCAGATGGATCGCCGCCTCGACCGGGTTCTCCACCCCGAACGAGCGAAGGGCCATGGCACCGGCGATATGCAGGAGCGAGCCGACGCCGGACGAGCTGTAGGAGATGGTGCCGGGGTTCTCGTTCACCCGGGCGGCCAGCGTCTCCATGCTGTCGATGTCGGAGTCCGCGGCGACCGCGCAGGCCACCGGGTTGATCTCGTAGACCGCGACGAAGTCGAAATCGTCGAGCGTGTAGGGCAGCGTGTCCTTCATCGCCGGGTTCACGGTGTGCGAGCCGACGCGGGCGACCACCATGGTGTAGCCATCCGGCTCGGCCGCGGCCACCGAGGCGGTGCCGGTGGCCCCGCCCGCACCCGTCCGGTTCACCGGCAGGATGGGCTGCGGCACCTTCGGCCCGAGGGCGGTGGCCAGCGCCCGCCCGGAAAGATCGGTGGCCCCGCCGGCGCCGTAGGCGATGATGAGCTGGATGGGCTGCTCCGGATAGGCGGCCAGCGCCGGCGAGCTCAAGGCGATGGCGCTGGTCAGCGCCAGCCCCAGGGTGATCTTCGACATTGTCTTGCCTCCTTTGCTTGCTTGGTCCCTGACCGGTCGTCGCGGCCGGCTACAGGAGCTCGTCCCGGCGATCGTCGGTTTCGCCGTAACGCCTCAATGCCGGAGGCTTCAGCCCGGCATAGAGCGCCTCGATGCCGGCATTCACGAGCTCGCCCTGTCGCTGGAAGAGCGAGTTGCCGGCCGTGTCGCTGTCGACGAGGAAGGGCCCGAAATTCTCCACCCGGAAGAGCCACATGGCCTGGGCGATCCCCAGCTCCTCCAGCCAGTGCACGGATTCCACCGCCTTCACCCCCCGCCCGAGAAGCGCACCGGTGCCGTAGCCGACCGTGGTGAGGTAGACCGCACCCCGAGGGGCCAGCACGTCCGTGTAGTCGTGGGCCGCCATGCCGCCCTTGCCGATGACGATCTTGGTCCCGGTGAGATCGAGCCATTCGGCCATGTATTTGGAGAAGCGGAAGGAGGCGGTCGCCGTCACCCCGCCGACGTTGTAGCCGCCCTTGCCGTCAGGTGCGGCTGCCGGCGAGCAATGGAAGTTGGCGTTGCTGAGGCGCGCCAGATCGGCCACCGGCAGCGGCTCGTGCTCGACCACGACCTTCTGGTAGACGCCTTCCCGGGCCGTGTAGACCACGCCATCCAGATAGACGACGTTGCCGGGCTCGAGCGCGGCGATCGCCTCCGGTGTCGCCGGCAGCGTCAGCCGGCGCTGGCGGAGCTCGGTTCGCTCCTCGGCCATCCGATCGTCTCCCGACGCATGTAGGGGGTGAACCATTTGGGGTCGGTGCGGTAGCTCTGTCCGGCCATCAGCATGCAGCCTGGCCGTCGCCCGCCTGGAGCTCAGGCAGAAGGTGTGCACGCTCACCGGCATGCCGCCCGTGTGGGTGTAGCCGACCTCGACATGGCAATCGACCACCATGGACGAGCCGACGAAGCCCATGGCCCCCATGCCGATCCGGTTGCCGAGCTCCTTCAGCTCCTGCTCGAGGGCGGCGATCTTCGGGTCCGGGTTGGCGTCGCCCACCACCCTGAGGCACGCCGCCTGCTTGCCCAGCGTCATGCAGATGTCCTTCGAGCCGCCGACGCCGACGCCGACAATGGCCGGCTGGCAGGCGAGCCCGCGCTTGCCGAAGGCGATCAGCGTGTCGAGGAAGACCCGCTTGATGCCGTCGATGCCGTCGCCCGGGAAGAGCATCCGGTAGTCGGTGCCGAAGAGCCCGCCCTTGTGCACCGTGGTCACGTCGATCCAGTCTGCGTCGGGCTCGAAGCTCCATTCGATCTCGGGCGCGTTGATGCCGACATTGTTGTTGTGCTCGGTCCGCCAGAGCGGGTGCACCCGGTTGGGCCGGAGCGGCACGTCGTGCGTCGCCCGGGCCGTCGCCGAGCGCAACGCCGCCTCGACCCCGCAGAACCCGCCATGGACGCGGGCCTCGTTGCCCACCTTGACGTAGTAGCGCGGCAGCCCGGTATCCGCGCACATCGGCCGCCGGTCCTCGGTGGCGGCCTCCCAGTTGTCGACCATCGACTTCAGCACGAAGCTCGAGAGATCGCCGGTCTCGAGGTCGATCATGCCCTTCACGCCCGCGAGATAGTCCTCGGGGATGTCGATCGCCGCCTTCCTCATGATCTCGTAGGCGGCCTCTTCCACCTGCTCGTGCGCGATCATGCGTGGCTCCCCACGGCTGCTGCCGCCGGCGGCGCGCCGACGGCCCCCTCGATCAGGCTCTGGCCCGGCTCGACGATATCGAAGGCGACCGGCGCGGTGTCCAGCCGAAGCGTGTCGCCCTCCCGGCGGATGCGGGTGTAGGCCGAGGTCTCGAGCACGCCGGTCTCCGGGAAATCCTCGCGAAAATGCGCACCCCGGCTGTCGTCGCGGGCCAGCGCCGCCCGGCCGATGACCTCGGAGAGATCGAGCAGGCTCTCGAGATTGAGCCAGTCGTGCCAGGTCAGGTTGAAGCGCCGGTCGCCATCGGCCACACCCTGGGCCATGAGCCCGGCCCGGCAATCGGCGACACGGGCGAGCCCGCGCTCGATGCCCTGGGCGTCGCGGATCACCCCCACATCGTCCCACATCACCTGCGCCAGCCGGTCCCGGAGCCCGGCGAGATCGCCCGGTGCGCTGGCGAACGGCCGCTCGGCCCGGGCGATGCCGGCCTCGATGACGCCCCTCGCCGGCTCGCGCCACACCCCCTCGCGCGCGACGAACGCCGCCATGCTGTCGCCGGCAATGCCGCCATAGACCGTCGAGTTGGCGACCCCGTTGCCGCCCAGGCGATTGGCGCCATGCACGCCGCCGCAGTCCTCGCCGGCGGCGAAGAGCCCGGGCACCGCGGTCGAGCCGTCGATGTCGAACTCGACCCCGCCCATCATGTAGTGCGCGGTCGGCACCACCTCGACCAGCCCGCCGGCGAGGTCGAAGCCGCAATCGGCGCAGCGCTTGACCATGCCGGGGAACATGCCGGCCACCTTCTCCGCCCCCAGATGCCCCATCGAGATGTAGACCCCGCCCATCGGCGTCGTCCGCCCGGCGCGCATCTCGGCATAGATGCCGCGGCTGACCACGTCGCGCGTCGCCCGCTCGCCGGCCGGGTCGTAGCGGGCGAGGAAGCGCTCCTTCGTGCCATTGAGGATATGCCCGCCGGCGCCACGCAGCCCCTCCTCGAGCACCGTGCCGGTCATCCGCGTGCTCGGCCCGCCGAGCAGCCCCGTCGGGTGGAACTGCACCATCTCCATGTCACGCAGCGCCAGGCCCAGGCGGAGCGCCATGGCGAGGCCGTCGCAGGTCTTGTCGCCCGATGGGGTGTGATAGAGATACATGGTGGGGCCGGCACCGGTGGCGAGCAGCACCGCCTTGGCCCGGACGAAGCGGTACTCGCCCGTGCGGATGTCGATCAGCAGCACGCCTGCGAGCCCCGAGCCGTCCGCCGCCGGAACCAGCTCGATCGCCCGGTGCTCCTCGAGCCGCCGCACGGCGCGACTGCGCACCTGCTCCATCAGCCGGTTGATGATCTCGATGCCGGTGAGGTCGCCCTTGTGCGCCGTCCGGTCGAAGCTCTGCCCGGCAAAGGCCTTCTGGTGTAGGCTGCCGTCCGGGTTGCGGTCGAAGAAGCAGCCGATCTCGTTCTCGAGCTCGCGCACCCGCTCGATCGCCCCGGTGCAGAGCCGCCAGGCGAGATCCTGGCGCGGCAGCCACTTGCCGCCGACGATGGTGTCCATGAAATGCCGCTCGATGCTGTCCTCGGCGGCCAGCGCCACGTTGTAGCCGCCCTGGACCATCCGCGTGCAGCCGCTCTTGCCGAGCAGGCCCTTGACGGCGATGACGATGTCGAGCGCCGGGTCGGCCTTCGCCGCGTGCAGCGCCGCGAAGAGCCCGGCCCCGCCCGAGCCGAGGATCAGGATGTCGCAGCGGCTCTCCTCGACCCGCATCAGGCGACACTCACGGCGAAGGCGATGCCGACCAGCACCGTGGCGGCGAGCCCGAGATAGACCAGCCGCAGCCGAAGCCCGTCCCGGGCCGGCCAGGGCAAGAGCTCGATCGCCAGGACCCGCAGCCCGAAGGCCAGATGCACGGCAAGGGCGGTGACGAGGCCGAATTCCGCGAGCTTGACCAGCGGCAGCTCGGCGATCCTGAGCGAGCCCTCCAGTGCCTCGGCACCACCCAGTGCTTGGCCCAGCATGAGGAAATGCAGGGGCAGGAACGCGGCGAGCGCCAGGCCCGAGAGCCGGTGCCCCAGGGCCGCCCACCAGGCCGCCCCCCGCCTCATGCCCCCCACCTCATGCGCCGCCGCCCACCACGGCCGCCACCGCCCGCCAGCCGAGCCCCAGCAGCACGAGGCCGAAGGCCACCATGAGCCAGTCGATCGGCCGCCGGCCGATCCCGGTCCATTCGCGCAGCACGTTGCGCAGCCCGATTGGCGCGTGGATCGCCGCCATCAGGACGAACGTGCCGTAGAAGAGGCCCCAGAGCACGCTGCCTTGCGTTCGGCCGAGAATCTCCGCCGCCGTCAGCCCGCCCTGCACGGCGTAAACAATGAGCACCAGATGGACGAGCACCAGGGGCGCCATGACCAGCGCCGTCAGCCGCTGCAGAAAAAAGAGCCGGGCCTCGCTCACGGGCGCCCGCCCTTGAGCATCGCGAGCAGGCTGGCGCGCTTCAGCCCGGCGATGCCGGCGGTCGGGCTCAGCCCGACGGGACAGTGCTCGGTGCAGGCGCCATGGCTATGGCAGGTGTGGCAGCCGCCCGGCTGCAGGGCGCTCTCGAGCACCGCCCGCCGGTCGGCGACACGGGCGTCGTTGTAGAGCGTCCAGGCCCGGTTGAGCGCCGCCGGCCCGAGATAGTGCGGGTCCCACGCCACGACGTCGCAGGCCGCATAGCAGACGGCACAGTTGATGCACTGGATGGCGGCATCGACCTCCCGGCGGGCCGGGCTCGCCGGGTCGATCGCGGCCGGCGGGTCGGCCCGGGTCGCAGAGCCCTCGAACGTGCCCACGCTGGCCCACTTCTCGAGGAAGCCGTCCATGTCGCAGGCGAGATCCTTCACCCGCTTCATGTTGCGCAAGGGCTCGATGGTCAGCCGGCCCTCGGGCGCCACCCGCTTGACATGCGTGCGGCAGGTCCAGCGCGGCGTGCCGTTGATGGTCATGGCGCACGAGCCGCAGACCCCGACCCGGCAGGAGAAACGATAGGCCAGCGACGGCTCGAAGCGCCGCTGCACCTCGGTCACGACATCGAGCACCGTCTGGTTCTCGCGGGCCGGGACCGCATAGGCGCCGAACGCCCCTTCGTCCCCGCCGCGCCAGATACGAACCTCGAGCGTGCCTTCGGCCAAGAGCCAGCGCCTCCATCCCTGCCCCGCCCGAAAACCCTAGCCGAAGGTCGCCGTGCGTCACAACCGTCTTGGCAGCAGGCGTCTGGGCAGCAGGCGTACCGGGTGGCCCGCCGATCCCGAGGGGGTCGACCCGGGATCGGCGGTCAGGCGGCCGGGAGGATCGCGGCGCCTATTGGATCGGACCGCCGGCAAGCTCGATGATGGCGAGCCACTTCGGCCCGTCCTCCTCCAGCTTGGCGTTGACATCCTCCGCCGTCCCACCGCCGGGTCGCAGCCCGAGATCGGCGAGCTGCTTTCTGGTCTCGGGCATCTGGAGGATCTCGTTGAGGTCCGTGTTCAGTTTCTCGACCACCTCGGGCGGCAGGCCGGCAGGGCCGAAGAGGCCGTACCAGGCCGACACTTCCGCCCCCTCGATGCCCTGCTCCGCCAGCGTCGGCGTGTCGGGCAAAAGGTCGATGCGGTTCGGGGCCAGGGCGGCCAGCGGCACGAGGTCACCCGAGGTGATCAGCGGCAGGGTCTCGGTCACCGTGCCGAACAGCACGTCGACCTCACCCGCCAGCACCGCCTTGATGGCGTCGGCGCCGCCCTTGTAGGGAATATGCGTGAGATCGGCGCCCGTCTTGTCGATGAAGAGCACGCCGGCATGGTGCTGCGTGTTGCCGATCCCGGCCGAGCCGTAGTTCAGCACCCCCGGCTCCGACTTCGAGAGCGCGACCAGCTCCTCGGCATTGCTCACGCCCAGCTCCTTGCGGGCGACCAGCACGAACTGCAGGTCGGCAAGGTGCACGATCGGGGTGAAGTCGGCGACCGTGTAGGGGATGTCGGGATAGAGGTTCGGGTTGACGATGAGCTGGCCGGTCGAGCCCATGGTCAGGGTGTAGCCGTCCGGCGCCGCCCGGGCCGCCGTGCCGGTGCCGATGCTGCCGTTCGCCCCCGGGATGTTGTCGATGACGACCTGCTCGCCGTAGCGCTCGGAGAGCGCCCGGGCGAGATCCGGGCCGTCGAGTCGGTGGCGCCACCGGCCCCGAACGAGACGACGATGTGGATGGGCTGGGAAGGATAGGCGTCCTGCGCGAGCGCCGGGGAGCCCGCCAGGGCCGCCGTCGCACCGAGGATCGCAGCGAGCTTCAGGGCATGGCGTCGCGTCAGGGACGCCACATGCAGTGCGGTTGCTTTCATCGTTCGCCTCCCGTTGGCACTGGCTTGCATAGCTATCCCGACCTTCCCGGCCCGTCAATATCGCGACTCGGCCGAATCTCCCGGCAGCGACTGTCGAATGCCGGTAATTGCAACAATCCCGGCACGTTGCGGCAGATGGCATAGCAATTGACTCCGTCATGGCTCGTCGCATAGCTATGCAAAACGGCCGGTCGGCCTCGGATGCGCAGCCGGGATTGCTTTCGGTCGCCGACTGCCCGATCACTGGGCTGCATTTTTTCAGGGTGAGGCAATGACCGTAGAGCAGGCCGGCTTCCGCTACACGTCCAGCTTCCGGGCAGCACTGCCGGCGGCGGCGCAGCCCTGGACGGGCCTCGCCAGGTACAATTTCGCGACCGGCCACAACGATCGCGGGCATGTCCCGGTCGAGGCGCTGGCCGCAGCGGCCTCGACCGTGATCAGGCGGCATGGCCCCGAGCTCGCCATGTACAACCAGGGCCAGGACCCGCTCGGCTTCAAGGGCTTGCGCGACTTCGTGGCCGACAAGCTGAACCGGCTGCGCGGTGCGGCCTGCAGCGCCGACGACATCCTCATCACCTCCGGCTCGCTGCAGGGCATCGACCTGATCAACGAGCTGCTGCTCGAGCCGGGCGACACGGTGATCTTCGAGGAGTTCACCTACTCGGCCATGTTCGCGCGGGCGCAGCGGCTGGGCGTCCAGCCCGTCGCCGTCCCGCTCGACGATGACGGCATGCAGGTCGACCGGCTGGGCGACATCCTCGAGCGACTGAAGCGCCAGGGCACCCGGCCGAAATACATCTACACGATCCCGACCATCCAGAACCCGACCGGCAGCATCCTCGGCCTCGAGCGCCGGCAGAAGCTGCTCGAGGTGGCACGGGCCTACGCGGTCACGATCTTCGAGGACGAGTGCTACGCCGACATCATCTGGCGGGACGGCGCCCCGCCGGCGCTCTGGGCGCTCGACCCCGAGCAGGTCATCCATATCGGCTCCTTCTCCAAGTCGCTGGCCCCCGCCCTGCGCGTCGGCTACGTCGCCGCCGGCTGGCCGGTCCTGGCGGCCATGCTCGCCTGCAAGAACGACGGCGGCACGGCAGCGCTCGACCAGATGGTCGTCGCCGAGTACTTCCAGACCCACTTCGACGCCCACCTGCGCGAACTCTCGACTGCCCTCGAGGACAAGCTGCGCACGCTGATCGATGCCCTGCAGCGGGAGTTCGGCACGGCGGTGGAGCTGACCGTCCCGAAGGGCGGCCTCTTCGTCTGGCTCCGCTTCCCCGACCACATCGACGTCAGGGCCCTGGTGGCGCCAGCGAAGGCCGCCGGCGTCACCTTCAACCCCGGCCCGGGCCTCGCCTGCGACCCGGAAGCCGCCACGAGCTACATGCGGCTCTGCTACGGCCTGCCGACCAGGGAGGAGATCGACGCAGGCATCACCGCCCTGGCGCGGGTCTTCTTCGAGGAGACCGGCATTCCCGAGCGCGGCGGCAACCGGGTCCGCCAGGCCACCTGACGAGGGCGGGAGGCCCACATGAGCACGATCCGGCGGCCGAAGGACCTCGCGACCGGCGTCATCCTCGGGCTTGTCGGGCTCGGCGTGATGCTCGTCTCCGCCCGCGACTACGCCATCGGCAGCCTGCGCAACATGGGGCCAGGCTTCTTCCCGCTGGTGCTCGGCGGCCTCCTCCTGCTTTTCGGCCTTATCATCGCCCTGACCTCGCTCGCCGGCGCCCGCGACGCCGGGGGCGGGCGCCTGGCGCTCCGCCCGCTGGTCTTCGTGCTCGGCGGCACCATCGCCTTCGGGCTCCTGCTGCAGCCACTGGGCGTCGTCCTCGCGATCATGGCGGCCGTCCTGATCTCGGCAGGGGCGAGCCCCGAGCTGCGGCCCGGGCCGAGCCTCGCCCTCGCTCTGGTGCTCGGCTTCGGCAGCGCTGCCGCCTTCGTCTGGGGGCTCGGCCAGCGCATGCCGCTCCTCGGCTACTGGATCACCGGCTAGCATGATGGAAGCCCTCGACCACCTCGTCATGGGCCTGACGGTCGCGGCGACGTGGAACAACCTGCTCTACTGCTTCATCGGCTGCCTGCTGGGCACGCTGGTCGGCGTCCTGCCCGGCATCGGGCCGTCCGCCACCATCGCCATGCTGCTGCCGATCACCTTCACGCTCGAGCCGACCGGGGCGCTGATCATGCTCGCCGGCATCTTCTACGGTGCCCAGTATGGCGGCTCGACGACGTCGATCCTCGTCAACCTGCCGGGCCAGCCGGAATCCGTCGTCACCACGCTGGACGGCTACCAGATGGCCCGCCAGGGCCGCGGCGGCATCGCGCTCACCACCTCCGCCCTCGGCTCGTTCTTCGCCGGCTGCGTCGCCACGATCGTCATCGCGACCCTGTCGCCCATCCTCGCCCGGATGGCGCTGCGCTTCGGCCCGGCCGAGTATTTCTCGCTCATGGTGCTGGGCCTCATCTCGCTCGCCGTCATCGCCCAGGGCTCGCTCCTGAAGGCCCTGGCGATGATCGTCCTCGGCCTGACGATCGGGCTGGTCGGCACCGACGTCACCACCGGTGCCCACCGCCTGACCTTCGGCCTGCTCGAGCTCTCGGACGGCATCAGCCTCATCGCCGTCTCGATGGGCATGTTCGGGCTCGGCGAGATCATCAGGAACCTCGAGCACCGGACCGTCCGCTCGACGGTCACCGCCGTGAGCAGCCTCTGGCCGAGCCGCCAGGACTACCGGGAAATGACGCCGCCGATCCTGCGCGGCACGGCGCTCGGCGCCGTCCTCGGCATCCTGCCCGGCGGCGGCGCCATCCTCGCGTCCTTCGCCGCCTATGCGATGGAGAAGAAGCTCTCGGCCACGCCCGAGCGCTTCGGCAAGGGGGCCATCGCCGGCGTCGCGGCCCCGGAAGCGGCGAACAACGCGGCCGCCCAGACGTCGTTCATCCCCATGCTCACGCTCGGCCTGCCCTCCAACGTCATCATGGCGATGATGGCGAGCGTCATGATCATGCAGGGCATCCTGCCCGGCCCCGGCGTGATGGTCGAGCGGCCGACGCTCTTCTGGGGGCTGATCGCGTCGATGTGGATCGGCAACCTGATGCTGGTGATCCTCAACCTGCCGCTGATCGGCATCTGGGTCCGCCTCCTGTCGATCCCCTACCGGCTGCTCTACCCGGCGATCATCGTCTTCTGCTCGGTCGGCATCTACACGACCAACAACAGCACGTTCGACCTCTACGTCATGGTCGCCTTCGGGCTGATCGGCTACGCCATGATCAAGCTCGACTGCGAGCCGGCGCCGCTGCTGCTCGGCATGCTGCTGGGGCCGATGATGGAGGAGAACCTGCGGCGCGCCATGCTGCTCTCGCGCGGCGACCCCATGGTGTTCATCGAGCGGCCGATCAGCGCCGGGCTGCTCTGCGCCGCCCTCGTCGCCCTCGTGGTCGTGGCCCTGCCGGCGGTGCGCCGCGAGCGCGCCGTCGCCATGCAGGAATAAGGCCAGGCGCCGCCCGGGGCCGGGTCGTGCCGCGCTCGACGAGCCGGACGGGAACCGTCGTGCGCACGCCGCCGAGCGGCGAGGCCGAAGTCGTCGCCGACCGGAAGATCGCCAGCGAAGCCTCGACCATCGAGGGGCTGTCCTGGGCCAGCGTGGTGAGGTCGTAGGCGGCCCAGGCCGCCGCCGGGATGTCGTCGTAGCCGGCGACCTGCACGTCCTCCGGCACCCGCAGCCCGACCGTCTTGCGGATCGCGTCGATGGCGCCGATGGCGACCAGATCGTTGAAGCAGAAGATCGCGTCCGGCCGCGCCCCGCTCTCGAACAGGCGCAGGGCGGCCGCATGGCCGCCCTCGTAGCGGAACTCGGTCTCGACCACGATGGGGTCGGCGAGGCCGAGCTCGCGCAGCCGCTGGGTGAAGCCTTCCATCCGCTCGGTGTTGCCGAGGGCCGCGACCGAGCTCGAGATGTAGGCGCAGCGCGTCGCGCCGCGCTCGACGAAGAGCTCGGCGATCGACTGCGCACCGGCCCGGTGGTCGCAGCAGACCGACGAGACCCAGCGGTTCTTCATCAGCGTGTTGAACGAGATGATCGGGATCTCGTATCTGGCGAACTCGTCGGCGGCCTCCGATGACAGGATGGCGCGCGCAATGAAGATGGCGTCGACCCGGTAGCTCGAGAGCCTTGGGGATGATCTCGTCGAGGGACTGGCCGGTGGCGGCATGGACGAGCAGGACCTGATAGCCCTCCTCCTGCAGCTTCACGGTGAACTGCTCGAGCACCACCGAGTTGATCGGGTTGAACATCCCGCCGATCACCACTGCCACCAGGTTGGAGCGATGCGTCAGCATGATCCGCGGGATCAGGCTCGGGCGATAGCCCAGCTCCTCGGCCGCCTGCAGGACCTTGCGGCGGGTCTCCGCCGAGACGCTCGCCTTGGGGCTGTAGGTGCGGGAGACGGCCGATTGCGAGACGCCGGCGCGCCGGGCGACATCTACTGATGAAGCGTATCTTTTATTGCCGGCCATTTACGGTCGCTGTTCCGATCTGCCTGACGGCGTGACATGTTCTTGGTGTCCGGGACATTTTTTGCCGAAGGGCCACCGCCAAGGCAAGCGCTCACTCCAGTGGCCCGACCGGCCGCCCGGTGGCTTGTCGCCACCCGAGCCCGCTGCTAGCACCGTTTTCGCGAGGGAGGAGCGGATGCGGCTGACGGATATCGAAGAGGCCATGGCGCGGGGCGAGCAGGGTGCGCCGCGGCAATGGGCCATCCAGCACATGCAGCAGGTCGGCCGCGCGTTCGACGCGGCGGACTTCGTCGAGGTGCATCAGGCCCACATCATGGCCGACACGGAGAGCCTCGGCGAGGCGGGCGTGGCCTTCCTCGAGCGGCTGGGCGAGGCGCCGCCGGCCGAGCGGCGCGTCCGGGTCCCGACCATCACCGACCCGCGCGGCACCGACTTCGCCCATTACCGGAAGCTCGGCCAGACCGACGCCATGGCCGCCCTCGAGCGCCGCGCCATCGACGCCTTCGAGGCGCTTGGCGTGCTGATGACCGACACCTGCATCAACTACCAGACCATCATGCCGCCGCTACCCGGCGAGCATCAGGCCTATGGCGACACCGGCGTCGTCATCTACTCCAACAGCGTGCTCGGCGCCCGCTCCAACTTCGAGGGCGGCCCCTCGGCCCTGGCCGCAGCGCTCACCGGCCGCACCCCGCGCTACGGCCTGCATCTGGACGAGAACCGCCGAGGCACCCACCGCTTCGTCGTGCGCACGCGGCCCCGGGATCTCGCCGAATGGGGTGCCTTGGGTGCCCTCGTCGGCCGTGCCGCCGGCTCCTACTGGGCGGTGCCGGTGATCGAGGGCATCAACGGCCCGCCGGACTCCGACGCGCTCAAGCACATGGGTGCGGCGATGGCGAGCTTCGGCTCGATCCCGCTCTTCCACCTCGTCGGCATCACCCCCGAGGCCCCGACGCTCGACGCCGTCTGCGACCCGGCCTCGCTGCCGGTCCGGGAGATCGACGCCGCCGAGCTGAAGAGCTTCTTCGGCGAGTACGGCGCTCCCGGCGAGAAGGTCGACGTCGTCGTCTTCGCCGCCCCGCAGCTCTCCCTCATCGAGATGCAGCAGGTGGCCGACCTCCTCGACGGCCGCCGCATCCACGAGGGCACAGCACTCCTCGTCGCCACCTCGCCCGGCGTCGCCGCCGATGCCGACCGCATGCGCCTGACCGAGCGCATCGAGGCCTCGGGTGCGCTCGTGCTGCGCGGCATGTGCTTCTACCAGAGCTACGCCCGCGAGATGGGCATCGCCAATGGCTGGCGCCGCCTGCTCACCAACTCGGCAAAGCTGGTCAACATCCTCGGCGGCTACGGCTACGCGCCGTCGCTCATGAGCATGGCCGCCTGCGTCGACGCCGCCGTCAGGGGGCGCACGCCATGAGCGCGCCGCGCCTGCTCCGCTGCCATGTCGGCGTCGGGCCGGTCGCCGAGGGCGAGGCCCTCGTCACCGACGACAACTTCTCGGCCCGCTACGACCTCGACCGCATCAAGGGCATCTTCTCCCGGCCGCAGCACAAGCTCCACGGCCAGAGCTATGTCGGCAAGGTGCTGGTCGTGAACACCGCCAAGGGCGGCGTCGCCTCGGCCTGGATGCTGCACGAGATGGCGGCCCGCGGCCTCGCACCCGTGGCCATCCTCTTCAACCGCTTCAACCCGATCCTGGCGCAGGGTGCCGCCCTCGCCGACATGGCCATCTGCGACCGCTTCGCGGATGGCGACATAACCCGCCTCATCGAGACGGGCGAGCGGGTCAAGGTGGACCCAGCGGCCGGCCTCGTCACCGTCGGCTGAGCCAGAAGGAGCGCCCGCGATGGCGACGACCCCGCCCTGGACCATGGGCATGGACAACGGCGCGCTGCGCGAGCCCGTGGCCCCGAGCCGCCTCGGCACGGCCGAGCTCTCGCCCAAAGGCGACTTCGAAGCGGGCTCGTATCAGAGCTTCACCCTCACCTACACGGCCGGCCGCTACGGCGTCGACGATCCGGGCTCGCTCCGCGTCGCTTTCGCTTCGCCTCCGACCAGAGCAACCTGCAATTCACCGACCCCAGGGCGCCGGGCTACACCACCATCGAGGCCTCCAACGGGGCCGTGCTGCAGACCCGCTTCGACCCCAAGGGCAATATCCGCCCCTGGGACCGGACCTTGTGGATCAAGGTGGTCAAGGGCTTCCTCGAGGAAGGCGACACCATCACCATCCGCTTCGGCGACACGTCAGGGGGCTCGCCCGGCCTCAGGCTCCAGACCTTCTGCGAGGAGAGCTTCGAGTTCCGCGTGCTGGCCGACCCCATCGCCACCTTCAATTTCCAGACCCTGCCGGTCCAGCCGATCATCCGCATCGTCCCGGGCCCGCCCGACCGCTACGTCGCCGTCCTGCCGACGCTGCGCGCGGTGGGCCAGCCCCTTCGCGCTCAAGGTCAAGGGCGAGGACCGCTGGGCAACCCTCCGACCGCTGCGACGCGACGCTCAAGGTCGAGGTGGTCGGCCCCATCGGCGGTGCGCCGGCCGAGGTGACCTTGAAGCCGGGCCAGCGGGCCGTCGAGATCCCGGGCCTCACCGGCACGGCAGCGGGCGAGGGCCACATCACCCTCACCGACGGCGCCGGCCGCCGGTATCGCAGCAACCTGATCCGCCTCGAGACCGCCCCCGAGTTCCTCCATTTCTGGGGCGACCTGCACGGCCAGTCGGAGGAGACCATCGGCAACAACAGCGCCGACGCCTATTTCCGCTTCGCCCGCGACCTCGCTTTCGTCGACGCCTGCGGCCACCAGGGCAACGACTTCCAGATCACGCTCGGCTTCGGGCCGAGCTCAACCGGCTCACCGCCGGCTTCGACGAGCCCGGCCGGTTCGTCGCCCTCCCCGGCTACGAGTGGTCCGGCAACACCGCCCTCGGCGGCGACCGCAATGTCTGCTTCCCGAGGAAGGCCGCACCATCCGCCGCTCCTCCCACGCGCTCATCGAGGACCAGGAGCGACCTCGCGACCGACTGCACCACGGCGGGCGAGCTTCGCGGCCTCGCCGCCGCCGAAGAATGGGACGTGGTCGGCTTCGCCCATTGCGGCGGCCGCTACGCCGACATCATCCAGGCGCATGACGGCCGCTTCGAGAAGTCGGTCGAGGTGCATTCCTCCTGGGGCACCTTCGAATGGCTGGTCCAGGACGCGTTCGATGCCGGCTACCGGGTCGGCATCGTCGCCAATTCCGACGGCCACAAAGGGCCGGCTGGGGGCGAGCTACCCGGGTGCCGGGCTCTTCGGTGCCATCGGCGGGCTCACCTGCTACCTCATGCCGCCCTCGACCGCCCCACCCTGCTCGATTGCCTGCGCCGCCGCCGCCACTACTGCACCACCGGCGGCCCGACCGGGCGGCCGATCCTCGACGTGCGCGCGCCCGCTTCGACGGAGACGCCACCATCTACGCCGACGACCCGGCCCTCGGCCCGGCGGAGGGTATCACCGGCCGCGAGGCCCTGATGGGCGACATCGTCCACCTGCCCGAGGGCGGGCTCGAGCTCGCCGTCGCCGTCTCTGCCGCCTCGCCCGTCGAGCGCATCGATGTCCTCAACGGCCGCGAGCTCGCGGCCACGCTCCGCCCGCACGGAGAGGCCGATCTCGGCCGGCGCATCCGGGTCATCTGGGAAGGGCCACCTATCGCGGCCGCTTTCGCCAGGTCGTCTGGGACGGCACCGCCAGGGTCGCCGGCGACCGCATCCTGGACGTCGTGCCCATCGCCTTCCTCAACTGCGACAAGACCCTGGACAGGGTCGGCGAGGACGGCCTCGCCTGGCGCTCGGTCACGACCGGCAACCTCGCCGGCTTCGAGATGCAGCTCGAAGACGGCAAGAGCGGCCGCCTCGCCATCGAGACCCCGCTTTTGAACGTCGACATCCCACTCGCCGATATCGGCCTTGAGGACCACGTCACCGCGGCCGAAGGCGAGCTGCCCCGCCTGATCCGCATCTGCCGGGCACCGGACGAGCGCACCGCCCTCACCTTCAGCGGCACCGTCCGCCCCGAGCTGCGGGCGAGCGGCGACAACCCGCTCTTCGTCCGCGTCACTCTCGCCGACGGCACCCGTGCCTGGTCGAGCCCGATCTACGTCTTCCGCGGCTGACACCGCGGGCGGCGGCGTGCCCGGCGGAATCCGATCGGTTGCTGAGGGCCGAGCGTTCCGCCTGAGGCACGAGACGACGCTAGAGCCGAACGAAAGACAAATCCAATTGGATTAAGCGGCGCAAATCTATTAGCTATCCTGATAGATGCGCGTGACACTGGCACAAATCGAGACCATCTTCTGGGTCGCCCGGCTCGGCTCGACCCAGGCAACGGCGCGGCAGCTTAACCTGGCGCAGCCGACCATCTCGCTGCGCCTGCGCGACCTGGAGACCGCTCTCGACGTCCGGCTGTTCGACCGGGTCGGCCGCGGGCTCACGCTGACCCACGAAGGTGGCGTGCTGCTCGAGCGGGTCAGCGCGATCCTGAACGAGGTCACCAGGATCGGCGAGTTGAGCGGTGCGGCTGACTACCTGTCCGCCGTGGTGCGAGTGGGACTGCCCGAAACCTTCGCCCTCGTCTGCCTGCCGGCGCTCGTGCGGAACCTGCAGGCGGAGCATCCCGCCCTCCGGATGGAGTTCTTCATCTCCACCAGCACGATTCTCGAAGCCCGGCTGCTGCGGCATGAGCTCGACATTTCGTTCCTGGTCGATCCGACCAGCGACCCGCGCCTCCGGCTGACGCTTCTCGGCTTGCAGGAAACCTGCTGGTGCGCCGCCCCGAGCTTCGGCCTGAGCTCGCCGGTCCGTCCGGCCGACCTTCAGCATCTGCCGATCATCAGCAACGCGCACCCGTCGGCCATGCACAAGTATATCGGCGAGTGGTTCCGCTCGGGCGGGCTCGAGCCGCCGCGCCTGAACAGCTGCAACAGCCTCTCGGTGATGTGCCACCTGGTGCGCCAGGGCATATTTGTGGGCTTCCTGCCCCGCAAGATGCTCGAGGCCGAGTTCAAGGCCGGCACCATCCAGAATCTGGCGAGCCGGCCGCCGGTACCGGGCGTGCGGATCTATGGTGGCCACCTGCAGACCGAGAGCAGCCCGGCCGTTCTCGCCATCCTCAGAGAGGCCCGTCGGGTCGTCGAGCAGTTCGACTTCCTCCGGCCCGTCTAACGACCCTCCCAAAAAAAGACCGCCGGCAGCTCGGGTGAGCGGCCGGCGGCAGTCAGGGAGGCACGGGGGGAAAGGGGAGGCTGGCGTCAGCCGCAGACGTCGGACTTGCCGATCGAGCCGATCTCGGAGCAGGCCTTGGTGCCGAGGCCGATGGCGGCGTTGGTGTTCTGGTTGACCAGGGTGGTGTTGTTGACGTTGCCGCCGACCGTGGCGTTGTTGACGGTGCCGATGGCCGAGCCGGCCTTCGCACCGAGGCCGATGGCGGCGTTGGTGTTCTGGTTGACCAGCGTCGTGTTGTTGAGGTTGCCGCCGACGTCGGCGCCGGTGATCGAGCCGATCTGGGTGTTGGCCTTGGAGCCCAGGCCGATGGCGGCGTTGGTGTTCTGGTTGACGAGCGTGGTGTTGTTCAGATTGCCGCCGACGGTCGTGTCCTGGATGCTGCCGACCCGGGTGTTCGCCTTGGCGCCGAGGCCGATCGCGGCGTTGGTGTTCTGGTTGAGGAGCGTCGTGTTGTTGGCGTTGCCGCCGATCTGCACGCCGCCCTGCTGGGCCATGGCGACAGGCGAAAGGGCGCTCGCCAGGAGCGAGAGGGTCAGGGCGGCGGCGGTGAGCTTCAGGGTCTGCATCGGTGTGGCTCCGTCGGGTTGGGTTGGGGTGGTTGGGGTCGTTCGATGCGACGGAGAATGCCCTGGTCCGCCTCGATCGTAAGGCTGGGGTTTTTCCGGGGTCGGGGGGTCGTTCGTCGACCTCGCGAAATGCTGCGAACACTTGTGCGAAAACGCGCTAGGCAGCCGTGCCGGAAGGCGCCATCATCCTCGGCGTCGATGGCCGGTCACAGTGGGCCGGTCACAGGGGAAGGACACGACCATGCGGGCTCTCGTTCGGGCAATCATGCTGGCTGGCGCCGGCGTTCTGGGGCTGGCGGCGGCGGCCGATCAGGCCGTGGCGCAGCAGACGTTGCGCTTCGCGCATTTCTCCTCGACCGAGGACCCCAACCACACGGCCGCCCTGCGCTTCAAGGAGCTGCTCGAGGCGGAGACCGACGGCCGCTACACCGTCGAGATCTACGAGAACAGCCAGCTCGGCGGCGAGGTCGACGTGGTCGAGGGCATCCAGCTCGGCACGGTCGACATCTCGCCGCCCTCGGCGGCCGTGCTGGCCAATGTCGTCACCGACATGAACGTCCTGAACATGCCCTTCCTCTTCCGCGACTGGGCGCACTACGAAGCCGTGCTCGAAAGCGACTTCTTCGACGCCCTGGTCGAGGTGGCGGCCGCGAACGGCATTCGCGTGCTCGGCTTCTTCACCACGGGCCCGCGCCACATCATGACCAAGTTCCCGGTCGAGAGCATGGCCGACCTCGCCGGCAAGAAGATCCGCACCGTGCAGAACCCGGTGCACGTCGCCACCTTCGCCGCCTTCGGCGCCAACGCCACGGCGATCGCCTATCCCGAGGTCTACGGCGCCCTGCAGACCGGCGTGGTCGACGGCGGCGATGCCGCCAACACCAACTACTACACGGCCAAGTTCTACGAGGTGGCCCCCTACTGGGCCCAGGTCAGCTGGCTCTTCTACTCCAACCCGCTGGTCATGTCGGAGGCGGCCTTCCAGGCATTGAGCCCGGAGGACCAGGAGATCTTCAAGCGCGTCGGCCGCGAGGTCGGGCGCGAGCAGGTCGCCGCCTGGAAGGCCAGCGACGCCGGCCTGCTCGACACGCTGAAGAAGGAAGGTGTCACCGTCACCACACCGCCGCGCGAGCCCTTCCAGGAGGCGGTGGGCGAGGTCTACGACACCTTCCTCACCAGCGACTTCGAGAAGGAATGGCTGGAGCGCATCCAGAACATGCAGTGACGCGAGCGGACCACGGAGGGCGGCCATGCCGACCCGGCTCCTGACCGCCCTCGCCCACGTCCGTCGCGTCTTCCGGCTCGCCACCATCCTCTGCCTCGCGGTGATGACGCTCTCGATCACCATCCAGGTGGTCGGCCGCTACCTCCTCTCCTTCCCGATCGCCGACGCCGTCGAGATCTCGACCTTCGCGCAGGTGTGGCTGGTGCTGCTCGGCGCCGGCCTCGCCTGCCGGCACGACGCCCTCTTCACGGTCGACCTCTTCGGCCAGCGCCTGCCGCCGGTGCTGCACCGGCTGCGCGGCTGGCTGATCCTCGCCTGCGGCTCCGTCTTCCTCGGCCTGCTGCTGTGGGGCAGCTTCTCGCTGCTCGGCCTCGGCCTCAGGCAGCGCGCGCCGACCCTGCAGATCCCGATGATCTGGATCTATGCCGCCCTGCCCATCGGCTTTCTCTACTTCTGGCTCGAGCTCGCCATCCGCTCGCTCGACCTCGAGCCGGCACTGTCGGGCGCGGCGCGCGACGGCGAGACCCCGTGATCATCGTCGTCGTCGCCTTCCTCGTCCTCATGGCCCTGGGCGTGCCCATCGTCCTCGCCCTCGGCAGCCCGGTCGCCCTCTACATCCTGATCAGCGGCGACGTGCCCATCGTCGTGATCGCGCATCGCTTCTACAGCGGCCTCAACAATTTCACCCTGCTCGCCATCCCGTTCTTCGTGCTGGCCGGCCTCCTCATGGAAGCGGGCGGCCTGTCGCGGCGCATCGTCGACTTCGCCAGCTCGCTCGTCGGCTGGATCCGGGGCGGGCTCCTCATGGTCGCCGTGGTCGCCTCCACCGCACTTGCCGCGATGTCCGGCTCGGGCAGTGCGGATGCCGCCGCGGTCTCGGCCGTGCTCCAGCCCGAGCTGCGCCGCCGGCACTACGAGATCGACTTCGCCGCCGCCCTGATCGCCGCCTCGGCGACCCTGGCGCAGATCATCCCGCCCAGCCTCATGCTGGTCATCATCGCCATCCAGAACAACCTCTCGGTCGGCGCCCTCTTCCTCGGCGGCGTGCTGCCGGGCCTGATCGCCTGCGTGCTGCTGATGGTCGTGGCCTTCCTCCACGCCCGCACCCGGCCCGAGCTGGCGGCCGTGCTGGAGCCCTTCTCGCTGCAGCGCGTCGGCAGCTCCTTCGTCCGGGCCATCCCGGCCATGGGCCTCGGCGTCGTCATCCTCGGCGGCATCATCGGCGGCTTCATGACGCCGACGGAGGCCGCCGGCATCGCCGTGGTCTATGCCACGGTGATCGGCTTCTTCGTCTATCGCGAGCTGCGCCCGGCCGAGCTGCCGAGGCTGCCGCGCGCGCGGCGTATTTCTCGGCCGGCCTCCTCCTGCTCGTCGCCGCGGCCAACGTCCTGAACTGGCTGGTCACCACCTCCGGCGACCTCGAGCGGCTGGCGACCGCCCTGGGCGCCGTGCTGCGGACGAAGCTCGCCTTCCTCATTGGCGTCAACGTGGTGCTGATGCTGCTCGGCATGTTCATCGAGGGCATCGCCCTCATCCTGCTGCTCGGCGGCCTGCTCATCAAGCTCGGCGCGGCCCTCGGCATCGACCCGCACCAGATGGCGCTGGTCATCGTCTTCAACTGCGCCGTCGGGCTGATCACGCCGCCCTTCGGCGCCACGCTCTTCGTCACCTCCATGGTGGCCGAGCGGCCGTTCGTCGCCGTCGCCCGGCGGGCCTTCATGCCCTGGCTGGCGCTGACGACCGCCCTCGCCGCCGTCTCGCTCTTCCCCGAGCTGACGCTGGCCTTGCCGCGCCTTGCGGGCTTTCTCGACTGACGGACGATGCAGGCCGAGGGCCGCCCTCAGGCGGTCAGGCGCCCCACGTGCTGCAGCAGCCGCTCCACGGCCAGCCGGACGGAGCGGAGATCCTCGTCGCTGGCCTCGCTGCCGGCACGCCGCGCCACCTTCAGGCGCTCCGCCGCCACGTCGTGCTCCGCACGCAGCATGACGAGGCCCGGGTCGTCCCCCTTCAGCCGCGGTCGCACCTCCGCCAGCGCCAGCTCCATCCGCTCGAAGAAGGCACGGTTCGTCTCGCTCATTTCTGTTCCTCCCCGGAAGTTGCGCGACGCGTATCATAACATGGGAAAGAGGCGTCCGCGCCATCCCGATCGGCGCATGCCACCCAAAGGCTCGCGGTCGGCGGATGGCAGGTGGTAGAACCGCCCCGCAGGCAATGCGGCGGCAAGGTGCGAGGAATGATGGTCATGCGGCGCTGGATCGTGATGCTGGGCCTCGTGCTCGCCGCCTGCACGGGCGGCATCGGCAATGCCCCGACCTACCCGCTCGACGTCCAGATCGCCGATCTGCGCTTCGCCGAGCCCGGCCTGCTCGAGCAGTCGATCGGCCTCGATCTCCGCTTCACCAACCCTAACCCCGAACCGATCAGCGCCTCGGGCCTGCGCTTCTCGCTGGAGCTCGACGGCGAGAGCTTCGGCACCGGGGTCAGCGACGCGCAGATCGAGATCCCGCGGCTCGGCGAGACGGTCGTGCCGGTCACGCTGCGTGTCCAGACCGGCGAGCTGATCAACCGCGTGCTCGGCTTCGACGGCAACAACATCGCCTACCGCCTGACCGGCGATCTCTTCCAGACCGGCGGGCTCAGCGGCCTCACCGGCGGCCGCGTGCCCTTCGCCAGCGAGTCGGCCATCGCCATTCCGGACTTCCAGAGCCTGCTCGGCCGCCTGTCACGCGGCTGAGGCGGCCCCGGGTTGTCGCATCCCGTGCGACCGGATGCCGGCAACTGTCGCAGAATCTGCGACAGCGAACCCGAGCCTGTCGCATCTCATGCGACTCGAGGTGCGGATTGTCGCATCTCATGCGACAGATTATGACCAATGTCGCATCTGGTGCGACAGCTCGCGACGAACGAACCCGGCGAATCGACGAGCGAACCCGCGGAATCGACGAGCGAACCCGGGGATTCGACGAACGAACCCGAGCTTCGACGAACGAACCCGACGCACCGCAACTGCTTGTCCGAGAACGGTTTTCCGCGCCCGGACACCGCCACGGCCGGCGCTCGGCGAACCCGGGAAGGCAATATTGCCGGACGAACCCGCGCCCCTTGCATTGCGGGCCGCGTCATGATAGGATGTTATTCTTATAGCGCGTGACCCTCAGCCGAGGCGGAGCGTCAGGATCACCGAGACGGAGACCAGCGACAGGGCGGTCGAGATCAGGACGGCCGTCGCCGCCTCGGCTTCGCCGCTCTGGTAGCGCGCGGCGAAGAGATAGGCGTTGATGCCGGTCGGCATGGCGGCGAGGACGATGGCGATGTCCGACCAGGGCGAATCGAGGCGGAAGACGTAGTCGACGAGGAGCCAGACGATGACCGGCTGCATGACCAGCTTCAGGCCGACCATGGTGAAGGCGAGCGGCAGGGCGCCACGGATGCGGTAGCCGTGGAGCGAGGCGCCCATGGCGAAGAGGGCCGTGGGCAATGCCGCCCGGCCGAGCAGCTCGGCGCTGGCCGAGACCGTCTTCGGCAGCTCGAGCCCCGTCGCACCAAAGAGGACGCCACCGACGAGGCCGATGAGGATCGGGTTGGCGGTGAGGCCCTTGAGCGTGCCCAGGAGGAGGTTCCGGCGCTCCGTGCCGTCGCCGCCCGCCTCCAGCAGCACGGTGACGACGGTCATCAGGATCGGCCCGTGAAAGGTGACGAGGACGAAGAGCGGCAGGCTCGCCTGCTCGCCGAAGGCGGTGAGCACGAGCGGAATGCCGAGCAGGATGACATTGCCGTAGGCGCTGGAGAAGCCGGCGATCACCCGCCCCCGCCGCTCGATCGGCCCGAGCCTCGGGGCGATGAATGCCGTCAGGCAGGCGCTGGCCGCGGCCCCGGCGAAAAAGGCCAGGAGATAGGCGGGGGCGAAGCCGGCTGGCTTGCCCTGCGTGGCCAGGCTGGAGAAGAGCATGACCGGCAGGGCGAACTGGAAGACGAAGCGCGAGAGGGCCCGGGTCGCCGCCGCATCGAAAAGGTCGAGCGCCGCTGCGGCATAGCCGAGGCCGAGCAGCGCGAAGACCGGCAGGACGATGTCGAGAAAGACGCTCAAGCCGGGCGCTCCCCGCCACTTCCAGCCAGCCCGTGGCCCCTTAACGGAAGCTTAGCGAATGCGGCGTAGCCTTCGATTGCGACGAGCGCCGCCATGCGGATGCCCGCAATTTCGAGCGGAGACCAAGCGATGCAGGAGACCATGCCGAACGCCGAGCTCACGCTCCTCGCCGGCCGCCGCGAGTCGCCGGCGACCCGGCTCGCTGCCGCGCGCGACGACGACCGCTGGCCGCCCCTGCACTGCACCCTCTTCATCACCGGCTCGGCCCTCGCCTGCTGGGGCGTCATCGTCGCGCTCACGGCCCTGGCCTTCGGCTGACCGCGCCGGCCGGCCCCCGGGGGCCGACGCACCCAGCTTAGAGCCGACGCCGCCCCGCGGCCAAGCACCGAGCAGGCCCACCGGGCGGCCGGTGCCGCGGCGCGATGGCCGTCCCGCCTGCACCGGCGCAGGCCCGGCTTGCCCAAGCCGCCCGGCTTCGGCAATCTGGGTCCCGGCAGCGGCCCTCTTCGGCTCGCTTTGCCGGGAGGTTGGTGATGGACATCGCGAGCATCCTCGCGACCGAGCTCGGCCAGCGGCTGGCCGAGAACTACTCGGCGATCTACGGCACCCTCCAGCCGGAATACGGCGACATCCTGCGGACGATGGCCCGGGTGGTGATCGAGCGGATCGCCGACAGCGACGCGCTCTACCACGACACCGACCACACCATCCTCGTCACCATGGTCGGCCAGGCGATCCTCAAGGGGCGCATCCTGGTCGAGCAGGTGACCGCCGAGGACTGGCTGCACTTCACCACCGCCACGCTGGTCCACGATATCGGCTATCTGCGCGGCCTCTGCCCGGGCGATGGCGGCGGTCGCTATGTCATCGATGCCGCCGGGTCGACCATCATGCTGCCGGAAGGCGCCTCGGACGCGGCGCTCGGGCCCTACCATGTGGATCGCGGCAAGGTCTTCGTCCGCCAGCGCCTGTCCACCATTCCCGCCATCGACGAGGAGCGGATCGCGCGCAACATCGAGCTCACGCGCTTTCCGGTGCCGGCCGACGGCGACCACGAGAACACCGTCGACGAGCCGGGCCTGGTGCGCGCCGCCGACCTGATCGGCCAGCTCGCCGACCCCTACTACCCGCGCAAGTGGAACGCGCTCTTCCACGAGTTCACCGAGATCGGCGTCGCCCAGCGGCTCGGCTACACCAACCCGGGCGACCTCGCCCGCGACTATCCCCGCTTCTTCTGGTCCTGCGTCGAGCCGCACGTGCAGCCGGCGGTCCGGCATCTCGAGCGCACCCAGGAGGGCAAGGCCTGGCTGGCCCAGCTCTACAGCCATGTCTTCGTCGAGGAGCACAGGCGCCGGCGCACCGGCCCGGAACGCGCGCACAACCGGGTGCCACCGGACGGCAAGCCGGCACGGGCCCGGCGGCGAGCCGGGCGGCCGGCCGATACGCCGGGAAGGGCAGCGGCCCCAGAAACGCCAGCCGGAGCCGAACGCGATGACCAGCCACGCGCCGCGCCGCCTGCTCGAGACGGCGCTCTACGCCGCTGATCTCGATGCCGCCGAGGCCTTCTATGGCGGCCTGCTCGGGCTGGAGAAGGTCAGCCGGGCCGGTGACCGGCATGTTTTCTATCGCTGCGGACAGGGCATGCTTCTCGTCTTCAACCCCGCGGAGACACGATCCGCTTCCAGCGGCCCGCTGCCGGTGCCCGAGCACGGCGCAAGTGGTGCCGGTCATGCCTGCTTCGCCGCCAGCGCCGCCGAGATCGCCGGCTGGCGCCGCGTCTTCCTGGCGCACGGCATCGCCATCGACGCCGATTTCCGCTGGCCAAACGGCGCCCGCTCGCTCTATGTGCGCGACCCCGCCGGCAACTCCATCGAGTTCGCCGAGCCGGGTCTCTGGGACATGGCCGACTGAACCGCTCGCGGGTACGGCCGGCAACCCGGCCGGCATGTAAAGCACTTGCCATCCGATAACGTATGCGTTACTTGATGATCTGCGGCGAAGTCGTGAACAAGAACAATAAACGACGTCGCGAGATTGCATCGCGGCGCGGTGATATCCTCACCGTGCCGCGATGCACATCCTTCCCCCGAGTGCATCCCGCGGCCTGACGTTCGGCGCCGACTGATCGGCACGCCCTGTCGGCATCGCTGCCGCGTGCCGCATCGCCTGCGCCGAGGACGGCGTCCCCCCATTCCCGGGTATCGTGGCCGGCGAGCACCCCTCTCGCCACTGACGGCGCGTCGAACGGCAATCATCGCAAAACGTCGATGTTGTGTGATTCACCACTTTCTGAATTCAAACGTTTTACTACCGTCATTCGCGAACCAGACGCACATATGCCCAAATATCCGGGCAGATAATCGGACTGGTTTTATTCGTCGCACGAGG
>JAWKVR010000021.1:0-60553 GCA_041397945.1 Geminicoccaceae bacterium
CGGCATGGCATCGCCCGGCTCTGCCGCGCGATGCGCTACTATCAGACGACCGGCAACGTACGCGCCGAGATCCATGGCGACCTCGTTCGTCTGGCCTACCATCAGTGGGTCGTCGACCCTGCTCATGCACGCCAGCACGCCGACCACACCCTGCCACCGCTGATCCGGTTCGTCCGGCGCTTCACGGGGCCGCGCTGGCAGCCACACTGGGTCGAGGTCCCCTATCCCCGACCCGCCGGAGCCGACGAGATGGAGAGCCGTCTCGGCATCGAAGTGCGGTTCGGGCGACCCGGTATGGGGATGGTCTTCGAGCGCGAAGCCCTCGACACACCTGGGAGCACGCCGCCCCCGGGATTCGGCATGCTGCGTCGGATGGTCGAGGGCCGCCCCGCGGGCGAGATCACCGCGGTGCTGACGGACATCGTCGACCTGCGGCTCGTCGATGGCCAGGTGGCGCTCGAGGGCGCAGCGGCCAGACTTGGGCTGGAGAAGCGAAGCCTGCAGCGTCGCCTGCAGGCGGAGGGGCAGACCTACCGCCAGATTGTCGACGCCGCTCGCCGCGCCCAGGCCGAGACGGCGCTCGCCACCACCCGCCGACCGGTGGCCGAGATCGCCGAGAGCCTGGGCTATGGCGAGCCGGCCCATTTCACCCGTGCCTTCCACCGCTGGCACGGCTGCAGCCCGAACAGCTGGCGTCGCGATCGGGTCCGCTGAGCGGGAAATCCCCGTCAGCCGGGCTCGCTCTCCGCCTCGAACGTCAGGCTGAACTCGTCGGCTCGGTTGCGGTTGATGGTCAGCTCGACCGGTGCGCCGTGCTCGTCGAGATAGATCATCTCCATGGCCATGATCGGCGCGCCCTCGTCGCAGTCGAGCCGGCGCGCGAGCTCGGCATCGGCCACCTCCGCCCAGACCGTGACCCTGGCACCGCGCAGCCGGATGCCCAGATGGCGCTGGACGGAGCGGAAGACGACCACGTCGTCGAAATGCTCGCGCTTGAGCCGGCCGCCGATGGCCGGCGCGAAATGGAAGGTGTTGCAGGCGATCGGGCGCGAATCCCGGCGCAGCACCGCCTGCAGGCAGAAGGTGTGGTCGCTCGGACCCAGGCCGAAGACCTCCTGGGCCCTGGCCGAGCGGCGGCGGCGGTAGTCGAGGATCTCGATCTCGCGGCCCTTCGTCGACGCGATGATCGAGGCGAGCGTGTCGAAGCTGAAGCTGGCGCCGGGCTTGGGCGGCGGGCTGGTGACGACGCTGGGCTTGGCCGACCGCTTGCGCACCCGCCCTTCCGATTCGAGCTCGCGGAGCGCGTGCCGCACCGTGATGAGGCTCACGCCGAAGAACCGTGCCAGATCGGCCTCGCGCGGCAGGGCGCGGCCCGGCCGCAGGCGGCCGGCGAGCATCGGCTCGCGGATGATGTCGGCGATCTGCCGGTAGAGCGGGCCGTTGCGGCGGTCGGGCGCGCGGCCGGCGAAAAGGTCGAGCAGCCCGCTCGCCTCGTCCCCGCCCCGCGTGCCGGAGGGCACCGGCCCGGCGCTCGCTCCCTTACCAGTCGCGGGCATAGCCGGCGGTCCAGCCGCCATCGATCACGAGCGTGTGGCCCGTCACGTAGGAGGCGGCCGGCGAGGCCAGGAAGAGGACGCCATTGGCGATCTCGGCGGTGGTGGCCGGCCGCTTCATGGGGATCGCCGACATCTGCCCGGCATGCAGGTCCTGCGCCTGGCTCGCCGGGTCCTGCATCCAGCGTTCCCAGGCCTCGGTGGCAGTCGAGCCCGGGGCCACCGCATTGACGCGCACGCCATCACCGGCGAGCTCGATGGCCATGGAGCGGGTCAGGTTGATGACGGCCGCCTTGGCGGCGATGTAGGGGCTCTGCAGGCGCAGTGGCGCCAGGCCGGCGATGGACGCGATATTGACGATCGCACCGCTGCCCCGGGCCTTCATCGCGGCCGCCACGACCCGGCTGACCAGGAAGACGCCGGTCAGGTCGATGGCGAGGATGTTGTCCCAGACCTCGACCGGAAACGCGTCGATGGTCTTGCGGTCGGCGGCGTTCACGCCGATCCCCGCATTGTTCACGAGGATGTCGATCCGCCCGTGGCGCTCCATGATCGCGGCGAGCCCGTCGTTGATCGACCCGCGGTCGGCGACATCGATGACGACGGCGTCGTTCCGCCCGGCCACGGTCTCGCGCAGGCGTGCCTCGTCGCGGTCGGAGAAGACGACGGTGGCGCCGTTGGCCAGCAGCGCCTGGGCCGAGGCCTTGCCGATGCCGGTCGCGGCACCGGTGACCACGGCCACCTTGCCTTCGAGGTCCACTTTCACTTCATCCCTCCCGGTTCAAGTGGTCAGCGCCCGACGAGCGCGGGCAGGCCGGTCGATAGGACCGGAAACAGGCACAGGAGGACGAGCACGCCGATCTCCGCGAGGAAGAACCAGCGCAGCTCCCGCCAGATCTCGCCCATGGTCAGGTTGCCGATGCGGCAGGTCACGAAGAGGCAGACACCGACCGGCGGCGTGATCAGCCCCATGGTGACGGCGATCAGCATGACCATCGAGAACTGGTTGTCGTCGATGCCCATCTGCCGGGTGATCGGCAGCAGCAGCGGGGCGAGCAGCAGGAGCGCCGGCCCGGCGTCGAGGACGAGGCCGACCACGACGAAGAAGGTGGCGCAGACCAGGAGGAACACGAACGGGTAGTCGCTGACATGGACCAGGAGGTCGCGCGTGATGCCCTGCACGCCGCCGAGGATCAGCACGTAATTGACGATCAGCACCGTCGCCAGGACGAGCAGCAGCGCCGCCGTCAGGCGTGCCGCGGCGCGAAAGGCCTGGAGGATGTCGAGCAGGCCGAGCTCGCGGAAGACGACCGCGCCGAGCAGGATGGCGAGCACCACCGCGATGCCGCCGGCCTCGGTCGGCGTGAAGACGCCGGAGACCGTGCCGAGCAGGATGAACGCCGGCAGGGTCATGACGACGAGGCCATCGCGGGCCGCCGGCAGGCGCTCGCCGGCGGGCACCGCCATGGCGCTTTGCGGCAGCTCGCCGCGCAGCGACTTGGCGAAGACGACCACGGCGCAGGACAGGCCGAGCAGCAGCCCCGGGACGATGGCCGCGAGGAAGAGGGTGAGGACGGAGATCTGCGCCACGGCCGCATAGATGACCATGATGACGGATGGCGGGATGATCGGGCCGATGATCGCCGATGCCACGGTCAGTGCGGCGGCGAAGGCGCGGCTGTAGCCCTCTTTCGGCATCGCGTTGATGAAGACCCGGCCGAGCGAGGCGATGTCGGCGATGGCCGTGCCGGAGATGCCGGCAAACAGGATCGATGCGACGATGTTCGCGTAAGCCGTGCCGCCGCGCACCCGGCCGACGATCAGGGTCGAGAGCATGATCAGCCGGTCGGCGAGCCGGGCGCGGACCATGACCTCGCCGACGAGGATATAGAAGGGTGCCGCCAGCAGCACGAACGAGTCGAGCCCGGCGAACATCCGGCTCGCGACATTCAAAAACGAGAGGTCCTCGACATAGAGCCCGGCCATGGCCGAGAGGCCGAAGGCGAAGGCGATCGGCAGGCCGCCGATGATGAGGATCGCGAGGCAGGAAGAGCAGGGTCATGCGCTGCCCGGCCTCGCCTCGCCCGCCGGCCCGGCGGGCAGGAGCACATCGGCGGCCTTCGCCAGCTCGGCCAGCAGCAGCAGGGCGCCGCCGACTGCGAGGGCGCCGTAGGCGAAGACCATCGGCATGCCGACCGTGGGCGAGGTCTGCATGCCGTTCTTCAGGCAATAGATCACGCCCTGGTAGAGCACGACCGCGGCAAAGCAGGCAGCGAGCAGGTGGATCGCCACATCGTGCAGCCGGCGGACGGCCGGGCCGCCCATATGACGGAAGAGTTCGAGGCTGAGATGCTCCTCCCGGAGGCTCACCCCGGCGGCCGCGAGGAAGGTCACCCAGACGGCGCCGTAGCGCATCATCTCCTCGCTCCACGAGATCGAATCGAGCATGACGTAGCGCATGAACACGGCGGCGAGGTTGAGCACGGTGACAGCAACCAGCACGAGGCCGGCGAGCATGTCGGCACCGTCCACCAGCCGCCGCACCGCCGCCCGCAGGGACCCGTACGACATCTATCGCCTCATCAGGGCAGAACCGGGCGACGGCACCACGGCGGGGGCCGTCGCCCGCACCTCAGCCCGGGCCGTCGCCCGCACCTAGGGAAGTCACTCCGGCCCGCCGTAGAGGCGTGCCTCTGCTTCGGCCGCGGCGGCGAGCACGCGGTCGACCGTCTCCTGGCCGACCTGGCCGGCGATGTAGTCGATCACCGCCTGCTGGGCCTGCGCGCGGAAGAGCGCCTTCTCGCTCGGCGAGTTGACATAGACGTCCATGCCCTTCTCGCGCAGCGCGTCGACCGCGGTGATGTCGGCGATCGTCTTGATCGCGTTGGCGGCGGCGCTGTGCAGCGCCACGGCCTCGTGGAGGATCTTCTGCTGGTCGCCCGTCAGGCCTTCGTAGACGTCGTTGTTGATGATGATGAGGTGGAAGCCGTAGATGTGCTCGTCCACGCTCATGTACTTCTGGACTTCGTAGATGCCGGCATCGAGCACGGTGATCGCCGCGTTCTCCTGCCCGTCGACGACGCCGGTGCGCAGCGCCGGGATCAGCTCGGGCCAGGCGATCGGCGTGGCGGCGGCGCCCATGGCGTCCATAAACTCGACATAGACCTGGCTTTGCATGGTCCGCATCTTGAGGCCGGCCATGTCGTCCGGCGTCCTGATCTCGTGCTTGTTGTTGGTGAGGTTGCGAAACCCGTTCTGCGAGAAGCCGAGCGTGCGAATACCGGTCGCCGCGAGCATCTCCTCGGTCATCCCCTTGACGATGTCGGTGTTGGCGAACTCCCAGGCCGCCGCCGACGAGCCGAAGAGATAGGGGATCTGGAAGGCCTGCATCGGCGGGAAGAACGAGCCGAGCACGGAATCGTCGGTGAGCGCCATGTCGAGCGTGCCGTTCTTGACCTGCTCGGTCACCTGCAGCGACCCGCCGAGGGTGTTCCAGAAGATCTCGATCTCCATCTCGCCGCCGGACTTGTAGGCGACGTAGTCGCGCATCGCCCTGAGGCCGACCGACATGCCGTCGGTCTCCGACTCGTTGGCGCCGACCGAGAAGCGGAGCTTGACCTCCGCCGCCGACGCCGCGCCGACGATCGCACCGGTCGCGAGAACCGCCACCGCGCATGCCGTGAGCACGCGGCGCGTCACTGTCGCAAAGCCATGACCACGCATCATTGTCTCCACTGATCTGATGATCGCCGCGGGCTATCCTGCCCGCTCGCCTTCCCACCGGCAGGCTTGTACCGCACACCGGTAACGATTATGGTATTATAAATTTATCGGGCTGGCAAGCGAGCGGCGCCGCCGCACCCGGGAGAACCGCCGGTCGGGCGGGCCCCGCCGGCCGCGGGACAGGGAGTCGTGGCATGTCGATGTCTGGGGCGCAGCGGCCGAAACCGCAGCGGCAGGGTGCCAACCTGCCGGACACCGGGCTCCTGCTCGAGCTCTTCGAGCAGATGGTCCTGCTGCGCCGGTTCGAGCTGGCGGCCCGTGCCGCCTGCCGCGGCGGCGAGACACCCGGTTTCCTCCATCTCATATCGAGGAAGCGACAGCGGTCGGCGTTTGCGCCCATTCGACGCCGTAGGACTGGGTGACCTCGACCCATCGCGGCCATGGCCACGCTCTGGCCAAGGGGTCCGACCTCGGGTGATGGCCGAGCTCTTCGGCAAGGCCGGCGGCATCTGCGGCGGCCGGGGCGGCACCATGCATCTCATGACCGCGCGGTCGGCCTCTTCGGCACCAACGGCGTCGTCGGCGCCGGCATCGGCCATGCAGCGGGCATCGGCATGGGTGCCAGGCCCTCGGGCCAGATACGATCGGCGTGGCCTTCTTCGCGACGGCGCCTGAACCACGGCGCCTTCCACGAGGGCCTCAACTTGCCGCCGCCGTGCAGCGGGCACCGGCGGTCTTCGTCTGCGAGAACAATCTCTACGCTACGGCGACGCCGCTGCGCACGATCACGCCTTCTCAACCCCGAGATCGCCCGCCGCGCTGGAGGCTTACGGCATGCCCGGGCGTGGCGGTTGACGGCAACGACGTGGCTCGCCGTCTGGCTGGCCATGCAGGAGGCCGCGGACCGCGCCCGCCCGGCGCGGCCCCACCCCGATCGAGGCCAAGACCTACCGCACCGTCGGCCACTTCCATGAGGGCGACCCGGTGCTCGGCACCTACCGCACCCGTGAGGAGTCGACGTCGCCGGCGCGTGACCCCATCGACATGTTCCGCCGACGGCCGATCGCCGAGCCCGTGTGGCCGACGAGGCGACCCTCGGTGGCGATCGAGGCGAAGATCGACCGCGTGGTCGAGGAGGCCTCTACCTTCGCCAGCAATCGCCCGAGCCGACCCGCGGACGATAGCCGCCTCCTTACCGTCTTCGCCGAGCCGCTCAACCCCGCCGTCGCCCTGCGCCAGCGCCCGCCGGCGCCACCCGGGTACAGGGCTGGCTCGAGGCGGTCCGCGACGGCATCGCCGAGGAGATGCGCGCCAACCCGACCATCCAGTATCTCGGCGAGGGCACGGGCAGAGCGTGGCGGCAGCTTGCGCACACCAAAGATTTGTGGCAGGAGTTCGGCCGGAGCGGGATGTGCGTCGACACGCCGATCTCCGAGCAGGGCTTCACCGCCGCCGCCATCGGCGCCTCGGCCATCGGCGCCCGCTCCGTCTCCGATCTGATGTTCGCCGATTTCGCCTTCGAGACGGCCGGGCAAATCTTCCTTGCAGGCCCAAGCCCGCTTACATGAGCAACGGCGCCATCAACGCGCTGGCGGTGGTGCGCGCGTCATGCCGGTGCGCTGCGCAGCGCCGGGCCGCACCATAGCGGCATCTATCATGCGGTCTTCGCCCACATGCCGGGCCTGATCGTCTGCCTGCCGTCGACGCCGGCCGACGCGAAGGGGCTGATGAAGACGGCGCTTCGGGCCGCCGATCCCGTCATCATGCTCGAGCCCAAGGCGCTCTTCGCCGCGAAAGGCCCGGTTCCCGAGGGCGAGCATTTCGTCCCCTTCGGCGTCGCCGTAGATCGCCCGGCCGGGCAGCGACATCACGCGGGTCGTCGCCACCGGCCAGCTCGTGCACACCGCGTGATCGAGGCGGCGGAGCGGTTGAGTGCTCGGGGCATCGAGGTCGAGATCGTCGACCCGCGCACGATCATGCCCCTGGACGTGGAGACCATCATCGCGAGCGTGCGCAAGACCCATCGCCTCCTGGTCGTGGACGAGGACTGGGCGATGTGCGGGCTCGGCGGCGAGATCGCGCAGACCATCAACGAGCTGGCCTTCGACGAGCTCGATGCGCCGCCCGGCCGGCTGCACACCGCCCCCACCTCGCACCCCTTCGCCCCGGCGCTCGAGCGGGCGATGCTGGTGAGCGTCGACCGGGTCGTGCAGGCGGTCCACGATGCGATCCGGGGCGTGCCGCCGGTCCCGGGCCACTGGCGCGCGCCACCGGCCTCACGGCCCCCGTGGCGGCGCCGACGCCGCCGGCACCGTCGCCTCGAGCCGGCGGCCGCCCCCCTGCCGAAGGCTGGGAACGCCGAGGACGAGCCGATCCCGATGCCGTTCGGCGACCTCACCGTGAGCGAGGGCACGCTCGTCGGCTGGCGCAAGGCCGAGGGCGAGAGCGTCGCCGAGGGCGAGCTGGTGGCCGAGATCGAGACCGACAAGAGCGTGATGGAGATCGAGGCCCCCTGCGCCGGCATCCTCGCCCGGATCGACCAGCCCGTCGGCGCCGTGGTGGCCATGGGCTCCCAGATCGGCAGCATCCGCCGCGCCGCCGAGGCCACGGACGAACCTCTTGCCTGTCGCACGAGATGCGACAACGCCTCGGGTTGTCGCGGCGATGCGACCTGTTGCGGAAAATGTCGCATCAGATGCGACAATCGCCGCCCAAGAGTCGCATGATACGCGACAGTTTCTGGTTTGTCGCACGAGATGCGACAGATCCTGACGAACGAACCCGGCGATAATCGACGAACGAACCCAAGGATCTGACGAGCGAACCCACAGAATCGACGAACGAACCCAAGGTTTTGGTAAACGAACCCGGAGCCGGCAACGCCTTGAAAAAACGGATTTTTGTCGAGATTCCAGCTTTCGGTGGGGCGACGAGCGAACCCGAAAACCGGAACATGCCGAACGGAACCGGAAGCGGCTTGCTTGCCTGGTTGATTCGTGATAGGATAATGTTCTTATAAAACTGTAGATCATCTGGCGGATGGGGTGGGATCTGAACCCACGCAGGGATGGAACCCACGCCGGTTTTCAAGACCGGTGCTTTCAACCGCTCAGCCACCCATCCGGTGACCGGACACTCAGTCGATCGGCCGGTCGGGCGGCATCGTCGCGCGGCCGGAGCCGGGGGAGTTGCCGGGGCTCCGCCGCAGGCCGGTGGCCATTGACTGACGGGGTGCGGGTCCAAGGCGATCGACGTTCCGATAGCGCCGCCGGCCGGAACAGAGGCACAATTCGCCAGGGAAGGCCCCAAACGCCATGCGCCGTGTTCGCGACCGTCTGCTCGGCATCGTCCCGCCGACGACCACCCCGTTCGATGCCTCCGGTGAGATCGACGAGGCCGGCATCCGCGCGCAGGTGCGCTTTGGGTGCGGGGTGACCATTGCCGCCGGCGGCAGCACCGGCGAGGGGGCATACGCTCGACCACGAGGAGTTCGTACGGCTTATGGAGACGACCATGACGAGGTGGCGGGCCGCGTGCCGGTCGCCCGGTGGGTACCACTGCCGACAGCACGCGCGACGCCATCCGCCGTGCGATGTCGATCGCGTGACACCGGACGGCGGCCCTGCAGGCTTCACGCCAGTGCCGGTGCATTACCTTCTTCAAGCCGAGCGACGACGCCAGTGGTCGAGCATTTCCGCCGTCTGGCGGGCGAGACCGGCAAGCCGATCCTGATCTACAATGTCGCCTGGGTTCATTCTCGCAGGCTCCTCCACCGCATCTTCCGCGAGGTTCCGGCGTGGTCGGGGTCAAGCAGAGTGCCGGACCTCGGGCGGGTGGCGGACCTGCTGCTGCTCACCGAGCCCGAGGATCTCCGTCTTCAGCGCCGTCGACGCCCTGCTCTACCCTCCCTTCATGCTCGGCGCATGGTGCCATCGCCGCCCTGCCGACCGCAGCACCGCATGCCTGCGTAGCACCTGGGACGCCTGCCGGGCCGGCGACCATGCCCGGGCGAAAGAGCTGCATCTGTGCGGCTCCTGAGGGTCTGAACGTTATCGACGCAGACAACCTGCCGGCCTGCACCAAGCACGCGCTGACCCTGCAGGGCTGCGCCGCGGGCCTGCCGCGGCCGCCGATGCACGCACCGAGCGAGGCGCAGAAGGCTGGCATCCGCGACGCCTTGCAGGCAATGGGGATCGCCTGCAGAGTGCCGCCTGGCGCGGCCTCGGGCCGAAACCCTGAAGGAGACCCGGTTGATACGGCATCGACGCTGGAGAGCACGCCATCGACGGGCTTCGCCTCTTCGGCGAGCGCTCGACCCGGCCCGCCGAGCGCGAGCAGCAATGGTCGCGCGAGTCCCTACCATCCCGCCGCGCGCCGGGGACGCCGTCTGCTGGCCGGTGTCGACGGGCGAAGTGGTGGCCGCGGTCGAGATTCGCCGGCGGCATCGTCTGCCGATCGTGCCCTTCGGCGCGGGCAACTGCCTGAGGGCACGTGAGCGCCCTCGAAGGCGGCGTGGCGCTCGACCTCTCGCGCATGAACCGCGTCCTCGAGGTGCGGCCCGAGGACATGGACGTCACGGTCGAGGCCGGCGTCACCCTGCAAGCAGCTCGACCGTAGGAGTTGCGCGACAGCGGGCTCTTCTTCCCGATCGACCTGGGGTGCCGATGCCACGCTCGGCGGCATGGCGGCGACCCGCGCCTCGGGCACCAATGCCGTGCGCTACGGTACGATGCGCGAGAACGTGCTGGCGCTGACCGTGGTCCTGGCCGATGGCCGCGTCGTCAAAACCGCCAACCGTGCGCGGAAGTCGTCGGCGGGCGATGACCTCACCCGCCTGTTCGTCGGTCAGCTGGAGGGCACGCTCGGCGTCATCACCGAGGTCACGCTCAGGCTCCACGGGCGACCCGAGGCGGTGGCCGCGGCGGTCTGCTCCTTCCCTCCGTCGACCAAGCCGTCGCCACTGCCATGGAGACTGTGCAGGCCGGCATTCCCGTCGCCCGGATGGAGCTGCTCGACGGCAATGTCATGGAAGCGGTCAACCGCTTCTCCAAGCTCGACTACCCGGCGACGGCGACCCTCTTCCTCGAGTTCCACGGTGGCAGCACCGCCGGCGTCGAGGAGCAGGGGCCGCCCTCGTCGGTGAGCTCGCCGCCGGCAATGCCGGCTCGGCCTTTCGCTGGGCGCTGCGCCCCGAGGAGCGCAACGCGCTCTGGCAGGCGCGCCACGACCTGCACTACGCCACGCTGGCGATGCGGCCCGGGGCCAAGGTCTGGGGCACCGATGTCTGCGTGCCGATCTCGGCCTTGGGCGAATGCATCCGCGAGGCCCGCCGCGACGCCGCCGAGGCACCCTTCTTCGTCACCACGCTCGGCCATGTGGGGGACGGCAATTTCCACATGGGCTACCTGATCGACATGGCCGACCCGGCGGAGATTGCGCGCTGCTGAGCGCCTCAACGAGCGGGCTGGTCCGGCATGCCATCAGCCGCCCGGCGCGGCAATCGCACCGGCGAGCACGGCGTCGGCTACGGCAAGGCGAGTTCCCGTGCTCGCCGCTCGAGCATGGCGACGCGGCGGTCTCCTGGTGGATGCGCCAGATCACAGATGCTCGACGCCGGGAACCTCTTCGGGTCCCGCAAGATCCTGCTGCCGGCCTGAGGCCGGTGTTTGGCGTGACCCGGGGATGGCACTTGCCGCCGGACGGGCCTGGAAGGAGACAGCAGCCATGCGCGACTTTCAGCTCCCGGGCGTTCTACGGGCCTGGCGCATCGACGGCGATGGCCGCGTACCTCGTACCTGCTCGGGCGACGCTCACCGCCCTCGACGTGCTGAAGGCCGGCGGCGGGCGGCTGACGCCGCTGTCGCGGCCTGCGCGGTGCAGTGCGTCGTCGAGCCGCAATCGACCGGCATCGGCGGCGACTGCTGGGTGCTCTTCGCCCCGAAGGAAGGTGGCGTGACGGCGCTCAATGCCTCGGGCTGGGCGCCCTCGGCGATCTCGGCCGAGCGGCTGCGGGGCGAGGGCCTCGATGCCATGCCCGATGGCGGCGTGGCGAGCGTCACCGTGCCGGGTGCCGTGCGCGGCTGGCAGGCGCTGCTCGACCGGCACGGCTCGAAGGGCCTCGACGAGCTGCTCCGGCCGGCCATTGCCTATGCGCGGACGGTTTCCCGTGACCCCTGTGGTCGCCTTCGATTGGGCCAAGGCAGCTTATCGGCTGGAGCGGAGCGTTGCCGGTCGCGACTTCTATCTGCCCGGCGGCGCGGCGCCGGTGGCCGGCGACACGCTGCGGCTGGAGCAGCTCGGCGCCACGCTCGAGACCATCGCCCGGCGCGGTGCCGACGCCTTCTACGAAGGCCCGCTGGCGACGGCCATGGTGGCGAGCCTCAAGGGCTTCGGCGGGCTGCACGGCGAGGCGGACTTCGCCGAGTACCGGCCCGAATGGAGCGAGCCGATCAGCGCCACCTACCGTGGCCATACCGTCTACCAGTGCCCGCCGAACGGTCAGGGCATCATCGCCCTCCTGCTCCTGCAGATCCTCGAGCAGCTCGACCTCGGCGGGCTCGACCCGAACGGGGCGGAGCGGCTGCACCTGGAGGCCGAGGCGACCCGCCTCGCCTTTCGCGACCGGGACGCGGTGCTGGCCGACCCGCGCCAGGCGGCGGTGCCGACCGACCGGCTGCTGGACAAGGCCTATGCGGCAGCCCTCGCTGGCCGGATCGACCGCGCCGCCACCATGCCGGCCCTGCCGCCGCCGCTGCTCCCCGAGCACAAGGACACGATCTACCTCACCGTGGTCGATCGGGACGGCAATGCCTGCTCGTTCATCAACTCGATCTACGACAGCTTCGGCTCGGGCCTCGTTTGCCCCGCGACCGGCGTCATCTTCCACAACCGAGGCCGCGCCTTCAGCCTGGCGGCGGGCCATCTGAACGAGATCGCCCCCAGGAAGCGCCCGATGCACACCATCATTCCGGGCCTCGCCTGCAAGGACGGCGCCGTCTGGACGACCTACGGGGTGATGGGCGGCGACTACCAGCCGGTCGGCCACGCGCATCTGCTGACCAACCTCATCGACTTCGCCATGGACCCGCAGGCCGCCCTCGATGCGCCCCGGGCGATGGCCTATCCGGGGCCGCTGCAGGTCGAGCGGGGTGTCCCGGCGGCGGCCGTGCGGCGGCTCGCCGAGCTCGGCCACGCGCCGGTCGAGGCGGCCTCACCGCTCGGCGGCGGGCAGGCGATCATGGTGGACCGGGCCAGGGGTGTGCTGGTCGGCGGCTCCGACCCGCGCAAGGACGGGCTGGCGCTCGGCTACTGAGAGCGCGGGGTGATGGACCGATGATCCGCCACATCGTCTTCTTCTCGGCCAGGGACCCGGCCGACCTGCCGGTGATCGAGGCCGGGCTGAAGCGGCTCGAGACGATCGGGGCGGCCGACCGGCTCGAGGTGCGGCGCAATCTCGGGCGGGACGATCTCGGCAACACGGTCGATCTCGTGGTCTATGGCGAGTTCGCGGACGCCGCGGCCCTCGCCGCCTACAAGGCCGACCCGCTCTATGCGGAGGCGATCGCCATCGTCCGGCCGCTGCGCGAGCTGCGCGTCGCGGCGGATGTCGAGACCGAGGCCGTGGCCCCAAGGCTAGAGTGACCGGGCTGCCATAGTCCGCCCAGACACTTGCCGCTCGCGGCTCACATGGCTTGTGAGGCCGGCCCGCTTCGGGGTAGGTCTGAAAACAGCAGACCACGATACGCGGACAGGCTTCCTGCCCATGAACGTCATCGCCTTCGTCACCCAGAAAGGCGGCAGCGGCAAGACCACGCTTTGCGTCAACCTCGCGGTCGCGGCGGAAGCGGCGGGCGGGCGCTGCCTGATCCTCGACATGGACCCGCAGGGCACGGCCGAGTCCTGGTACCACGACCGCGATGCGGCGAGCCCGAAGCTGGTCAAGCTCGGCGCCGACTCGCTGGCCGAGGCGGTGGGGGCCGCCCGGCGGCAGGGCTTCACCCATGTCTTCATCGACACGCCGGGGCGCGACGAGCCTTCGGTGGCGGCGGCCATCCGGATCGCCGATTTCTGCCTCGTCCCCTGCCGGCCGACGCCGGCCGACATGAAGGCGACGCCGGCGACCATCGCCACGATCCGCCGCCTCGCCAAGCCCGCGGCCTTCGTGCTGAGCCAGACGCCGCCAAGGGGCTTTCGCATCAAGGAGGCGGAGATCGGCCTCGCCGTGCTGGGCCCCGTGGCCCCGGTGACAGTGGTCTCGCGCAGCGTCTTCCAGGACGCGCAGGGGCCGGGCTCGGGGTCGGCGAGTTCGAGCCGGACGGCAAGGCGGCCCAGGAGATCGACGAGCTCTGGGGCTGGCTGGTGAAGAAGATGGAGAAGATGCAGGATGGCACGCAAAAGAACATCGCTTGAGGCCCTGCTCGAGGTCGCCGAGCCGCCCCCGCCGACCCAGCTCCGGCCGCAGGCGGCGAAGGCCACGCCCAAGCGGACCATCGCCAACAAGCCGATCAAGCAGCAGACCGTCTATCTGCCCATCCCCGTCTACGAGCAGCTCCGCCGCCTCGCCTTCGACGAGCGGGAGAAGATGCACACGCTGATCATGGAAGGCCTCGACCGGGTCTTCCAGGACCGCGGCCTGCAGTCCCTCGCCGAGCTCGAGGCCAAATCCTGAAGGCCCTCCCGCGATAATAGCTGTCAACTGACCCAGTCTTCGAGCCGTAGCTTCGGCTCGATCTCCCCAAGCGTGACGAACACGGCGTCGTTGGAGACAAGGATGCGGTCCGAAACGAGAGCGGTAGCCGCAATCATGCAGTCGATGCTCGCCCTGCGCATCGTGGCCGCGCTCACCTGATCACGCAGAATGCGGGCCAACCGCCCGAAGGCGACGGCGCCGGCGATCGTCAAGGGCTCGATGCCGAGATCGGCGAGCAACGCATCGACCGACGCCTGCCGGGTATCGTCGAACGCCAACCAGTGGTGCAGCTCGTAGCAGGTGATGATCGAGATCGACACCGTGTCGTCATCGGCCAACCGTGCCAGCCGCTGTCGCACCGCAGGGTGGGCAGTTGCCTGAGCGTCGATCAGATAGGAGACGATGTTGGTGTCGAGCAGATAACCGGCCATGCCGTTCAGGGCTGATTCGGCTCGCCGAGCGCGAAGTTGTCGCGGAACGCCCGGACGTGGCGCACGAGGTCGTCGCTGCACTCGTCGAGAGCATTTGCTGCGGCCAACCGATCGGCGACTCGCGCCCATCGGCCCTCCCTGATGCGGCTCGAATGTCTGGCGCGCTGGACCTCGTCCGCTAGCATCGACGTGATCCGCGCCCGCTCGCTCTCCGGCAGTTGATCGAGGTCGCGCAGTGCCTGTTTCAGGATCTTGCTCATGGATGCATGATACCACGGCTGTGGCCAGACGGACTACCGGCATGCCGGTGCGCAGGCAGAAGACGTCGTTCTTCGTTGGAAGGACTCGATGATGCCGCCCAAATTGAACACACCGCCGGAACCGGAAGCCGCGACGGCGGCAGCGATCCGACGGGGTCTGGCGGACATGGCGGCTGGGCGGACGGTGCCGCACGAGGTGATGATTGCCGAGGTGCAGGCTCTCATCAGAGCGGCGGCCACGCGTCGTTCCGGTTGACTCCCCCCCCCCTCAAACCTCCCCTGCCCGGCTCCGAGCCGCGTAGTGCAGCGCCAGGAGGCCGATGAGGCCGGCCGCGACGAAGCCGGTCGCCAACGGGTAGACGGTGGCGTTGTAGAAGCGGCCGAAGCCGGTGGCCCAGAGGAAGGCGACGAGGCTGGAGATGGAGGAGATGAGGGAGGCGCCGAGGCCGGCGACGCGGGCGAGGTGGCGCATGGCCATGGCGTTGAGGTTGCCGAAGAGGAGGCCGAAGGAGCTGAAGCAGAGGAAGCAGAGGCCCATGAAGAGCCACAAAGGCGGCTGGCCCGTGGTGGCGAGGCCGGTGGCGATCAAAGCGAGGCCGAGGGTGGTGAGCGCCAGGAGGCCGAAGCGGGCGATGGGGGCCATGCCGAGGCGGACGACGATGCGGCTGTTGGCGAAGGAGGAGAGGCCGAGGCCGAAGGCGAGCATGGCGAAGAACGCCGGGAAGAGGGCGTCGATGCCGTAGAGGTCGAGGAAGACCGCCTGGGAGGTGCTGACGAAGAGGAGGATGGCGCCGAAGATGGCGCCGGCGGCCATGGTGAGCGCCATGACCTGGCCGTGGCGGAGGATGAGGGCGGCGTTGCGGAGCAGCGGGACGAGGCGGAGCGGGACGCGGCGCTCGGGCGGCAGGGTTTCGGGCTGGCGAATGGCGAGCCAGAGGGCGATGAGGGCGGCCCAGCCGAGATAGCTCGTGAAGATCGCCCGCCAGCCGGCGGTGGCGGTGATGAGCTGGCCGATGGCGGGGGCGATCATCGGCACCAGGATGAAGACCATGAAGATCAGCGAGAGGATGCGCGCCATGGCCTCGCCGGCGAAGCGGTCGCGGATGAGCGCCCGCGACGCGATCTTCGGGCCGCCGACACCGATCCCCTGGACGATGCGGCCGAGGACGAGCAGCTCGAGCGAGCCGGCGAAGGCGGCGATCAGGCTGCCTGCCACGTAGATGGCGAGGCCCAGGAGGATGGCGCGCTTCCGGCCGATGGCGTCGGCGAGCGGGCCGAAGACGGGTCGCCCACGACCATGCCGAGGATGAAGGTGGTGACGACGAGCTGCGTCGACAGCGGGTTGGCGACGCCGAGGTCGTGGCCGATCTGGCGCAGCGCCGGCAGCACGGTATCGATGCTGGCGGCGGTGAGCGAGCTCACCAGCGCGAAGAGAACGACGAACTCGATGGGCCCCGGGCCAGCAGTGGTGGACCCGGTCGTGGCAGCCGAGGCCGCCGGAGTCTCCGTGGACGTGGCTATTTCCCCCAGCGGATGGCCAGCGGCCCGGTGCGGCGGGCGAGCTGGAGGAGACCGTCACGGGTGGCGGGGTGGAGCGGCTCGAAGGGGTGGCGGACGGCGTCGGACTTGATCACGCCGCCAGCCATCATGACGGTCTTGGTGGCCCTGAGCCCGCATTGCCGGTTCTCGAAATTGATGAGCGGCAGGATCTTCGCGTATTGCGCCGCCGCCTCCTCGGTCTTGCCGGCGAGATGGAAGGTGACGACGGGCTTGATCAGGTCGGGGAGCAGGGCGGATGGCATCGTGCCGGTCGCACCGGCGTCGAGGTCGGCCATCAGCGTGATGGATTCCTCGCCGTCGAAGGGGCCCTGGATCGTGTCACCGCCGGCGGCGATGAGGGCGCGGAGCTTGCCCGCGGCCATCGGCGTCTCGATCTTGAACCAGGCGACGGTCGGCAATTCCTTCGCGAGGCGGGCGAGGAACGGCACGGAGAGGGTGACGCCGGAAAGCGGCGCGTCCTGGACCATGATGGGGATGGCGACGGCTTCGGCGATCGCCGCGAAATGCTCGAACGTGCCCTTCTCGTCGGCCTTCAGCAGGGCGCCGTGATAGGGCGGCATGAGCATCAGCATGGCGGCCCCGGCGGCCTCCGCGGCCTTCGCGCGCTCGACGGCGATGCGGGTCGAGTAGTGCGAGGTCGTGGCGATGACGGGCACGCGGCCGGCCACGTGGTCGAGGCAGAGAGTGAGCAGGATGTTGCGCTCCTCGTCGGAGAGGAGGAACTGCTCGGAATAGTTGGCGAGCAGGCAGATGCCGTCGACGCCCTGGTCGATCATGCAGTCGAGGACCCGTTTCTGCCCGTCGAGGTCGAGGTCGCCATTGGCGTGGAAGGGGGTGGGGGCGATCGGGTAGACGCCCTTCTTCAGGTGCTCGGTGCTCGTGGCCATGGTTTCCTCCGTCGACTGGCGCCGCGGAGAGTGCGCCGGCCCGGCCGGCGGATCAAGTGCCGGGCTTTGCCGAAGATGCCGGTCGCGGTAGAATAGCGGACCCGCCGGATGGACGGGCTCTCAGGGAGGAACGGTCATGCGTCTGAGTGAAGCGCAGCTCGCCGAGTTCGACAGCGAGGGCTGGCTCTTCCTGCCGGAATGCTTCTCGGCGGAGGAGATCGGGCTGCTGCGGGCCGAGGCGGAGGTGATCTACGCATCGGGCCGGGAGGAGGTCTGGCGCGAGAGCACCGGTGCCCCCCGGACGGCCTTCGCGGCGCACACCTACAACGAGGCGTTCGGCCTGCTCGGGCGGCATCCCCGGCTGGTGGAGCCGGTGAGCCAGCTATTCGGCGAGCCGGTCTACATGCACCAGTTCAAGATCAACGCCAAGGCGCCCTTCGACGGCGAGGTCTGGCAGTGGCACCAGGATTACGGTACCTGGGCGCGCGACGACGGCATGCCGGAGCCGCGGGCGATGAACATCGCCGTCTTCCTCGACGAGGTGATGGCGGTCAATGGGCCACTGATGTTCATCCCGAAGAGCCATCGACAGGGCGTGCTGGCCGCCGGGCACGACACGTCGACGACCTCATATCCCTTGTGGACGCTGGACAAGGCGACGATCACGGAGCTGGTCGAGGAGGGCGGGATCGTGGCACCGACCGGCAAACCCGGCTCGGTCCTGATGTTCCACGGCAATCTCGTGCACGCGTCGCCGCCCAACATCACGCCCTATCCGAGGAAGATCGTCTACCTGACGCTCTGCGCGGTCTCGAACCATATCAGGAAGCCGACGCGGCCGGAGTGGATCGCGCATCAAGACTTCGCCGATCGAGCCGTGCGCGGAGGATGCGCTGGAGACTTATGCGCGGTCGCATCCGATGGCGGCGGAATAAGCCTGAGCAACCTATCGCGGCCTCAAGCGCGAGAAGCTCCGCACAGGTTCACAAGTGCCGGTATCCGCACTCTGCCCGCAACAGCGAATGGCTGAAACGCTTCGGCGACGCGGCGCTCTATCCGGGCAATAGCAGCTTCGTCGGCCTGATACTGGCGAATGATCCGGGTCGCGGCGCCGACGCCGCAGGCGACGGAAGCGGCGGCTTCCAACGTGCCTGCGAACTCGAGCTCGATTTTCTCCGTCCGCGCCCAGCATTCCTCGAGGCCGGTCCCTTCGAGAATTCGGAGGACGTAATCAGTGGCGGCAAAAGCGAAGGGTCCGGGCGCAGCCGGATCCGCCGGAGCTGCCGGACCCAGCTCGTCGGCCGCAATCGCTCGGGGCAGATCGAACCAGGGATTCCGTGCGCTCGGTGCCCAAGCAATGAAGACGATGCGTCCACCGGGTCGGAGGCAGGTGGCGATGTTGCGAAAGGCAGCCGGGGGATCATCGAAGAACATGACGCCGAACCGAGAGATGGCGAGATCGAAAGTGCCCTCCTCGAAAGGATGGGTTTGCGCGTCGGCCAGCAGGAACCGAACGTTGTCGAGCCCGGCCTCGACCCGACGCTCTTCCGCCCGGTCGAGAAGCGGCGCCGAAATGTCGACGCCGGTGACATGTCCCTTCTCGCCGACCGCCGAGGCGACCGCGAAGGCAGAGGCGCCGGCACCGCAACCGATGTCGAGGACACGCTCACTCGCTGCAGGCGCGGCGCATTCGAGCAGTCGCCGCAATGGCGCCTCGTGGATTTGGTCGAGCCCCTCCTGGAAGCGGACCCAAGTCTCACCTTGGGCCGTCCAGTAATCAGCCTGGTCACGGTTGGCGCCGCTCCATTCGTGCACGGCCGGCAAGATCATCTCCCCGAATCTTCTGAGGGCAATCAAGCATTTGTCGATTTCTGCCTCTGCAGCATAGCATGCTCATGGGTGAAAAACCAAACGAAGGGCCACAGAGACACTGAACCAGCAAGCTGTCCCAACACTTCGAACTCCTTGCCGCACGGCCAGAAGGATCCGAATGCCAAATTCGTCCAGCAACGAGTTTCAGGGACGCCAACCCAAGAACTGAAGGCACAGTCGGCGGTCAGGGTCAGTCGCTGGCGGCTGTTGGGCACCACACCTTCGCGAGCGATTTCAGGGCGGGCGGTTTCGTGTGGAACGCTAGTCGGGAGGCCGATGGGCGCATGTATCGATCTGAATCGCGGCAGTCGACGGCTCAAGCGAGGAGAGCGATCAGGCGCCTGGGTGCTGTGAGGCGGTAGCTGCGGCGGACGAGGGTTTCGACCTCGGCCCAGTCGGGGCCATTGTCGAGGCGCATGCCGACCCAGCCCTTGTGGCCGACATATGGCGGGCGAAAGAAGGTATCGGGATCGGCGCCGACCAGGATCTCCTGGCTGCCGGATGGGGCCTTGAACCAGACCGAGAGGCGGCCGTCGCCCCTTTTCGGCATGGCGAAGATCTTGTCCCGCACCCGGAAGGTGGGGTCGCCCCAGGCCTCCTTCTCGGTCGCCTCCGGCAAGGCCAGGCAGATGGCGCGGAGCTGCTCGATCGGGTCCGTGGTCATGGTGGCTCTTCCCTGTCTGGCCGGCTTGTCCGATAGCGGCAAAGACGCTAGGGCGATGGTCCTGCCCCACCTCCAATGGATACCGGCTCCATGCGTCTCGCCATCCTCCTCGTGCTCCTCCTTGGCGGCTGCGCCAAGGTCACCGAGATGACCGGGCCGGATGGCGGTCTGCAATACCTCATCGGTTGCTACGGCGCCCTGACGCCGATCAGCGTGTGCCACAAGAAGGCGGCGGAGCTGTGCCCTACCGGCTATCGTATTCTGGACACGGCGGCGACCAGCACGCCGGATATCGCCACCACGACGGGGCCGACGGACCGCACCGGCCAGCAGATCGCCATCCAGTGCATGCCCCCGGCCGGCGGCTGAGGGTCGAGCCGCAATTCAGCCGGCGGCGAGCTGCCGGCAGAGGGCGTAGAGCCCGGCCTTGGTCTCGATGCCGATGCCCGGCGTCTCCGGGAGCTTGACCCTGCCCCCCTCGACCCTGATACCGTCCGCGAAGCCGCCGAAGGGCTGAAAGATGCCGGGATAGCTCTCGTTGCCGCCGAGATGCAGGCCGGCGGCGATGTTGAGGCTCATCTGGTGGCCGCCATGCGGGACGACGCGGCGACTGGACCAGCCGTTCGCTTCCAGCATGGCGAGTGTGCGGGTGTATTCGCAGAGGCCGTAGGAGAGCGCGCAGTCGAACTGCAGCCAGTCACGATCGGGGCGCATGCCGCCATAGCGGATGAGGTTCGTGGCATCGATGGTCGAGAAGAGGTTCTCGCCGGTGGCCATGGGATTCGCGTAGTGGGGCGCCAGCCCGGCCTGAAGCGCGTAGTCGAGCGGGTCGCCGGCCTCCTCGTACCAGAGGAGGCCCAGGGACTCGAGGGCCTCGGCGTAGGCGATGGCGGTGTCGCGGTCGAATCGGCCATTGGCATCGACGGCGACGTGGGCACCGCTGCCGGCGACGCCGATCACGGCCTCGATGCGCTTCATGTCCTCGGCAAGCGGGGCACCGCCGATCTTCAGCTTGAAGTCGAAATAGCCCATGTCCCTGTAGGACTTCACCTCGTCGACGAGACCGTCGATGCCCTTGCCCGGGTGGTAGTAGCCGCCGGCGGCGTAGACCCAGACGGAATCGTCGGCGGCGCCGCCCTTGTAACGGTCGGCGAGCAGGCGCCAGAGCGGGACGCCCTCGACCTTGGCCAAGGCATCCCAGATGGCCATGTCGAGCGTGCCCACGGCGACCGAGCGCTCGCCGTGGCCGCCGGGCTTCTCGTTGACCATCATCCGGTCCCAGCAGCGGAAGGGATCGATGCGGCCGCTCTCGGGGTCGAGGAGGCTCTCGGGCTCCGCTTCCATCAGGCGCGGGATCATGCGGTCGCGCATGATGGCCCCGGCGGCATAGCGGCCGTTGGAGCTGAAGCCGAAACCGGTGACGGGCCTGCCGTCGCGGATCACATCGGTAGTGACCGCGACCAGCGAGCAGGTCATCTTCGAGAAGTCGATATAGGCGTTGGCGATCTGCGAGCTGATCGGGGCGGCGGTCTCGCGGATGGCGGTGATGCGCATCACTGGGTCAACCGGTCGAGCCACAGCCCCGCGTCGGGCAGGCCGCTGGCGGGGCCGATGGCGGCGACGGTGGGCCTGGGGTCGGCGAGCAGGCGGGCGGCGATGCGGGCGATGGCGGCTGCGTCGACGGCCTCGTAGCGGGCGGTGAGCTCGGCGGGGGTGAGGTAGTCGCCGAAGCAGAGGAACTGGCGGGCGATGTCCTCGCAGACGGAGAAGCAGCCTTCCTGGCCCATGAGCAGGCTCGCCTTGAGCTGGGCCTTGGCCCGGCGGAGCTCGGCCTCGCCGATGCTGGACGCGAGGTCCCTAAGCTCGCCGGCGATGACGCGGATAAGCTCGGGCACGTCCTTCTCGCCGGTGCCGGCATAGATGCCGAAGACGCCGGAATCCTTGTGCAGGCCGGAGAAGGTGAAGACGGAGTAGCACAGGCCCCGGTTCTCGCGGACCTCCTGGAAGAGGCGCGAGGACATGCCACCGCCGAGGGCCGTCGAGAAGACCTGGAGCGGGATGAAGTCGGGGTCGGTATAGGCGAAAGCCTCGAGGCCGAGGCAGATGTGGACCTGCTCGAGGTCGCGGCCGGAGAGCCACTCGCTGCCGGTGTAGCTGGCGGGCTGGGGGATGGGCTTCGGGCTCTTCGCGAGGTCGCCGAGCTTCTCGCCGGCGAGGGCGACGATGGCGTCGTGCTCGACCTTGCCGGAGGCGGCGACGATCAGCGCCTCGGGGCCGTAATGGCCGTCGATGAAGCTCTGCAGGGCGTCGCGCGGCAGGGTCTCGATGATCGCCTCGGAGCCCAGGATCGAGCGGCCGATCGGCTGGTCGGGGAAGGCCGCCTCCTGGAACTGGTCGAAGACGAGGTCGGAGGGGGTGTCGAGCGTCTCGCCGATCTCCTGCAGGATGACGTGGCGCTCCTTCTCGAACTCCTCGGGATCGAAGGTCGAATGGCGCAGGATGTCGGTCAGGATGTCGGCGGCGAGCGGCACGTCGTCGGCGAGGATGCGGGCGTAGTAGGCGGTGTGCTCGCGGCCCGTATAGGCGTTGAGCGAGCCGCCCACGTCCTCGATCTCCTCGGCGATGCCCTTGGCCGTGCGGCGGGCGGTACCCTTGAAGGCCATGTGCTCCAGCATGTGGGCGACGCCGTTGACCTCGGGCGCCTCGTAGCGCGCCCCGGCATCGACCCAGACGCCGAAGCTCGCGGTCTCGACCCTCGGCATGGTCTCGGTGACGACGCGAAGACCGTTAGGGAGCGTGGTGATCTGCATGTTGTCCCTGGCTCGTGTCAGGTGGTGGGGCCGGCCCAGGCGCGCAGATGCGCCTGCAGGGCGGCCAGATCGTTCGGCAATGTGGTGAAGCGCTCACGGGCTTGCATCATGGCGGCGAGCGGCTCCGGCAGGGGGGCCGCCGCGCCGGTGGCACGAATCATGGCTTCCGGGAACTTCGCCGGATGCGCCGTGGCGAGGGTGACGAGCGGCGTCGTCGGCGGGCAGAGGTCGCGGCCGGCACGGATGCCGACGGCGGTATGGGGATCGACGAGCTGGCCGGTGGCGGCCCGGACCTCGGCGATGGTGGCAGCCGTCGTCGCCTCGTCGACGCGGGCACCGGCGAAAAGGCGGCGGGCGGCGGCGAGCCGGTCCTGGTCGAGCTCGAGGGCGCCATCGCGGGCAAAGTCGTCCATGCGCCCGGCCACCACCGTCCCGTCGCGGTCGAGGAGCTCGAAGAGCAGGCGCTCGAAGTTGGAGGCCACCTGGATGTCCATCGACGGGCTCATGGTGGCGGCGACCTCGCCCCTGGCGTAGCGGCCGGATGCGAGGAAGCGGGCGAGGATGTCGTTGGTGTTGGTGGCGACGATGAGCTTAGCGACCGGCAGGCCGATCCGGCTCGCCACGTAGCCGGCATAGACGTCGCCGAAATTGCCGGTCGGCACGGCGAAGGCGAGCGGCCGGTCGAGCCCGCCGAGACGCAGTGCTGAATAGACGTAATAGCCGGCCTGGGCGACGACGCGCGCCCAGTTGATCGAGTTGACCGCGGCGAGCCGCAGGTCGTCCCGGAAGGCCCGGTCGTTGAACATGTCCTTGAGCCGGTTCTGGCAGTCGTCGAACGTGCCCTGGACGGCGATGATCTCGACGTTCGCCTCGCTCGACGTGGTCATCTGGCGCTGCTGGACCGGCGAGATCTGGCCCTCGGGGAAAAGGATGGCGACGCTGATCCGCTCCAGCCCGGCGAAGGCGCGAACAGCGGCCGCACCGGTGTCGCCCGAGGTGGCGCCGACGATGGTGATGCTCCTCGCCGCTTCAGGACCGCCTCGAACATGCGGCCGAGGAGCTGCATGGCGAAGTCCTTGAAGGCGAAGGTGGGGCCGTGGAAAAGCTCGAGCAGCCACTCGTCGTGGTCGAGCTGGGCGAGCGGGGCGGTGGCCGGATGGCGGAAGGCGGCATAGGCGTCGTGCGCCATGGCCGCAAGCTCGGCTTCGTCAAAGCAGCCCGTGGTGAAGGGGCGAGCAGCCGGGCCACGGTCTCGGGATAGCAAGCCCCGCCATCGCCTCGAGTTTGAGCGCGGACCAGGTCTCGGGGACGAAGAGCCCGCCATCCTCGGCGAGGCCGCGCAACAGCACGTCCTCGAAGCTGCGGCCATGCGTGCCGCCGCGGGTGCTCGTATAGGTGGTCATCGGGCGCTCGTCTCTCCGGCCTCAGGCGGTCGTGGCCAGCTCACGCAGGCTCTTCGCCACCTCGCGGCCGAGCGTGGCGTGTGCCGCCTCGTCGTAGTGGATGCCATCGATAGGGCTCACCCGGATGTGCTCGCCGGCGTCGAGGAAGCCGGTGCCCAGATAGCTGGCGGAGCGCCGCAGCCAAGGGCCGACCTCGAGCGACTCGGCCTTGCCACCGGCGAAGATCTCGGCGAGGCAACCCGCCTCTTCGATCGGCGGCGGGGCGATGATCAGAATCTTCGGCACGGTCCGGCCGGGGGCGGCGCAGAGCTGGCGGGTCGTCATGACGAGAAGCTCGATCGAGCGGGCGATGTCGGCGGCGCAGACCGAATGGCGCACCTTCAGGTCGTTGGTGCCGAGCTTGATAGTCATCAGGTCGAGCGGCGAATGGCTGGCGAGCACCATTGGCAGGGCTGCGAGGCCGTTCATGTGGGCGCCCTCGATCGGGTCGGCGTGAACCGTGGTGCGGCCGGGTAGACCCTCCTCGATGACGCGGAAGTCCGGGCCGAGCGCAGCGGCCAGCACACCGGGCCAGCGGATCGTGGGGCCGAGCCTGCGAATGTCGCCAGGGCCGGTCAGCGGCAGGGTGCCGTGGGTGTTGGAATCGCCGAAGCAGAGAACGGTGGGCACGGGGCTGATCCTTCAGGCGGCGGGAAACGGGTGCGCCTGTCGATAGCCCCGACGAGGGTACGGGACAAGCGGCGGCTGGCCGCCTGCCCCGCCCCGGACCAGCCTATTCGGTCGTCTTCTTGATCGCGTCGCCAGCGTCCTCCGCCGCGTCGCCGACCGCGTCGGCAGCATCCTCCGCCGTATCCTCGATGGCGTCGCCGGCCTTCTCGGCAGCGTCGCCAGCCTGGTCGACCGCGTTGTCCACGGCGGCCCCGGCCTTGCTGCCGGCCTCCTCGGCCGGCCCGTCGTCGCAGGCGGAAAGACCCAGGGCCGAGAGGCCGAAAATGATGGCGACGGCCAGCCCTCGCCAACCTGCCATGCTGCCCATCCGGGCAGGCGCCATGGGGCGGGCCGGCGCCACGACGGCGCGGTCCTGCTCTGCCGACATCGGCTTCCTCCTTGTCTGTTCAGCAACATTCGATGAACGACCGAGGCCCCGGTTTGTTCCATCGAACCCGTGATTCACCGGCACGTTTGCCGTGCTCGTCATGCCGAAGATCCCCGGCTTCATGGAACGGGCGCCAGCGGTGTGGTAGCATCCAAGGCTCTTGCGTCGACCCGGAGCTGCACCCTTGGCCCCTTCGCGAGCGCGCGCCCCCGCCGACCTGGGGCTCCGGCTCCTCGGCCTCGTGGCCATGCTGCTGCTGGTCGCGCAGGCGGGAATAGCTGCGCTTGTTCTCGGCGAGGCGCCCGCTGCCAAGGCCGAGGCGAAGTCGCGGCCGGCGCCCTACCATCTGGCGCTCGCGGACGACGGAACCAGCGTGCGGCTCGAGGGACTGATCGAGTTCGGCATCACCCGCGATCTCGAGGGGCTGCTCGAGAGGGCGGATGGCGTGCGGCTGATCAGCCTCGAGAGCGAGGGCGGCAGGGTCGCCGAGGCACGCGGGCTGATCCGGGTGATCGAGCGTTTCGGCCTGATGACGCTCGCGAGGGGCGATTGCGCATCGGCCTGCGCCCTCGCCTTCATGGGCGGCAGGATGCGCTATCTCGACGAGGGCGCGAGGCTCGGCTTTCACCGCTACGGGCTCGGCGGCCGGATGGTGCAAGTGTTTCTCGATCCCGGGGTCGAGCAGGCGAAGGACATGGCGGTCTTTCGCCGTCGCTTGGTGGCCGAGCCCTTCCTCGAGCGAATCGGCGCCACGCCGCACAGCCAGATGTGGTTTCCCGAGCCCCGTGAGCTTTTGGCGGCCGGGGTGATCGACGCGCTGGGGCGGCCGCCGGTTCAGCTACCGTAGCGTTCGTTGACATGCGCTAGGAAGGCCTCGGTGCCGAGCTCGGTGCCGGTGGCGCTCCTGATGAGGTCCTGCATGCCGAGGCTGGAGGCACGGCCGTGGACGTGGGTGCGCAGCCAGGCCAGCAGCGGGGCGAAGTCGCCCTTGGCGATGTGGGCCAGGAGCCCGGGGATCGCGGCTTCGGCCGCCCGAAAGAGCTGGGCGGCGAGGAGCGCTCCCAGGGTGTAGTTGGGGAAATAGCCGAAGGCGCCGACCGGCCAGTGGATGTCCTGCAGGCAGCCCAGGCGGTCGTCCGGGGGTATTATGCCGAGGAGCTCGGCCATGCCGTCGTTCCATGCCGCCGGCAGGTCGCGGAGGTCGAGGTCGCCCGCGATCAGCGCCTTCTCGAGGCGGTAGCGAAGGACGATGTGGAGCGGGTAGGTGAGCTCGTCGGCATCGACGCGGATGTAGCCCCTGGCAACGGTGCCGTAGAGGCGGACGAGGTTGTCGGGTGCGAGGGCCGGTTGGGCCCCGAAGGTCGAGGCGAGGTGGCCGGAGAGAAAATCGAGGAAGGCGGGCGAGCGGCAGGCCTGCATCTCGACCAGCAGCGACTGGCTCTCGTGGATCGCCATGCCGTGCGCCTCGCCGACCGGTTGGTGGCGCCAGGGTTCAGGCAGGCCGGCTTCGTAGAGGGCGTGGCCGGTCTCGTGCATGACCCCCATGATGGCCGAGACGATCTCGGACTCGTCGTAGCGGGTGGTGATGCGGATGTCGGTAGGCGTGCCGCCGCAGAAGGGGTGGGTGCTCTCGTCGAGCCGGCCATGGGCGAAGTCGAAGCCGAGCTTCGCCATCAGCTCTTTCGCGAGCTGCTTTTGCAGCGCCACCGGGAACGGGCCTTCGGGCTTCACGGCCCTGCCCTGGCGGGCGAGCGCCTTGTCGATCAGGCCGGGCAGGCGCTCCTGAAGCGGGGCAAAGAGGCGGTCGAGGGTGGCCTCGTCGAGGCCCGGCTGGAAGCCGTCGAGGAGGGCGGCATAGGGTTCGAGCCCGAGCTTCGTGCCTTGCAGGGCGGCGGCTTCGCGGGTGAGGCGCAGCACCTCCTCGAGCTTCGGTCGGAGGGCGGCGTAGTCGCTGGCCGCCCGGGCCTCGCGCCAGGCCATCTCGCAGGCATTGGTGGCGCGGGCCGTGGCCTCGACCAGCTCTTGCGGCAGCGCGACGGCACGATCGAAGCGGCGGCGGATGAGGGCGAGATTGGCGCCCTGCCACTGATCCAGAGGCTCCGCCGCGGCGGCTTCGATCAGCTCGCTGGTTTGCGGTGCGACGAGGATCTCATGCGTCAGGCCGCCGAGCGCCGCCAGCTGCTCGCCGCGCGCAGCGTTGCCGCCCTTCGGCATCATCACGGCCTGGTCCCAGTTGAGGACGGCGGCGGCCCCGCCGAGGTCAGCGAGGCGCTTGAAGCGGTGCTCGAGGGTCACGTAGGCCGACATGCGGCGACTCCCTGGATGGCGCGTCGGTGGGGGTCAAGAGGACCGTGGCGAGGCTCGCCGCGATCCCGGTGAAGAGCAGCACGCCCACGGCCTGGTGCGCCACGGCGAGGCCGGTCGGGACGAGATGGACGATGACCATGGCCCCCAGGCCGATCTGGACGAGCACCAGGAGCGTGGCGATGGCGGCGATGCCGCGCAGGATCGGGTTGTCGCCGCGGAAGGCGAGGACGAGGAAGGCGAGGATGCCGAGCCCGCTCAGGGCGGCGAGCGTGCGGTGCAGGAAGTGGATGCGGACCAGAGGGTCGCCGAGGTCGGGCAGCCAGCCGTCCGTGCAGGCCGGCCATTCGTAGCAGGCGAGCGAGGCGCCGCTCTTCGCGGTCATGGCGGCGGTGACCATGGTGGCGAGCAGGAGGAGCCAGAGGGCGATCAGGAACGGGCGCCAGAAGGGGGGCTCCGGGGCGGCGAAGCACGCCGCCGGCAGGAGGCGGAGAGTGAAGAGGACGAGGAGCGAGAGGAGCAGGAGCGCATTGCCCAGATGCAGCGCCACTGACCAGGGGCTGTTGGCATCGAGCACGGTGATGCCGCCGAGCTTCGCCTGGATCAGCAGGACGAAAAGGATGAGGAGGGCGAGGCGCCAGCCGCTCCGGTCGACCTGCCGCCGGAAGAAGGCGATGACGGCAAGGACGAGGATCAGGGGACCGAGAAGGACGCCGGCGATCAGCCGGTGCGTCCACTCGAGCATCACCTGGCCGTAGGTGTAGCCGACCTCGCCGAGGGTGGCGAAAGCGCCGGGCGTCAGCACCCACTCGCCGTAGCAGGTGGGCCAGTCCGGGCAGGAGAGGCCGGAATTGGTCGAGCGCACCCAGCCACCCAGGATGATCAGGCAATAGGTCAGGACGACGCTCACGAGTGCCAGGGGGCGAAGGGCTTTCATGGCGTGCTCTCCTTGCCGCGGGCGAGGCCGAAGGCGATGTAGACGGCGACGAGCCCTGCCCCCAGCCCGTACCAGGTGATGGCATAGCCCAAATGGTTGTTGGTCAGGTTCAGTGTTGGCCGGTCGGCGATGGGCGGCGTCGTCTCGGCACCGGACGGGCTGCGGACCAAAGTCACCGGAGCCAGTCCCGGCAGGTCGAGCGTGGTCTCGAGCGCCGCCGTGTCGAGCCAGTACCAGCGCCGCTCGTCCGGGCGGTTCTCGGGTCGGAACGTCGGCCTGGCTGCCAGGTGGTCAGCGCGCAGGATGCCTTCGATGGCGACCGGCCCGGGCTCGTCGGGCGCCGCGAGGGTGGCCTCGACGGGCTCGGGAATCCAGCCCATGTCGACGAGGACCGGCCCGCCCTCCCCGCGTTGCAGCGGCACCATGAGGCGGGCACCGGGTTGGCCGCCCCGCTGGCTGGCCCCGTAGGCGAAGGCACGGTCCCGGAGCAGCGTGCCCGTGGCGGTCACCGGCCGGAGGTCGAGAGCGAGCATGGCAGCCGGGTCGACCGGCAGCGGCACCGGGGCGGCCGCTAGCCCCGCCTCGGTCCGGCTGATCAGGTCGAGCTTCCAGGCGAGACGCTGGACCTGCCAGGTGCCGAGCACCATGAGCACCGCGAAGGCCACGACAGTCGTGAGCGTGAGCGGCCAGCCGGCCCGGAAGCGACGGCCCCTGATATCCGGCATGCGGCTCAACCGTTGGCGTCGAAATCGGTCCGGCGGTGCCGGTACTGGAGGGCGATCAGCAGGCCCTTGAGGGGCCGGAGCAGGCCGACGCAGAGGACGGCGGCGAGCGGCAGCCAGACGGCCATATGCAGCCAGATCGGCCAGGCGTACTTGACCTCGACGACGAGGGCGGCCCCGACGACGAGGCCGCCCGCGATCATGATGATGAAAGCGACGGGGCCGTCCCCGCTGTCCTGCCCGCCGAATGTGGCACCGCATGACTCGCAGCGCGGCACGACCTCGAGGAAGCCCTTGAACAGGCGGCCCCGGCCGCAGGCAGGGCAGCGGCCGAGGAGGCCCGTCGTGATCGGTGACGGCTCGACCGTCACCCGTTCGCCGGCCCGGTCACTGGATGCCCGGCCAGGTCCAGAACAGGCTGCCGCCCCACCAGTAGACGCAGACGAAGAGGAAGAGCCAGACGACGTCGACGAAGTGCCAGTACCAGGCGGCCGCCTCGAAGCCGACATGCCGGTCCTTGTTCAGCCGGTTGCGGTAGGCACGCACCGTGCAGACCGCGAGGAAGGTGGCGCCGACGAAGACGTGGAAGCCGTGGAAGCCGGTGGCCATGTAGAAGGCTGAGCCGAAAATCCCCTTGTCGATGGTCATGCCCAGATGCACGAGGTGGATGTACTCGTAGACCTGCAGGCTGAGGAAGAGGAAGCCGAGCGCCACGGTGAGCGTCAGCGCCTTCTTGGTCGTGTCGTTGTCGCCGTGGAGCAGGCCGTGATGCGCCCAGGTGACCGTGCAGCCCGAGAGCAGCAGGATCATCGTGTTGAGGAAGGGAATCTCGAAGGCCGGGACCGGCTCGATTCCCTCCGGCGGCCACGACGTGGGGAAGATTTCCGGCGGGACGAGCGCGCCCCAGAAGAAGGCCCAGAAGAAGGCGAAGAAGAAGAGCACCTCGGACGCGATGAAGAGCACCATGCCGATGCGCAGCATCGAGGCGACCTTCTCGCTGTAGTCGCCGGCATAGGCCTCCTTGAGCACGTCGCGCCACCAGAGGAACATGACCGCGAGGACGCCGAGAAAGCCCAGAAAGGCAAGCCAGCCGCCGGCACTGGAGCCGTGCATCCACATCACGCCGCCGGCGGTCAGCGCCAGGGCGGCGCCGCTGCCGACCAGCGGCCAGGGGCTCGGGTCGACGAGGTAGTAGTCGTGCTTCGGCCCGGCATGCGCCGCGTGGGCACCGGCGTGAGTGGCTTCGGCCATGATCGGATGGTCCCCCGTTGTCAGCTGGGCTCGTCGCTCGGCTCATCGACGCGCGCGGCCGCATGCGCCGCGAGTGCCGCCGTCGCCTCGGCGTCGATGAAGAAGGTATAGGAGAGGGTGATCTCGCGCACGTCCTGTGTGTCCGGATCGGTCAGCATCGCCGGATCGACGAAGAACGAGACCGGCATGTCGACCCGCTCGCCCGGCTGCAGCACCTGCTCGTCGAAGCAGAAGCAGGCGATCTTGGCGAAATAGGCGCCGACCTTGAACGGCGTGACATTGTAAACGGCGCGGCCGACGATCGGATGGTCGGCGTTGTTGGTGGCCTCATAGAAGATCAGGCGGTTCTCGCCGGGCAGGACCTCGACCGAGCGTTGTGCCGGATGGAACGACCAAGGCAGGCCGGGCTCGTGATCGGCGTTGAAGCTCACCTCGATCGGCGGGCCGGCGGCGGTCTCGGGCAGCGCCTCGGCGACCTGGGTCGTGCCGCCATAGCCGGTGACCCGACAGAAGAGGTTGTAGAGCGGCACCGAAGCCGCTGTCAGCCCCAGCATGCAGACGATGACGGCGACCCCGAAGAGCGCGGTGCGGCGGTTCTTCCTCGCGTCCATCGCTCAGATCCCGCCCATCTTCACCATGGTGATCAGGTAGAAGAGCACGACCAGTGCCAGAAGTGCCAGGCCCACCGCGACGTTCTTGCCGCGCAGCCGCCGGCGCTGCTCGTCGCCCGACGTCATGGCAGCAGCCAGAGCTGGACCGCGTGATCGAGGACCAGTGCCAGGAAGAGGCCGAAGAGGTAGACGATCGAGAACTTGAAGAGGCGCATCGCCTCGCGGTCGCTGGCAGTCCGGAGGACGCGCCAGGCGCCCTGCACCAGCATGCCGGAGAGGGCGGCCGCAGCGGCCAGATAGAGCCAGCCGGACGTGCCGACGAGCGTCGGCAGGAGGCTGATGACGGCGAGCAGCAGGCTGTAGCCGAAGATGTGCCGGCGGGTCGCATCGGGACCGGCGACGACCGGCAGCATCGGCACGCCGACATCGGCATAGTCCTTCCGCCGGTAGAGGGCGAGCGCCCAGAAATGCGGCGGCGTCCAGAAGAAGACGATGAGGAAGAGCAGGATCGGCATCAGCTCGATCCGGCCGGTGACCGCGGCCCAGCCGATCATCGGCGGAAAGGCGCCGGCGGCACCGCCAATGACGATGTTCTGCGGCGTGCGCCGCTTCAGCCAGAGGGTGTAGACGAGGACATAGAAGGCAATCGTGAGCGCCAGCAGCGTTCCGGCCAGCCAGTTCACCGCCAGCCCCATCACGGTGACGGCGCCGATGGCGAGCGTGATGCCGGTGGCGAGCGCGTCGGCCGGCGAGATCCGGCCGCTGGCGGTCGGCCGGAGCCGGGTGCGGACCATCACCCGGTCGATATCGATGTCGTAGGCGTTGTTGATGGCCGCTGAGGCGCCGGCCCCGACAGCGATGCACAGGATGGCGACGAAGGCGAGCAGCGGATGCAGGCTGCCGGGCGCAATGAAGAGCCCGACGCCGCCGGTGAACACCACGAGCTGCATTACGTTGGGCTTCAGCAGCCGCCAGTAGTCGACGAGCTCGGACTGCCCGGCCGTCCGGCCGGGCAGCGTGTCGAGCCGCGATTTCGAGAGTGCCCTCGCCATCCCCGCCTCAGCGCACCTGCGGCAGCTCTTCGAAGGTGTGGAACGGCGGCGGCGAGCTCACCGTCCACTCGAGTGTCGTGGCACCCTCGCCCCACGGGTTGTCGGCGCACTTCGCCTCGGACGTGAAGGTCCGGTAGAGCACGTAGATGAAGTAGAGGGCGCTGGCGGCCGCGATGAAGGCGCCGATCGAGCTGATCATGTTCCAGCCGGCGAAGGCGTCGGGATAGTCCGGGATGCGGCGCGGCATGCCGGCGAGGCCGAGGAAGTGCTGCGGGAAGAAGGTGACGTTGACGCCGATGAAGGTAAGCCAGAAGTGGACCCTGCCCATGTGCTCCGGATACTGGTGACCGGACATCTTGCCGACCCAGTAGTAGAAGCCGGCGAAGATGCCGAACACGGCGCCGAGGCTCAGCACGTAGTGGAAGTGCGCGACGACGTAGTAGGTGTCGTGCAGCACCGCGTCCATGCCGGCATTGGCGAGCACCACGCCGGTGACGCCGCCGACGGTGAAGAGGAAGATGAAGCCGATGGCGAACAGCATCGGCGTCTCGAGGCGGAGCGAGCCGCCCCACATCGTGGCAATCCAGGAGAAGATCTTGATCCCGGTCGGCACGGCGATGACCAGCGTCGCGGCGACGAAGTAGGCCTTCACGTCGACGCCCATGCCGACCGTGAACATGTGGTGCGCCCATACGATGAAGCCGACCACGCCGATCGCGACCATGGCGTAGGCCATGCCGAGATAGCCGAAGATCGGCTTCCGCGCGAAGGTCGAGACGACATGGCTGATGATGCCGAAAGCCGGCAGGATCATGATGTAGACTTCAGGGTGGCCGAAGAACCAGAAGAGATGCTGGAACAGCACCGGGTCGCCACCGCCCGCGGGATTGAAGAAGTGGGTGCCGAAGTTGCGGTCGGTGAGCAGCATGGTGATGGCGCCGGCCAGCACCGGCACCGCGAGCAGCAGCAGGAAGGCGGTGACCAGGATCGACCACGCGAAGAGCGGCATCTTGTGCATGGTCATGCCGGGTGCGCGCATGTTGAAGATCGTTGTGATGAAGTTGATCGCACCCAAGAGCGAGCTGGCGCCGGCGAGATGCAGCGCGAAGATGCCCATGTCGACCGCTGCGGTCGGATGGCCGAGTAACGACGAGAGGGGCGGGTAGACCGTCCAGCCACCACCGAAGCCGCCATCGACGAAGGCGGAGCTGAGCAGCAAGGTGAATGCCGGTACCAGCAGCCAGAAGCTGATGTTGTTCATTCGCGGAAAGGCCATGTCCGGCGCGCCGATCATCAGCGGCACCATCCAGTTGCCGAAGCCGCCGATCAGGGCCGGCATGACGAAGAAGAACACCATGATCAGGCCATGGGCCGTGACCAGGACATTGTAGAACTGGTGGTCGCCACCCAGCACCTGGTCACCCGGCATCATCAGCTCGGTGCGGAACAGCACCGACATGAGCATGCCGATGATCCCGGCGCAGAAGGCGAAGATCAGATAGAGGGTGCCGATGTCCTTGTGGTTGGTCGAGAACAGCCAACGCCGCCAACCGGTCGGCGTGTGGTCGTCATGGGCGTGGACGGATGCGTAGGCCATTCTTCAACTCTCCGCGGGAATTCGATCAGCAGGAATCGGCGGGGTTCCCGACTGCTGCTCAGCGATTGGCGAGGTGCACGGGTTCGGCGTCGACCTTGGCGAAGCGCGTCTGCGCGTCCGCCACCCAAGCCTCGTACGCCTCGGGCGTCACCGCCTCGATGGTGATCGGCATGAAGCCGTGATTGACGCCGCACAGCTCCGAGCACTGTCCGTAGTAGGTGCCCGGCTCCTCGATGTGCAACCAGACCTCGTTCAGCCGGCCGGGCACGGCGTCGATCTTGATCCCGAGCGACGGCATCGCCCAGGAGTGGAGCACGTCGGCGGCGGTGACCTGCAGCTTGATGTTGGTGCCGACCGGCAGCACGACGCGGTTGTCGGTCTCGAGCAGCCGCAGCATGCCCGGCTCCAGCTCGTCCTCGTTCAGCATGAACGCGTCGAACGTGAAGTCGCCGTTGTCCGGGTATTCGTAGGTCCAGAACCACTGCTTGCCGGTCGCCTTCACCGTCAGCTCGGTCGGCGGCACCACATCCGAGAAGTAGAGGAGGCGGAAGGACGGGATGGCGATGATCACGAGGATCAATACTGGCACGGCGGTCCACACCACCTCGAGCAGGGTGTGATGCGAGCGTCGCGACGGGGTCGGATTCTTCGACGCCCTGAACTTGACGCAGACATAGGTGAGCAGCGCCAGAACGAACAGGCAGATCAGAGTGATGATCCACAGGAGCAGCGTGTGGAAGCTGGTGATCCGCTCCATGATGGGGCTCGCCGCCGGCTGCAGCCCCATCTGCCATGGCTCGGGGTGGGCGGCGAGCGCAAGGCCACCGCCGAGGCCGTGGAACAGACAGAGGGTGCCGACGAGGCACGCGAACAACCAGCGCATGGGGCTCGTTTCCTTGCTTGACCATGATGCGGTTGCCGAAGCCCCAACGAGGCCCGAGACAGCACCGCGAAACCGTTGAATCGAGGATAGGAGGCGGCATCGGCTCGCGTCAGTGACACGATGTCGCAAAATCGGCGTAAGCTTCGGCCTGGCGCGACTGATCCGCAGCCCCGGTCAGTGCCCGGTGGCAAGCGAGGAGCATCAAGGACGCGGTCTCGGCGCGAAGGATGGTGGGGCCGAGGCTCACGGGCCGGACGAACTCCTGGGCGCGCAGGGCGGCCCGCTCCTCGCTGGCGAAGCCGCCTTCCGGGCCCACAAGGAGGGCGGCTTCGGGAAATCGGCAAAGAATCGGGGCAAGGCCGGCACCGCCCGCCTCGTCCGCGAAAATGACGCCGTCGAGGTGTGCCGCCTGCACGGCCTCAAGGAGATCCGTCTCCGGCAGGAGCTTGGGCAGGCTCAGCCGTTCGCATTGCTCCGCCGCCTCGACCAGGCGCTGGCGCAGGCGGTCGGGCTTCGTCGCCTCGACCACGGCGTGCCGGCAGCGCACCGGCTGGAGCCGCGCCACGCCAAGCTCTACTGCCTTCTCCAGGAGCCATTCGAGCCGCGGCTTCTTCAGCGGCGCGAAGAGAAGCGTGGGGCCGGGCTCGGGAATCGGTGCGCGGAGCTGCGCCTCGATGGCGATGGTCCCCCTGTGCCGATCGAGACGGACGAGGCGCGCCCGCCATTCGCCCGAGTCCGCGTTGAAGACCCGCAAGGTCTGGCCGGCGCGGGCGCGGAGCACGGCCCGCAGGTAATGCGTCGCCTCAGGCCCGAGATCGAGGTTGGCGCCGGCTCCGAGCGGTGCCTCTATATGGAGTCGCGTGTCGCGCATCCGTGGGCGCCCCGCCTTTACCGTGAAGGACCCTGACGCTAAGTGATCCGGCATGAGTGGACAAGCTGGCGAACCCGTCATCCGTTTGCCCGATGAGGAGTATGGCTGGCTGGTCCGGCTGCCCCGGGGCTGGCGTGACTACGGCCTCCTGGCGCGGCTCGACCGGCCCATTGGCACATGGCTGCTTTTCATTCCCTGCCTCTGGGGCCTCGCCCTCGCCGGCGGCACGCCAGCCATGCTCTGGGCGCCACTCTTCGCGCTCGGCGCCATCGCCATGCGCGGCGCCGGCTGCACGATCAACGACATGGCGGATCGCGACTTCGATCGCCGGGTGACGCGCACCGCCGGCCGGCCGCTCGCCGCCGGGCGGCTCGGCATGAAGGAGGCGACCGGCTTCCTCGCGCTGCAGCTCGCCATTGGCCTCGTCGTGCTCGTCTTCCTGCCGCTGACCGCCGCGCTGATCGCACTCTGCAGCATGCCGCTGGTCGTCGCCTATCCCTTCATGAAGCGGATCACCTACTGGCCGCAGGTCTTTCTCGGGCTCACCTTCAATTGGGGCGTGCTGGTCGGGTACGCGGTGGTCATGGGCGGGCTCGGCCTAGCTGCCTTCTTTCTCTATCTCGCCGGCATCGCCTGGACGCTCGGCTATGACACCATCTACGCGCACCAGGACAAGGAGGACGACGCGCTGATCGGGGTGAAGTCGACGGCGCTGCTCCTCGGCGAGGCGACCCGGCCCTGGCTCTATGGCTTCTATGTGGCGATGCTCGGTCTGCTCGCCCTCGCCGGCTGGAGCGCCGGCCTCGGGCTGCTCTTTTTCTTCGCCCTCCTGCCCGTGGCCGGGCTGCTCGCCTGGCAAGCGCAAACGGTCGAGCTCGACGATCCGGCGGACTGCCTCGAGCGGTTCCGCAGCCACCGTGGCGTCGGCCTCCTCGTCACGGTGGCGCTGCTGCTCGGCCACTGGCAGCTGCCTTGACACGGACGCACCGAGCCAGAGCCGCAGCGGTCACCCGCCGCGCGCTTTCGCTGCGAATCTTCAGGCTGCGCTTCCTGTTCCTGCTCCTGGCGCTCTTGCTGGTGATGCTCGTCTCGCCCTTGCTCGAGAGCACACTGCTGCACCGCTTCTACATGGTCGTCATGTTCTCCCTCGTCCTGGTCGCCGCGATCATGACTGCAAGCGATGGACGCCGTCACCAGATCGTTGCGTTGACCATCGGTTTGCCGTGGATGGCGCTCAACCTGTACACGCTGCTCTGGAACATCCCCGCCGTCGCGACTTATGCCAATATCCTGGCATGCCTTTTTATCGTTTATGTCCTCCTGATCGTCATCGACCATATTCTTCGCGCCGACTCGGTCGATCTCAACATTCTGCTGGGCGCCTCTTCCGCCTACCTGTTGATTGCTTTGGCCTGGACCACGTCATATCTGATAATCTTCGACCTCGACCCCGGGGCTTTCTCGTTGGTTCACGGTGAGAGCCGCCCCTACTTCCACCAATTCCTCTACTTCAGCCTGACAACGATGACGACAGTGGGCTACGGCGACATCACGCCCCTCAATCCCTTCGCCCAGATCTGGGCAACCATGGAGGCGGTCGTCGGCACGCTCTACATGGCATTGCTGGTCGCCCGGCTCGTTGGCTTGTATCAGGCCGGACGCCCTGACGGCGGCGGCCTTCGCGGCCTTCGTTGGATCCTTGCCGGAGTACATGAGCACCTCTTGTCCACGATGACCCCTATTGCGTCCAAGCCAGATCTCGGCATCGCAGGCAGCACGATCCGTTCCCAGGAAGGCTACTTCGGCGCGCTCGCCGCTACCGCGGCGTCGCCGGCGGCCTCGGCTATCACCGACTGGCTCCATCTCGATCGTCTTGGCAATCTCGCGCAGGATCGGCAGCGAGGTGGCCGAGCTCGGTGACCGGCTGGTCGACCGGCATGTCAGGCTGGCGGTCACCGGGCTGCGGCGAAGCGGCAAGACGGTCTTCACAACAGCGCTGGTGCATCACCTGCTCGACGGCCACGACCTCGCCTTCGTCGCCGCCGTCCACGAGGAGCGCTACCGCGGGGCGCGGCTGCTGCCGGTGCGCGGGCCGGCCTTTCCTATGCCGCCTTCCGCCGGACCCTGATGGCCGATCACCCGACCTGGCCCGCTGCGACCGACAGCCTGACGGTGCTCAAGCTCGAGCTGCGCTTCAGGACGACCGGCCTGGTCCAGCGACTGGTGGCACCGACCGGCAGCCTGATCCTCGAGATCATCGACTATCCGGGCGAGTGGCTGCTCGACCTGCCGCTCCTGGCGATGGACTATGACGGATTCTCCGAAGTAGCGGCAGAGCGCGACCGGACCGAGCCCCGGGCCGCGGTCGCCGGCGAGTGGCGGGCGGCCCTCGCCAGGCTCACGCCGGCGACGACGCCGGACGAGCTGGTCGATGTCTACCGGCGCTATCTCGGGCAGGTGCAGAACGAGCTCGGCCTCAGCCTTGTCCAGCCGGGCCGGCTGGTCACCGCCGGGGCCGATCCGGCGACCGGCTTCGCGCCCTGCCCGATTCCGCACCCCTTGAGCTGCGGCGTGCCATGGCGGCACGCTTCGAGAGCTACAAGCGGCGGGTGGTGGAGCCCTTCTATACCGACCATTTCAGCCGCTTCGACCGGCAGATCGTGCTGGTCGACCTGTTCCACACCCTCAATCGCGGCCGGGCGCATTTTGCCGACAGCCGGGACGCGCTCGAGACCATTCTCGAGAGCTTTCGCTACGGCACCAACAGCCTCCTGGCACGACTCTTCCGGCCGAGCATCGAGAAGCTGCTCTTCGCCGCCAGCAAGGCCGACCACGTGGCCGCCAACCAACATGCCAATCTCAAGCAGCTGCTCGAGCTGATGATCGCACCGGCGCGGCGCAAGGCACGCTTCGCCGGGCTCGAGACGGATGTGCTGGCACTTGCCGCGCTTCGCGCGACCGACACTGTCAGAACCGAGCATCAGGGCCAGCAGCTCTCCTGCGTGCGCGGTCGGCTGGCCGAGGATGGGCGCGAGACGGTGCTCTTTCCGGGCGAGATCCCGGGCGACCTGCCGGACGACGAGGACTGGCGCTCGGGCCGCTTCCGCTTTCGCGATTTCGAGCCGAGGCGGCTGGAGCCGGGGGTCAAGGGCCAGCATCTCCGGCTCGACCAGGCAATCGAGTTCCTGATCGGGGACAAGCTGCGATGAAGGGCGATTTGCCTCCCGTCCGGCCGTTCGAGCTGGATCCCCGGGCCGGGCGGTTCGAGACCGTCCAGGAGACGCCCGAGCTGCCGGCCAAGCTGGCGCCACCGCCGATGCCGCCCCCTCGCCCCTTCTGGCGCCGGCCGGGCCTGCTCCTCCTCGGCTCGATCATCGGCCTCGTGCTGCTCCAGGCGGTCGACCATGTGACCAGCCTGATCGACACCACGCCGCTGCTCGGCTGGCCCTTTGCCGCGTTGCTCCTGGTCGTGGTGGTCACGGCACTCGGCACGCTCTGGAAGGAGGTCTTCGATCTTCGCCGGGTGCGTCGGGCCGAGCGGCTCCGACTCACCGGCCAGCGGCTCGCCGGCTCCGAGCTGCATGGCGAGGCGGTGGGCTACCTCGACGACCTCGATCAGCAGCTGGGCGAGCGCCACAAGGCGGAGATCAGGGCCGCGAGCGAGCGGGGGCTGGCCGATGCGGAGATCCTCGCGCTCTACGAGCGGCAGGTGCTGGCACCACGGGACAAGCGCGCCTATCGGCTGGTGCTCGAGGCGAGCCGCGATATCGGCCTGCTCACCGCGCTGAGCCCGCTCGGCCTCATGGACGGGCTGCTCGTGCTCTGGCGGGCGACGCTGATGATCCGCGGCATCGCCCGCGCCTATGGCCTGGCGCTCGGGCCAGCGGCGGCCTTCGGCCTGCTCCGCCGCTGCATCAGGAACGCCGCCATCGCCGGGCTCGCCGACGTGGTCAGCCACGCCGCCTTCGAGCATGTCGGCGCCTCGCTCGCCGCCCTGCTCTCGGCCAGGGCCGGCCAGGGTGCGGGCAACGCGCTGCTCGCCGGCCGGCTGGGGCTCGAGGCGATCCGCCTGACCCGCCCCCTGCCCTTCATCGCCGAGCCGGAGCCACGCCTCAGCCATGTGCGGGCCGCGATCTTCGACGCCGGCAGCAAGGCGAATCCCGACCCGGACTGACGCGCCTGGCAACCTGCCCCATCACCCTGCCCTTGTCGTGTCGGCCGGGCCGGACCATTCTGGCGGCTCGGGCAGAGGCGAGCCGGGAGTCGGAGGCAATGGGCAAGGCAAAGGGCAAGAAGGCGAAAGAGCCGGTCGTGCCCGAGAAGATGAAGCGCAAGGTGTTCGAGCACGAGCTTCATGAGCTGCAGGTGGAGCTCACCCGCCTGCAGGCCTGGGTCAAGGCGGCGCAGCAGCGGGTCATCGTCGTCTTCGAGGGGCGGGACACGGCCGGCAAGGGTGGCGTGATCAGTCGCATCACCGGCCGCACCAGCCCTCGCGTGTTCAAGCACGTCGCCCTGCCGGCGCCATCGGATCGCGAACGGACCCAAGTCTACAGCCAGCGTTACATCCAGCATTTTCCGGCGGCCGGCGAGATCATTCTCTTCGATCGCTCGTGGTACAACCGTGCCGGCGTCGAACGGGTGATGGGCTTCTGCACCGACGAGGAATACGAGCGCTTTCTCGTTCTGGCCCCGGCATTCGAGCGGGAGATGATCGTCAAGAGCGGCATCTTCCTGCGGAAGTACTTCCTCGACGTCAGCCAGGACGAGCAGCGGCGGCGTTTCGAGGCGCGGATCGCCGAACCGCTCAAGCACTGGAAGCTGAGCCCGATGGACACCGAATCGGTGCGCCGCTGGTGGGACTATACCGCCGCCTACCAACGGATGATCGCGGCCACCCACACCCCGGACGCGCCCTGGCACATCGTCCCGGCCGACGACAAGCGCCGGGCCCGTTTAAACCTGATCAGGCACCTGCTGGACAGCATCCCCTACGAGAAGGTCCACCCGGACCTGCCGAAAATTCCCAAGGCGCAATCACGACCCAAGGGCGCCCGCGACGGTCTGGGTGCCGGCGAGCCCGTGCCGGCGTTCTACTGACGCCGAAGGAGGCGCTCAGCAGTCGCTGGCATGCCCCGGCGGCGAGTGGAGCTCGACCTCGCCCTTGATGCTGCAGTCGCCGCCCGTGTTGTTGGCGAGGCTGTTGCGGGCGAGCTCGACGCTCGTCGGCAGGAGACGCATCGCGTCCTCCGCATCGGGCTCGCGGGCAGCGTGACCCCAGTCGTAGATGAAGATCCCGGGGCCGGCATTGTGGCGGATCGCGTTTGCCAGCACCCGGATATTGGCCGAGGCCCGCACGCGGACACCGGCGCGACCGTTGGCGAAGAGCTCGTTGTTGGCGATGACGATGTCGCTGCTCTCGTAGACGACAATCCCGTCCCTGCCGTTGGCGAAGGAGCGGTTGCGCGCGAAGGTCACGTCGTGGCTGCCCTTGTCGATGAAGAGGCCGGCGCCGGCGTTGTCGCTGCTCTGGTTCAGGACCACCATCGCATCATGGATCTCGCGGCTGAGGATGATGCCGTGACTGCGCCGCGTGCCGGTGACGGTGTTCAGGGCGATCAGCATGTCCCGGGTCGCGTCGTGCGGGTCGATGCCGTAGACGTGGCTGGCGCGGATCTCGTTGCGGATGACCTCCACGCCGACGGCACCGAAGCTGAAGAAGCCGAAATAGAGATCCTCGATCGTGTTCGCGACGACGCTGACTCGCGGCCCACCTGCCGCAGGATCCCGGCCCCCATGGGTAAAGGCGAGGCCGAAGGTGGAGGTGCCCTGGTAGCCCAGATGGGCGAGATGGCTGCGGCGGACCAGCGTCCGGTTGTCCTCGAGGCCGGTGATCCAGGGGCGGAACGCCTTGCCCCGGCTGTCGGTCCCGGCCGGCATGCCGGCCGCCTCGCTCCAGCCGAGGAGCTCGGATCGCTGATGAAGAGGTCGCCATGAGCGGTGATCAGCGCGCCGGCTTCCTGCACCAGGCGAAGCTCGATGCCGTCGATGACGAGAACGGCTTCGGCGGCGACGACGAGTGGGGCGGCGAGCCGGCAGTGCCGGCCATCGCAGGCGAGGAGATCCGGCCGACCGATCAGGTCGGGCAGCGCCTCCAGCCGATGCCGCCCGGTGCGCAGCGCGATGGCGACACCCGGCCAGTCCGGCAGGGCCTCGAGCTCGGCGAGGAAGCCCCGGCGCAACGCCGGCTCGCTCGCGGGCTCAATGAGCGTGACCTCACCCGCGAGCGGGGTCGGCAATGGTTCTGCGAAATTTCCCCGGCCAGGGTCGAGATCTCGGCCGACGTGGGCACCTGGGCCGTGGTCGAAGAAGCGAACGAAAGAAGGGCCAGGGTGACGAGGGCCGCCCTTCTCAGCAATCGTTGCCTTCCTCGGGCAGGACCGTGACCACACCCTGCACGAGGCAGTTGCCCTTGGCGTTGTCGGTGAAGCGGTTGCCCTTGACCGTGGCCTCGGTCGGGCGGATCAGCGCCGCCTCCTCCTCGCTCGGCGGCTTGGAGACCGTGCTCCAGTCCTGCAGCTCGATGCCGGCGCGGGCATTGCCGGTGAGGCCGTTCTCCGAGACGAGGATGCCGTCGGCAGCGCGGATGCGGATGCCGGAGCGGCCGTTCCGGGCGATGGCGTTGCGCTGGAGGTCGACCGACCAGCTCTCGTAGAGGACGAGCCCGTCGCGCCCGCTGCGCGCCAGCTCGTTGCCCGCGAAAGTCAGATCGAAGCCCCCCTTGTCGATCTGGATGGCCGCACCGGCACTGTCGACGATCCGGTTGGCGAGAACCGACGTCCGGGTGATACCGCGCGACATGAGAAGGCCATTGCCGCTGTCGACCGCGGTACCGCTGCCGACGATGTCGTTGTCGGCGATCAGGCTGTCCGCGGCTCCGTCGCGGACAGCGATACCGTGCCGCAGCGAGGCCCTGATGCGGTTGCGCAGGAGCGTCGCCTCCGCGGCCCCGCGCACCTGCACGCCGTCGTACATATTCTCGATCAGGTTGCCGACGAGCTGCAGCACCGGCCGGGCCGGCGGGTCGTCGCGGCTGGTGACGGTGACAGCGAGCCCGGTCGTGCCAGCGGCATCATAACCGAGCGCAGTGAGCCGACTGCCGCGAATGACCGTGCGACTCCGATCATAGGCGACAACGAAAGGGCGAAAGGTCGTCCCGTCGGTCGTGGCCGGCGCGTCACCGGCCCGTCCTTCGATGGCGGAAAGGCTGACGAAGAGGTCGCCGAAGGCGACGATCGCCGCCCCGGCGCGCTGCTCGAGCCGGACGGTCAGGCCGTCGATAACCAGCACAGCACCATTCTCGACGGCCAGTGGCGCTGCCAGCCGACAGGTGTCGTCCCCGCAGGCGAGCAGCTCCGGGCGGCGAAGCTCGGCCGCCACCTCCTCGAGCCGATGGCGCCCGGCGGCGATCACGATGCCTTCATCCGGCCAGTCCGGCTGGGCAGCCAGGTCCTCGAGGAAGCCGCGGTTGAGCCGCCGCTCGTCGGCTGGCCGGCCGACACGGATCTCGCCCGCCTCGGGCACCGGCAGAGGCAGCGACTGGATGCCGTCGAGCGCTTCGTTGATGGCCTCGCGCGAGGCCGGCACCGGCGGGTTCGCCAGTACCGGCCCAGTGAACGCCACGGCCAGCGCCAGAACGAGGAAACGCCTCATGCGAGCCGGGCTTCGGCGTCCGCCTGCGGCTGCACGGGCACGGCCAGCTTGTCCATGATCTCCTTCGGCACGATCTGGCGGAACCGCGGCAGCTCGATGTCGAAATCGTGCAGGATGCGCTCGGCGAGGGCGCTCTGGGTCTGCCAGACATGCTCGACCAATAGGGTCTTGAGCTCCTGCACGTAGTGATCGACCAGCACCGGCTGCATGATCACCATGTCCGGGTTGAGATGCGCCTCGAGCTGGCCGGATGCATCCCAGACATAGGCCATGCCCCCCGACATGCCGGCGGCGAAGTTGTCGCCGACAGCACCGAGGATCACCGCGACGCCGCCGGTCATGTACTCGCAACCGTTGTCGCCGCAGCCCTCGACGACGGTCAGCGCGCCGGAATTACGGACGGCGAACCGCTCGCCCGCCCGACCGGCGGCGAAGAGCTTGCCGTCGATGGCGCCATAGAGGCAGGTATTGCCGATGATGAAGTTCTGGTCGGCGACCAGCGGGCTGGAGACCGTCGGGCGGACGACGATGGTGCCGCCCGAGAGGCCCTTGCCGACATAGTCGTTGGCGTCGCCGAAGACCTCCAGCTTGAGGCCCTGCACCGCCCAGGCGCCGAGCGACTGGCCGGCCGAGCCCCTGAGGCGCACGGTGAGGTGGCCCGGCTGCAGCCCCTTCATGCCGTAGCGGCGGGTGATGTGCGCCGATAGCCGCGTGCCGACGGCTCGCTGGACGTTGCGCACGTTGTACTGGAGCTGCATCTTCTCGCCGTCCTCGAGCAGGGCGCGCGCGTCCTTCAGCATCTGCGCGTCGAGGCTGTCCGGCACCTCGTTGCGGCCCTTGATCGAGCAGTGGCGCGGCAGCCCGCCCGGGTCGACCTGGGCGAGGATCGGGTTGAGGTCGAGGTCGTCGAGATCCTCGCTGCCCCGGCCGACCTGCTTCAGCAGGTCGCTCCGGCCGACCGCCTCCTCGAGCGAGCGGAGGCCGAGCGAGGCCAGGATCTCGCGTACCTCCTCGGCGATGAAGCTCATCAGGTTGACGACCTTCTCGGGCGTGCCGGTGAACTTCTGCCTGAGGTCGTCGCGCTGGGTGCAGACTTCCACCGGGCAGGTATTGGAGTGGCACTGACGGACCATGATGCAGCCCATGGCGACGAGCGAGAGCGTGCCGATGCCGAACTCCTCGGCACCGAGCATGGCGGCGATGACGATATCGCGGCCGGTCTTGAGGCCGCCGTCGGTCCGCAGCGTGACGCGGTGGCGCAGCCGGTTGAGGGTGAGGGCTGGTTGGTCTCCGAGAGGCCCATCTCCCAGGGGCTGCCGGCATACTTGATCGAGGTCTGCGGGCTGGCACCGGTGCCGCCGACATGGCCCGAGATCAGGATGACGTCGGCCTTGGCCTTGGCCACGCCGGCGGCGATGGTGCCGATGCCGGCCTCCGAGACCAGCTTCACGCAGACCTTGGCGTCGGGATTGATCTGCTTGAGGTCGTAGATGAGCTGGGCCAGGTCCTCGATCGAATAGATGTCGTGGTGCGGCGGCGGGCTGATCAGGGTGACGCCCGGCGTGGCATGGCGGAGCCGTGCGATCTCGACCGTCACCTTGAAGCCGGGGAGCTGACCGCCCTCGCCCGGCTTCGCCCCCTGCGCCACCTTGATCTCGAGCTCGCGGGCAGCATTCAGGTATTCGGCGGTGACGCCGAAGCGACCGGACGCAACCTGCTTGATCGGCGAGTTGGCATTGTCACCATTGGGTCGCGGTGTGTAGCGCTCGACCCCTTCCCCGCCCTCGCCGGAGTCGGACTTGGCACCGATCCGGTTCATGGCGATGGTGAGCGTCTCGTGCGCCTCGGGACCGAGGGCACCCAACGACATGCCGGGCGTGACGAAGCGCTTGCGGATCTCGGTGATGCTCTCCACCTCGTCGAGCGGCACCGGCGTGCGGCCCTGGCGGAAGTCCAGCAAGTCGCGGATCGACACCGGGTCGCCGGCCTGCACCATGTCGCTGAAGCGCTGGTAGGCGACATAGGAATCGGTCGCCACCGCCTGCTGGAGCTGGTGCACCATGCGCGCCTCGTAGGCGTGCCGCTCGCCGCTGCGCCGGTAGCGGTAGAAGCCGCCGATGGCCAGCGCCGGCTCGGCCTCGGCATAGGCGCGCTCGTGCTGGGCGCGCACCTTGTTCTTGATGGCGGTCAGGCCCATGCCGGAGATGCGGGTGATCAGCCCCGGGAAGTACTCGCGGGCGAGCGAGCGCGAGAGGCCGACCGCCTCGAAATTGCAGCCGCCGCGATAGGAGCTGATGATCGAGATGCCCATCTTGGACATGATCTTGAGCAGGCCCTGGCCGACCGCCTCCTTGTAGCGGGCGAGGCACTCGGCGAGCGTCAGGCCCGGGAACAGGCCCCGGGCGTGCCGGTCGGCGATCGCCGCCTCGGCCAGATACGCGTTGACCGTGGTGGCACCCACCCCGATCAGCACGGCAAAGTAGTGGACATCGAGGCATTCGCCCGTGCGCACGGTGAGCGAGCTGAACGCGCGGAGCCCCTGGCGGACGAGGTGGCTGTGGACGGCGCTGGTGGCGAGGATCATCGGCACCGGCGCCCGTTCCGGCCCGACCGCCTCGTCGGAAAGGATGAGCTGCTCGCAGCCACCCCGGACCGCCTCCTCGGCCTCCTGGCGGATCCGGACGAGCGCCTCGCGCAGCCGCTCGCCCTTCACCTTGAAGGTGCAGTCGATGGTCCGGCCGTTGGCGCCGAAATAAGCCTCGAGCGCCCGGAAGTCGTCGGTCGTCAGCATCGGCGTCTCGAGCTGCAGAATCCGCGTCTGGCTCGGGTCCTCGTCGAAGATGTTGCCGAGATTGCCGAAGCGGGTCTTGAGGCTCATCACCCGCCATTCGCGCAAGGGGTCGATCGGCGGGTTGGTGACCTGGCTGAACTGCTGGCGGAAGAAGTGGTGCAGGCCGCGATAGCCCTTGGAGAGAACCGCGAGCGGCGTGTCGTCACCCATCGAGCCGACCGCCTCCTTGGCGTCGAGCACCATCGGCGAGAGGATCAACTCCATGTCCTCGATGGTCAGCCCGAAGAGCGCCTGGCGGCGCCGGAGCTCCTCCCGCGCGTATTGGATGGGGGCCGGCGGCCGCGCCGCCGCGAGATCCTCGAGGTGGCGGATGTTCTCGACCCATTTGCCGTAGGGCCGGTGCGCCGCGAGGTGGTCCTTGAGCGCGACATCGCGGTAGAACGTGCCATTGACGAGGTCCACGCCGATCATCTCGCCGGGACCGACACGCCCCTTCTCGACGATGTCGACCTCCTTGAGCGGCACCATGCCGGCCTCGGAGCCGACCACGAGCAGGCCGTCGTTGGTGCGGCTGTAGCGCAGCGGCCGCAGGCCGTTGCGGTCCATGCCGGCGATCACCCAGCGGCTGTCGGTGGCGACCAGCGCCGCCGGCCCGTCCCAGGGCTCCATCACGCAGTTGCAGTAGCTGAACAGGTCCTGGTGCGCCTCGGGCATGGCCATCTTGTTCGACCAGGCGGGCGGCACGAGCAGCGTCTTGACCAGCGGCAGCGAGCGGCCGGCGCGGACCAGCGCCTCGGCCACTGCGTCGAGCGAGGCGCTGTCGGAGCTGCCGGCCTGGATCAACGGCTTCAGGTCCTCGTTGTGCTCGCCGAAGATGTCGGCGACCATCCGCGTCTCGTGGCTCTTCATCCAGTTGACGTTGCCGCGCAGCGTGTTGATCTCGCCGTTGTGGGCGAGCGTGCGGAACGGCTGGGCCAGCTTCCAGGCCGGCCAGGTGTTGGTCGAGTAGCGCTGGTGGAAGACGGCGAAGGACGAGACGAAGCGCTCGTCCTGCAGGTCGGGATAGAAGACGGCAAGCTGCTCGGCAAGGAACAGACCCTTGTAGATGATCGAGCGGCAGCTGAGCGAGCAGATGTAGAACTCGGTGATGTTCTCGGCCAGGGCCAGCCGCTCGATACGCCGGCGGATGAGGTAGAGGTCGCGCTCGAAGGCCTCGTTGTCGCTGGCGCCGTCGCCGTCGTTCGGGTTGCCGATGATGATCTGCTCGATCTCGGGCCGGGTGGCCGCCGCCTTCTCGCCGATCACGCTGGTGTCGACCGGCACCTGGCGCCAGCCGCGGATGACGTAGCCGAAGCGCAGGACCTCGCTCTCGACGATGGTGCGGCAGGCTTCCTGCTGCTGGATGTTGTTGCGGGGCAGGAACACCATGCCGACCGCGACCTGGTGGTCGGCCTCGCGCATGCCGCGGATCTGGCCCCGGTAGAAATCCTGCGGGATCTCGATGTGGATGCCGGCACCGTCGCCGGTCTTCCCGTCGGCGTCGACCGCACCCCGGTGCCAGACGGCCTTCAGCGCGTCGATCCCGGCGACCACCACCTCGCGCCGCGGCCGGCCGTCGATGGCGACGACGCAGCCGACGCCGCAGGCGTCGCGCTCGAAGGCCTCGACTTCGTAGCCGAGCGCTTCCAGCTTCGCCCGCTCGTGCCGGTAGGAGGCGAGTGCCTGCTCGATGCTGGCTCTTGACATGGCGGCGACCTTCACGAGGCGAGAGCGAGAGCGGCGGCGCTGTCGGCGCCGGTCCGCTCACCGGATTGCAGATAGCGATGGATGCCGGCGGCGGCCTCGCGGCCATCGCGCACCCCCCAGACGACGAGCGAGGCACCGCGGACGATGTCGCCGGCGGCGAACACCCCGGGCAGTGCGGTCATCATCGTCCGCCAGTCGATCTTGACCGTGCCCCAGCGGCTGACCGGCAGCTCGGGCTCGTCGAAGAGCGTCACGAGATCCTCGGGGTCGAAGCCGAGGGCGGCGATGACGAGATCCGCCGGCCGCTCGAAGGTCGAGCCCTCGACCGGCTCCGGCGTCTGCCGTCCGGTGGCGTCGGGGGCTCCAAGACGCATCCGGAAAGCGCGCACGGCACGCACCCGGCCGTCGCCGAGGAACGCCTCCGGTGCCGCGAGCCAGACGAACTCGACGCCTTCCTCCTCGGCATGGCCGACCTCGCGCGCCGAGCCCGGCATGTTGGCGCGGTCGCGCCGATAGAGGCAGCTCACCGACTTCGCCCCCTGGCGGACGGCGGTGCGCACGCAGTCCATGGCGGTGTCGCCGCCACCGACGACGACTACGTCCTTGCCGCGAGCGTCGAGCGTGCCCCTGTCGAATGTCGGCACGGTATCGCCGAGGCCCTTGCGGTTGCTCGCGGTGAGATAGTCGAGGGCGGCGACCACGCCGTCCTGGCCGATGCCGGGTGCTGCCAGGGCGCGGGCCTTGTAGACGCCGGTCGCGACCAACACGGCGTCGTGCCGCCGGCGAAGCTCGGCGAAATCGGGCGCACCGCCCGGCCCGCCGATATCGGCGCCAAGCTCGAAGGTGACGCCGCCCTGGCGGAGCAGCTCGGCCCGACGCTCGACGATCGGCTTCTCGAGCTTGAAGCCCGGAATGCCGTAGATCAGCAGGCCGCCGACCCGGTCGTAGCGGTCGTAGACGCACACCTGGTAGCCCTGGCGGCGCAGCTCCTCGGCGGCGGCAAGGCCGGCCGGCCCGGCACCGATGATGCCGACGCTCTCCTGCCGCTCGTGCAAGGGCCGCACGGGCCGGACCCAGCCCATGTCGAAGGCGGTATCGGTGATGTGCTTCTCGACGGCGCCGATGGTCACCGTGCCGTGGCCGGACTGCTCGATCACGCAGTTGCCCTCGCAGAGCCGGTCCTGCGGGCAGATCCGGCCACAGATCTCGGGCATGTTGTTGGTCGCCGAGGAGAGCTCGTAGGCCTCCTCGAGGCGCCCCTCGGCGGTCAGCCGGAGCCAGTCCGGGATGTTGTTGTGCAGCGGGCAATGCACCTGGCAGAAAGGAATGCCGCACTGCTCGCAACGCGACGCCTGGTCGGCAGCCCGGCGCTCGTCGAAGCGGCCGTAGATCTCACCGAAATCGTGCGTCCGCTGGTCGGCGGCACGCTTGCCCGGCATCGCCTGGGGCACGTCGGTGAACTGCATCATCCTGGCGGCCATGGGGCTCCTCCTGCCACTTCGGTCTCGACGCCGGCAACCCGACACCGACAGCCGCCTTCTCGCGCCGCACCAGCTCGACCGGCCACGCCTCAGCGCGCCGCCCGTCGACCGGGCGCACGAAGCAGCTCGCAATGTTCGCAACGGGCCGATTTATACCACGCTCGAAGCCCGCGTCCAGCATTCCCTGCCTGATCGTCGCGTTAGGCGACTATTTTTATGAACCTTCTTGCCGATCCTGCGCTGGGGACGGCTTCGGATCGACCATCCGAACAAGTTTAGTCACAATTTGCGACTAATTCTCAAGCTGGTCGAACCCTTGGCTGCAGCCGCCTGAACGGCGCCAGATAGCGCGGCACGACAGTCTCAAGGGGCGTCGGCTGAATGCCGAGATCGGCGAGCGTCAGCGCGTCGGGGCCGACCACGTTGTCGGTCTCGAGCAGCTTGATCTGGTCCCGCGTCAGGGGTGGCGTCGGCAGGTGCTCGAGCAACCGCGCCGGCAAGGCGGCCATTCCCGCCGATACGGGCAGCAGCAGCCGGTGGCGGTGCAGCGTGTCGAGGAGGTAGCGAAGCAGCGCCTCGAAGGTCGCGACGCGCGGCCCGCCGAGCTCGAAGGTCCTTCCCCGTCCGACGTCATCGGCGAGGCAGGTCGTGATCGCCTGGATGACATCGCCGACAAAGACCGGCTGGAAGCGGGTCCGGCCGCCCTCGATCAGCGGCAGGACAGGCGAGTGCATGCTCATTCGCGCAAAGCGGGTGAAGAACCCGTCGCCCGGGCCGAAGACGATGCTCGGCCGGAGGATCGTGGCATCGGGAAAGGCACGACGCACTGCCGCCTCGCCCTCGCCCTTGCTCCGGGCGTAGTTGGCGGCACCGTCCGGGTCGGCCCCGATCGCCGAGAGATGGACAAGTCGGCGCGCGCCGGCGGCAGCGGCGGCGCCAGCCACGCTGCCGGCGAAATCGCGATGAACCCTCTGGAAATCGCCGTCGCGGCGCTCGTGCAGGATGCCGATCAGGTTGACCACCCCTGCGGCGCCGCGGACCAGCCGGGCGACACCTTCCGGGTCGGCGCTGTAGGGCAGGATGGCGATCTGGCCGACATCACCCATCGGGCGCAGGAAACCGGCGCGGTCAGGGTCGCGGGTCGGCACGCGCAGCGCCACGCCGAGCTGGGCCAGGTGCTGGACGAGCTGGCGACCGATGAAGCCGGTGCCACCGAAGACCGTGACGACCTGGTTGCGCATGAAGGGCCCTCCTCGAAGCGGCGTCGCCTGTGGGCGCGGCGGCGCTGCAGGCGTGTTGTCGGCAATGCCGGGCAGGGATGCAAGATGCGTCGAGCGCGCAGTCGCCGGCAATGCCGCCGACGGGTCGACCGGCAAGCTTGACGCAGCGGCCAAACATTCATAGATGCACCGCCCATGCCCAGGTGGCGGAACTGGTAGACGCGCTAGCTTCAGGTGCTAGTGACCTTCTGGTCGTGGAGGTTCGAGTCCTCTCCTGGGCACCAAATGGCGTTAACGCCACCTTTACCGTGGCCGTTGCACAAGATGCGCCGGCTGACGGAGCCGCAGTCGTCGCGCTAGGCCCGGATGTCGGCTGACCCCCGGATGGCGGGCGATCAGAAAGCGGTGGTTTTCCTGCAATGAGCGTGACCCTTCATGTGGACGACCTGCCGGATGGGCTCGAGCTCGGGCCGGTCGTGGCGGTCGATACCGAGACCATGGGCCTCCAGCCGCAGCGCGATCGGCTCTGCGTGGTCCAGCTCTCGGCCGGCGATGGCAACGCCCATCTCGTTCAGTTGACCGGCGGCCGGGCGCCGCGCCTTAGTGCCGCCCTGGCCGACCCGGCGCGATTGAAGCTCTTCCATTTCGCCCGGTTCGATCTCGCCGTGCTGCGCCATCATCTGGGCGTCGAGGCACGCCCCTCTACTGCACCAAAATCGCCTCGCGGCTGGTGCGCACCTACACCGACCGGCACGGCCTCAAAGAGCTCTGTCGCGAGCTTCTCGGCATCGATCTCTCGAAGGCCGAGCAGAGCTCGGACTGGGGTGCGCCGGTGCTGAGCGACGCGCAGCAGCGCTACGCGGCGCAGGACGTCCTCCATCTGCATGCGCTCAAGGAGCGCCTCGATACGATGCTCGAGCGGGAGGGTCGCATGGCGCTCGCCGCCGCCTGCTTCGATTTCCTGCCGACCCGCGCCGCCCTCGATCTCGCGGGCTGGGCCGACATCGATGTCTTCGCGCATTCCTGAATCCTGTCTCGAGCGCCGGCGGGAGCTCCGGGCGCCGGCCGCGATTGACCGGCCGGATGCCGAAGCCCATAGTCCGGCCCTGTCGCGACGACGGCCGATGCCGTTGGTCCCGAGGCGGTCGGGAATTGTCCGGCAGGTGCCGGATCTGGTGGCAATGGGGCGGAGCACGAGCCGTCAAGGCAGAAGAGGAGCCACGGCGTGAGCCAGCCGATGGTGCAGAATGTCCGGCTGCGAGGCGAGACCGAGACGGGCGCCGGTCCGGCCGGCGACAGCGACCCTCGGGCGCTCGACGCTGCTGCCGTGCGCCACGGCCAGGCGGTCCTGCGCACCGAGGCCGGCGCCATCGATCAGCTCGCCCGCAGCCTGGGTGCGCCCTTCGCCGCCGCGGTGGCGCTGATGGCCTCGCTCGAGGGCCGGGTGGTCTGCACCGGCATGGGCAAGAGCGGCCATGTCGCCCGCAAGATCGCCGCCACCCTCTCCTCGACCGGTCGCCCTGCCATGTTCGTCCATCCGGGCGAGGCGAGCCACGGCGATCTCGGCATGATCACCACCAAGGACGCGGTGCTGGCACTTTCCAATTCCGGCGAGACGGCCGAGCTGCGCGATCTCATCCTCTACACCCGGCGCTTCACCATTCCGCTGATCGCCATGGTCGGCCGGGCACCGAGCACGCTCGCCAACGAGGCCGAGGTGGCGCTGGTCCTGCCGGAGCTGACCGAGGCCTGTCCGCTCGGCCTCGCCCCGACCACCTCGACCACGGCGATGCTGGCGCTGGGCGACGCGCTCGCCGTGGCCCTGCTCGAGCGGGCCGGCTTCACCCCGCAGCATTTCGCCGTGTTCCATCCAGGCGGCAAGCTCGGCAGCCAGCTCATGCGGGTCGAGCAGCTGATGCGCGGTGCCGGCGAGCTGCCGCTCGTTCCGGCCGACTGCCCGATGAGCGAGGCCCTCGTGGTGATGACCGAGAAATGCCTCGGCTGCGTCGGCGTGGTGGACGACGGCGGGCGGTTGCTCGGGATCGTCACCGACGGCGACATCCGCCGCCGCATGGGCCCGGATCTGCTCGGCCGCCAGGCCGGCGAGCTGATGACGCGCGGTCCCCGGACGATCGCGCCGGACGCGCTCGCGGTCGAGGCCCTGACGATCATGAACCGGCATGCCATCACCGTGCTTTTCGTGCTGCGTGACGAGGTGCCGGTCGGCGCCGTGCATCTGCACGACTGCCTGCGCGCGGGTATCGCCTGATGCCGGCCGGGTTTCGCTGGATGGACATGCAGCGCCGGACTGTCCGGCGTCTCGCCCTTGCCGGCATTTTGGCGCTGCTGCCGGCCCTCGGCCACGCCCAGGCAGAGAATGGCCTCGGCGCCCATGATGCCAGCCAGCCGATCGAGATCGTCGCCGACCGGCTGACCGTCCAGCAGGCCGACGGGCGCGCCGTGTTCGAGGGCAACGTGGTGGCCGAGCAGGGCGAGATGGCGCTGAGCGCCGACCGACTGATCGTCTACTACCAGCTCGGCCAGAACGACGCAGCGCCGCAACAGGCGATCCGCCGCATCGAGGTGGAGGGCAATGTGAGCATTGCCTCGCCGACCGAGACCGCGACCGGCGACAGCGGCTATTACGATGTGGTCGGTGCGGAGATCGTGCTCACCGGCAATGTCGTGCTGACGCGTGAGGCAAACGTCGTCACCGGCGATCGGCTGGAGATCGACGTTGCCCGCAAGGTCGCCACGATGAGCACCGCGGACGCGGCGAAGGGCGGTGCGCGCTGTTCCAACCATCGGCCGGTGGCTAGGCGCGTGGCGGCCGAGCTCGACGTCCCGCCCCGGCCGCGTCCCTCCGACGCGCGGGCGAACGAAGCTGTCGACGGCGAAGCAGGGACGCTTCACGCTACCGGGACGCATGGCGACGCGCGAACCCCGGCGCTCCTGCCGACGGGCCGGCTCGAAGCAGTCGGCCTGATGAAGGCCTATGGCGGCCGCGTGGTGCTGCGCGACGTCAGCTTTCGCATCAGTCCCGGTGAGGCGGTCGGCCTGCTCGGCCCCAATGGCGCCGGGAAGACCACGAGCTTCTACATGGTGACCGGCCTCGTTGCGGCTGATGGCGGGCGCATCCTGCTCGACTCCGTCGACGTCACGGCGCTGCCGATGCACCGCCGGGCACGGCTCGGCATCGGCTATCTGCCGCAGGAGGCCTCGATCTTTCGCGGCCTCAGCGTCGCCGACAATATCCGGGCCGTGCTCGAGGTCGCGGTGACCGACAAGGCGCTGCGGCAACGCCGGCTCGAAGGGCTGCTCGGCGAGTTCGGGCTCACCCATCTGCGCGACGCGCCGGCGAGCACGCTTTCGGGCGGTGAGCGGCGGCGCTGCGAGATCGCGCGAGCCCTGGCCTCCGACCCCCGCTACATTCTGCTCGACGAGCCGCTGGCCGGCATCGATCCTTTGAACGTGGCCGAGATCCGCCAGCTCGTCGGCCATCTCAAGGATCGGGGCATCGGCGTTCTCATCACCGACCACAATGTCCGCGACACGCTCGACATCATCGATCGTGCCTACATTCTCGCCGACGGCGTGGTCATCAAGGAAGGCGCCCCGGCGGAGATCGTCGCAGATCCGGCCGTGCGCCGTGTCTATCTCGGCGACAGCTTCGAACGATGAGTGTCCACCCAGCCGTTTCCGACTGGAGCTGATCCGGCGATGCTGACGACCTCCGCCGCCAGCCGCTTCTCGACCCGCCGGCCGTTCGGCCATCGGAGCTGACCGCGTGGCACTCGGGCTTCGCCTCGATCTCCGGCAAACGCAGAGTCTGGTCCTGACGCCCCAGCTGCAGCAGGCGATCCGCCTGCTGCAGCTCTCGAACCAGGACCTCATCGGCACGCTCCGCACCGAGACCGAGGAGAACCCCTTCCTCGAGATCGCCGAGACCGCTGCCTTGCCGAAGCCGAATTCGGCGCCGATTGCGCAGCCGCCGACCCGCCCGGAGCGCGACAGTGCCGGCGACTGGGAGCAGCCGCGCCCACCCCGCGCCCTGGACCAGCAGCTGCACGGCCCGCGTCGCGACCCGGAAGCCGCCGGCCAGGGCTCCTTCGAGGCCCGCCTGAGCGAGCTGCCGTCGCTGCGCGAGGAGTTGCGCCGCCAGATAGGGATGCTGACGACAGACCCGGGGCTGCGGCAACTGGCCTTCGACCTTTGCGACTGGGTCGACGACGAGGGTTATCTCCGCGAACCGGACGCGCTGATCGCCGAGCGTACGAATGCGGCGGTGGAGCGCGTCGCTGAGGCCCGGGCACTCCTGCAGCGCTGCGAGCCGACCGGCGTCGGCGGCCGCGACCTCGCCGAGTGCCTGGCCTTGCAGCTGGCCGAGCGGGATCGGCTCGACCCGGCGATGCGCCGGCTGCTGGACAACCTGCCGCTGCTGGCCCGGGCCGACTGGCCGGCGTTGCAACGGCTCTGTGGCGTCGATCGCGAGGATCTCGAGGAGATGGTGGCCGAGCTCAAGGCGCTCGATCCACGCCCCGGCCACGCCTTCGCGGGCGAGCCCCAGGTGACCCTCCTGCCCGACATCGTGGTCTTTCGCACCGGCCCCGACGTCTGGCGGATCGAGCTCAACCCCGAGGCGCTGCCGCGGCTCGTCGTGCACGGCGACTACCATGCCGAGCTGACCCGCTCCGGTCTCGATCTCCGGCAGCGAGAGTTCGTCAACGAGCGCTACCAGAATGCCACCTGGCTCGCCCGGGCACTCGACCAGCGCTCGCGCACCATCCTCAAGGTGAGCCGGGCCATCTTCGCCCGCCAGCGCGCGTTTCTCGACGAGGGCCCGCGCGCACTCCGACCGCTCGTCCTGCGCGACATCGCCGCCGCCACCGGGCTGCACGAGAGCACCGTGAGCCGCGCCACCAGCCAGAAATACGTGGCCACCCCGCACGGTACCTTTGCGCTCAAGTACTTTTTCTCGACCGCCATCGCCAGCAACGACGGCGGTGCCGAACACAGCGCTGAGGTCATCCGCCTGCAGATCCGGCGGCTGATCCAGGACGAGGACCCCCACGCGGTGCTCTCCGACGACCAGATCGTCGGTCGGCTCGAGGGGCTGGGCATCGCCATCGCCCGGCGCACCGTGGCCAAGTACCGGGAATCGCTGGGCATTGCCTCCTCGACCCAGCGCCGCCGCAGCAAGGCCTTGGGCCGATGAACGGCATGGAGACATCGCTCGCCACCGTTTCGGGTAGCGCCTCGCCGGGTCGCGCGTGCCCGCTCGGCAGCGGTCGGTCGATAGCAAGCCCGGCGACGGTCATGGGCCGGCCGTGCTATGATCGCAGGCGAACCCCGGGCGCCGGGGGCGTGTCGCCGATCGGTCGTCACGCAGCCGGCCTCCGGGCCAATCGTCGCAGCAGGACAGGCGCATCCCCGACGCCGGTCTCGAGCGCCCAACAGCCCTTGAAAGCATCGCGATGATCGAGCTCTCCGACCTGCTCCCGCCCGGCTCGGTGGTCCTCGGGCTGAAGGCGGGCAGCAAGCGGCAGGTGTTGCGTCTCCTGGCAGAGCGGGTGGCGGCCGACGAGGGCCTGGACCCGGGCAAGGTGCTCGACGCTTTGCTGGAACGCGAGAAGCTCGGCACCACCGGCATCGGTGACGGCCTCGCCATTCCCCATGCCAAGCTCGACGGGCTCGACCGGCTGGTCGGCGTGTTCGCGCGCCTGGAGCATCCGGTGGATTTCGAGGCACTGGACGACGAGCCGGTCGACCTGCTGTTTCTTCTGCTGGCCCCGACCGGTGCCGCAGCCGATCATCTCAAGGCCCTCGCCCGGGTCGCCCGGGTGTTCCGTGACGAGGCGCTGTGCCGGGCGCTGCGCGAGGTCGAGGAGCCGGGGCGCGCCTTCGAGCTCCTGACCGGGCGGCAGCGGCCACAGGCCGCATGAGCGGTGGCGGGAATATCGATGGATGCCATATGCCTGTGGCCGACCCCCGACTACGCTGTGCGCTTGCTGCGGTGGCAACATGAGCCGCCACGCGGGCAAGAGCCGCGCCGTGTTGGCTGATGTGCGACGCCCGGCGAGCGACCCGGACATGGCCGTCATCGGCGACAGGAGCGGGGATCTGATCGTCCACGCCACGGTCGTTCGCTGGCACGGGCAAGGCATCCTGCTTCGCGGCCCGTCGGGGGCGGGCAAGAGCGACTTTGCGCTCCGCCTCATCGAGCGCGGCGCCAGTCTGGTCGCCGACGATCTGGTCCGGATCGGGCGCCGGGCCGATGGCCGGCTGGTCGCGCGCCCACCGGGCGAGCACGGGCTCATCGAGCTGCGCGGCCAGGGAATCTTTCGTCAACCGGCGCTCGCCGAGACAGAGCTCGATCTTTGCCTCGACCTCGTCGCCGGCGCATCCCTCGCCCTGGAGCGGTTGCCGGAGCCGGCGACCGCCCTCTATTGCGGCCAGCGCCTGCCACTCTATCACCTCGATCCGTTCACCGCCTCGGCCACCGCCCGACTCGCAGTGTTGCTCGCCGGGGAGCGGGTGGCTTGAACGCCGTGACCGGCGGCAGGCAGAGCCGGCGGCTGGTGATCGTCACCGGCATGGCCGGGGCTGGTCGCACGAGCGCCTTGAAGAGGCTCGAGGACCAGGGCTTCGAAGCGATCGACAACCTGCCGATTCCCCTGATCGAGCGCTTTGTCAGGCTCGACGAGGGGCTCGAGCGCGACCTGGCCATCGGTATCGACAGCCGCACCCGCGCCTTCGATCCGCGCCGCCTGGCCCGGCTGGTCGAGCGGCTGGCCCGCACCAATCCGGCCGTCGCCGTGACCCTCCTCTTCTGCGATTGCGACGACGAGGTGCTGCAACGTCGTTTCACGGAAACCCGCCGCCGTCACCCGCTCGCCGCCGACCGCCCGGTCCAGGACGGCATCGCCGCTGAGCGAGCGCTCCTGGCACCGCTGCGGGCGGCAGCCGACAAGGTCATCGACACGACCCAGCTCAGCCTCCCCGAGCTCCACCGTCTGCTCGCCGGGTATTTCCCCCAGGCCGGGGACGCGCCCGGGCTCACGGTGAGCCTCGTTTCCTTTGCCTATCGTCGCGGCCTGCCGCGCGAGGCCGATCTCGTGATCGATGTGCGTTTTCTTCAGAATCCGCATTATGTGGCGGCGCTCAAGCCCTTGACCGGGCTCAATCCAGCTGTCCAGGCACATGTGCGGGCCGACCCCGGGTTCGACGCGTTCATGGAGCGGCTGGAGGCCCTCGTGGTGCCGCTGCTGCCGCGCTACCGGGCCGAGGGCAAGAGCTACCTGACCATTGCCATCGGCTGCACCGGCGGCCAGCACCGCTCGGTTTTCGTGGTCATGCTCCTGGCCGACACTTTGCGTCGGGCGGGATACGAGGTAAGCACCTCGCACCGCGAGCTGAAGGCACCGGGCGAGGGTCCGGCCGCAGCATCGGGTGCCGCGACGCCGGGTGCTCAATCCGGCAGCGCCTACGGATTCGGAACCAGCGCCTCGGGCGGCAGGTGAGACAGGGCGGCGGAAGGCGATGATCGGCTTGGTACTGGTGACGCATGGCCGACTGGCGGAGGAGTTCGCCGCGGCGATGCAGCATGTCGTCGGCCCGCAGTCGCAGATCGCCGCGATCAGCATCGACGCCGACGACGACATCGAGCAGCGTCGGCAGGACATCGTCGCCGCGGTCGAGGCGATGGATACCGGCAAGGGCGTCATCATCCTCACCGACATGTTCGGCGGCACGCCCTCCAACCTCGCCATCTCGACGCTCGAACGGCCGGGAGTCGAGGTGATCGCCGGGGTCAACCTGCCGATGCTCATCAAGCTCGCCGGCGTGCGCGACCAGGGCGATCTCGAGTCGGCCGTCGAAGCCGCCCAGGACGCCGGGCGCAAGTACATCAACGTGGCGAGCCGGCTCCTGGCGCCGGGCAAGGCCACGGCGGGTTGAGCGACGCCGTGTCGGGTGCACGGCGCCAGAGCTGCACCATCGTCAACACGCGCGGCTTGCATGCCCGTGCCGCGGCCAAACTCGTGCGCCTCGCCGGGGAGCACGATGCGGAGGTGCTGGTCGAGAAGGACGGGATGCAGGTGCCGGCGACTTCCATCCTCGGACTGATGATGCTGGCGGCTGGTCGCGGCTCGACACTGATGCTAGAAGCGCGCGGGCGCGACGCCGAGGCGGCCCTAGCCGCCCTTGTCGGCCTGGTGGAGCGCGGCTTCGACGAAAGCGATTGAGCCCGGCTGTGGCCCTGTCGCGGGTCCGTGCGGTACATCTTGCCGTCAGAGACTCGCCTACCTGCGCTACGGCCCCGACCCGGCCTTGGACAGTCACCGGAAAGACCTGAACAGATGAGTCAATTCACCGATTTCAAAGTGGCCGATATCGGCCTCGCCGGCTGGGGCCATCGCGAGATCGCGATCGCCGAGAAGGAAATGCCGGGCCTCATGGCGCTGCGCGACGAGTACGGCGCCTCGCAGCCGTTGAAGGGTGCGCGGATCGTCGGTTGCCTGCACATGACGATCCAGACGGCGGTGCTGATCCGCACCCTGGTCCATCTGGGGGCCACGGTCCGCTGGTCGTCCTGCAATATCTTCTCGACCCAGGACCACGCCGCGGCGGCGATCGCCGACAGCGGCATCCCGGTCTTCGCCTGGAAGGGCGAGACCGAGGAGGAGTACGACTGGTGCATCGAGCAGACGATCAAGGGGCCGGACGGCTGGACCCCGAACATGATCCTCGATGACGGCGGCGACCTCACCCTGGTGATGCACGACAAGCATCCGGACCTGATGGCAGCGGTGAAGGGCATCTCGGAGGAGACGACGACCGGCGTGCTCCGGCTCTACGACATGGCGCGGAAGGGCACGCTCAAGGTGCCGGCCATCAACGTCAACGACAGCGTCACCAAGTCGAAGTTCGACAACAAGTACGGCTGCCGCGAGAGCCTGGTCGACGGCATCCGCCGCGCCACCGACGTGATGATGGCGGGCAAGGTCGCCGTGGTCGCCGGCTACGGCGATGTCGGCAAGGGCTCCGCCGAGAGCCTGCGTCACGCCGGGGCCCGGGTGATGGTCACCGAGATCGACCCGATCTGCGCGCTCCAGGCGGCGATGGACGGCTACGAGGTGGTGACCATGGAGGAGGCGGCGACCCGCGCCGACATCTTCGTCACCGCCACCGGCAACAAGGACATCATCACCCTCGACCACATGCGGGCGATGAAGGACGGGGCCATCGTCTGCAACATCGGCCATTTCGACAACGAGATCCGCGTCGCCGACCTGAAGAACCTCAAGTGGACCGAGATCAAGCCGCAGGTCGACCAGATCGAGTTCCCGGACGGCAAGCAGATCCTGCTCCTGGCCAAGGGCCGGCTGGTCAATCTGGGCTGCGGCACCGGCCATCCGAGCTTCGTCATGAGCGCCTCCTTCACCAACCAGGTGCTGGCGCAGATCGAGCTCTGGACCAACACCGGCCGTTACGAGAACAAGGTCTACGTGCTGCCCAAGCACCTCGACGAGAAGGTGGCGGCCCTGCATCTCGACAAGCTCGGGGTGCAGCTCACCAGGCTCTCGGCCGACCAGGCGGCCTATATCGGCGTGCAGCCGCAGGGCCCGTTCAAGGCCGAGCAGTACCGCTACTGACACCTTTGCCGGGTCTCCGGCACGAGCTCGCCTGCGCGACGCGCGACGCCACCCTGGTGTTCGCGCGTCGGCTGGCGGGCGTGCTCCGCGCCGGCGACACGCTGCTCCTGGAAGGCGACCTCGGCGCCGGCAAGAGCGAGATCGCCCGGGCGATCATCCAGGAGCTGATGGGCGCCGCCGTCGAGGTGCCGTCCCCGACCTACACGCTGGTGCAGCACTACACCGCACCGCAGGGCGGCATCCTGCATGCCGACCTCTACCGGCTGAACGGCGCCGACGAGCTGGTCGAGCTCGGTCTCGACGACGCGCTCGGGCAAGTGCTCTTGCTCGTCGAATGGCCGGAGCGGGCCGGGCCGGGCTGGTTCCCGGCGAGCAGCCTCACGCTCAAGATCGCCATCGGCCAGGGCGAGGCGCGCGTCCTGCAGCTTTGCGGCGACGCCGCCTGGGCGGACCGGCTGGCGCGGCTCATCAACCATAGCTAGAGTTGTGCCCATGGGCAGGCTCCTGAGCATCCCGGCGGAACGGCCGTTCCTCGCGAGCCTCGCGAGGACGCTGCTGCGCGAGCCGGCCGAGCTTCTCGCCGATCATCTGATCCTGCTGCCGTCCAGGCGCGCCTGCCTCGAGCTGCGCGACGTCTTCCTCGAGCTCTCGCCGGCACCGGCACTTCTCCTGCCGCGGCTGCAGCCGGTAGGCGAGGTCGATCTCGGCGACCTGCCGCTGCCGCTCGCCGGCCCCGCCCCGGACCTGCTGCCGCCGATCGATCCGCTGCGCCGCCG